>NZ_CP022754.1:1220000-1831666 GCF_002257605.1 Parabacteroides sp. CT06 | reverse complement strand
CTTCCAGAAGATCGCCGGCGGAGACACCAAGGATAGCAAGTTGCGCGGCGGCGGCATCTTGACGGCTCTTCATGGAAAGATAATCCGCCTTGCTTTGCTGGAAACGTTTTTGCGAGGCCGCTTCTTGCTCGCTCAAACGCTGTTGCCTTTTATACTCAGCCTCTAAGTATTCCGTTTGGGCATGGGCATCCAAATAGGTCTGTTGCAACGTGATAAAATCCGGATTCTCCAAGCTGACGATCACCGAGCCCTTCTTCACATAATCGCCCGGAAGCAGCGTAGTAGCATGAACCGTGCCTCCCATCGTCAACGTAACCGTAGCCTGCCGCTGCGGGGGAACTACCATGATCCCGTTGAAAGAGGAGTGATTCGGAAGGGCCGTAGCCGAGGAAATCCCATCCACCTCTACGCTATCCACGGATGGTTCGGACGGTACGTTTTCTGCTACTTGAGTAATAGCGGGCCGGGCAGTTATGTCTTGCGAATCGCCCTGTCCTTTCTCCGCATTGTTTGTCATACTGCATGCGGCCAATGCCATAAGAGCCGCAGGAATCCATATCTTTTTCATCTTATACTATTTTTCTGGTTATCTACTATACAACTCCAACTCAAGCGCCGATATATTATAGGCATATACGGCCTCGATATATCCCCGCCGGATCTCCCGGGCGGCGTTCAGGCTTTGAACAAACTGCGTGATATCTGTCTCGTTCTCTTTGAACTGTACCGTCGCGCTCTTCAACAAAGCATCCGCTTCCGGTAAAGCGCCGGTCGTATAATAGCGGATATGCTCTCCTTCCTTACGAAGCGCAACGCTCAACTCCTCCACCTTATTGTTCAACTGACGGATGTTGCTCTCCGCTTCCGTGCGGGCGATATAGGAATCGATCTTCGCTTGCCTTACCCGGCTATGCTGCGGGAAGAACAATACCGGGAACGAGATCCCGACCATCCAAGAGTCCAGACCGCTCAACGGGGCTATTTTCTGACGCACATATCCTACCGATAGTTCCGGGAAGAAACGGCTTCGTTCGATACGAAGCATGGCTTTCTTTTCATCGGCCACGCTCCGGAAATAATTCAGATGGATATCGGACGGAGCGATCTCGGCTATGCGAGCGGGGAATAAAACCAATGTCGTATCCATAGGCAGCAATGGGGAATCCGAATAACAAGTCCATGAGAAACGACGGGCAGCCAATTGCAACTCCTCCTCCGCCTGCGACAAACGGGTTTGCAGATCGGCGACCAAGGTAGATGACATATTCCGCTCCAATAGCGTGATATCCCCTTGCTCATAACGCAACTGACTTGCCTTTCGCAAACGTCCGGCCCACTCGATCTGCTCTTTATACAAGGCACATAGATGAAAGGCATATTGATAATAAGCCCATGCCCGTTTTACCTCGGCCGTAATCTCCTTCTTCACCAAGTCCCGGTAATATTCTCCCGTGGCGACTTGACGGTTCACCAAGGCGTTCTTATAAAATGGGGTCAATAGAGAGCCTAAGGATTGCGTGATCTCCATCTGATTGTCGTTTCGTGTCTCACCGTTGATCTGTCCCCATGAATAATTAAAGGTGGTCGGTGACACCTCCCAGCTCTCTCCCCGTGAAGCACGACTACGTTCAATGGATGCCGTGGCAGTCTTCAGGCGAGGATGATTCTCCAAGGCGATCGTCACGGCTTCTTCCAACGACACCGTCTGTTGGGCATGCGTGGGGAATAAGATACCTAAAAAAAGAAGAAACGGCAATAGGCGCTTCAACCAGCGTTGGCGCTTCCAAGCGGCCGAGCTATTTACCAACCGATAAAATACCGGGATAATAATCAACGTCAAGATCGTGGAGACAATCAAGCCTCCGATCACGACCGTCGCTAACGGACGTTGCACCTCCGCGCCCGCAGACTTCGCTATCGCCATCGGCACGAATCCTAGAGAAGCTACCAGGCCGGTCAAGAATACGGGGCGAAGTAGATGCGGACATCCTTTCGCGAGGATACGATTCGTTGTCATTTGATATTTAGTTTGTTTCCGTAAGTTATTAAAATGATTAATCATTAATATACCATTCAAGACCGCTACGCCAAACAAGGCGATAAAGCCGACCCCCGCCGATATACTGAAAGGCAACCCTCGTAACCAAAGGGCCAGAATACCCCCTATCAAGGATAACGGGACGGTAGAAAATACCACCAGCGAGTAGGTAACACTCTTAAAGGCAAAGAACAATAGCAATAAGATCAATGACAAGGCGACCGGTATCACGATCGTAAGCGTATTGATCGCATTCCGCAAGTTCTCGAACTGGCCGCCATACTCAAAGTAGTATCCCGGTTCCAGCTTGATATGCTTGTCAAGGGTTTCTTGGATAGTACGCACGACTTTCTGGATATCAGCGTCACGGACATTCACCCCGATCACGATACGGCGTTTCGTGGCATCCCGGTTAATCTGTAGAGGCCCGTTGACCAGCTCGATCGTAGCGACCTCGCTAACCGGGATCTGGATTCCCTCGGCAGTCCGTACAAAGAGCTTATCCAAATTCAGATCCGCCACTTTATCATTATCCAGACGAAGCACCAAGTCGAAACGTCGCTCATTCTCGAAAACGACACCCGCCGCCTCTCCCGCATAAGCCGTACGGATGATCGTGTTCAACTCCTCTATATTCATCCCGTAACGGGCGATCTTGGCACGGTCGTAGTGTACGACCAATTGCGGCAGCCCCATCGCCTGCTCCACGATCACATCGGCGGCTCCCGGTACTTGCTCCACGAAAAGAGAAGCTTCCTTCGCCTTCTTATAAAGCTCCGCCATATCCTCTCCATATAGCTTGATCGCGATATCCGCCTTGGCCCCCGTCATCAATTCATTGAAGCGAAGCTGGATCGGCTGGCTGAAGTTAAACTCCGCCCCCGTAATCGGTTCCAAGGAAGCCTTCATCTTCTCCACCATCTCCGCACGGCTGGAGGCCGAGGTCCATTCCTTGAAAGGTTTCATCACGATCATGATATCCGCATCTTCCACCGCCATCGGGTCGGTCGGAACCTCGGCCGTTCCGATCTTGGCTACCACGTGTTTGATCTCCGGGAAACTCTTCATCAAGGTCTCTTCCGCTTGCTTCGATAGCTCGATACTATGCGTCAGGGAACTACCGGCGGGAAGCGTCATCTGCATGGCGAAATCCCCCTCATCCAGCGTAGGGATAAACTCCGCCCCTAACCTCGTGAATAAGAAAAGGGACACAGCCAGAGCCGCGAAAGAACAAGCGATCGTTCCCCAGATATGACGCAGACAGAAATGAAGCGTACGCCTGTAAACCCCGTTTAATTTCCCGAAAAAACGATCGGCGAATGTAGGCTTCGAAGAGATCGTACGCTTTAGGAACAGGGAGGCCATCATCGGCACGTAGGTGAGCGAAAGGATCAAAGCTCCGATAATACAAAATACCAAGGTCTTCGCCATGGGGGTAAAATACTTGCCCTCTATCCCGGTCAGCGTAAGTAGCGGGAAGAAGACGATCAAAATGATCAATACGGCAAAGGTAGCGCTCCGGGCGACATGACCGGCTCCGGCCTCGACCTCCCGGTCCATCTCCTCGGCAGAGAGCGTACGCCCCATCAACCGCCTCGAATAGATATGCGCCAACATCCCCTCCAATATAACGATCGATCCATCGACCACGATACCGAAATCGATGGCCCCCAAACTCATCAAATTGGCGGAGACCCCGAAAACACGCATCAAGATAAAAGCGAAAAGCATCGCCAACGGGATCACGGAAGCCACGATCAAGCCGGCCCGCACATTCCCCAAGAAGATGATCAATACGATAAAGACGATCAACGCTCCCTCTATCAAGTTACGGATCACGGTGGATATATTTCGGTCTACCAATTCGGAACGATTCAAATAAGGTTCTACACGAACACCTTCCGGCAACATTTTCTGTACCCTTTCGACCCGTGCCTCCAGTTCCTTGGTCACGACATTGGCGTTCGCACCCTTCAACATCATGGCGATACCGCCCACGCACTCTCCCTCGCCATCCTTTGTCATGGCTCCAAAACGCTTGGCGGAACCAAAGCGAACCGAGCCGACATCGCTTATATGAATCGGTATCCCTCCACGGTTCGTGATCACGATGCGCTCGATGTCCTTTATCTTGCCGATCATTCCCTCGCTACGGATGTAGTAAGCCTTATTGATTTTCTCGATATAACTGCCGCCCGTATTCTGGTTATTCCGGTTGAGTGCCTCAAACACCTCGCCGATCGTAATATTCAAGGAATAAAGGGCATCCGGATCTACCGCCACCTCATACTGTTTCAGATAGCCGCCAAAGCTATTGATCTCCACGATACCCGGTATACCGCTCAGTTGCCGTTTCACGATCCAGTCCTGAATGGTACGGAGTTCCATGGCGTCGTATTTCTCCTCATAACCGGGCTCCACGCTCAATACATATTGATAAATCTCGCCCAAGCCGGTCGTGATAGGCATCAGCTCCGGCGTACCCAGTTCCGTGGGGATTTCTCCCGCCACGGTCTGTATCTGCTCGTTTATAAGTTGGCGGGCATCCAAGGTAGGCACGCTTTCCTTAAACACGACCGTTACCAATGACAGGCCAAAGCGGGAAACGGAGCGGATCTCTTCCACGTTCATGATATTACTCATCGCTATCTCGATAGGCATGGTGATCAATTGCTCTACCTCTTGCGGGGCCAAGGTTGGCGATACCGTCACGATTTGCACTTGATTGTTCGTTATATCCGGTACGGCATCTATCGGTAAAGTCATCATGGCATAGATTCCCCCCAGAAGCAGAAACAAGGTTGTCAACCCAACGAATAGTTTCTTCTGAATAGAAAAATGGACAATCGCTTTAAACATCACTTCATTTATTTAATAGAATAGTTACAAAAATAAAAGGTAAGCGTTTGCCTGCCCGACATAAAATAATGAAGTGACCGAAATCAAGGTTGAAGTATCGGTATGAGGAGTTGGAGCATATCAATAGAAAAAGGCTTCACATGCCCTCTATGACACATGAAGCCCCTTTTGTTATCCTATATAAATAATAAGAATCGTTGCCGTTAAAAGCGGATCAGCACTTAATGCTCAACTGTCGCAACACCTCACGGATCTTCTCATACGTGACGATACGTGTAGGAACCAAAGGCAAACGAAGCTTATTCTCGATAAAGCCCATCATATTTAACATACTCTTCGCTCCGGCAGGATTTCCATCCACGAACAACAGGCTGAACAGCTCCGTGAAGCTGTGATGGATCGTACGTGCGCTATCATAATCACCCGCCAAGGCCAGACGTACCATACGGCTAAACTCACGAGGGAAGGCGTTACCGATCACGGAGATCACTCCCACCGCACCTAATGTCATTAAAGGGAAAGTAATACCATCGTCACCGGAGATCACGTTGAAACGGGCCGGCTTATTCTTGATGATATCATCCATCTGGGTGATATTGCCGGAAGCCTCTTTCACGGCGATCACGTTATCGAACTCACGGGCGATGCGAAGCGTAGTCTCAGCCGTCATGTTCACGCCCGTACGCCCCGGTACGTTATAGAGTACGATCGGTAAATGGGTAGCGTTGGCGATCGCCTTGTAATGCTGGTAAATCCCTTCTTGGGAAGGCTTATTATAATAAGGTACGACCGAGAGGATAGCGTCGATACCCTCAAAATTATCTGTCTTCAACTTCTCGACAACCGACCGTGTACAATTACCTCCCACGCCTAATACGATAGGGATACGGCCCCGTACACGAGTCACTACCAAGCTTATAATGTTTTTCTTTTCTTCTTCCGTAAGTGTAGGAGTTTCCGCTGTAGTTCCCAGCACTACCAAATAATCCGTACCGTTCTGCACCTGATAATCCACCAGCTTGCCTAACGCCTCGTAATCTACACTCTCATCTTCCTTGAATGGCGTGATCAACGCCACACCCATTCCTTTTAAATTTATGTCTGCCATGGGGAAAATATTCCTTTTTGTTATTTAGCACTGCAAAAATAAGGAAATTATATCATTTAGCACGGATGGAACGCAAATAAAATAATATCTGTCCGAATAAATACTGAATATCGTCCTTATCTGTTACAGTCAAGCCTAAGTCGTACCATTCTTGGCCCGGATACTTAATCCCGACCTTGAAGGCGGATGGATGCCGGAGAGCGATGTATTGCAAGGCATAACAACCCGGCCGGGTGATATCGATCAAGATATCCGCCTTGAGAGCGCCCACCTTTTCCAAGACACTATCTGAAGGGAATCCCCACGCATTGAGATCGCTCTTTGAATGTACAGGAATATTGGAATCGTCGAAAGGAATATCCGCTCCTCCGGACGGCACATACACACACGTCTTGATATCCTTCTTCGCCTTGCGCAAAGGCTCCAAGGCCCTCATGACGTCCTCGTGATCCTCTATATTATACAAGACCAAAAGCGAACGTGCCTCATCCAAGGAAAGGGAACGATGCGGACGCCCCCCGGCGTCCGACACTAAAGCCTGTATCTTCTTCTTGATAAAATAATTCGTAAACATTTATTCCAGCATATTTAAGAACGCATCCTCGTTGATAATCTTCACACCCAGCTTCGCCGCTTTCTCCAGCTTGGCCGGTCCCATATTCTCGCCGGCAAGGATATAATCGGTCTTCCCTGAGACGGAGCCGCTATTCTTGCCGCCATGTTGCTCAATCATCGCCTTATACTCGTCACGTGAATGCTTGGAAAATGTCCCGCTGATCACGATCGTCAATCCTTTCAACTTCTCGGAACGGTTCGCCAATTGCTCCTCGGAAACCGCCATCCGCAAGCCCTGTTCCTTTAATCGGTTCACCAACGTACGGTTCTTCTCGTCCGAGAAATAACTCAATACACTCTGGGCGATCCGCTCGCCGATCTCGTCCACGGCTACCAAATCCTCTAAGGACGCCTGCTCCAATGCCTCGATCGAATGGAAAGCCGAGACCAAGCGTTTAGCGACCGTCTCTCCCACGAAACGAATCCCCAGACCGAACAAGACCCTCTCAAAAGGAACTTGCTTGGATTCCTCCAGACTCGACATCAGATTCTGGGCGCTCTTCTCCGCCCACCGTTCCAGACGCAATAAATCGGCAACCGTCAACGTATATAAGTCCGCCGAGTCTTTTACATAACCGGCGTTGTACAAATCCTCCACCGTTTCCGGGCCTATATTGATATTCATCGCCTTCCGGGTCACGAAATGCTCTATACGCCCCTTGATCTGAGGAGGACAGCCCGACTCGTTCGGACAGTAATGCGCCGCCTCTCCCTCCGGACGCACCAAAGGAGTCCCGCACTCCGGACACACACGGATAAAGCGGACCTTATCCCCCATCAGCATCGAACGAGCCTCCACGTTCACTCCCACGATCTTCGGGATGATCTCCCCGCCTTTCTCCACATACACTTGGTCGCCGATATGCAAGTCAAGCCCCTCGATAATATCGGCGTTATGCAAGGAAGCCCGCTTCACCACCGTCCCCGCCAACAATACGGGCTCGAGATTCGCCACCGGAGTAACCGTCCCCGTCCGTCCCACTTGGAAAGAGACCGAGTTCAAGCGAGTCTCGGCACGCTCCGCCTGAAACTTATAAGCGATCGCCCAGCGAGGGCTTTTCGACGTAAAACCTAAGTTCCTCTGCTGACGAAGCGAGTTTACCTTCAACACGATTCCATCCGTCGCCACGGGCAGGTTCTTACGTTCCACATCCCAATAAGCGATATAATCGAATATATCCTGTAGGCTCTGGCATTTGCGGATCACGTCCGGAATCTTAAAACCCCATGCGCGAGCCGCCTGCAAATTCTCATAATGCCCTTCGGCCGGCAGGTTCTCACCCAATAAATAATAGAAATAAGCATCCAGCTTACGGGAGGCCACGATAGCCGGATTCTGCTGTTTCAACGTACCGGAAGCGGCGTTGCGAGGATTGGCGAACAAGGGTTCCTCCTGCTCCTCCCGTTCCTTATTCAAGCGATCGAACTCCGCCCAAGGCAGCAATACCTCGCCACGGATCTCGAACTCCTCCGGAAAATCAGAACCCCGGAGTCTTAATGGAACCGAACGGATGGTCTTGATATTCGCCGTCACGTCATCACCACGAGTACCGTCGCCACGGGTCACGGCACGCGTCAAGCGTCCTTTCTCATAGGTCAAAGAGATAGAAGTGCCATCATATTTAAGCTCCGCCACAATCTCGAAAGGCTCATTCAAGGAGCGGACCGTACGATCATAAAAATCTCGGATCTCATCCTCGGAGTACGTATTACCCAACGAAAGCATCGGATATTTATGTACTACTTGCTCAAACTCTTTCGAGAGGTCGCTCCCCACTCGCCGAGTCGGGGAATCCGGATCGGCGAACTCGGGATGCGCCGCCTCCAGTTCCTGCAACTCTTTCATCATCTTATCAAACTCAAAGTCTGATATTGTCGGTGCCGAAAGCACATAATAATTATAATTATGCCGCTCCAGCTCATCACGCAGGGCTTTTATCTTTGCTTCGACCATATTAGTATATTAATTCTACGTTGTCTATCCAAAACGTATTTCCCGGAGAGCCGATATAGGCCCCTCCGTGGCTGGAGGTGAACTGCAACACCATATGCGTAGGTGCCTCGCCCGGCTCCGCCCAGCCTACCTCTTGGATAGGAACGCTTTTTCCTTTACTATTTAACGTATAACGTTCCTCTACTTGTATACGCATATACGGTTTATATTCGGGTTTGGATGTTATATTTCCATAAAGGATCGGGTAAGTAGCGTCATTTACCCAATCAGGGGTAGATTCCGTATAGCGTTGCACCATCGTACCGACCCGCTTGGAATAAACATTCCCTTCCGCGTCTTCCCATCGTTTCTGCAACAACAAGATCACCGCCAAGGAATCCTGCCCGGCCACCGTACTCTTACGGCTGAACCCCGTACTACGTACCCGATTCTTCTCGGGAGCGGCTTTCACCTTATAATCAAACCGCAACGCTTTCGGCTTCTTGGAGAAAGGCACTCCTGATTGTAACATCGCTTGAGGGTTTTTTGTTCCCTTGATCGGCTCATGCACCGTACCCAAGAAAACGGAGCCGGCGGCGATCACCTCGATATCCACCAAACCGAAAACCTTCACGCTCTCATAACGGGTCTCCATGCGGGCGCACATCCCATCCCCCCGTTTCTCCGGGAAAACAGACGTATTGGTTTTCACCACTCCCGCCACTTTCGCCATCACGTTGGAAGTAGCCCACGGAGAACCGCCCATATTACGAAACGCCGTATTACCGACAATCGTATCCGAGGGCCCCAGCTCATAAAGCCATTTCGTATTTCCCCCGATAATGCCAGACTCATGAATCTCACGGACAATCCAATTATCCATGTCTCCATAAGCGAAGGGCACCACATTCTCCGATGTCACCCCATCCCCGTCCGCGAGAACCACGGACAAAGGCATACAAGCGATTGCCAAAAATAACGCTTTCTTTCTTAAACTCAAACCCATCCCTCTATCAATTTAATACCTATCTAACCCTTTTATTTATAAGCTATAGCCCCATTCCTTCAAGGCCATGCCCCAATTTTCCTCTACGAGCCGGACCGTACGATCCTCGTACTTGTATTGGTTCTTCTTGTAGCCCTTCTTCTTGCCCAGATACTTCTCTATATCCGCCTTAGACTCCTTAAAGCCGGGTAAGTTTAATGACCCGTAAATATTTTCCGTCATGGCGAAAGCGTCTTTCTCGAAATCCTCGAACTTCACTTCCACCAGATTGCCTTCCGGTATCAGGTGCTTCTCTTCCTCGTACTTGTAGAAAAGACGGCGATATACCTCGATGAAGTTCGCCTCGATCTGCTCGTTCGTGATATCCTGCAAACGCAATGGCTGGATCGTATTCGTAAAGAAACTGCGGGTACTCTCGAATACCGTATACGGATTTCGCTTCAAGTAGATGAACTTAGCGTTCGGGAACATCTCCAGCAATGTCTTCACACGCCCCGTATGCGGTGGGTTCTTGCTCAAATACTGCGTACCGTTCGTATTCCAGAGGGAAACCTTAACCAGACGCATGAAAGTATCCATGAAGATCCGCCGCTCCTCCTCCGTGATATCGTTAAACAATAAGTAACGATCGCAATACTCCATCCAGCGTTTCGGGAAGAACCAGAAATTATAATATGTATAAGGCATCATGTTCGACAAGGCGAACTCCTCCTCTTGCGGAAGATCCACCTTCAACTCCATATTATCGGTCGGACGCTTATCCGGCATCAAGAAAGCCATGTTCTTCTTGAAGAAAGGCTGCCCCCAGAGCATCAGGTGCGGGAATACCGTCTGGTACGTCGTGGTATAACCGAAATGCTTATCGCAGGCGAAGATGTTATGAACAAAAGTCGTACCACTCCGCCAATGCCCCAAGATAAACAAGGGGTCCATCTCGAGCGGCTTATCGGCCAATTTCTTGAACCGGCTATCCTCGATCGGCTTCAAGGCGCTCAACAGGCGGCAAACACCGGTCGTAAGGCGATACTTACCCTTAAAGCCCTTGTCTATCTGCTGCCGGGCCGTCACCTTCCTGAACGTATCCCAATCCGCCCCGACCAACGTATTGATCGGTAGCTTATCAAACTCCAACAATCCCATATCCTATCGTTTTTCCGTTATACATTTCACAGATACGCCCTGCCGGCCCAACTCCTCACAAACCTTACGGATCGCCTCATAATGCTCCTCTCCGATTCCCATCTCCGGGAGGTTCAAGGTAGCCAAAGCGTCTTCCGTCACCATATCTTTAGCGTCCACACGGTCGATGATCATACCCACGGCGGACGTATTATTCGTAATCGGATCGATCAAGATAAACGAGCCGGTCTGCTTATTCCTCCTATACGGATCGAAGAACAACTCCTTGCCGGTAGTAAATACCACACGGCCGATCTCGTTCAGCTCCAGATGATCCACGGAAGACTGCTCCATCGTGTTCACGTTCACCTTATAGCGGATACTATCCACACGGGCACGTGTCGTATGAGTGGTCTGCTTGATGTAGAACTGCTTGTTCACGTCCATGGCTTCCTCATCCATCCACACCAGCATGGCCTCGAAATTACGGTCGCGGATCGGCAAGTTATCCGGGTGCACCAGCATCTCCCCACGGGAGATATCGATCTCGTCCTCCAAGGTGATCGTAATACATTGAGGCGGGAAAGCCTGCTCCAACTCACCCTCGTAGGTGACGATGCTCTTTACCTTCGAGGTCTTCCCGGAAGGCAACGCCATCACCGTATCTCCCTTACGCACGATACCGCTAGCCACCTTGCCGCTAAACCCACGGAAATCCAGATTCGGGCGCAACACGTATTGCACCGGATAACGGAAGTCCTCGTAGTTACGATCCAAGTCGATAGGCACGTTCTCCAGATAATCCAATAAAGACGTACCCTCGTACCAAGGCGTACGATCACTCTTCTCCACCACGTTATCGCCATCCAAGGCCGATAAGGGGATATACGTGATATCCGGGATATCCAGCGGCTCCACGAAACGTTTATAATCCGCCACGATCCGGTCGAACGTATCCTTGTCGAAGTCCACCAAGTCCATCTTATTCACGGCCAGTACCACATGTTTGATCCCCAGCAAAGATACCAGATAGGTGTGACGGCAGGTTTGCGTGATCACGCCCGTGCGGGCATCCACCAAGATGATCGCCAGATTCGCCGTGGAACCACCCGTGATCATATTCCGGGTGTACTGCTCGTGCCCCGGGGTGTCGGCGATGATGAACTTACGGTTGTTCGTGCTGAAATAGCGGTAAGCCACATCGATCGTGATACCTTGCTCACGCTCGGCCTTCAAGCCATCCAGCAACAAAGCGTAGTCGATATGCTCGCCGGCGTTGCCCATACGCTTGCTGTCACGCTCCAAGGCATCCAACTGATCCTCGTATATTTTCTTACTATCAAACAGCAATCGGCCTATCAAGGTCGATTTGCCATCATCCACCGAGCCGGCGGTCAAGAATCTCAGCAGGTCCTTCTGCTCGTCCTTATCTAGGAATTCCTTTATATTTAATTTTGTATCTGCCATGTCTCTTCTGTGTTAAAAATACCCTTCCCGTTTCTTCTGCTCCATACTAGCGTCTTGATCGAAGTCGATCACACGGGTCGTACGCTCGCTCTTCGTCGTGGTCATCATCTCCTCCACGATTTTCTCGATCGTATCCGCCTCGCTCTCCACGGCGCCGGTCAGCGGCCAGCAGCCCAACGTACGGAAACGGACCATACGCATACGGATCTGGTCCCGGTATTGCTCCGGCAAGCGGTCGTCGTCCGCCATGATCAAATTACCGTCGATCTCCACGCACGGACGCTCCTTGGCGAAATACAGGGGAACGATCGGGATATTCTCCAGACGGATATATTGCCAGATATCCAGCTCCGTCCAGTTCGATAGCGGAAATACACGGATGCTCTCGCCCTTATGCACACGGGCGTTATAGATATCCCACAACTCCGGGCGCTGGTTCTTCGGGTCCCATTGATGGAACTTATCGCGGAACGAGAAGATACGTTCTTTCGCACGGCTCTTCTCCTCGTCACGGCGGGCGCCGCCGAAAGCGGCGTCGAACTTATATTTATCCAAGGCATGAAGCAAAGCCTGCGTCTTCATCAAGTCCGTATGCACCTTGCTTCCATGCGTGAACGGGCCCACGCCCGCGTGGAAAGCCTCCATATTAGACTCCACGATCAAGTTCCAGCCGAATTTCTTCGCATAAGAATCACGGAACTCTATCATCTCCTTAAACTTCCATTTCGAATCGATGTGCATCAACGGGAAAGGAACCTTACCCGGAGCGAAAGCCTTCTCGGCCAGACGGACCATCACGGAAGAATCCTTCCCGATGGAATAAAGCATAACAGGATTCTCGAACTCGGCGGCTACCTCACGGATGATGTGGATAGACTCGGCCTCCAGCTCCTGTAAATGACTTAACTTGTAATCAGACATATCTTTTTTCAGTGTTTAATTTCTACTTTCGGTATGATCAACTCCAACAACCGGCTCACGGATTGCTCCACGCTCAATACGGAGGTATCCAAGGACAGGTCCGGACGCTCCGGCGCCTCGAACGGGGCGGAAACCCCGGTAAACTCCTTGATCTCGCCTTTCCGGGCCTTGGCATACAGGCCTTTCACGTCACGGCGTTCGCACTCGGCGAGCGGCGTACTTACGTAAACCTCCAAGAAATCCGCTTTACCGATGATAGCGGACGCCATCTCTCTCAACTCGTTGTTCGGGCTGATAAAAGCCGCTATGGTTATAACACCCGTATCGACAAACAGTTTACCCACCTCGGCGATCCGGCGTATATTC
Source organism: Parabacteroides sp. CT06 (assembly GCF_002257605.1). GTDB lineage: Bacteria > Bacteroidota > Bacteroidia > Bacteroidales > Tannerellaceae > Parabacteroides > Parabacteroides distasonis. The sequence continues at coordinate 1,818,234 of NZ_CP022754.1, read as the reverse complement.
TCCACCCGGTCCTCCGGCGAGAACCCGAGATTATTGTTGATACCACTACGGATATTATCCCCGTCGAGGATGCGGCAAAGCAATCCCCGTTTATGCAACTCACGCTCCAAGGCGATAGCGATCGTGCTTTTCCCCGAGCCACTCAAACCCGTGAACCACACCATCACTCCCCTTTGCCCCAGAAGCGCCTCTTTATCCTCACGACCCAGCATACGGTCGAAAATCGGATAGATATTATTTTCTAAAACTTCCATATCATAGGTATTACAAACACGGAGATCAAGAACGTGATCAAGTTCAAGGGCAGGCCCACCTTCACGAAATCCGTGAACTTATAGCCTCCCACGCCTTGTACGATCAGGTTGGTCTGGTAGCCGATCGGCGTACTGAAACTAGCCGACGCCGCCATACAGATCACGACAAAGAATGGGGTCGGATCAACGCCTAATTGCGTAGCCACCGACAAGGCGATCGGGAAACTCAATGCCGCCGCGGCGTTGTTCGTGATCAACTCCGTAAATATATTGGTAATAATAAATATAATCGCCAGCAACGCATACGGTCCTAAATCGTCGGCCATACTAATTATATGGCGGGCTATCATGGAGGCAAAGCCGGAATTCTCCATGGCCTTGCTGATAGCGAAGGCACAAGCGATCGTTATCAAGATATCCCAAGAGATGTATTTCGTGTATTTCTTCGGCGGGAAGATCTTAGTCCACGCCATGATGATTGTCGTAATGCAGACAAAGAAGAACATATCCAAGCGCATACTTGGAACGGCCTCTTTCACGACTGGCAACTCTCCTACCGTCGCCCCCGTAATCATAAAGATCAACAGTCCTAAAGCCAGCCAACGTTTCTTCCTCGATACCGGCTCCGTTGCCTCATTACCATTCGCCAACATCAAGAAGACACTAGACTCACCCCATGTAGGGATAAAAGAATCGTCCGCCCACAACACCAAGGTATCGCCCTCATGCAACACCACCGTATCCAGATTACGGGTAAAACGCTGTCCGCCGCTTTTCACCTCTTTCACGATCGCCCCGTAATGGCGGGTAAAGTTAAACTCTCCCAAGGTCTTGTTGATACCCGGGAAGCGTGCGCCCAGCACGGCCTCCACCCGGTGGAAATTCCCGGGATTCTCATCCTCCCCGTCTTCGGATACCGTATCCGTCCTCGAGTCCGGAAGCAGCTTGTTCGAGAAAGCGAACAAATATAAAATACCGGCGATAGCGATAAAAATACCGACTTTCCCCAGCTCAAACATCGTAAAGCCCTCATATCCCGCCTCCAGAATCATGCCGTGCACCACCAGATTCGTAGAAGTACCGATCAAGGTACATATACCGCCCAATATCGTGACATACGAGAGAGGGATCAAGAATTTCGTGGCCGGAAGCTTCACCGCCTCTGCCCATCGCTTGATGATCGGGGCGAAAATAACCACCACCGGCGTATTATTCAGGAACGCCGACACGAAAGCTACGGGCGGGAGCATCCTCGCCTGCGCCTTGAAGACGGTGGTCTTCCCCTCGGGAAGCAGTTTCTTGATCAATTGGCCTAAAGCCCCGCTCTGCCGCACTCCCTCACTGACAAGGAAGAGCATGGCTACGGTTATCATCCCTTTATTGCTAAAGCCCTCCAGCATCTCCTTGGGAGTAAGAATGCCTACGCAGAGAAAAAACACGACCACTGTCAGAAGAACCATTCCCGGCCGCATCTTATCCCATACCAAGGCTGCGATCATGCCGATCAGGGCCAGCAACACAAACACTATATCAAAATTCATGTATTTACTTTTAAGAGCGCAAAAATAATAAGAATACTCAAGTGCGCACTCCTTTCGCTAACCTATTTTTAGGATTATATGGGATATAGACCAATAATGATTGATTCTGGGCCAACTTATATTCTTACAAGGTAGTCTTCTAAATTTCGTTCATAACCAAATAAACAAGAATGCATTGTACGGCTTGTAGAGACGGAGCATGCTCCGTCTCCCACCGCTGACAGTAACTTAAAATACACATCCCCCTCACTTCACGATAAACCACGGATTATGCAAATCTTCCTTGTTATAGCGAAGCGGGGTCTTGCCGTCGATATGATATATGTCGCAACCGGCAGACTTGGCGATGGCGTGGCCGGCGGCGGTATCCCATTCCATCGTCGGGGCGAAACGGGGATAGATATCGGCCGAGCCTTCCGCTACCAGACAAATCTTCAGGCTGCTGCCGCTACTGATCAACGTAACGGGCTTTCCCTGCTTGCGGAGATTATCGATGAAAGCGGTGGTCTCCTCCGTTTGGTGAGACCGGGACGCCACTACCACGACTCCTTGATGCGCCAGCGCTATCGGCAAACGTATCGCCCGCTGCTTCATCTCGTCCATCGAGGGCTGGCTACTGCTATCGATTCCCGTAAACTTATAAGCACCCACAGAGGAGGAGGCGAAATACAACTCCTTCCGGACGGGCACATAAATGACGCCCAACACGGGCACACCTTTCTCCACCAAGGCGATATTCACGGTAAACTCCCCGTTTTTCTTGATAAACTCCTTGGTACCGTCCAGCGGGTCCACGATCCACAGCGTCTCCCATTTGGAGCGCTCCTTGAACGGGATCTCCTTTCCTTCCTCGCTTAAGACCGGAAACGGGGTAACGGACAAAGCGTTTGTTATCAATCGATGGGCCGCCTTATCCGCCTTTGTCAACGGCGAGTTGTCTGCTTTTCTCTCTATCCCGAAGTCTGATTCGGGGTCGTTATAAATATCCATGATCGACTTGCCTGCGTCTACCGCAGCACGGATCGCTATGTAAAGATAATTGGCGTAGCTCATCATCACTTCTCGTTTTATTATTTGTTAATAAGCAAATATATGGAAAAAAAACAAATTAACGCCCTGTCGCCTGTAAATATTCCGTACGTTTGATCAAATAAGCCGTATAATCACCCGTATACTGGTCACGGCTTTGCTGGAGGAGCGATTGGGCGTCCAGAAGATCGCTCAGCGTTACCGTGCCCGCCTTATAATAGTCCGTATTAAGGCGGACATTCTCCTCGGCCGTCGCTATGGACTCCTCCGAGAGCTTGACTTGCTTATAAGACTCCTCCAGCTCGTTCCAAAGCTTCCGCATTTGCACCAACAGAAGCTCATTGGCGTTTTGGCGGGAATACTCGGCCGCCTTCACCTGAAGCTTTTGCTTCCGGATGGCGTGCGAGCCGCCCCACCAATCACTGATCGGAATCGCTACGGTAGCGAAAACCATGCCGAACGGACGGTCCTTATCCAGTAAGTTGTGATACATATACCCGGCTCCGATCCCCACGGTGGGCAAGTATTGCCCAACCTTCAGCTTTTGTTGAAGACGGGCGGCCTCCACGTTCTTCTCCAGCAATTTATAAGAGAGTGTCGTAGGGAGCGCCTCCTCATGGCTCACCCGGTAAAGCTCCGGGGAGGGCACCTCGGCGGGCAGCGTGAAATCGATCTCGAAATCATCTTCCCCGATACCGATATATTGGGCCAGCACCATCTTGGAAAGGCGCAAGCCGTTCTCCACCCGCAGGCGGTCGCTCGCCACGCCGTTCTTTTTCAACTGGACTTGCAGTAGGTCATTACGAGTCGTCACGCCGGCGCCGACCGCTACCTCCACATCCTTATAAAGACTCCCCACCAAGGATTCCACGATCTCGATCGTCCTTAATTTCTCGTGAAGGGAGATCCATTGCCAGTAATACCGCTCCACCGTCAGGGCTACCTCATCCTCGGATTGGCGCATCTGGTAACGGCTCACCTCGAGCGCCAAGTCGGCCAGCTTATTGCCGTTCACGATCTGTCCGCCGGCGAACACGGGCTGGATAGCGGTCACCCCACCCAGCAAGCCGTCATCCATCATCGACAACTCGAGAAGGCCCGGTATCACGCTCATATCCATCATCCCGTGGTTCGCCTTAAAAGCTGTTCCCACGGCGCTGACATTCGGAAAGTATTTCGTAAAGGCCTCTTTTTTTCCCTCTCTCGCCCCTTCTACGTCCAAACGGGCGTTCTTCATCTTCGCGTTATTCTCCAAAGCCATTTCCCGGCATTCTTCCAGCGATAATGTCCGCTGGGCGCTCACGGTCCCCACGCATAAGACGAGGGAACCGACGATGCCATATATCCATCTTTTTATCATCTCTTTTTTCCGCATATATTCATTCCTATATTATATCCTAATCCACATCCGTATCATTCATTTATTCCCGAATATCTTCCAATAGAAAACAGGCAGGATGATGACCGCCAAGATCATCGAGAAGACCGTTCCCGAGCAGATCACCACACCCATCGGCATCCAAAGGGAACTGCCGCTGATGATCATGGGAACCACGCCCACGGCCGTTGTAGCCGAGGTCAGGAAGATCGGGAGCATGCGTCGCCGGCCGGCGTCGAAGGCGGCATCCCTCGGGCTATAATGCTTATGAAGCCGCAAGTCTTGCGCATGCTCGAATATCAAGATAGCGTTTCGCACCACGATACCGATCAAGCTGATAACGCCCAAGACGCACGTCAAGCTGAAATCGATATGGAACGCCCACAAGCCCAGCGCCGCCCCGAACAAGGTGAGCAGCAACGAGGACAGGGCCGCCAACGCCAAGCCGATCTTCTTGAAATTGACCAACAGGAAGAAGAAAACAATGATCACGGCGATCGCCAAGCCCTGCATCAGCGGGTTCATCGTCTCGAAATCCAGCTCCTTGGCTCCACCGTACTCGTACGTCACGCCCTCGGGCAAGGTCGGGATAATACGGCTTTCCATGACTCGCTCGATCCGTTTCTGCATAGCGTTCTGGTTGGTCCCCCGGGTTACCTCGGCGAAGACGCTCAAGGTACGCACGCCGTTGCGACGGACGATCTGCCCCTCATTCCAGCCTCCCTCGATCGTGGAGACTTGCCGGAGCGGGACGCTCACGCCGGGGACGATGGTGGGAAGATACTGGTCGCCGACCTTATCGAACGCATCACCCTCCCCTTTCTTATCGGATCTCAGCTGGATCGGCAAAGCGTAATCGCCTTCCCAGAGGGAGCCAACCGAGAGGCCGTCGTAACGGATCGCCAGATCGGCCGAGGCCATCGCCTTCGTGATCCCGAGGCGGGAGGCTTCCACTGGGTCCAATCGAACCCGTACGTCGGGTAAGGCCTCCTCATAATTGGTGTGTACCCAGACCAAGCCGTCCATCTCACGCAACACGGCCATCAAGGAATCCCCGGCCTGCTTCAACCGGGCGATATCGTCTCCCATGAAACGGACCTCTAAAGGAGAGGATACGTTTTGGTAATCCAATTGCTTGAACTTCACGTAAGCGTCGGGGAAATAATCGGCGTAGCGGTCCGTATAATCATCCAACACGCTACGGGTGGCCTCTACCGAGGCGGTGTTGACAATGAACTGGGCGTAATTCTTCCCGGCCAAGTTCGGGGCGTAGGTAGCTTGGAAACGGGGCGAGGAAGTTCCGATAAAGGAGGTGACGGACAGGATGCGCTCATCTTCCGACAACAGCTTATAGAGACTATCGCTCACGGCGGCGGTACGGTCCAGCGAGGTTCCCTGCGGGAGATAGATCTCGACGGCGAACTGATCCCGGTCGGCTATCGGCATCATGCGCTGGCTCAATTGGGTGATCATTAGGATCGCCAAGGCAACAGTCAGGACGCCCAGACCGATCGTGGCTTTCGGGAAACGGAAAGTCCACGTCAGCGCCCTCGTATAGACGGCCTGTACGGTATCCAGCAGATTGAACCTCTTCTTGCCTGTATTCTCCCGCCCGGACTTCAATCCCTTCTTGATCAAGACCCGCTCCAGCAGCGGGATAAAGACCATTGCCACCGCCAGCGACACCATGAGGGAGATGGAAAGCGTCCAAGGGAAGAAGGTCACGAAATCCAACATCTGCCCCGTCATCGTGAAAAGCAACGGGAAAAAGATCACGCAGATACACAGCGTAGCCAACAAGATCGAGCTGAAATAGTTCTTGGCGCTATAGACGGCGGCGTACCAACGGGAATAGCCCTTGTCCAGATATTCCAGATAGGCGTCTATCACGATGATGGAGTTATCCACGATCATGCCCAATACCACGATCAAGGCGGCCAGCGTCACCGTATTCAGCGGGATGCCGCAAGCGTACATGACACCGATCGAGATAAAGACACTGATCGGGATGGAAGTAGCCGCCACCAATGCCGAGCGGAACGGGAAGAGTACCATCATCACCAAGATCACGACCACGATGGACACGAACAAATCCCGCACGAAGGAACTTACCGAGTCTCCCACCACCTTCGGCTGGTCGGCGATCCGGCGGATCGAGACACTCTCGGGAAGATCCCGCTCGAAAGCGTGCAATACCTCGTCTACCTCCTTTCCGTATCGTACGATATTATGGCCCTCACGCATCTCCATGGAAAGGATGATCGCTTTCTTGCCGTTGTTCGTTATATAGCTATCCGGCTCGGGATATTCCCGCACGATACGGGCCACGTCTTTCAAGCGGATCATATGCCCGTCGGCATCGGCCAGCAGGATCTGCTCGCCTACCTCCCGCTCCGAGGGATAGGTCACGGAAAGGTGGATGGGAATGTCCAAGCCGCCATTCTCCAAGGAGCCGGAGGCGGTGGTAAAGCCTTGGGTGAACAGGGTTGTCATCAGCATACGGGTATCTAGTCCGTAAGCGGCTAGCTTGTCTGGATCCAAGTAGACCGAGATCTGCTCGTTTTGTACCCCGTAACGGCGCAGGTTGGATACGGACTCGATCCGGCGCAGGCGGTCTTCCAGCGTCTCCATGTATCGCTGCAATTCCCGGTAGGTCTTGTCTTCCGATTCCAAGGTGATCAATAAGGCGGAAGTATCGCCGAAATCATCATTCGCGATGACGGCGAGTACGCCCGAGGGCAGTTGCGACTTGAAGTTCTGCAAGCCGAGCTTGATCTTCGACCAGACCTCGTCTTTATTGTTCACGTCGTCGTTCAGCTCCACCATTACGTACACCATTCCATCCCTTGACATGGAGTACGTCTTTTTCTTCTTTACCTCCTTGAAGGTAAACAGGTATCTCTCCAAAGGCTTGGCCAACTGCTCCTCCACCTCTCCGGAAGTCGCCCCGGGGTAAACACCCACTACCACGCCTTGGCGGATGGTGAACTCCGGAAACTCCTGTTTCGGCATGTCCACCAAACCCAAAATACCCAACCCGACCAGCACGGTAATCACCAGCAACGTGATCTGGTAATGACGCATGGTCCATTCGATCACTCCGTTTTTACGTTCTCTCATAACGCACGCACTCTCATGCCCTCACTGATTTTCTGGTAACCGCCTATCACGACGATATCCCCCTCGTTCAACCCTTCCAGAATAAACAAGCCTCGCTCCGTCAAGTCGCCCGTCCGTACGGGCGTAGCTTTCGCCTTTCCGTCTACGACCTTCCAGACGAAACGCCCCCCGTCGTTCGCTATCAGCACGGCGTTGTTCGGCAAGGCGATAGCCGGCACGGATTCCTCTCCCGACAGGCGTACATCGCAAACCATGCCGGGCAACAAAGCGCCAGACGGGTTCTCCAGCCGGATCTTCGCCTCGTAAGTATGGGAGATAGGGTTGGCCACGATACCTTTCTCCGTCACTTTCCCCTCAAAACATTGTCCGCCCAGAGCGGCTACCTTTATCATGGCGGCTTGATCGCCTAGCGTGGCGACCTCGTTCTCCGGGACGGCGATCTTCACGTTTACCGTCTCTATCCTTAACAAGGAGAAAACCGGTTGCCCGGGCTGCACGTTCTCTCCCGCCTCAACCATGCGCTTGCCGATAACGCCGCCGAACGGGGCATACAGGTTCCGGTCCTCAAGGTTTTTCCTCGAGATTCGCTCCATGGAACGGGCCTGTTCCAATTTGCTCTCCACCTCTACCCATTTCATATCCGGCAGGCTCTTATTCTCGTGCAAGGTTCTCATGCGGGCATAGGCGTCCTCCGCTTGTCGCAAGGAAGCTGCCGAGGCGTTATAGGCGTTTTCCAGCGTCGCCTTGTCTAACACCGCTAGTAGTTGGCCCTCACGGACCTTCTGCCCCTCGCCCACCAATACTCGCTCTACATTACCCATCACCTGAAAACTAATCGAGGAAGATACGACCTCCTCTACCGTTCCCACATAATTCCTTGTATCAGCCGGAACGGTCTTCGCTACCTTCACGATCTCCACCGGGATCTCTTTACTATCCCGTCCCTCTTTTTGACTGCCCGAACATCCGGACAGCACGAATACGACGGATAATAATCCTCCATAAACAATGCCTTTCATCCTTTTCATATCCTATGATTTATTATACCGCGAAGATGATGAGTTTATCCACTCCAAAGAAGTTCCGTTTTGCAACCAAATTGTCCCATTTGACACATTTCAATTGGATTATTCTATTATTTCACTAATTTTATCGCCCAAACAAGAATAAATTATGAACGTAACAGATCTACCTCAAGCTTGTATCTCTCTTATCGAGAACGTACCCGGCATAGACTTCATCGACGAGGATTTCGCCATATTCGATAACATCGACGATATTCCCTCGCTCGACCATCCGATGCGAATAGACGCCGTCGTATTCGCGCTTTGCACGAAAGGCTTCATGCGTATACGGATCAATATGGAGGAATATGTCGTAGGGGAAAACCATCTCGTATTGTCCCTGCCCGATCAGATCATCCAACACGTGGAACGTAGCGAGGACGTGGCCGGGATCTTCATCGTCATCTCCAAGAATTTCATGGAGGAGATCATTCCTCATATACAGAATACCTTGCCGGCGTTCTTCTACATCAAAGAGCATCCGGTCACTGAGTTGAATGCCGAGGAGATAGGTTGTATCAAGGAATATCATTCTTTTCTCTGGAAGAAAGTGAAAGCGAAAGGGCATCCTTACCGGAAAGAGATTGCCCAGAGCTTATTGTTGGCGGTATTCCACGAGGTTTACGGCATGTTTAAGAATCATATGCCGATCGAGGTGAAGAAGAGCCGGCAAGAGGAGTTGTTCGCAGCGTTCATACAAACGCTCGCCTTACATCATAAGCAGGAACGATCAGTAGCTTTCTACGCCGGGAAATTATGTGTGACTCCCAAATATTTATCCCTTTTGGTAAAGAACGTCAGCAACCGTACGGCCGGGGAATGGATCGATAATTACGTTGTCTTGGAGGCGAAGGCGTTATTATCCTCCTCCACCCTTTCCATCCAAGAGATATCAGACCGGCTAAACTTCACCAACCAATCCTTCTTCGGTAAATACTTCAAGCAACACGTCGGGATATCGCCTACGGAGTATCGGAAGAAATGGTAAAATGAGGGCGAGCAGTTCCCACCCCTATTCTAATTATCCTCCGATCAACGCAGTTATCCCGCAGGAGGCGAATTGATCGATACACCTTTGCAGGACTGCTTCGGAAGGGGTGGATAGCGGAAGGTGCCCGGGATTGTAGAGGGTTCCTCGCTTATCGTGCTTACCTTTTCCGATGTCGTGGTACGGGAGGAGATTAACGACTTTCCGCTCCCACGGCAAGGAGGCCAAGAAGATGGCGGAACGGGATATATTTTCCTCATCCGCATTGACTCCCTCGATCAACGGGATACGGATGAGGAAGTCTATGCCGGCCTCGGCGATCATCCGAAGATTGGAGAGGATACGCTCGTTCGGGACACCCGTGAAACGACAATGGCTACCGGAATCCATATGCTTTAAATCCACCAGAAAAAGATCCGTGCGCTCCATTACGCTACGGACGGTATCCGGCGAGGCGAACAAGGTCGTATCCACCGCACGATGGATTCCCAACGCTCCGCAACGATCCAGCAGGGCAACCAAGTCCGACGGATGCGACAACGGCTCTCCCCCGCAGAAGGTAACGCCTCCCTCGGAGCGATCCATAAAGACCGTCTCTTTCTCGATCTCACGCATGACCTCGTCGATAGAATACTCACGGCCGGACATCTCCATCGCCAAGGTGGGACAAACCTCGGCGCATCTACCGCATGTCCGGCACAGAGACCGATCCGTGACGATACCCGCCTCCGTCAAGGTCAACGCCCCGGTGGGGCATACATCCACGCAGGCCCCGCAACCTATGCACTTCTTTCTCGTATACAGCTTCTCCGCCCGGGGCGAGATGCCTTCCGGGTTATGGCACCATACGCAGGCAAGCGGGCATCCTTTCATGAAGATCGTGACACGGATGCCCGGCCCGTCGTTTATGGCGTATCGTTTGATATCGAATAACAGCATGGCTCAGAAAGTCTCTTGCTCCGTACGTGCGATCACGTCCGCTTGCAAATCGGCGTTCATATCGTTGAAATAGTCGCTATAGCCCGCTACACGGACCAGCAGATCCCGGTAGTCCTCCGGGCACTTCTGGGCGGCGTAAAGCGTTTCCGTATCCACGATGTTGAATTGGATATGATGGCCACCCAAGGCGAAGTAGCTACGAATCAAGGAGGCCAGTTTCGAGATATCCTCCTCCCGCCGGAGCAGGCTGGGCAGGAAGCGTTGGTTCAGCAGCGTGCCGCCGCTCTTCACCTGATCCAGCTTACCGAGGGACTTGACAACGGCGGACGGCCCGTGGGTATCGGCTCCGTGCGAGGGCGAGGTACCGTCGGAGATGGCACGCCCGGCCAAGCGGCCGTTCGGGGTGGCTCCCATCACCTTGCCGAAGTAGACATGGCAAGTGGTGGATAACATATTCAAATGGAAACACTCCCCTTTCGTATTCGGCTTGCCCTCGATCGCATCATATAAATCGTCGAAGACACGGACGGCGATCTGGTCGGCGTACGGATCATCGTTGCCAAAGAAAGGCGTACGGTTCAGGATCATTTGGCGCATCGGCTCATGTCCCTCGAAATTATCCGCCATCGCATCCAACAAGGCTTCCATCGTGAAGGTCTTATCCTCGAAGACGTGTTTCCGCAAAGCGGAAAGGCTATCGGTTATCGTGCCTAATCCGGTACACTGGATATAAGTGGTATTGTAACGAGGCCCGCAATTGTAGTAATCCTTACCCTTCGCGATACAATCATCGATAAACAGGGAGAGGAACGTGGCGGGGGCGTACTTGGCGAACATGCGGTCGATATAGTTGCTGACCCGCACCTTCATGTCCACGAAATAATGGATCTGGCGCATGAACGCCGCGTAAAGCTCCTCATACGTCCGGAAACCACGGGGATCGCCGGTCTCCAGACCGACCTTGCGGCCGCTTACCGGATCTACGCCGTTATGCAGCGTCACCTCCAATATCTTCGGCACGTTCAGGTAACCGGTCAGCACGTACGCCTCCTTCCCGAAAGCGCCCACCTCGATGCAACCGCTGCAACCTCCCTCGCGGGCATCACGCAGCGACTTGCCTTGCCGCATCAACTCCTGCACGTACACATCCGGGTTGAATACCGACGGATAGCCGTGGCCTTGGCGGATCACCTTGCATCCGGCACGGAGGAAACGCTCCGGCGTACGGGCACTGACGTGGATGGCGCTGCCGGGCTGGAGGATATGCAGCTCCTCGATCGTCTCCAACATGATATAGGAGACCTCGCTTACGCCGTCGCTGCCGTCCGCCCGGATGCCGCCGATGTTCAGGTTCGTGAAATCGTTATAGGTCCCGCTCTCCTTCGCCGTGATACCCACTTTCGGCGGGGCGGTATGATTGTTTACCTTGATGAAGAAGCAAGACATCAACTCTTTCGCCTCGTCACGGGTCAAGGTTCCGGCGGCGATCTCTTTCTCGTAAAAAGGCGCCAGATGCTGGTCGAAATGGCCAGGGTTCATGGCATCCCAACCATTCAGCTCCGTGATCGTACCTAGATGGACAAACCAGTACATCTGGATCGCTTCCCAATAGGTACGGGGAGCGTGGGCGGGAACCCAGCGGCATACCTCGGCGATCTTCCTCAGCTCAGCGGCACGACGAGGATCTTTTTCGGTGAGAGACATCTCGTCGGCCAAGTCCGCGTGTCGCTCGGCAAGCAGGATAGCGGCGTCGCAGGAGATAGACATGGCCGTCAGCTCCTCCTGCTTGTCCGTGGCCTCGGGGTCGTTCATGAAATCCAAAGCGCTTAGTTCCCCCTCGATACGTTTCTTCAAGTCCAGCAAGCCATATTGGTAGACCTTGCCGTCCAAAGCGGTATGCCCGGGGGCACGTTGCTCCATGAACTCGGTGAACATACCCACCTCGTACGCCTCTTTCCATTCCTTGGGGACGTGGCTGAAGATGCGCTCCCGCTGGGTACGGCCTTTCCAGTACGGGATCACCTCCCGCTCGTAAGTATCGATATCTTCTTGGGAGATTGTGTAACGTTGCAGCTCCCGGGTATTCAATATATGCAGGTCCTCCACGCTATGGCAGGTAAGTTCCGGGAAGGTAGGCACGGCCTTGGGGCGGGGCCCCCGCTCGCCAACGATCAACTCGTCCTCGCCGATATAGATCGTCTTCTGCTTGCAGATCTCAAGGAAGTTCAAGGCACGCAGGATAGGGATCGGATACTTTCCGTAATTCTCCCGATAAAAACGGGTCTCGATCAAGGCCCGCTCGATCGATAGGGAAGGTTGGGCCTCGAAGGTCTGCCGGCGCAAACGTTTGATACGGTCGTTCATCCCGAAATTGTTCGCTCCTACGGAAGAGACGGTATCATGTACGCATGAATGTGTGTGATGGGTCGTATTCATAAAATTATATGTTTTATCGTAGAGGTAGGATCTATCCGCCCTCATCAAGGTTATTTTTTATTGTTACACAGGACGGGCATCCCCGCCCCCATGAGTTTATATAGGGAGAGTATCTGCTAGAGATAAAACATCAGGCAGTTGAAAAGCATCCGATAGCCTTTGTGTAACATAGCGCTTGTTTCTTTTTGAAGTATGATGGCAAAAATAAGGAAATTATTGATAATATCACAATTCATCAACAGAAAGTAACCGTTTGTCAAAAAAATAACACAGGAACGTAAATAAAGGAATAGCTTTGCTTTGTATTTCCAGATCAAAGGGTTTAAAATTAAAAGAACTTATACCATGCAAAGTACATTCAAGAACCTGCTTTATGTCTTGAGACATTATAAATTAGCGACGGTCACTAATCTTTTAGGACTTAGCTTCGCTTTCCTGTTATTCATGCTGATAAGCATACATGTCGGTCATGAATATAGCTTCGACGCTTCCCTCTTGAACAGGGAAAGGATCTTTCAGTTAGAAAACAAGCGGGATGACGGGATATGGGAGGCTAATTTCGCACGTCCACAACTCGAGCGTTTCATCGCCGCCTCCCCTTATATAGAAGCGGCCGCTATCACAAACAACCTTGTTTACTCCTCCGTACGTTTTGGGATATCAGCCAGTGAAGGGCCCGACGCACGGAGCTATATGGAGCAGGTGGAACGGATCACCCCGGGATATGCTAAGGTCTTTGGCTTCGAACTGGTGGCCGGCGATACGGATTGCCTGAAACGTCCGGAAGGGACGCTGATCCCAGAGAGCATGGCCCGGAAACTCTTCGGCGAGGAAAATCCTATCGGGAAGCCGGTTTATCTGTCGGAGTTCGCCGGGGCCGAAGGCTCGATTATATATGGGCTTAGTTTTGAGCCGGCATATATCGTGGGAGGCGTCTTTCGCGATTTCCCGGAAAACACCCGGGTGAAGAATGCCCTGTATATCCCGATCATGGAGAAAGAGATGATGGAAAACTGGCATACCGGCCTTTACTATTGTTATCTGCTGATGTCGACGCCGGAATCCGCCTCTGTCACTACCGAGACCTATATGGCCGATAGCCGGGCTTTCCTGAAAAGTTTCACGATCGAGGATATGCGCCTCCGGCCCTTGTCAGATCTCTATTTCGGCCAGCCGGTCCGAGCGGACGCCGCTCCCATCGGTAATAAGCTACGGACGAATATGTTATTCTTTATCGCCATCCTGATCATAGGTATCGCCTTGGTCAATTATATCAACCTGTCGATAGCCTTGGCGCCGATACGCACCAAGTCGATCACCATCCAGAAAGTGCTGGGAAGCTCGGACGCCACGCTACGGAAGTATCTGGTCTTGGAGTCCTTGGGAATCTCGGTTGTTGCCTTCTTCCTCGCCTTGCTTTTCCTGTTATTTTTGAATAACGTGCAATGGGTCACGAATATGGTGGGGCATCCGTTGAACCTGTATGCCAACTGGAAGATTCCGGCGTACACATTCTTCCTTGTCGCAGGCGGCGGTATACTGGCCGGTTTGTATCCCGCTTTCTATATCACCTCGTTTCCTCCTGTCATAGCGCTGAATAAGTCTTTTACCCTTAGCGACCGGGCCAAGAACACTCGCAAGTTACTTATAGGGTTCCAGTTCGTTATCTCGATCACGCTGATTGTCGGAGCGTTGTTCGTCTCCTTGCAAAACAGATATATAGGGAACGTGGACTTGGGGTTTAACAAAGAAAACGTACTGGAGGTAAGACTAAGCATGGGGGCGGCCTTGAAAAAGGGCGAATTGTTCAAGGCACGTCTCTTGGAAAGCCCCGCTATCCGTGATGTTTCCTTTAGTGAGTTCAAATTTGTCTCGGACGAATCACGTTCTTTCATCGGGTATAATTACAAAGGCCAACATTATTATATGAGCTGGCTGGGAGTATCCGCCAATTTCCCGGAGCTAATGGATGTAAAGATGATCGCCGGAAGGAAGTTCCGGCCGACGGATGAGGCGGCGGATAACACGCAGGTCGTTTGCCTCCTTAGCGAGACGGCAGCGAGGGAGATCGCCTCGGGTCTTTCCCCCGAGAAACCGGACGACCTATCGGACTTGGTAGGGACAAGCATCACGGATAATGATATACCGGTACGGATTGTCGGTATCTTTGAGGATGTCCATTATGAATCCCTGTATAAAGAGTTACGCCCGATGGGACTTTGGACCTCGGCTAAGAATCATTACCGCCGTTCAGTGCCGGAAAGATACGCTTATGTCAAGATCGCCGGCGGAAATCCCCGGACGGCTATCGAGCATATCCGGAAGGTAACGGATGAATTGATCCCGGGTTATCCAGCCGATATCCATTTCTTTGATACGGCGCTGGAGGAGCTTTACAGTAAAAGTGGGCGGCAGGGAGCGCTGATTACCGCCCTTTGCCTGATGGCCGTCTTTTTATCCCTCGTGGGAGTATTCGGACTGGTTATCTTTGAGTTACAGGGACGGGAAAAGGAGATAGCCGTGCGGAAAGTACATGGGTCCACGGTCCGGCAAATCCTTTGGATGCTGAACTCGTCTTTCCTCCGGATCACGCTCGTCTGTTTTATTATCTCGATCCCGCTTGCTTACTACGGGGTGCATATTTGGTTACGAAGCTTCGCTTATAAAACGCCGATCTACGTATGGGTATTTTTAGTGGCTTTGGCAATCATAATGACACTGACCGTATCTACGGTTACTTTCCAGAGTTATCGGGCGGCGATGGCAAATCCGGCGTCTAAATTGGGGCATTAAGGTTCATTACGAAAAAAGGACGGGTAGATTGATCCGTCCTTTTTTACTCATATATTATCTTGTCTCAGGTTTGGTTACCGTTTCCAATAACCTTCCATCTCCTCCAGCGTCTTTCCTTTCGTCTCGGGAACAAATTTCCAGATGAACAACGCCGCCAATATACCCATCACGCCATAGATCCAATAGGCCATACCGTGATTGAACGTATCGGTCAAGTATTGATTCTTATCCAGCATCGGGAAAGTCCATGATACCAAGAAGTTGGCAATCCACTGCCCCGCCACGGCGATACTCATTACTGTGGAGCGGATCGAGTTCGGGAAGATCTCGGCCAGTAACACCCAGCAGACCGGGCCCCACGACATAGCGAATCCCGCCGTATAAACCAGCATGCAGACCAATGATCCCATACCCACCGAACGCGTATAGAAAGTAGTTCCCAAGATCAACATAGATACCGCCATGACGAGCGCCCCGATAATCATCAACGGACGGCGTCCGAACTTATCCACCGTGAAAATAGCCAATACGGTAAACGACAGGTTCACCGCCCCTACCACGATCTGTTGCAAAAGGGCGGCGTCCGTGGCCGCTCCCATCGTCTTGAAGATCTCCGGGGCATAGTAAAGTACCACATTGATCCCCACGAATTGCTGGAAACCGGAGAGCAACACGCCCACCAAGATGATCAGCACGCCAAACGACCGGATCGGGAACAGCAAGGCGATACAGAAACTAGCCAACAAGGCGATCTCCAAAGCGTTCGTATTACCTGCCCACGACAACAACCCGTAGCCGATCAAGAACAGCGCCAGCCAAGTCCCCATAAACCGGAAGTAAGGCTTCATCGACGGAGCTTTCGCCTTGAAACTCTCCTGTATCTCCTCCAGCTCATACCCAGCGGTCTCCAAATCCGTCAAACGGTTCAAGATAGCCAACGCCTGCTCCGTACGCCCGCGCATCACGAGGTAACGAGGCGTCTCCGGCACGAACATCAAGAACGAGAGGAACAATACCGCCGGAATAATCTCAGAAGCAAACATCCAACGCCAGCCGATCGTATTCAGCCAAGCGGCATCTCCTTGAAGGGCGATCGTATAATTCACGAAATAGACCACCAGCATACCAAAGATAATGGCAAACTGATTCCATGCCACCAGATTCCCCCGGCGATCGGCCGGAGCCACCTCGGCGATATACATCGGCGATACCATGGAGGCCAGCCCCACGCCGATACCTCCCAGAATACGATAAGCCACGAACGCGTACATAAACGTATGATCACCACTTCCGGGCATGCCGATAAACAGCTCCGGCCAAGCCGAGCCGATAGCGGAAAGCAAGAAAAGGATAGCGGCCAGTATCAACGTAGGCTTCCTGCCGTAACGCTGGCTGATCCACCCGGCGAACGAGGCGCCGAGGATACATCCGATCAACGCGCTACTTACCACGAATCCCTCCAAGGCGTTCGCCTGATCCAACGGAAGTCCTTGCGGCTCGATGAAGAACTTACGCAAAGACTCTACCGTACCGGAGATCACCGCCGTGTCATACCCGAACAGCAGACCTCCCAAGGTAGCGACCAAGGTAAGAGCGAAAATATAAGTGTTGTTATTTTTCATGGAATAGATTTATTCATTAAAAACTGAGAATTGAGAGCTGAAAACTAGGGCTTACGCACGATAATTTTCAATTCCCAATTCTCGATTTTCAATTATTTAGATATGCAGATTTACAATCATCTCGTATAATTCCTGCTTACCGCTGATCTGTTTCGGCTCGCCGTCACGCAAAGCGATCGTACGAAGATCTTCCAGCGTAAGCTTGCCATCCTCGAATGCCTTGCCCTCGCCGGCATCGAAACTAGCGTAACGCTCGGCACGCATCTTGCGGTAGTCTGAGTTCTCAAGGATATCGGCGGCGATCATCAAGGCACGGGCGAAAGCGTCCATACCACCGATATGAGCGATGAAGATATCCTCCAAGTCCGTAGAATTACGGCGGGTCTTGGCGTCGAAGTTCGTACCTCCGGTAGTCAAGCCACCTCCCTCAAGGATAACCAGCCAAGCCTGTGCCAGCTCATAGATATCCATCGGGAATTGATCCGTATCCCAACCATTCTGGTAATCGCCACGGTTCGCGTCGATACTGCACAACATGCCGGCGTCGGCGGCGGCTTGCAACTCATGCTCGAATGTATGTCCGGCCAAGGTAGCGTGGTTCACCTCGATATTCAAGGCGAAATCCTTGTCCAATCCATAATGGCGAAGGAAGCCGATCACGGTCTCCGAATCCACGTCATATTGATGTTTCGTCGGTTCCATCGGTTTCGGCTCGATCAGGAACGTACCCTTGAAACCGTTCTTGCGGCCATAATCACGGGCCATCGTCAACATCATGGCTAAATGATCCTTCTCACGTTTCATGTTCGTATTCAATAGGCTCATATACCCCTCACGGCCGCCCCAGAACACGTAGTTCTCGCCCCCTAAGGCGATACAAGCGTCAATAGCGTTCTTGATCTGCGTGCCGGCGCATGCCACGGTCGGGAAATAAGGGTTCGTAGCGGCACCGTTCATATAACGCTTATGTCCGAACACGTTAGCGGTAGACCATAGCAGTTTCTTTCCGGTAGCGGCTTGATGCTCCTTGGCATGTTCCACCATCGTCTGCAAACGTTTCTCGAACTCGCCCAGCGTAGGAGCCTCGTCCACCACGTCCACGTCGTGGAAGCAATAGTAAGGAATATTACATTTGGTCATAAACTCGAAAGCGGCGTCCATCTTGTACTTCGCGCGGGTGATAGCGTCCGTGCTGTCGTTCCAAGGGAATGTCTTCGTTCCACCACCAAACTGATCACCTCCCTCAGCACATAAGGTATGCCAATAAGCCATAGCGAAGCGTAAATGATCCTTTAGTGTCTTACCCATTACTACCTTATCCGCGTCATAATAATGAAATGCCAACGGATTTTTTGACTCACGTCCCTCAAACTGAATCTGTCCGATTCCCGGGAAAAATTCTTTCTCTCCTTTAAAGTAACTCATAATAATATGTATTAAAAATGTAAATAATTCAGCCGTTAAATAGATTGTTCCAATCGTTCCTTCCAAATCTCGAACGCCCCGCAATAAGCATTCGCCTTGAAACCGTCCGGCTCGATCACGTTGATCTTCTTCAAGGAAGCGAACGCTTCTTCCGCGTTCTTGTAGATACCGGCACCCATACCGGCACCCTTGGCCGCCCCTACCGCACCGTTCGTATCATACAGTTCGATCACCGTACCCGTCACGCCCGCCAAAGCATCCCGGAAGATCGGGCTTAAGAACAAGTTCGCATTCCCCGCACGGATTACCTGAATATCGATCCCCATCTCATTCATAATATCCATACCGTATTTAAAGGCGAACACGATACCTTCTTGCGCCGCCCTAGCCATATGCGCCTTAGTATGTATATTGAAGTTCAATCCATGAACCGAGCAATCGATCTGCTTATTCTGCAACATACGCTCCGCCCCGTTTCCGAACGGCAAGATCGAAAGACCATCGCAGCCGATGGGAACCGTAGCCGCCAAATCATTCAACTCATTATAGTTGATGCCTTCCGGCGCTATATTCCGTTTGATCCAAGAATTAAGGATACCGACCCCGTTGATGCACAACAAGACACCCAAGCGGGTCTGCTCCATCGTATGATTCACGTGGGCGAACGTATTCACACGGGAAAGCGTATCGTAATTCACCTTGCCGTTCACGCCATACACCACTCCGGAAGTCCCACCGGTAGCCGCTATCTCGCCCGGATTCAACACATTCAATGATAAAGCGTTATTCGGTTGGTCGCCCGCACGATAGGTAACCGGCGTACCTTTCTTCAGTCCCAACTCGGCCGCGACCGAGGCGGTAACCTCGCCCTGCAAACCGAACGTCGGACGGATATCGGCGATCAGATCCTTACTGAATCCATAATAATTCATCAACTCCTCCGATAAGGCATTATTCTTGAAGTCCCAGAAAATCCCCTCCGACAAACCGGAAACCGTAGTCACGATATCCCCCGTCAGACGCATAGCGATGAAATCTCCCGGCAACATGATCTTATGGATACGGTCGTAGATATCCGGCTCGTACTCCTTGATCCAAGCCAGCTTGGAAGCGGTAAAATTACCCGGCGAGTTCAATAGGTGGGAAAGGCATCGCTTCTCGCCTATATTCTTAAACGCACGCTCGCCATAAGGAACGGCACGGCTATCGCACCAGATAATAGATGGACGAAGCACCTCCATCTTCTTGTCCACCACCACCAAGCCATGCATCTGGTACGAGATACCGATCGCCTTGATATCCTCGCCTTTCACCTTCGCCTTGCTCATGGCACCTTTCATAGCGATCTTCACGTACGACCACCAATCCTCCGGATTTTGCTCCGCCCACCCCGGGCGCAACGCCTTGATCGGGGCCTCTTCTTTGGGATAAAAATCCGCACCTATTGTTAACCCGGTCTCCTCATCGACAATAGAGACCTTGATGGAAGAACTTCCAATGTCACATCCTAACAGACACATAATCGTATGGTTTTATATCTTATTAAACTTCGAACGTTGTTGATTATATTTCACCTTATCAAACCGATAATACCGTGCGGCACGATGGGCGACCCCGTCTTGCATATCCTCCGTGGGCACCACGTAATCCAAGGAATTCATCTTCTTATGAAAATTGCGCACGTCCATCTCACGGTTATAGATCACCTCGTACGTGCGCCTAAGCTGGAACGCCGTGAACTTCATCGGCATATAGTCGAAAATGATAGCGGGCTCCTTCTCCACCCAATTACGGATCTCCTGTATGGCAGCCTCGATAATCTCTTTATGATCGAATGGCAAGCGAGGAAGCTCGTCGATAGGGCACCAACGGATCGAGTCGGATTTATCGGCCGGACACGTCTTCCTGCTGTTCTTGCACAAGGCGAGATAAGCGACCGTGATCAACCGTCCGATCTTCACCTTGGATGTCGCCTCCAGCCACATCACGTCCAACCGGTTCGAGGTACGGGCGGGAGAACCAAAACAACGGAATTGTTTCAATTGGACACGCTTCAAGCCGGTCGAATCATTCAGTATCCGATAGGCGGCGTCATCTAAATCCTCGTTCTCATAGATCAGGCTGCCGGGTATTTTATAGCCGATCAACTCGCCTTCCTCACTTTTTCGCTCCGCCAACAGCACGGTGAGCTTGTCATCATTGATGCCGAGAAGAACGCAGTCTACGGAAACATAGGGGGAAAGCATCTCTCTATTCTCGTTTTGTGTATCCATGATATCAGTAATTAGATTTGCGCAAATATAAGTATTTTTCTAAACAAAGCAATTACAAAAGGTCTTTTTTGCACATCCTAATTGATTATTTTTCTGATATTTCAGTATCGTACATCATACAATATGCTATACAACACATAATGTAAGTAAAACAATTAGTACGAGAACAAATAATGAAGGCGCTTTCACGTACCTCTAACTTTTATTTCCTACATTTGTTATATTTATAAAACATCGGACATGAATCTAAAAAACATATACTTCTCTTGGCTGATTTATTGGGGTAAAATGAAGGGATTGCTGAACGGGATAGCGGAAGCGATCATCCTACTCGCCTCCTTAGCCTCTTTCTTCGTATTGATCTACCAATTCGGCTTTGTACAGACACCCGATTCCGTCCATATCCTAGAGCGCTCCCGCCCATTCATCCTGCTAGCTTTTTTCACGGGCATAACACTCCGGTACGTGGTGAGGTTCCAAGAAATCATACAGGAGAAAATGTTGTATCTCGATATCAGCATCTATTTCCTTTTATTCGCCGTATTATCCAGCAAGATATTTTTCAAGGATGCCATAGCGCACTCTTTGCCTTATTTGTCTTTCCTTACGAAACCTCTCTTCGTATATGTCTTATTATTGCTGCTTAGCACGATTCACTTATCCCGGCAGACGTTCACGCTGATGCAGACACGGATCAAGCCCTCGTTGCTTTTCTTGCTCAGTTTCGTGTTCGTGATATTGGTCGGGGCCGGGTTGCTATCGTTGCCGAACGCCACTACGCACCGGATCCCGTTTATCGACGCTTTGTTTATCTCCACGACCTCGGTATGCGTAACCGGACTAACCACCGTCGACGTAGCCACTAGTTTCACGCATATCGGGCATATTATCATCATGATTTTAATACAGATCGGCGGTATCGG
The DNA here is from genome assembly GCF_002257605.1 of Parabacteroides sp. CT06. Lineage (GTDB taxonomy): Bacteria > Bacteroidota > Bacteroidia > Bacteroidales > Tannerellaceae > Parabacteroides > Parabacteroides distasonis. The sequence continues at coordinate 1,796,449 of NZ_CP022754.1, read as the reverse complement.
GGTCATGACATTTACCTCTTTCTTCGCCCTCTCCTTCATGGGGAAATCCTCTTTTACGAGCAAGATGATGCTGAAAGATATGTTGAACGAAGATCGGACGGGAGGGTTGTTCCGGGTCATCTTAAACATTCTTTTCGTGACCTTGTTTATCGAGGGGATCGGCGCCTATTTTATTTATATGGACGTACGGGGAAGCCTGCCGGGAGGTACGCAGCAGGAATTATTCTACGCAATGTTTCATGCCGTGTCCGCTTTTTGTAACGCAGGGATCTCTACCTTGAGCGGCAATATGTACGATCCGTTAGTGGCGGATAAGTACAACCTCCATTTCTGGATAGCCATGCTGATTATATTCGGAGGCTTGGGCTTCCCGATCGTCTTCAATTACCTGAAACTCTTGCATCACTTGCTGATGAATGGTATCAAGATATTGATCGGTAAGCAAAAGCATTATATCCATACGCCCCGTATTATTAATGTACATACGTACATTGTTGTTATATCTACCTTGATCCTGTTAATTACCGGAACGGCTTTCTACCTCTTTTTCGAGTATGACAATACCTTGGGCGACCTTCCCCTGCGGGGGAAACTGGCAAATGCGTTCCTAGGCGCCGTCACGCCTAGAACGGCAGGATTCAACGTAGCGGATATGGCTACATTGGCCCCTCCGACCTTAATGCTGACGTTGATTCTTATGGTAATCGGAGCCGCCCCTATGTCCACCGGCGGCGGATTGAAAGTGACCACCGTTTTCGTAGCTTTGGTTACGACCCTGAACGCCGCACGCGAGAAAGATAAAGTGGAAGTGAGAAAACGGGAGATCGCCCCATTCGCCATCCGCCGGGCATTCGCTATCATCATGATGTATTTCATGTGGGTGGCGATCGCTACGTGGGTATTATCCTATACGGAAAAAGGGGCGCCGCTGTTCTCCCTATTGTTCGAGGTTGTTTCCGCCTTGAGTACCGTAGGCTTGAGCATCGATTATACCCCTCACCTCACCCCTATCGGGAAAATCATCATTATCAGCACGATGCTGGTCGGGCGTATCGGGGTATTGGCCTTCCTCGTAAGTTTCTGCAAGGAATACACGAAAAAGGACTATACATATCCACAAGAAAATATATTAATGTAAAAATAAGATAGCATGAAATATTTAGTAATCGGATTAGGGAATTTAGGACGTGCGATAGCGAAAGACTTGACACGTGTCGGCAATGAGGTGATCGGCGTAGACATGGATCTGCATCGTGTCGATATGCTGAAGAACGACATAGCGGGGGCGGTCGCCTTGGACTCTACGGACAAAGAGGCATTGAGCACCCTGCCATTGAGTGAAATGGATGCCATTATCGTAACATTCGGTAAGGATTTCGGGACTTCCGTTCAGACCGTCGCTTTATTGAAAAGTCAGGATGCGGGCAAACTGATCGTGCGGGCGATCTCCTCGATCCATGAGACGGTGATCCGTGCGATCGGGGTAAGCGAGATTATTACCCCGGAAAAGGATTTCTCTACGATGTACACCTCCCAAGCGTCTTTAGGCGGCCTGTTCCGGCATTGGTATAAAGTAACCGACACTGAACATCTCTATAAGATCAAGACACCGGCCACTCTTGTCGGGCAAACCATCAAGAACATCGATTTCGAGGAGAATTTCGGCATCCATCTGGTAGCGATCGAACGTCCTTACGAGAAAAAGAACCTGATCGGGCTCACACAGACAGAATACAAGGTTATCAGCCGTATCACCGAGGAATTGATGATCGAGGCGGATGATCTGCTGATCTTATTCGGGAAGATGGAGCTATTGAATAAAATAGCCAACATCTAAAACAAAACATAGGCAGACGATCACGATATAATCAGCGTCGTCTGCCTACGGCAAATATCAACGAAGCGATCAAGCCCCCGCTATCTCTATCGTATAGGAGGCATCGAAGAGCTCTCCCGGTTCCAAATGCCATACCCAATCCCGGTCTTTATACTCACCCGTATAATCCACCCGGTCGCAACGTCCATACCAAGGTTCGATACAGACAAACGGAGCGTTTCTCGTAGGCGGAGACCATAAACCGACCACCGGAGCCGTAAAGGTGAGCGAAAGGTACGGGCGTTTCTCCACATCCAATAAGTCCACCCGCTTAATCTGGCTGTCCTCCAAGATAAACGTATCGATATCGAACGTATGGATATTCAACGGCAGCAAGCCGTCCGCATCCAAAGGTACCGGACGAACCACATCCCCTACGCACCCTTTCTCCACCAGCGCACGGTATACGAGATCTTTTTTCACATCGAAAGCGAAATACCCTCGATCCGGTTGATCCACCTCATAATTCGGGTACAGGAAAGCCGGATGAGCGCCGATCTGGAAATGCATCGTCTTATCTCCCGTATTCTTCACACGCCAAAGCACCTCCACCTTATTGCCCTCCAAACGATACCCGATCTCCAGAAGGAAAGGGAACGGATAGGCTCTCAGCGTGTCCGGGGTACTTTCCAGCGCGAAACGCAACTCGTTCTCCGCCTCATCGATCAACGTAAAATCCATATCCCGCGCAAAGCCGTGCTGCGACAGCGGATACACGGTTCCCTCGTTCCGATACTCGGCCTTCCATACGCTCCCGACGATCGGGAACAATACCGGGGAATGACGTTTCCAGAAAGCGGGGTCCGCTTGCCAGAGATACTCCTTTCCCGTAGCGTTCGCTACGATACTACTCAACTCCGCTCCATGTTCGGAGACACGGATCGTTAGTTCTTGATTTGATACTGTCTTCATTCCTTATGATAAGTTTAGTAATTGTTCGGCGGGAAGTCCCTTGCTTTTCAAGAAACCGTTCAAAGTCCCGAATAATAAGGGCTGTCGCCGGAAATCTTCCAGATAAACCCGTTTCAGGCAGTCTACCGGCATCGATATCGGAACGTATGGGATCAAGTTTCCATGCTCATAACGATAGAGCACCTCATCCGTAGCTTGCAGCGAGGCCAACCGCCATTCCTTATCCCCCACCGAGGAAGGCTGCTTCACCTCCAGACAGGCGTTACACAGCATCGAGAAAAAGCGGGAATCAGGCGTAAAGCCCGTGTGCTCCTCATCAAAAAAGAAGGTATCGTATTCCTTTTCCAATTGTGCCGTAAAATGGTTCAAGATAGGCTCCTTCTCATACTTGCAGGACAACAGGGAATAATTCTCGAACAGGCAAAGCTCGCCCAACGACTGATAGTCCAGCTCAAGGACCAGAGAAGGCTCGGCAGACCGGGCCGGCTCACCGGGTTTCTCATACAAAGGGATCACGTACATGCCTATCTCCGGCCCCACCAGCATCCGGCTGTCCTGTCTGAAAAAGGGCATCGCCTTCTTGCTCTTTTCCACAGGTATCCCTTTGCGTTCCTCATACAAGCCGATAGACTCCCTAAGCAAGGAAAGCCCATACTCGATCTCCTCCTGCGGCACGATATGCATCAACCCCTTCGCCGGAAGCGTGAAAAAGGAATCAGGCCCCGAGGTATTCCGAAAGCTTTCGACAAAAGCGTTCAATGATACTCTACAATATAAAACCATACAATCTGTTTTTTGCCTCGCAAGGTAGAAAAATATTATCAGAACCGATATGCCTTCCGACAAGAAATTATCTTATTACGCAAGATCACTGCAACCCGGGTTGCAGTAAAAAGCAGTTCTACTTTGTAAAAGGAGTTGACTCGCATATCAAAATAATCATTATCTTTGTTCGGAATAACAAGCGAATAAAAAAGACCGTACCGTAAATCAAATATAAACCAATATAGTATACAATTATGAAACGTCGTGATTTTTTAAAGACCAGTGTCATCGCTAGTGCGGCTCTATCCTTAAATTTTGAAGGTCTGCAAGCGGCCCTTTCCACGAACACCGTAGCCGTAGAGAAGGCTCCCGATATGGTAGCAGTTATGGGTGGAGAGCCGGAGGTGATGCTAGATAAAGCCTTGGAAGCCCTTGGCGGTATCGGAAACTTCGTGAAGAAAGGACAAAAGATCGTGATCAAGCCGAATATCGGCTGGGACCGCTCTCCTGAATTGGCAGGTAATACGAACCCCAAATTAGTGAAAGCCTTGGTCAAAAAATGCTTGGAGGCCGGCGCCTCTAAAGTGACCGTATTCGACCACACCTGCGATAACTGGCAGAAATGCTACGAGACAAGCGGGATCGCCGAGGCCGTAAAAGAGGCCGGAGGTATCATCATGCCTGCCAACGATGAGAAATATTTTAAGGAAGTATCCATTCCGGGTGGCGTGAACCTGAAAAGCGCCAAGATCCATGAGGCCCTGATCGAGGCGGACGCATGGATCAACGTCCCCGTATTGAAGAACCATGGTGGGGCGAAGATGACTTGCGCCATGAAGAACTATATGGGAATCGTATGGGATCGCCGTTTCTTCCATCAAAATGATTTGCAACAATGCATCGCCGATATTTGCACTTGGCAAAAGAAACCGGTATTGAACATCGTGGACGCTTATCGTATCATGCACCAAAACGGCCCACAAGGAAAGAGCGCTGCCGATGTGGCTACCTTGAAATCCTTGATCGCTTCCCCGAATATCGTCGCTATCGACACCGCTGCCCTTCGCCTGTTCAACCAAGTGAAGAAGCTGGATATGGCCGCCGTAGGTCATATCGGTAAAGGCGAGGCTTTAAAGCTAGGTACGACGAATCTGGATAATGTCACGATCAAACGTATTAAGATATAATCGAGGATGAAGAAGCCTAATTACTTAAAAGGATTGCGGGTCGTACTCGCGATCCTCATTTTCGTACCCATACTTTTATTCTTCGTTGATTTCGCCGATGTATTGCCGGACAACCTGCACACGTTGTTGCATCTCCAGATCATGCCCGCTATTTTAGGGGGGATGGCGGGGTTGGTAGTCTTCCAATTCGTATTGGCTTTATTGTTCGGCCGGATCTATTGCTCGGTTATTTGCCCGGCGGGCGTATTGCAAGATATTATCAACCGGGTTTTCTGTATCGGGAAGAAGAAAAAGAAAGGAGTACGCAGGTTCAGCTATCATAAGCCCATGAATATCTTACGGTACTCAATTCTCGGGCTTACATTCGTATTGGCTGTTTTCGGGATGATCGAATTATGTACGTTGCTAGATCCGTACAGTAACTTCGGCCGTATAGCGAACAACCTGTTCCGTCCGGTCGTCATGTGGGTCAATAACCTGCTGGCCGACGGATTGGCACGGATGGATAACTATACGCTTTATCACGTCACGATTAGCAACGTGACGGTATTCGGCGTGATATCCGCTTTGGTCGCGTTGCTCGTATTCATCCTCATGGTCGTATTCCGGGGAAGGTTGTTCTGCAATACGCTTTGCCCGGTAGGAACGCTGTTGAGCCTGATCTCCCGGTATTCGTTTTTCCGGATCTCCTTTGACAAAGAAGCTTGTACGCATTGTGGTAATTGCGAGCATACTTGTAAGGCGGAGGCGATCGACAGCAAGAACCTCACCGTAGATACCTCCCGTTGCGTAGATTGCTTCAACTGCGTGTCCTCGTGCGCTAAAGGAGGATTGCAATACCGTTTCAAGCCTTCCTTCAAGAAAGAAGCCGAAACAGCTCGCGCACAAACGGACGTGATCCAACAGGCTACCGCTCCGAACAGCCGCCGTACATTTCTCTCGGCAGGGGCTACCGTCGCGGTCTCCCTCCCGATCGTATCCACCATTGCCCAAGGAATGGAAAAAGGGCATGGCAAAGGGCAGCACGGGCAAGGTAAGCACGGCAATAAATGGCCCCCTATCGTACCGCCGGGAGCGATCAGCTTAGAACGTTTCAAGGATGTATGTACCGGATGCCAGATTTGCGTGACTCAATGCCCGAGTCATGTACTACGTCCCACGGGATTGGAGTATGGCTTTGATTATATGTTGAAACCCCGTATCGCTTACATCGACAGTTATTGCAATTACGAATGCACGGTCTGCTCGGAGGTTTGCCCCACGCACGCTATAAAGCCGCTTACCAAGGAAGAGAAAGCGACTACACAAGTGGGCATCGCCACCTTCTTCATCAACCGTTGTATCGTAAAGACGGAGGGGACGGATTGCGGGGCTTGTTCGGAGCACTGCCCTACCCAAGCCGTGCATATGGTTCCTTACGAGGGCACGCTGACCATCCCGCAAGTAAACCCCGATCTTTGCATCGGTTGTGGCGGCTGCGAATCGATCTGTCCCGTACGCCCGATGAGAGCGATCATCATCAAGGCGAACGAAGTACACAAGTTCGTGGAGAAGCCTAAAGAGGAAGAGGTGAAAAAGGTAGAAATAGATGACTTCGGATTCTAAGAGAAAAATGCTACCTTTGTCACAAATTTTTGATACATGACATTTGAATTACAGTATAACGATACGAAATCGAACGCTAGGGCGGGCTTGATTACCACCGATCACGGGGTAATCGAGACGCCTATTTTTATGCCCGTGGGTACGCAAGGTACGGTAAAGGGTGTACATATGACCGAGCTAAAGGAAGATACCAAGGCACAAATCATTTTGGGGAATACGTACCATCTGTATCTTCGTCCCGGTATCCAGATCTTGGAGCAGGCCGGAGGCTTGCATAAGTTTAATACATGGGATCGCCCGATATTGACCGATAGCGGGGGGTTTCAGGTATTCTCTCTTTCCGACAATCGTAAGCTGCATGAAGAGGGAGCCGAGTTCCGCTCGCATCTCGACGGCTCCAAGCATATGTTCACGCCGGAGAAGGTGATGGATATCGAACGCTCTATCGGTGCGGATATCATCATGGCCTTCGATGAGTGTTGCCCGGGAGATGCCGACTACAATTACGCCAAGCAATCACTGGGCCTGACCGAGCGTTGGCTGGATCGTTGTTTCGCCCGCTTCAACAGCACGGAGCCGAAATACGGCTACCGGCAAAGTCTCTTCCCGATCGTACAGGGATGCGTCTATACGGACTTGCGGCAGAGGGCGGCGGAGAACGTGGCCCGAAAAGGCGCCGATGGAAACGCTATCGGGGGACTGGCCGTTGGCGAGCCTACCGATAAGATGTATGAGATGATCGAGGTCGTAAACGATATCTTACCGAAAGATAAACCTCGTTACTTGATGGGCGTAGGTACCCCGATCAATTTACTGGAAGGGATCGAACGAGGCATCGATATGTTCGACTGTATCATGCCAACCCGCAACGGGCGCAACGGCCAACTTTTCACGCGTTTCGGTACTATCAATATGCGTAACAAGAAATGGGAGAACGATTTCTCGCCGGTCGATCCGGACGGACATTCCTACGTGGATACCTTATATAGCAAGGCTTATCTGCACCACTTGATCAAGGCGAAAGAAATGCTTGGCTTACAGATCGCTTCTATCCATAACCTCGCCTTCTACCTATGGTTGGTGAAAGAAGCGAGGGCACATATCATCGCTGGCGATTTTACTACATGGAAAAGTGGTATGGTCCGTCAATTAGCGAACCGGTTATAAAAAACGAGACAGATGAAATTTAAACTAAAACGGATCGATTGGTATATCATCAAGCAGTTTCTGGGCACGTACGTGTTCGCTATCGCCTTGATTATCTCTATCTCCGTCGTTTTCGATATAAACGAGAAGATCGATAAGTTCTTGAATCCGGATGTCCCCTTAAAAGCGATCATCGTGGATTATTACTTGAACTTTATCCCCTATTTCGCCAATTTGTTCAGTCCGTTGTTCACATTTATCGCCGTGATCTTTTTCACGTCGAAGCTAGCGGATCGTTCGGAGATCATAGCGATGCTTGCCAGCGGTATGAGTTTCCGTAGGTTAATGCTTCCTTATGCGGTCTCGGCTACGATTATCGCTATCGTGACGTTTATCCTGAACGCTTACATCATTCCCCCGGCGAATGAGACTCGTATCGATTTCCAGAACAAATATATCCGTAACAAGAAGGTGGATTACGTGAAGAACGCCCAATTGGAGATCGAGCCGGGTGTTATCGCTTATTTCGATAGCTATGACGCTCGCTCGAACATGGGATACCGTTTCTCTCTGGAGCATTTCGAGGATAAAAAATTGATCTCCCGTCTGACCGCCAAGTCGATCAAATACGACTCGCTTTATCAATGGACCGTTATCGATTATATGATCCGTGATTTCGATGGCATGCGGGAACATATTTCCCAAGGCTCCCGTAAGGATACGACCTTGACCATCGTGCCCTCGGACTTCCTGATTTCCGTGAATGATTGCGAGACGATGACAACGCCCGAGCTAAATACGTATATCAACCGGCAGAAAAAAAGAGGTATCGGGAATATACAGACCTTCCAGATCGAGTATCATAAGCGCTTCGCCACGATCATGGCGGCGTTTATCTTGACTTCTATCGGAGCGTCGTTGTCTTCCCGGAAAATAAAGGGAGGTATGGGTATGAATATTGGTATCGGATTGGCGTTGAGTTTTTCTTACATCCTGTTTATGACGGTTACTTCCACCTTCGCTATTAATGGTTATGTGAGTCCTGCCGTAGCAGCTTGGATACCGAATATAGTTTATACATTTATAGCGATATTCTTATATCAGAAAGCACCAAGGTAATTGATTAACTCCTATATTGGTATAACCCTGCCAAATTTCATCCAGTTGTAGAGACGGTGTGTACTCCGTCTCTACAACCTAGGATTTTCAATTATTTCGTGAAATTAAGTCCAAACTCTAACGTTTTTGCGTTCGGAAGTAGTTGCAATACCATATCTACCATTTGCTGATAATTCTCCGGAACCATCGGTTTCAAGATAGGAGCTATCATGGTCAAAACCGGTACGATTAAATCCTTATCCGCATAAAAAGTAGCCTCACTTCCATCCACCTTCATGTTAAGAGGTAGACCATAATAACCTCCTAAATCAACCAAAAGCTTCATGATCTCGTCAATAGAGATACCAGCGGCCTCCAATTTGTCACCAGCAGCCTGTTGTAATAAAGTAGTCAAGACTGTCACATAATTTTTATCCACAGCCACCATAAATTTCCCGTCTACCACACAATATTGGATACTTGCCATTTTTGTGATCTCACCGATTCCTTTATCCTCAGAAGCCCCTATAGGTCTCCAAGAAACATCGAAGATTCCATCTTCCGGTAAGTTAACATTTACAGCGCTTACTTTGCCCCAAATCAAGTTACTGATAGCAGGCTTTATCATACGCACGAGATCATCGATCGTAGAATTTCCGGTAACGATATTCGCATAGATAGCTTCCACGCCCACTTTCAAACTCCAATTACCTACGATAGAAGAAGTTAATTTACGAGTATAAACAACAGAAGCTACGCCCCCTTTCACCGTACCATTTACTGATACCACGCAATCGCCAACCGTACTCTCGCCGGTAAACGTATAAGTGCCATCCGCTTCCTTCAACGCGGCATCGATAGCGACCGACTTATTTTCGGGGATGATATTGTTCAAGGTTACGGATGCCTTCTCCGCAGAGGAAGCGGCAATCACGACCGATTTACCGTCAACAGGGACTGTCACTTCACCCATTACCAGATTAACGCTCTTACCCTCGTACGTTTTCGACAGATCTTGCCAGTTACCGGAAGAACTTGAATCGTCATCATCACCACATGCCGTAAAAAAACCCATCGTGCAAATCACGGCAAATACATACAACAAACTCTTTCTCATGACTCTTGTTTTAAATTTAACATAAATAGCTATTAATATTATCACAAATATATCCATTCCAACTTCCACTAACAACAATAATTTAATATCAGATGTTCGATTCCTGTGTTTAGATCAAAAATTCATTACTTTTGTCGTATCAAATACTTAAAAACAATCTATCATGAAGAAAGTGTTTATCTCAATGGCCTGCGTATTAATCGCTCTATCCGGTTGCACGAATGGAGGAAGCAATAAAGAATCCATGGAAGTCGTACTGAATATCAAACGGAAAGTAAAACCCGAATGTGTCTCCGCCTTAAAGGAATCATTCTTGAAATGCAAGGAAAGCACGTTGCTAGAACCGGGATGTATCGACTATGGCATGTACCAGTCCCTCACCGATAGCACCGAATTCTTTATCGCCGAGACTTGGAAAAACGACGGGGAATTACAAAAGCACGGCGAAACCGCCCATCTTAAACAACATCTGAATGAGATCAAAGATATGGGAGATCCTTCCTATAAAGGTAGTTTCCGGAAGATTTATGTCTGCCCGAGTGTAAACGATTAATCGTTAAGAATTGAAGATTGAAAATAAACGCTTCGTGAAGCTTGATTTTTAATCTTCAATTCCCTATATTTAATTACAAAAGATCTGACGCCAATTCAGATAACTCGCTTCGCTCGCCTTTTATCAAGTTGATATGGGCGAACAAGTCCTGTCCTTTCATCTTGTCGATCATATAGGCCAAGCCATTACTTTGGGCGTCTAGATACGGGGAGTCAATCTGTTGGATATCTCCCGTGAAGACCATCTTCGTTCCCTCTCCCGCACGGGTGATAATCGTCTTGATCTCATGCGGCGTGAGGTTCTGGGCCTCATCGATGATACAATAAGTCTCGGACAAGCTACGCCCCCGGATAAAGGCCAACGCCTCGATCACCAACTGGTTGTTCTTCTGCATATCGTCGATCTTACGGACATCGGGATTACCCGGGGCAAACTGAGTCTTGATCACGTTCAGGTTATCGAATAGAGGTTGCATATAAGGAGCGACCTTTTGCTTCTCGTCACCCGGAAGGAAACCGAGATCCTTATTCGCCAAAGCGACGATCGGACGGGCCAAAAGTATCTGTTTATACGTGCCGGCTTGTTTCAAGGCAGAGGCCAACGCCAACAACGTCTTTCCGGTACCGGCCTTTCCGGTCAACCCCACCAGCTTGATATTCGGATCGTTCAACACCTCGAAAGCGAAACTCTGCTCGGCATTACGGGGCTGGATACCAAAGTTCGTGCCTTTATCCACCTTCTTGATCTTATCCGTAAACGGATTGTAGCGAGCCAATACACTATTACGTACGCTTTTCAAGATAAAGCATTCGTTCGGGTCGAGCTTAGACTTGATATCCAACGAATCTGCGTCCACGCCTTCCGGAGAGCTGTAGATCTTGTCGATCAAATCGGGGTCTATATTCTCATAGGTCTCTTGCGCACGCTCGAAAATATCTACATTCACGACCTTATCCGTGATATAATCCTCAACGGGAATACCCAAAGAACGAGCCTTCATACGAAGGTTCACATCCTTGCTGACCAAGGTTGTCTTGATCTTCGGATTCTTCTCGGCGATCGTCAACGCACAAGACAAGATACGGTGATCTGGAGTTTTATCCGGAAAAGAATGCGCTATTTTCTCCTGGTACTTATCACCGGTCACGATATAGAGTGTACCTTTTCCCGGTCCTAGTGAGGCGCCTTTCAAGAACAGGTCATTACTGGTCAATAAGTCTAGCTCCCGAACAAACTCACGGGCATTATAATTGATCTGCTCACTCCCCTTCTTGAACTTGTCCAACTCTTCTAATACCACGATGGGTAGATAGATATCATTTTCCTGAAAGTTCTCGATGCACTTATAGTCATGTAATATGACATTCGTGTCCAACACAAAATTCTTCTTTGCTCCCATGGCCTTTCGATTTAATATTCAACTAATAATCAAAGATTTATATTTTAATTTGTTTGCCGAAACACTCTAAAATCTCTATTTCGGTTATTTTTCGGCAAACACTCCATATAAATTTCAATTCTCCGCCTTCATCATATGGCTTCCTCACAAAGATACATTTTTATATGAATTAGAGTTCTTCAAAACAAAATCTTTTTTAGGCAATAATGAATCAAATAAAAAAGAGGATACAGTAACTCGCACCCTCCCATAAAACAATTATCGAACAATACAGTTCATAGCCTCCAAGACATTCAACGCCACTTCCTCGTCCTTTCTCTTGAGATCTTCGAATACGTCCCCAAGTGAATCCTCTGAGGTTAAAGCCAAAAACACAAACCACATCAAGATTTCCTTGTATTGTTTATCGTGGCTTCTTACTATGTCTTGATCCTTTCGAGCTTGCTCATTACTTCTATATTGTTCTTCTTTCAATTCCTTGAGTTGAGAAACATAATCATCGATAGCCATGACAAGTACGGTACTCAATGAGTAGCGATCATCGATCTTACGTCCAGTACACTCTTGGAAGAAGTCAACGGCTGGCATAACCTCTCGATCTCCACATAGCGTTCCAAGTTCGTCATGAACAAGTTTCTCAGGTTTGCTAAAACCTATATTTTCCAAGAAAGTTACCACTAATTGAGCTTCTTCATTTATAAAGTACACGTTTTCCAATAAATCTTTGATCTCTTTGAATCTTTTCATTTTCTTTTGTTTTAATTTTATTTGTTAGTATCTTGGTTACCGCAAATCAAGCAAGATACAATTATGGATGACATAAACATATACGAGAACGGGTAGCGCTAGCGTTTGATATTCCATGCCCAGTATGCGGTAGAAAACCTAAATGCGAGTTCACCATAGGGCGAAATTATATTTATCATGGCTGTGAGCATGATGAAATTTTCAATCTCGTAGAAGCACGCATAGATAAGTTTACTTCACAATATCAATGTCCTAAAGGTCTTGTTCGGAGGGTATTTCACGCACGATAGCCTTTCCTATCATCAAGAATCTCATATGAATGGAGCTAACCAAGTCATCATCTGAGAATCCTTCGGTTTCCTTTAATATGAAATCGATTAGTTCTTTTTTTGTGATTCTCCCTTCTGGATTTAAGAACACTTGCCTTAAAGGAATAGATCACTCAATCATATTTCAATTTCTTACCCACCAAAAATCCCTAGCTTTAATTTTCGCAATAATCCTTTGACCGCTCCTATCAAGCAATCCTAAATCAGTTTTCAAGACTAACCCTTCAGCATCATATGTAGTATCTTCAGCGATCAATGACTTGTAGCCATTACTAACATACTCAATCGCTTCCTCGAATGTCATATAGCCAATCACTGGAACTACCTTGATTGCCAGATCGCCAGCTATCTCCTCTATATCAGGTCTCCTTAACCACCATTTATCAATCTTTACATCGAACAAAATGAAGCTTACCTCATCCTTGATATAGCGACCTCCACCTTTCTGAATCTTCATACCTATATTCATCATAAGATAACAACCGTGTTTTATAAGTATTCAAATCAAGCATGTCTTCTTAGTTGTAATCCGTTAATAAATTTATTGATCTCATCCGGTCCTTATCCCAATATAAGTATATGTTGTACCAACATTTGAGTGATTCAATACCTCTTTGAGCATCATCAAGGATTCTTGGCTTCTCCCGTTTGCCTCGTAAAGATATCTGCCGAATGTTTTACGAAAGCTGTGGGTGGAAAAATGATCAATGGAAAGATTATATCTATCCTTGACATCTTTCAATCTTTTATTGATCTGCCAAATCCCCATAGGCTTGTTCTTATATCCTTCAAATAAATAAGAGTTTACCGAAGGCTTCCCCATTAAAGTATATAATTCCTTTATGATACTAACAGTCTCATCATTCAATCTCACTTCCCGGTTCTTCTTTGTCTTTTTCTCTATCAAGATTATACTATTTTTATTTAGCACATTTTCCCATTTCAACATACGAATATCCGACACCCGTAAAGCCGAAGCAAATGCAATAGTAAAATACAATTCCTCCCAATAAAGCCTATCCTCGCGCAATTTTTCTAATGTTGACAGAAACTCTTCGTATGGAAGATAATCAGACTTTGTTAATACACCTTTTTTTGCCATAACTCTTAATAATTTTGTTTTAATTCTTAGGCAAAGCTACAATTACATTTTAATATAATGCTCTAGCCTTCTCAGCCTTGCTTGAACAGGAATTTATATCATCAGCTACTAAATAAGTGGTATTTTTACTAACTGACCCAGACATGGTTCCACCGGCTTTCGTAATTTTTGATTCTAGTTGTTTGTCTCGAATACCGGTAAAGCAAATCTTCATCCCGGATAATGATGTTCCCAAAGGCTCATCTTTCTCCCAAGCAATAGGAATCTCGTTCCCCCTCACCCACTCAACAAAACCTTGACACTTGTTCGAGAACTCATCTATCATCTTATCACCTACCCCTTTTGTCATAGACATGATTTTTGTCATCACTAAGTATCCAGCAAATGTTAATTCTCCAGAGATCCATAACCTCAAGGTCACATTATCTACATTAGACAATAAGATTGTTGCCTTCTTCTCTCCTATTCCATCAAAACAATCGGATGCTTCCATTAACTTAGGGAGAGAAACACCATCATCAAAAATGCCTCGGTTCTTCTCTATAATCTTGCTAGCGGTATCGTAACCAATGCCATCTATCTTCTGTAGCGTTGAAAGATCCGTATGAAGAAGATCTCCCGGGGACTTGATCTCGGAGTTAAAGATCGCCTTCAAGGTTTCCTCTCCTATCTCATCATACTCCAACTTCTCGCAGAAGTAAATCAACTTAGCCAATAATCTACCGGGACAAAGCGGGTCTGGGCACATACGCTCGACCAAGGAGTCATTCCAGACTGTTTCCTTCCCACATGAAGGGCAGAGCTTGAAAGCTTCCTCCACGACATCATTGGATACAGGATAAATTACGTCTTGGATTTTTGGTATAACCATCCCGGAACGGATTATTTTTATCTCAGCGCCAGTACCAATACCATTATCAAAACAAAACTTAGCGTTATATCCGGTAGGATTGTTAATTGTAGCCCCTTCTAGCTCTACAGCGTCAACAGCCACAGTCGGTTTTAGATATCCGGATTTAGACACCTTGCAATTGACGGATTGAACAGTGGTGATCTCAGCATCCGTAAACTCTTCAGGTTTATAGGCTACGGCCCACTGAGGATTGCCTGTTGATGGGTGACGGCCAATCTCTTTCCAACGCCTCATATTGTTCACGTAGATAACAAGGCCATCAATAGCAAAATCTTGACTCCAACTATCAAATAACTCTTTAAGGAATGAGGCGTTCAAAAAGCTGGCAAATGTATGAAGTATTCTTGCCACATAAACAAAATATGCTTCCATGTGGTCAAGGAGATCTATATAAGAAAATTATCAACCCCTTCTCCAAAGGCTCCGTATCGCATAAAATACACGTGTTTAAGTAATTCCGAAGGCGGATCGTCTCGCCTAAATAACCCAGCCACGGTGTTCCTCGCAGATTTATATGGTTGACCGTTCAATGGATTTATCTTACCTTCGAAATTATCTTTCCATATTGATTTTGGGATAATAGCCTCGCCAAAGGTATATTCAACAGGAGCATTGTCATGATGCCATACAGAAGACATTAGATCCATATGTCGCTTACAGTCCATCCCTTCATTGTCGTTACCACCTCTGGAATATGTCATCCAGTCATTCTCATTGCATAACAAGCTAATACCATCATATTTTGGAGTGATAACCACATCGTCATTTGGTCCTATACCAACTTTATCGAACCACAGACATAGCTCCTCAAAAGTCTTCACTTTATCCAACGATCTCATCGGGAACGGCAGTTTTACTTTCCGATCCACAATATCCATTCCCGGTTCCACCTTTTTAAACCACTCATGATCCGGATTGATGGATCTTAACTCATCAACCAATATGTCATAAGCAAAGTCTGTCATGATAGGAGTACCTTGCCGGTACTCCTTATTTGCTCTTACGATTTTATCGTAGATTTGTTGTTCAATATTGTTCATCTGATTATCTTTGTACTCATAATATAAAATGTATCATGGAAAACAAATTGTTTGATTATTTCAAGGATTCAGGTAAACTCTATGGGCTAAGTGGCGATCAGTTGGTTAAATTCCAACAAGCATGCAACAAAGCTGTATGTGACAACCCTACTTTAGATTTTAATGATCTTCTGATAGTCTGTCAAGTTTACCTAAACACTATAAGAGATTTTCCAGATATGGTTATTTAAACGATATGCTCTTTGCTATTTTTTCTATAGCCATTCGTATCTTGTGTTCAATAATCTCAGCGGTATCATCACTTTGCGTATTGATAACTATGAGATTCCCGATCAATAAAGAAATGTTGACTAAAACTGTTTTATCGTTTCCTTTTTGATTGTTCATTTTGATTGATTGTTTTTAATTGCATGTCTTAGTTTTTGACCATAAGATCTATTATCTCTCTGGTGATGTTGGTTCTCAATCCGGTAAAGAAGCTCTCCTTTGGTTCGCAAGTTTTCCATAGCGATCTTCTTCATCTTCTTATCATCTCCAGTGAGAACACGATCGTATGCCTCGTCCAAAGCATATTTAAAACTTTTGATAAACGCTCCTCTATAACTAGATGACAATCTATCATAGATATAGTTGAAAGATTTGATAAGATCCAAATTGTCGAATTTCTTATCAAAGATCAGCTGGCGGATGCGTTGAGCGGATCTTTCTCCTCCTCCAGTATAAAACTCCACAATTTGATTTTCCATCAAATGATCCAATTGCTCCGGAGTTGCGTTTTCAGAAATATATGCTCCATGTTTCCGGATAGCAGGAAGGATTTCCTTAGCAATCTTCTTTCTGAACGCTTTTGCTGTTTCTGATTTTGCCACCATAGCTAATTCATAAAAATCTGATTCTAAGATAAATAAATCTAACCCAACTTCTTGGGTCAAATATCTATCATCTATTTCCGACAAATATTTCTTAATATTGTCCCATCGAATTGTTTTGGTTATGTTTCCATTCCGTTCCCTCTCTCTTTCAAAACCAAGCCCAATTGCTACATCTTTCAAGTTTAGAAAAATTTCTCCACCTATCATTTGTTGGTAATTAATACCATCAATCATTTCTGTTACTACATTTTGAATTTGTTTGTTCATGATTACTTTTGTGATTTTTGACTATTGGACATAAAAACTTTACCATTCTTATCGGTTCCCACTGGATGAAATGTGGTCGTTCCTCTATCGTGCATCTGGATAGCTAATCTTGCGTCCCATATATCCTTCCAATTTTCAATTGAATACCCCATGAATCTGTGCTGGTTCTCAAATTTAAATTCTACATTATATAATAATTCGTTAGTAGTGAGATCAAGTACCTTACCAACACGCATTTTTACTATTTTCATTTTGCATTAATCGTTATTCCGTTCGTTATGAGGCTGCCATTATACAAACAGGGCCTTATGTATTCCAGTGTTTCAAAATTCTTCAAGAAATCATCTATCGCTCTTACGAACATCCTTTGCTCTAATGGATCTGTAGGAGCATCCTCACGTTTATAGATAACGCAATCTTCCCATGCTCCATTTTCCATTTTCTGTCTTCCTATATTTATTACGACATATAAATGATGCTTGTAATAATAAGTGTTGTTTTCTTTTAATTCGTATTTTTCCATTTTGTGATAGTTTTTAGTGTCCACCAATCCGAAAAGGAAAGGTGGACGTGGTTATTATTAAGCTTCTACTAATTCTTCTACTCTTTCTTCCCAAAGCTGGTGGATCAATGTTCGTCCCTCATGATTCCATCGAATAATTGACTTGAACGGAGAAGGTGACAATAAGGTTTGATGCTCATCTGTTACTTTCCAGCTACCGGATTTCCCTGTCAATACTCCCTTCTTACATAAGAATTGATTCAATACTTGAGATGTCGTTCTCAATTCCGTAGCGATAGTCGTAGTAGTAAAGTAATCTCGATTCTCTACCATACCAGAGTAATATTCCACCTTCGGCTTATCCTCTTCGATCTTGGCTTCCTGTTCCTCTACCTTTTGTTGTAGATGAGCGGATAGAAGAAGAGCATCAGAGAATTTCTGAGGAATCGGAAATCCTCCAAAATTAACGTTACCATGATCGAAAGGAATTGCAGATATAAATCCACTCGTTCTCAAGTTGTTAAAGGTGTAATATTGGATGACAGATCTAGGTTGATCGACTTGTATGAGGCGTGCGTACAACAAGACGCTCATATAAGGAGTGTTTTAGAGACGTTGGAATCCCAAATTATTGGGGAAAGGTATATGCAGGCAAGGCAAAACGCCAATGGTCAATATGTCCGTGATGTAGAAGCTACGAAGAAAATACAAGGGAGTCAATTCATCAAGATCATCAAGGGTATTGCCGAATCTAAATTGTACGGTTATACACTGATTGAGATTAACCCTACAACCGATCCTATTACGGGTAAATTGAATGACGTAAATCTCATCGAACGCCGCAATGTATTGCCTGAACAAAAGACCGTATTGAAACGTCAAGGCATATGGCTTCCTAATTGGGATCTTGAGGCTCCTAAATATAAAAAGAATTATATCCTTATAAACTCTGGTGATCTAGGCTTGTTCTCTGCCACTACCCCATTGATTCTCGCCAAGAAATTCACGTTGGCTAACTATATAAATTTTAGCCATACATATGGACAACCTATTATCCATGGTAAATCAGAGAGTGAGAATCTTGGAGATCGAAATAGGCTAGCCAACGATATCGCCTCAGCCGCCACCAATCGTGTCATCGTAACCGGATTGAAGACGATATCGATGTCAAAGCGTTTACCATGTCCAATAGCGAGAAGATTTATACGAGCCTTATCGAGCTGGTCAACGCCGAGGTTTCAAATTTAATACTAGGTTCTGAGTCTATGGCTGGGGCGACACAATCCTATGTTGGGTCAACAAAAGCCCATCAAGATATTTTCCGAGATCGCATCAAGGTTTACCGGGAATATATCGAGAACGCCATGAACGAGGAGATTATCCCACGACTAGTAGCTATGGGATATATAGATGACGGGTTGGAGTTTAAATATTCCGGAGGGTTGGAGATGAGCGTTGATAGCAAGATAGATCTCTATGATTTTCTCTCGGATAAGTATGAGATAGAGCCAGAAGAGATCGCCAAGGAATTTGGTGTTGTTGTAAAGAAACAATTTAATAATCCCGCTGGATGGAATGATATAAATGATGATGGTAAGGTCGACGGCAAGGATAACGTAGTTTCAGGTGGATCAACGGGGATTGTCGCCCCCACGCCCAGAAGACGTTATAGGAGAAGAAGTAGCGGTAGTGTAGCGAACTATTTACGGGAGGTCATGAATGGAAGACGAGATATTTGATGAGACTAAAGTCGATGATAGGACAGATAAGGAATACGAGTATTTATTATTTCTATTCGAACAATTGTTAGATAAATTCGATAACCAAACCATAGATCTTGAGGAATTTCAAGAGATCGTTGAAGCTAGGGTCATGTTCGCTTTCGGGCATTGCGTAAGGAGATTTGGCATAGACCTTAACGAGGCGTTAGATATAGTGAGGAATCATGATGAGTCATACTTGACCCCTTTTGAGATCGAAAAAAGAAAGGCTCTTGTTGCCGCTTTAGACAATCTTGTCGATTTCGCTACCGCAGAGGAGACACAAATGTACATGGACATGGAAGAACAAAATGACGATGATGACCCTGAGAGGATTTTCCACCTATACAATAATATATACGCTACAACGGAGAACAGGGATATAGACTATGCCTCATCCATAGCGGCGTGGTGGGTGAACCTGCCAGAGGAGACAACCTTAATGTATATGACACAAGGGGATGAGCGTGTACGTGATTCCCATCGTGCCCTGGAGGGGTTGAGTTTTCCGAAATCCTGTTTTCCCGAATGGTCGATCCCTCCTATTGATTGGCGATGTAGGTGTTACCTTGTAGAGTCCTTCACTAGACCTAATTACATGGATATTCAGGATATCGATTCCTTGATAGGTAACGCCGTAAATCCTATATTCAAGCGAAGCCTAGCGAAAGGTGGTCCCATATTTGGTGAAGACCATCCTTATTTTACGGTAGACAAGAGGTTTATACAGCCTATGAAGACCATATCATCCAATATTAAATCCAAATATAATATCGTATGAGTGAAAGTGCCGACATTACCTTCCAAGACACGTTAAATCAATGGAAGTTAGCACCCAGCAAGTTCGCCGCCAACTATTACAAAACAAAGATTGAGATAGGGGAAACTTATGTCAGGGAATTTAAAAAATCGTTTGACTTGAAAAAAATCCCCGGGACAGGAAGATATTGGAGAAACCGGAAACGAGATTATCCGCATCCGATATTGAATGAGACAGGAACCCTCAAAGAATCTATCACATATAGCCTTCTTGAGGGATCGGGGTTGCAAATATATACAGATGAGACTAAGTTCCCGGTAGGAAGGCGTAAGAGCGGAAGCAAGAGTTACGCAGCTTTTCATAACGCACCGGACGATACCTATCCACCTAATATACAACGTCAATTTATAGGCGATTCCCCATTGATCGAGCTTAAAGTATAAACCATATTATATAATCTTTTAAAAAGCATCATATGATCAAACGATATATATCAAATAGACAAATCGCAGAAGATACAGATGATACTCAAGACCCCATAGATCCTACGGACAACACGAATACGTTAGGCGATGTTTTTCAGGCCATAAAAAGAGCCATACTAACTGTCAAGGAGGAAGAAAATAACGATGACAGCCCTCCCCTATTCAAAACCGTGGCGATAGATACCGGTCAGTTCGAGAGGGTCATGAGTAAGGTAAATACCGAGTACGAGACAGCTTTCCCCGCTTGTTTTGTAAGATTCACGAACGTTCATTTTTTGGTGGCCCAGCAACGTATCGGGGAAGGTCGTGGTATCATTCGCATAAGATTTATCCTTAACAAACTGGATAACCAACATGTGAATTGGGAAACTTACCCATTTTATATAGCGGAAAGACTAAACAAGGCCATTCAGGATGCGAAAAAAGTAGAGGAAGCTCTTCAGGAACGATGTAACCTAATGTATTTTGACACGCCACAATCCACCAATATGCTTCAAGCTTACTGGCTTGATTACGAGATATATTTTAAAATAACATCGAGTTATAAATATGCGGATTGGATCAAGAAGAAAGTTATTACCCCTCCGTTCACCAACCATGACGATGTACCTAACGACAAACCTAACGTGGAAAGGCCCACATATGACGAATCATCAACATTCAACGATCTTATTGTCAACGCAAAGTCTATCCAGATAATGCCGAACAACAATAGGTTGGCCGTAGGCGAGCAGATGGTACTATCAGTGGTTTTCTTCCCAGACAATACCACTGATAAAAAGATAACATATGAGTCCCTTAATGACTCAATAGCTACCGTTAACACGAATGGGGTTGTTACCGGAATACAACCGGGGATGGTAAAAGTGGCTGTTGAGACCTCTAACGGGATAAGAGCATACAAGGATATTGTTGTGTATTTAAAACTAGGGTAATGAACAAAAAGACGAAACAATCAAGCAGCTGGTATTCAATAAATAAGGCACCCAATACCACAAATAAAGAAAACTGGTACACCATAAAGCCTGTATCTGTTCAACCTATGAGCGCTAGGCTCGTTAGTGTTCGAAACCTTGAGGAAAACGAAAAGTCAAACGAAATAATAAGACATACCGACGAGTTCATTGACGAGGCGAAGATCTACAACAGTATAACCAATGTCATAGTGGAGAACCAGCATCTCATTATCACGTTCTCAAGCGGACTCACGTTCGATTGCGGAGTCGTAAGTGGTGACTACCCTATATTAAGAAGTACCGAGAAGGGAATCGAGATGAAATATAATAGGGAACCAGACAGTGCCTTCAAGGTTATCGTGCCATCAGAATCGATAAAGATCAATTTTGACAAACTAACACAAGATCAAAAGGAGTTCTTGGCAATCAATACATGTAACTATTTAATAAAAAACATGACGATCGATGACAATGGTCATCTAATCGTAAATATCCAATAATCAAAAATATGGCAATAGTAGATTTAGGCAAAATCACATTCGTCAATAAAGGCGCATGGAACAAAGCGACAAACTATGAGATAAAAGATATTATATCATACAACGGAAGTTCTTGGGCAAGCTTGAAGAACGGAAACATCGGCAATGAGCCAAAAGAGGGCGTTAATTGGACATTAATGGTAAAATCCACGTACCAAGCCTGGCTTGAACAAGGAAACCAGGGAACCGAGGAGGAATTTCTTAACTCTATGGCTCATATCCAGGCTAATTGGGAACAAGCGGATAAGGGAGCCAAGGATTACATAAAAAATAAACCCGACAAGTTTGAACCCAAGGAACATAGTCATACAAAGGCACAAATCGTGGATTTCCCTACATCAATACCCGCAGATGGAGGAAATGCGGAAACAGTCAATGGGCATACCGTAGAATCTAATGTTCCTGCCAACGCTAAGTTTACCGATACGATTTATGACGATTCTGAGATCAAGCAACAAATAAAATCAACCCTTGAAGAATCCAAGCAATATACGAACGAGCAAATCGGTTGTATAGTAGGATTTGATACATCGATCGTACAAACCTTACCTAGTTCTGGTGTAAAGGGAATTATCTATCTTGTTCCTAAAGGTGATGGAAAAGATAAGAATATCCATGATGAATATATTTGGGTAAATGGAAAATTTGAGCTGATCGGAAATACATCCGTTGATTTGTCAAAATACAGCACAACCGAGCAAAACGACATCAAGTACGTAGCGAAAGTGCCAGGAAAACAGCTCAGCTCTAACGATTATACCACGGAAGAGAAAAATAAGCTAAGCGGTATCCAAGAAGGAGCAGAGGTTAATGTAAATCCTGACTGGGATGCTACATTTGGAAAATCAATGATCATCAACAAACCCACTATCCCTGTAGTTGATGTAAACAAGAAATATGTAGATGACAGCCTATTAAAGAAAGCTGACCTTATCAGCGGCAAGGTTCCATTATCCCAGTTGCCAGAGATTCCATCTCAGATAACCATTGACAGTGAGCTAAGCTCGACTAGCTTAAATCCTGTACAAAATAAGGTTATAAATGCAGCCTTAGAACACAAGGTTGACAAGGTAGCGGGAAAAGGGTTAAGTACTGAGGATTATACCACGGCTGAGAAAAACAAACTTAGAGATATAGCTCCTAACGCAGAAGCCAACGTCAACCCCGACTGGAATGCAACATCTGGTAAGTCACAAATCCTTAACAAGCCAACCATTCCAACAGTAGATGTAACAAAGGCTTATGTTGATAATGCGTTAACCACAAAAGCGGATCTTGTGAACGGAAAGGTCCCGTTATCCCAATTACCCGAGATCCCGTCTTCGATAACCATTGATAGCTCATTAAGCTCGACAAGTACGAATCCCGTACAAAACAAGGTTATAAATACAGCGTTGGGGAACAAGGTCGATAAGGTACCCGGAAAAGGATTAAGCGCTAATGATTATACTACAACCGAAAAAAATAAACTATCAAGAATTGAATAGATCGTAGACGAACCACCCCTAATAGAATATGAAGAGGATAGGATTAAATTTTCTACGCATCGAATATCCCCTAGTACTGGAGGGAGCACTAGCGGTTCATCTTATATTAATGGAGCAAGCTGCTCTAAACCTGGACTAATGACAGTCTCGGATAAAAATAAGTTAGATAGTATAGCTACAGGTGCAAACAAATACATTCACCCTACGACATCAGGTAATAAACATATCCCAGCAGGAGGAACGTCAGGCAATATACTTCGTTGGGGTTCCGATGGTACAGCCGTATGGGGAAAAGAGGTGATGTCAGAGAGCGATAAGAAAAAACTAGAGCAAGTAAAAATTATAGTTTCTTTCAGTCATACGTTCGAGAATCTTACGGAAACATCTACCGCAGATGATATTAAAGCAGAGTTTAAAAAAGTAAATTTTTCAGACATTGACGTATCGAGTGATGAGGGGTTAATGTATGTTCTTATCGCACATGGATTAGCTTATGGTGACGATCAATCCATAAATACCAATGATCAAATTTTTATCGGTAATAAATCATGTCTCGTAAACGGTAGTTATATAGAAGAGGGCACGAAAACGACAGCTACCTTAGAACTATCTTATATCCACAACCCAGGAAAACTTCGCACCACAATAATGACGGGTACAATAGATGAAACGAATACATATGCCTTTTCTTGCAAGGTTACGGAAAGCGGGGACGATGAGTATTATCTACCTTACGATCTTGCCACGATCACAAGCACAGAATCAAAGGAGAATATCTTGAGCAAACTTGGAGGGAGTGAAGGTGTGAAAAAGATTTCCGACGCAATAAATAAAGGAAAAAAAATCTTCATCGAAAGTTATGGTGTGGTTGGCAAAATCCCTGTGTCCTCTCTTAACTTTATTATTCAATCTTGGATATCATACGCTGTTCCCACAACAACAAATGAAGGTACAAACTTGATATATGTAAAAGTCTCTTCTAATCCGGAAGTGAAGATCGTTCATACCTACGGTTATAAGCTTCCCGTAGAATTTTTTGCGTTACAAAGTTCCTCCACCAGCGATGAGATCAGCACGACCATAGGCGGTGAAGAGGGATTGAAAAAAATCGTCAAGGCGGCCCAAGACGGGAATCGCTTTTGGATAGAAATAAACAAAGGTGATTTAGCATCCATTCAGCGTGTCGATCTGATGGTAGTCACCTGCTATAGGGACAATAGTGCCGGAGATATGTCTATCGGCTTTTTCGGGAAAATGGCGTACCTGTGGGGAGGTATGGGGGGAATCATTTTAATTTCATACATAAAATCATCCAATACCTTCACAATTGATATATTGGAAGCATAACCTTTCCCTCATTAAAAAACATCTATCGAAGAAAGGAAAAACAACTAGGGATATAAGAATCTTTTCTCTGGAACGACGGTGTATTTGTGGGGTGGTATAAGAGGAAGCATTATATCTATCCTATACAAAGCCCACCAACACTTTTGAGGTAGATACCTAATTCAGATACTAAGATCTCAAGTCTAAAAAAGAAATGTGCTCTCATTGTAAAATCCGAGGAAAGCACATTAATAAAGTTTATTTTTTCTCAGAATCATTCGAATCACTCCCTCTTTTCTTTATAGGTTAAGAAGAGAGGGAGTATCGTTGATTTTATTTTCCCAAAAGATAATTCTAACAGATTGGTATAATTTATTCGATAATCAATTCCCCTTCATTACTGTTGGGATAATACTTGCGTCCGGTAAGTCGGTTCCCAGCAACTTCTTCTGATTTGTCTACACCATTCAGAGCGCTTTTCAACGTTCCAGTAAAATTACACTTTCGAAGAGTCACCTTACCAGCGCTTGAGTTCATCCATACGCCAGCGATACCACCAATTTCCAATTGATCGCCAGCATCGTTGGCGTTGACCAGTGTTACATTTCCCGTACAAATGCAGTTTTCAAAAGTGTTTCCATAGTGAGCGATACCAGTAATGCCACCTACATCACAAGTCGATCCGGTTACGTTAATATTTGATTCAACATTGGAAATAATGATATTGCCTTCACCCATAAAGCCTATCACGCCTCCCACATAGGTACGGTAGGTTTCGCTTTCAGCCTTCACATAGCTGCCTTCGTTCACACGCACCGTCAGATTTTCCATGCCTTTATAAACATTCTTACCGAACATACCACCAACATAACTATAGCCTTCAACCTTCACGTCTCCTGCCAGCGTAATATTGGAATAAGAAGAAGTATAAGGTGTACCCGCAATAGCCCCAACATCTATACCAGCTTTAACGAACGCATTATAAAGAGTGAAGTTCATGACCTTTCCATCAGATGTAAACCCGAACAGCCCCATATCAGCATTCGAAGATGAATTATTCACCCCTCTCTCAATCTTTAGATTACTGATCGTATAACCGCAACCATCAAAAGTTCCTTGGAAAGCTTTATCTTTTCTTCCAATCGGTGTCCACTCCTCACTCTTCAAATCAATATCATTAGATAACTTAATCTGCATACCAGAGAAAGTCGTGCCACCATTAACTTCAGTGGCGAGAGCACGCAACTGTTCCACCGTAGAGATGAAATAGATAATCGTACCCTTATAACCGGACCCTTTTGCAACTTTCACCGCTAAATCTCCATAGATCTCCACGTTACCTCTATTAACAGTAAGATTCTCTACCTTGACTCCTTCGGGAATGATCAAGGTATTATCGGCAGTTGTAGCAGTCACCGTCGTGTAGCTTTCGCCGTTCAATGTCACCGTTGAGTTCGGAAGGTTAATTGTCAGATTACTCGTTGTCGGAGCGGTGATAGTAACTTCCTTCGGGGCAGATTGAACCTCTTGAGTATCTTCTTCAATCGTGATCGCAGCCGTCGTCGCCGGGATGGAGATAGAGACTGCTGTCTCGTTGTCTTGCTCGAATACCTTCGGGATCGTGATGGTAGCATCCTTTTTCGGAGCCTCAGTTACGATCACCTCGGTAGCTCCACTTTGGATCGCCTCGTCCACTTGATCTACCGTGGTTACCTGTTTGGTCTTTACCTCCTGATTATGACTTCCATCATAATCAGGTACAATCGTAACATTGAAATTGCCAGTGGCGGTAAGAAGGCTACCGTAGATATTGGTACGGTAGTTCCATTGAACCGGAACATTCTCCACCTTCAGTCCCTCCCCGTTGATATCCTTAATCTTTAAGGTAGCGGAGTTCAACATGGCTTGATCTTTTCCGGCATTCGGGTTCTCTCCCTCGGCGGGCACCAAGAAATAGGCCGTACCCAAGTAGTTATACGTTTTCGCGTCGGGAGCGGAACCCATCGTGACCGTCTCCGATAACGCAGGAATCGCCGCTTCGCCAAAAATCACCTCTGCCTCCGTGAAACCACCCACCGTGTTGGTGAAGGGGTTCAAGGTAGTAGCCACCTTGGAGAGGGTGATGGAAGAGTGCGTGTTCTCGTCAATGGTCAGCCCGTTTTTACCTGCGTCAGCGATATCGTCCGTAAGGAAGTTGATCTGAGCGAAGGGACGTTTTAATGTCACGTTCTCCTCAAAAGAAGCCTCGACCGCCTTATTTTTTACTACACCAAGGAAAGCGTCACGACTCTCATCGTTGGCCTTTGCATCATTATAGTCAACGGTGATGGTCTTACCATCAACTCCAAACGAATAAGGGCTATTCTCCTTATTAACGCTTGCCCAGAAGAGAAAACTATAAGTCTTACCCTTCACAAGATTAATAGAGACAGATTTTTTTTTCTCATTAAGCTCTACCGTCTTGTCTAATTCACTCAGATAGGTTCCGTTCTCATCGAACACATGGACGGTCAAATTCTTCGCCGTCGTTCCATCGCTAATCGCCTTGTTCTGCATACCGCCGGACAGCTCGACGTTGAAGGAGACCAGCGCCTCGTTGCCATTTCCTTGCGACAGCTCGTCATCGCTGGAACAGGCCGATAACAGCAACAATGCCATTGCCGCCATCATTGAATAAAAACATCGTTTCATTCGCTTAGTCGTTTTAAATTAATTAATATTGTTATTTAATCTCTATGTCAAATTTTCCATCGAAAGAGGAATCGATCTGCACGTTACCAGAAGATCGTGTGGTGAGAAAATTACCCCTAACCGTGGTGAGTCTGCCTCTTTGGAGCGGCACCTTGATACCATCGATACCGGAGAGTCGCTTGCCGTTCTCATCATGACAAGCCACGGTTACGCTCACGCCAGCGTCACCCTCTCCCACTATCACGTAGTCGAAACCCATAATGGCCTCACCATCCTTTATATCAGTCAAGACCGAGGGGAACGACACTCCTGTTCGCACATCCACCGGTCGATCCGTGTGCATATTGTATGTAGAGGGCATGAAACCATCATACAAGAATACGATCCGGAACTTGGTCATATCAATCGCATCCTTCAACTCATCCTTCCCTGGGATGGCATTTTGCAAGATAGACCTCAAATAATACTCCTTGAACTCCTCAACATCCGTGGTCACGAAACGGAATTTCGCCAATGGACGGCACATGCTGACCGTTAGTTTCTGACGACCTCCATCTGTGCTTGTATATAATCCTGTCTCTAAAACACCCCGAAAAGCATCTCGAAAATCATTGTTCCCCGCATGTTCACCCCGTAACTCGATCGAGGCGAAATCCTCCGTATCATAAAAAAGATCGCTCTTGCCGCCTGGCTCAACGAAGTCTGTCCACGCCATAAAACGATAATCACCCTCTGGCAAATCAAGGGTCATTCGATACCCCAAGGACTCTATCTCCGCATGACTAAACGAGAGCGTTTGACAAGGGATGGTCTCGAAAAGACTATCGACCCCCATCCGAAAAACACGAACTTGGTAACGGGTCTCATATGAAGGCAAATCCGCGGCCCGAGTCGCACCGACAACGATAGTTTTATAATCTGGAAGCTCTGCCCGATCTGAGGTGAAATCCAACCGAAGCTCTACCGATACATGATCCGGTTTTGGAGGTTCCGAAGTTTCATCCGGCCACTCATGCACGTCACAAGCGAACAAGAATAGGGATAGGAGGATCATAAAAAAAGGATATATGGAAAAAAGTCTCATGACTCACCTCCTCTCCCAAATGTATAAGTAATTGAAATATTTACCTGATCGATTCCGAAAAAGGTCTTCTGGCGGCTTTCCACCAAGGCTCCGTTCGACTCGTTTCGAAACTTGTCATAATGCAAGCGATAACATCCAGCACCCAACGAGAACTCCATCCCCCAGCGACGGGCCGCTCCGATCGGCATCCGGTATCCCACCGATACCCCACCTCCCAAAGCAGGTGTAGAGCCGTCCTTATCTTGATAGCGCCATCGCCTGTTATAGGCGAAATTCCATGATGCCACCCCCAGATGTACGCCACCGAAACATCCTTTCAATAAGGGGGTCCAGTAACGAAACTCTGGTTGCGTACCCAAGATACGAAACTTCGTATGTGACGAAAAATAATTGGTACCAGAGTAATAAAAGGGGATATGCAAGGAAAAACGATCACCGAATCCCAATTCTACCCCGGCGTTAGCGATCAGCATACCCAACGCCATGGCGTTAGTCTTCACCGTAACGGATATCTTATTATCCGAAAGAGAGTCCTTTCCTAAGGGCATGCCTTGAGCATGAGCTAAAGTCATCGACAAGCAGGTTAGTAAAAAATATACAAAAATTTTTTTCATCCCAACATATTTTATCACCTTCCATTTCTCCGATTCATTCTATCTAAGATGGAACAGAAAAATATTCTCCAAACATATTGTAGATTGCAAAAATACAAATTAACACTTTTACCCCCCCCCACGTTTTAACAAAAGTTAACCAACTTTTATTATCAACTGTTTCCAAACATGATCTATACGCCCAAAAAGAAGATACGGGAAGATCAAAAAACATAATTCTTATACCCTATCTATTCTTTTGTAAAATGACGTAAAAACAAAACCAATGAACACATCTAAATTTAAGT
Organism: Parabacteroides sp. CT06; assembly: GCF_002257605.1. Lineage (GTDB taxonomy): Bacteria > Bacteroidota > Bacteroidia > Bacteroidales > Tannerellaceae > Parabacteroides > Parabacteroides distasonis. The sequence goes on along the minus strand of NZ_CP022754.1, from coordinate 1,767,030 downwards.
ATGTAGTTGGAGAAGCGAAAGAGAACGAGGTTTGTGACATCCGATTGTTTTGTGATATCGATGAATATACCGCAAATTCATTCAATTCGGAATTTTTATGGGTTGAGAGTTATATCAAACCAAGTAAGATCAGGGTCTTAATCAACAGCTCTGGTGGTTCCGTGCTTTATGGTATGAGTATCTTCTCTGTAATTCGTAACTCCTCTATACCGACGGAATGTATAAATGAAGGCTTGGCCGCCTCCATGGGATCTATTGTCTGGGCCGCTGGAGACAAATCGTTAATGAGGGACTACGCTATCCTTATGATCCATAATCCCTTCGACTCAACGGAGGATAACAAAGACACAGAAGGGGAGCCAGACTACGTAAAAGCGTTCAGGCAACAGATAGAGATGATCTACATGAAACGATGGGGATTTAACAAGACCAAGGTAAAAGAACTCATGTCTGGCAAAGAAGGTACCGATGGTACTTTTTTTACAGCTGAAGAGGCGGTAAAAGCTGGTATCATCCCAGTTGAGAACGTACTAAAGACCTCGAAACAAAAAATCGAGAAAGTCAAGAACACAATAGAGGGTATTACGGACAACCACCTTCTCAAGGACACCATAACCTCTATATGTGGGGAGCTATCGTCAAATGGATCTGATAACAAGGAAAATAAACATTCTATCAATGATGTCTCTAATCTTAATAAAAACAAACAAGAACCTACGGAAGTAGAGAACAAAACCAAAACAAACAATATGGATACAGGACAAACTATCGATTTTAATTTTGGTGCTGTCGTAGCTTCGCTTGGTTTCAAGGAAAAAGTCGAGGTTCCACAGGTCATGGCTCGGATCACCGAGCTGGTCAACGTAGAGAACAAGCTCAACGAGGCCAACCAGACCATTGACTCCTTGAAGATCGAGAAAGCCGGTGAGGTCACCAAAAATCAAAACTTAACGAAAGAGCTGGAAAACGTAAAAGCGGAACTACAAGCTTACAAGGATGCCGAGAAAAAGGCTATGAGCCAAAAGATCGAGTCTATGGTTCAAGACGCAATCAACGCTGGCAAAATCGAGGATTCCGCTAAGCAGAATTGGATCGATATGGCAACGAAGAATTTCGATTTGGCTAAAGCGACGTTAGATTCTATCCCAGCCAGAGACAAGATCTCCACTGAGATCGAGAACGACAAGGACAACGTGGAGAAAGTGAAAGATAGCGTGCAAACAGTAGAAGCTCAAATGGCTAAACAAGTCGAGGCTGTTGTTGGTAAGGATTTCACTTTCGGATCGCTTAAGTAATAATAACCAAAACCTTAACAATTAATTTATGGCAAGTGTAAGTTTTGCTCAAAACACATATGCGGGTGAGGTCCTAGAGGATTTATTGACCTACACCGCACAAGGTAACGATACCTATAAAGAAGGGTTGATTCATATCAAGAGCGGTATCCAGTACAAATACACCCTTCCATCCGTAAGCTTGGGTGACATCATCCAAGACAACAAGCCTACGCCGACAAGCCCTACGGATTCCAAAGGAACATATACGTTCCGTGAACGTTATCTGGAACCGAAGGATTTCATGGTCTACCTAGAGTTCAATCCCCGTGACTTCGAGAAATACTGGAAGTTCGCTCAACCGGATGGTAATCTGGTATTCCGTGAGCTTGACCCGAAAGTACAGGCGACGATGTTGCGATTGTTGATGGACAAGAAGAACGCTTTCATCGGAGACGCTATTTGGCAATCAGTTAAGGATGGAACGTCTGGCGCAGATGGTACATTCACAAAACCTGAAAACGGAATTGAGCTTGGTTCCGGTTCTTATAAGTATTTTGATGGGGCGATTTATCGCATATTAAAGAACTTAAAGGAGAACGTGAGCGGCGAGACCGTAATTAACGCTGGTGACACAGAGTTGAAGACTGGCGAGAACATAGAATCCGCCATGTACACGATGTGGCAAAAATGCCCTTACCAAATCAGAAAGAACAATTTAGTTTATATCATGGACTGGGGCTATTGGGACTTGTATGATCAATACGTGACCTCAAAGCAATTCAAGTACAATGACAATACCCAAGTCAACAAATACATGTTCAAGGGCAAAAGAATCGTTCCTATCGTCGGAATCCCGGAGAGCACGATCGTTCTTGGTAATTTCAGTACAGGAATGGACTCTAACTTGTGGATGGGTGTCGATTATGCTAACGATACGGAGGTATTGAAGATCGACAGATTACAAGCCAACTCCGAGTTATACTTCTTCCAGATGAAAATGAAGATGGACGTTAATATCGTTCGTCCAGCAGAGATTGTCGTTTGGACAGCTTACAAATTAACTTAAAAAAATAACCCAATAATCATAAAGAAGGGGCGAGGCCAAGCCTCGCTCCTTTTTTTATACACATAAATATGGCAAGAATCAAGAAAGAAACAGAGTCACCCATTGAGGAGCTTATCAACGAACCTGTAGAGGAACAAGGTAACGAACTTGTCACTCCAGCACCTCAAGTTATTCCCGACAACATTGACAGGATATTGAAGATGTATCCTGGATATGAGAAACCTTATATAGACAGCAAGGGCGAGGCTTATACAAGCCAACAACCAAACGCTCACTTATACGAAAACCCCTATTATAACAAGTAAGACATGGCAATAGGAACAGTATCTTTCATCAGAAAAGATGGCAATCTCACGCCAACCTCTGTTGGCAACGATCATATCAGCGGATTGATATTCAACCTACCAGTCGAAACCCAGATGCCACCCAGCATAAAGATCGGTGACGTGATCCAGTTATTTTCCGTTAATGAGGCGATTGGATTAGGTATCACTGAATTTGAGCAAGAAAAAAACAACTTCTTTTACGGTATCCCTTATTTTCACATCTCGGAGTTCTTCCGTATGAAACCGGATGGATCGTTGTACGTGATGTTCGCCGATTGTTCTAAGAACTGGAACGCTATCAAGACCATCCAATCCGTAGCGAATGGAGACATCAAGCAACTGGGGGTATGGACATCTCAAAACATTTGGTCCACAGCGTCCAGCTCAGAGGATGACTATTCGCTCAACCTTGTTTCCGATATCAATACGGTAGCGGAGGAATTAGCTAACGAGCATCGCCCGTTATCAGTATTGTTAACGGGTAACGCCTCTTCAGCAGACTCCACCGGGGCAGTCAAAACCATCGACCTAAAAAAGATCCCGTCCTGCATAGGCGATTTCCCGCGCGTGACAGCGTTGTTAGGTCAAGGTAGATCGGATTTGTTAAGACAGATGCAAATCGCTAATCCGAAACATTCCTCTATCGGTTGCGTTGGTGTCGCGTTAGGTTGCGTAGCCGAAGCAAAGGTTTGCGAGTCTATCGCTTGGGTTAACCAATTCAACCTAACCTCCAAACATATGAGCGATATCGAGTTCGGCTTTGGCAATATCGAGCTAAATGACACAGGAGATGATTTTATCAGCATGCTACAATTTGAAGCGTTATCCCCAGCCCAAATCGACGAGATAGAGGAAAAAGGGTATGTTTTCCCGATCAAATACGCAGGGAGAGCGAACGGCACCTATTTCTCCAAGGACAGGACTTGCTCAGATAGCGATTATAGGACTATCGCCAGAAACAGGACCATAGACAAATCAAGACGTGCGATCAGAAACGCTCTCCTTCCTTACTTAAACTCACCGGTATTGGTAAATCCAAAGACAGGATATCTAGCAGAGATAGAGATAAAAAAATACCAGAATGTTGTCAAGAACATCCTAAGCACGATGGAAGGCAATAGCGAGATCTCTGGATACAGCGTGTTAGTCTCCTCCAACCAGAACATTCTATTGACTGACACCTTAAAAATAATATACGCAATCGTTCCAGTCGGCGTGACATCGAAAATCATTGTTGAGGAAGGATTCGCTTTAACTAACGCTTAAAAACAACAAATATGGCAGATAGTACAACACCGCTTATTAATGGGCGTGCTTATGACTGGTCCATGATCGAGATCTATTTCGGGTTCGCCTCATCGTCCGAGGCGATTTACGGAATCAAGGCAGTCAAATGGGAACGGAAAAGAAAGGTTGAGTCTAATTACGGTATAGGTTCACAACCCATCTCACGAGGTTATGGAAACTGGACGTACACGGCTTCTATCGAGCTTGATTACGCCACCCAGGTGATGTTCCAAGAGGCTTCTCCGGATGGTACGTTGATGGGACTTGGAGAGTTCGACTTGATCGTTCATTTCGCTCATCCAGATGACGGACGAACCGTGACCACCCCTTACAGAAATGTATCTTCTCCGAGGATGGAATGGAAGCGAAACAAGATGATACCGATCTTTCCAAGGAGTTCGATCTTAATCCGGGAGGAATCGATACATTAACCACATAAAACATTTATAAGCCAAAGGGCCGTGTGAAAAATAACACATGGCCCTTTTTTACATTAAACAATTCCATCACTGACCTTCTATTCTTTCATAAACAACAAAAAAGACAATTTTATGGAAACAGAAGAAAGCAAAGAGCTTACATTAGCTCAAGAAGAAACTATCAAGAAAACCTTAGAGGAAATCAGAAAACAAGATCCCAAGAAAAACAAAAGAGTCTACCCTATCGTGGTGTTCGGCGACGAATACGATGACAAGGATGTGTATATCGCTTATTTCAGAGAGCCGGATTTCATCGCGTTCAGTAAGTTCGTACAATTGCAAAAGAAAGACGAAATCGCAGCTGTCCGATCATTGGCGCATGACACGTTTATCCAAGGAGATAAGGAACTGGTGGATGATGATTCCTTGTTCTTGTATGGCCTGTCCACAAAACTGGTCAATATCATTGGTTCCCGCCAAGCCAAGGTCGCAAATTTCTCGATCGCTGGCAAGTAAGGGATGACGAGTGGCTAAGGCAACATATAGCCCTTGTCCGTCATTACTTTCCCAGCGTAGAACTATCCACTATTTCAGATGAAGATTTCGCATTGATCGCCAACGATGCTTTGTGGTTGCATAAGCAAGTCTTAACCACATCATCTGTTAGGCTTTTTTCTTAACTACTTTATATACCCCTCTCTAAACCCCTGCCGACATGATGTCAGTAGGGGTTTTCTTTTTTAATCAAGTCTTTACGCTTCAAGCTATTCTTTATTAAGTAAACAATAACCAAAGCCTATAACATGGATTACAACGTCAGGTACAACATAGACATCAACGGGGCACAAGCTTCTAAAAGTATCAGTGATTTCCAAAACACGATACAGAAAACCATCCCTCCCATCATATCAAGTTTAGAAACCTTGAGAAAGGAACTGGGAAAGATCAACTCCGCTTTCGTCAATTTTAACAGGATCATTGGCACCAAACCCAAGAAGATAAAATATACTATTGACGGTAGTATAAAAAAAGAGCTAAAATCCCTTCAATCCCAGATCAATGCTATAAAAGGGAAAACTGTCACCATCAACACAAAAATCAATCAAACGACCAGCACCACGACAGGATCAATAATCTCTACCCCGAGAGGGAATAGTAGGGATTATGTCCCTAAAAATGGTAATAACAGGGTCGCCCGTGGTTTTGGGAACGGAGCGAGGGGATTGTTCGGAATGGCTGACGTAATGTATGCCGCTGGTTTCCCGTTCCCTAACATGATCGGAGCAGCCGCTATAGGTATGGGGGCCATGAGCATCACGAAAGATGCTGCCGAGTATGAGAATATCATGACAACCGTACGGAGTATCCTGAAAGCCACGGATAACGCTATCACCACGTTTAACCAGAGATTTTCCGATATGTCAAGGAATATCCGCAAGGTTGGTGTCGATACCAAGTTTACCACCACGGAAGTAGCTGGGGCGGCCAAATACCTTGGTATGGCGGGTTTGAATATTGAGGATATCAACAACTCTATAAAACCTATCGCCAACCTCGCTATTATCGGCGACGCTCCTCTTGACAGGATGGCAGATATCGTGACTAACATCCAGACAGCCTACGGGTTGGATAGCTCTAAAATGCCACAGATAGCGGATGTCCTCACGAGTATCACCACCAGCACGAATACCAATGTATTGGAAATGGGCGAAGCCATGAAATTTGCGGCCCCTATGATGAGTATGGCTAAGATATCCTTCAACGAGGCTACGGCTGCTATTGGCGCACTAGCAAACGCTGGATTGAAAGGTACGGTAGCGGGTACAGCGTTACGGGCAATGATGACAAGATTATTGAATCCTACAAAAAAGGAACCGAGGTCTTGAAAAAATATAATATCCAATTATATGAGTTAGATAAAGCAACAGGAAAAACCAAGTTAAAGTCATTGTTCGATATCTTCTCACAACTCAAAGCTAACGATGCCAGTATACAGGACCTGACCAGGCTATTCGATAAGATCGGAGGAAACGCAGCCAACAACGTGTTCGCCGAGTTGATGAAACTCCCAGAATTGATACAAAACTCTGTCTATGCCGCCGGCCTATCGGATCGTATCGCATCTGAGAAGCAAGAAACGATCAAGGGTAAATGGGATAAAGTCACGTCACAATTCACGGAGACTGGGATGAACGTGTTCGAGGCTTACAGTCCCGTTATCAAGGAAGGGCTGGATAATTTGGTCTTATTGTTACAACAATCTGGTACAGCCAAGATGCTCAAGGATATAGCATCAGGATTGATCGCAATAACAGAAGGCTTGATCAATGTGTCCACATGGGTATCAAAAAACTGGTATTGGCTGGAACATTTTGTAGTTGGAGGCGTATTATTAAAGAAGATATCAAATATAGTAGCCTACATAACCTCCATGACAAAAGGTCTTCTTGATACCGCCAAGGCAACTGGGGTATTAACAACCGCCATAAGCGGAGGATCAGGAGCGACCGCTGGAGGTGGTTTGTTAGTGGCTATCGGAGGAATACCCGCCATAGTCACAGCGGCAGTTACCGCCCTAGCGTCTTTAGGAATAAGCATGTATGGAGCCGGGAAAACGACACAATCCGTAAGCAAGGCTATAGAGAAAGAATACGAGAACCTATTGCCAATATTCAAGGATAAGGATAACGATAATAACAGCGCAAGCGGAAAGAACAATATAAAGAAAATCTTGTCAGGGACAGAATATTATGATTCATTGGGATACGATCTAGGAACGATGAATATGCTGTTCAATGGCGAAAGTAGCGTTTATCCGCAATACATGAGAGCCATGTCCGAGAGAGGTCAATTAGAAGGCTCAAAAATAGCCAACCAATACCTCATGGCCTCTATCGGTATGGAGAACTTAGGCAAGGATAAGATCAAATCGATCTACACTAACCTTATCGATGACATGGCAAGCCAAAAAAGGGCTTACCAATATAGCTTCGGTCCTTTTGCCAACCTTACCGAAGAGGAAAGATCAAGAGGGGTATCTGTATTGAATAGTATCAATCAACTTAACGCTGACACGGAAGCCAAGACCAAGCAATTCACCGAGGCCATGAATAAATCCATAGACTTGGGTATTGACTCTTTAAGCGAACTGATGAACCTCCAAATAAAGATCGCCAGCGGTCTACCTATAAGCGAAAACGAATCAATCAATCTCATAAAGAACCTAACAGGTTATGACCTTAGCCAAAAAGGTCTAGGGTATCATGTAATAGCGCCTTCCGGAGATATCGTGTACGAGGATAAGGAAGGTGCCGCAACAACCGCCAGATCCGTGATGTCCTCCCTCAGAAAACTTGGTGCGAAAGGATGGTTTTTGAATCCATTGATCTCGGCGTTAGGGGAGATCAAAGAATTATTTAACATGTCCGAACTCCAGACCACAAAGGATATCAGGACAGAAGGAGACTTAAGTGAGGGCGATATAGGGTATGGAGGAGCTTACAGTGGTGTAGGAAAAACCAAAGGGACACAACCCAAAGTGATCACTATCAATATCCAATCCCTCATCGGTAGCGTGAACATAAACTCAACCAACGGGGAAGATATGGAAACCCTCAAGGACAAAGTGACACAAGTACTCATAGACGCAATAAAGGATTTTGAAATATCATATAACTAATGGAAAAACTAAATATCATAGGTTCACCGATCAGGGAGCCTCAAAATAACAAGCCTAGGATATTCGCAAACGTGACCGGTGAATTGTCAAAGAAAACCTTGCCTTCCCTGGCTCCAAGGGATTATAAGGGGTATGCCATCAAACGGGTTATCGGTGAGTTATACAAGGGTAAGGACCCATCGTCACTTCTTACATACATCCCCCGAATCAACCTTATAGACCGAACAAGAAACCCCAAGGCGTATCTCCAGAAAAAAGCGAGGATCGTAGAGCGTATAGTCACCTGGAGAACAAAACAAGCGGTGTTAAGGATGGCGGATGAGATCGTCAATGGTTCACCTGACTATAAGCTTCAAACCAGGTATAATCTCACCGATAGAGATAGCAATATCAAGAAACTAGTAGAAGCTAATACACCTGTAAATCTACTGCAAGAGAAAGGTCTGGATGGAAGTCCTATCAGGCATTACATACAGCTCCAAGTTAAAGACGAAGGTGAGAACTATACGTTTTTTGACGGACACGCTATCATCAAGATCTCTGAGCGAAAAAATATCCTGCTGACCAAGGTACAAAGCCGAGACCTCACCCGTAAGGAATACATATCAGGGGGAGATTATAATATTACCATCAGCGGCAAAATAGTCAGTCCCTACCAAGATGTATACCCGACAAAAGAGGTCATGGACTTGATCAAGATATTGAAACATAAGGACGTGATAACATGTCAATCCCCATATCTCGATATGTTCGAGATTAGCACCATTCTTATACTATCCTATGACCTCCCTCAAGCAATCGGTTTCTCAAACGTACAGAACTATACGATTAACGCCGTGTTTGAGAGAAATACGGAAGCGTTAAAGTTCGAGGAGAAAGAAAAACAGGAGATATTATCTGCAAAGCAGGTAATGCAAGAAGAAATCGCCAAACGTGAGGCTTGGTTAGCCGCCAACCCGGAGCAAGTCGTTTCCAAGGCCAGCCTAAAAGATTACCTGCGTAAGTTCAACCCCAAACAATTTATTCAATTACAAAACTGGATATAATGGAAATACATGGCTTAAGCATGCTGAATTGCCTTATCACGATTGGAGACGAAGATCCTAACGACACACTGCACATCTTAAACAAGATCACTGTCAACGAGGTTGTAAACCTCCAGATCAAAGATTCCTACCAGACCCTTATCAATACAGCCACGGTGGAGTTCACGAGACAGATCACGATCAAATCCTCTTTGAAAGACGAGTTCGGAACCAGAGAGGTCAAACTTGTGGGTGACAAGGATAGCTTATTCAAAAGAGGTAAGCGCATCAACATAAAACTCTGCTACGGGATAGACGAAAACCTCAAAACGATGTTCGATGGATATATCACTTCTATCATTTCTGGGAACCCATTCACTCTTGAGTGTGAGGATATGGGGTATATATTAAAGCAGACAGCCCTAGATCCGATAGAGACCAGCGCAAAAGGTACCAAGATAAATGAATTTGTGCCGAAGATACTGAAAGGTACCGGAATAAAACTTCATCCCAGCACGAAAGAGATGAACATGGAGATAGGCCAGATTATTTACCCGCAAAGCTGCACGGTGGCCGATATATTGAATCGATTCAAGAAATGGGGTATCATGTGCTATATGAGAAATTATAACGGTGTTCCTCATCTAGCTATAGGCAGGACATTCTTCTCAGTCAACACCTCTGAGTCGTTACTGAAAGATATGCCGGATACCCCCTACGATATAGAGTTTGATGAAAACGTGGCAGAGGATAACCTGTCCATCCACAAATTAGATCCAGCGCTCATGGCGTTAGAAGCTATCGCCATGTACCCGGATAACTCCATGTTTAAAGCGACTATCAGAAGAGACCCAAAAGACACATCCAAGTTTCAAGTGATTAATGAGACAAAGATAAGCAAGAACCAGTTAAAGAACACTTTATTATCAGAATATGATAAAAACAACAACCTTACGAACCAATATGGCGGCAAGAACACTAAAATCGATCTTTCTGCTTATAACATTCGTACTTTTCATGAATATAACGTCAACCGTAACACTCTTATCAAGAATGCAGAAGCGAAATTCGGGGAGATATCCCAGACCGGAATCGATGGAGATATTACGATCTTCGGTGATTTTGGATTACAAGCCGGATGCAAGGTACGACTGACGGATAATCTTAATCCCGAGAGAAACGGGACCTATGTTGTAAGCGAGGTGATAACAACTTTTGGGGTAAGAGGTTATAGACAAAAATTAAAGATTCCATACAAATTAAGTGATAAATAATGGCAGATTATAACAAACTATCAGAGGCACTTAGAAGGATCGTACAAGCTCCTGAGAACAATTTGATGATATTACATGGATTCGTGGCTAAATATACATCAGGTAACAAAGGGGCTGTAGGAACCATTGACTTCATCTCCATGGACGGAACAGTAAGGATACCCGAGATACCTATAAACGCCATACCCGGATTAACCAAGGGGCAGGTGATCGTCCCAACCATTAAGTCAGATGTTACGGTATTATGGGCCGTAGGTACCGGAAACGCCTCTATATTATCCTTCTCTCATATCGACACCTACAACACTATCTCAACCAAAGAGGTAAATATAGGCGTTACCAGCGAAATACCGGACGATAGCGTTGATTATAACGAGCTACAGGAAGATGGAAACAAGAGCGTAACCACGTATACCAATTCGTCAATAACATCTACCGTCCTAGACAAGACCGGTTCAGCCACCTCATCTATCACCACTGACAAAATAACATCCGAGGTAGGATCGTCAAAGATGGAAGTCGGGAAAGAGCAAATAAAGGAAAGCGTAGGTAATTCCTATGAGAAACTGGATAACTCCGGTGTTACGATAGAGGGACAGCAAATATTTATTGGCGAGGGGGCTACAGAACCGGCGGTATTGGGAACCCAGCTTGTCAATCTCATGGTAGAGTTTATTACAGAGTGCTCAAAAATAACCACACCTACCATGTTAGGGACTATGCCGATCGTTAATCTCGCCAATTTCATACCGTTCCTCGCTAAATGTAACTCATTCTTATCACAAACCGTAAAAGTAAAATAATGGCAAGACAAAAACTAAACCAAGACCTAGATTATGGGTTGATAGATATGCCTGATCTTGATATATCCAACATATGCAGGAACTTGTACGATAGTTTTTATAGTAGCTGCTACCATAAAGAAAAGGCTTAGACATGGAAATATTGCCTTCGTTCCCACCGTGATCGAGCAAGAGTTCGGTGGGAAGTTCGATAATTATATGACCGCTTACTCTTGGGGATATTATATCCGAAATATCATGCCAGACCCTAATAATTTTAAGAGATCAAATCATACAGAGATTCCACAAGACCTAGTCACCTCCAGCCTAGAGGATAGAAAAAATTTTCTTAAGGGATTGCTCAAGGAAGTAAATATAAAGAACAACGGCAAGTATGAGTTCATGAGCCGATCGGAAAAGTTCGCCAATCAATTAGTGGATATATTAAGGAGCGTAGGAGCCATAGCCACTATCACGAAAAGCAAGGGAAAAGGTACGGTTATAAAATATTATGTCCGCTTCTCTTTTGATCCGAGATTTAATAAGATGATAAAACCAACCATAACCCCAGAACATAGAAGATATATAAGACAAGTGATCGAGCTGGACGATCCTAAAGAATGTAGATGTATAACACTTGATAGCGATGAGCAACTGTATATCACGGACGATTTTTTGGTCACTCACAATTCATATATAGGTAGCGCATGGTTGGTAAGCAGTTGTATGCGGTTTCCAAACATACGTGCCGTGGTAGCACGTAAGACCATCAAATCCCTGAAAGAATCAACTTTCATAACAATTAAGAAAGTGATGAAAGAATGGGGATTGAAAGAGGATGAGAATTTCTGCATAAACAACATAGAAGGAACGATAACTTTCTGGAACGAATCCGTAATCATGATGAAAGAAATGGCTGATCTTCCAGCTGACTTGGATTTCTCCCGTTTCGGTTCGATGGAAGCAACGATCGTATTTGTTGATGAGGCATCCGAGATATCTGAAAGAGCGGCAGATGTTATGTTCTCCCGTATTCGTTGGAAAACATCGGAGACATTCAAGACACCCAAGATGTTCTTGTCTTGTAACCCGGCGGCATGTTGGCTGCGTGAGAGGTTCGTGCAAGATGAGGAAGGGAACCCCGTAAAATGCAGGGATGGCGAGGTATTTATCAGATTCTCCATATTTGATAATCCGGATGAGAGCTTTCGGCAAATATATGAGGCTTCTTTGAACAAGATCAAGAATAACGCCACAAGGGAACGTCTTCTGTATGGAAACTGGGATTTCGTAGAAGCGAACGCCATGACGCTGTATAAAGGTTTCTCCGGAGATAAGCATCTTGTTCAAAACTTAAAAGAAAACGTATATGATCCGATGAAACCGTTGATCTTAGGGTTTGACTTCAACGTATTTCCGCATATGACATGTGAGGTTGTACAAATTGATTGGGAGAATAAGAACGTGTATTTTTTGGAGGAATTTCTTGGAAAACCAGAGGACAAGCTAAATAACACACCTAAGTTCGCCCAGTATGTAAAAGATAAGTTATTGGAATCAAAACAGATCGGAGGAGTGGTATTGACTGACGATCCCGCTGGATTGGCTAGAAACACGCAAACCGAGGATGGCGTAAACAATTTCACCATTATCCAGTCTTGCATGAATAACACCATATTAAGGCCAAAACAGAACATACTAGCCAAGCAACCCCCTCAGAAGAACCGTGTTGATTGGATCAATGAGTTATTCGATGGTCTGGATGGATGGAATATTTATATCGACTTAAGGTGTAGGAAATTGACCGAGGATTTGGTCTATCAGATCAGAAATGAGGATGGAACAAAGAACAAGCAAAAAGTCACAGATCCCAAGACGAAGGTAAGATATGAGAAATATGGCCACTGTTTTGCCGCTGGAACGATGATAACCACTAAGGAGGGAGAAATACCTATAGAAAATGTAAAGGCTGGCGATTACGTATTGACAAGGGAAGGATACAAGAAAGTAACTTTCTCGGAAATAACAGGGAAGAACGTAATGGTTAAGGATTACTCCATAGGGGACACAAATATCACTTGTACCCCAGATCATCTTTTCTATACGATAGAAGATGGCTTTGCAGAAATAGATAAGATAATACAAAAAACATTTGTAACATGCGAGAAGACGAAGAAGCTATCCGTAAGGAAATCTAACGAAAGGATTATAGATAAGGTCTATGACATCACGGTAGAGGATCGGCATGAATTTTTCGCTAATGGTATATTGGTTCATAACTGCACAGATGTCCTTGATTATATCCTCTGTACATTCCTTTCTAAGAGCTGGCTCAAATACCAGCGAGGAGGACAAACAGGAACCGTATTAACAACATCAATAATTAAACCACAATTCAGTTACTAAATGGAAAATAACAGATTTTTGTTGGATAGTGATTATTTAGAGATAATCACCAAGGAAGCCCTGGAACAAATAATCCAACCGGGAAACGAGTATAAGTTTATACAAGCCGAGGAATTGGCAGAGATGTCGATATTAGAGAACCTGGTGGAGAATTATGAGATTGAGAATGAGTTAATGAAAGGTAAGGCTATCAGGATGTATGATAGAAGGATCAACTATCCCGTAGGGGCGTATATCCAGTACGAGGATAATATCTATAAGGTGATCCGTTCTATCAGTGGCTATAAGGTTCCCACCGACAAGATTTATTGGGAAGAGTCAATCGAGATCCAAGAACTTATCAACGCCGATCCTTACTCCCAACTATTGACCTATCGACCGGGGGATTTGGTTTGCTACAATGGGATCGTGTTTGAGTGCATGATTGAGAATGGTTACGAGTTCAATGACATACGAGTTCCATTATCAAACTGCTGGGAGAAAGCGGAACCGTTAAAATGGACTCCTACCCCATTCCAGCTATACGATCCGGTAAGTTATGGTGACAACTTTTATCAACTGTATGAATTAACCGATTATGATGAGACAATATCACCAGACTTACGACCTCAATGTTGGGGTGAGATATTACCATATGATCCGAACTATAATGAATATGAGTTATCGCCACATGAATTTGTGGTCTACGATGGAAAGGTATTCTATCCTACGTTGAACGTGAATAGTGACATCCCAGAGATCGGGAAGAACTTAGCGTTGGAGGACCCCAGGCATAAGAACATCAAGAAGCACATGGTCAGATTAGCCCTTTACGAGCTTACCAAGAACATTTCTCCCAATAATGTATCCATTACTAGGTCAAACGATTATGAGACATCTATGGCCTGGTTAAAGGACGCAAACAGACTGAAGATCAACCCCATGATTCCAAGAAAAGTGGACAATACCGGCAAGCCAACTACGGACTGGGGGATAGCTACTTTTCAGAAGTCATACGATCCTTACTTGAATCCTTGGCAGGTGTGACATAGGAAAAATGATGAACGTAACAGGAAGGAGATAGAGGGTGTGTCAAAACTCAAATTTTGAAATATGAACTTATAATTTGAAATTTGATCATATTAAAAGACCAAAGAAAGAGTCGTATCATTACTCAATACAGAGCTTGATACGGCCCTTTTAAGTGTTATTGTTACAATTTGTCAATATCGCTTATTTATTAAGCCTTTCATAAAGAACAAAATCTATTACCCTCCTATTAAGCTCGTCTATCCTACCCCAATCAGGCTTAATATAGATATCCGTTATAGGCAAGGCAGAAGCATGATTTAAACCTTTAGCTACATTATCAATATCTGCGCCGATATCATTCCTCGCTATAGTGGCCCACGAATGGCGAGCCGAATAGAAAGACATCTCTTGATAATCGATGTAATCACGAAGAGCGATCATTCCCTGTCGTATGGCGGTTCTAAAAGATCTTTCTGAGCTAAAACGATCTCCTATACATAAGAGCCGATCTCCATCTCCGGGATATTTGTAGATAATTTCAAGCGCTTCTGGTTCTAACTTTATCGAGGTAAAAGCCCTATCCATCCTTCGGTTCATGGTTTTGGTCCGTTCAAATTCCAACCGGCCTTTTTTCATGTTGGATTTTTTCATCATCATGAAATCAATAGTATTTGTCCCTCTTGTATAAAACGACAACATAAACATATCCCTTATAAAATTCAAAAGACTTCTGGATGGATTATTGTAATAAGTATCATCCGGAATATTTGCGATCATCCTTATAATCTCCGGAGGTAATGCTTTTTTGTTTGAGATTGGCATGGGAGGCATCTTATATCTCTCGAAAGGATTGTAAGGAATCACTATCTCTCCTATCTCTGGATTATTGTACTTTGCCCTTATCCGGTTAATGGATGCCTTAAGGTTGGATATATAATTACGGATCGAGGCTGGGGACATTCTTTTATGTTGCAGAAGGTATAATCATTGAGGAACTTCAACGTCACTTCATTAATATTTAAAGAATCTGCCCCCATAAATTTCATCAACGAGGATCTGGTGGTCAAATAATTGAACTTTGTATTCTCATTACTTATCTCATTGGCTATATCCAGTATCTCGGCTATCACATCAATGACATGCTTCTTTTCCGCATTGCATAAGTCCACGATTTGTCTCAAACTTTTGCAACCAATCAAGTTCCTAGCCTCAAGATCATTGATTCTTGCTTGGAACTTAACCATGATCTCATTAATAAGATTAAGAGATCGACAACTCCTAATAGACAAATTCTTAGTTACCTCGTTGGATTTCAGTATAATACCAGTATTATACATATACATCTGCCGCTCTCTAGTTAAGCAGATATAACCCACGTAAGATCCATCTGATCTTTTTTTACTCTTCTGAACACAAGGATTCAAATAAATCATATTATAAACTATTAATTATCATCTGTTTGCCGAAAGCCCTTTTTGAAGCCTTTTCGGTTATTTTTCGGCAAACAACCATCAATAAATGGGGAAAAATCAGAAACATAAAAAACTGATTTTAAGCATGATAGATATCATTTTCCTGAAAGTTCTCGATGCACTTATAGTCATGTAATATGACATTCGTGTCCAACACAAAATTCTTCTTTGCTCCCATGGCCTTTCGATTTAATGATTATTGCTTCTAATATAAGAACAATTCTGACACGTTGATAGTTCAGGCCTGCTAAAATTAGTTACACACACCAATAATTTCGTCATATTGACCAATTCAAAGAAAATATGTATCTTTACGAGGATTAAAAAACACAGGAGGATAACATCATGTTCACAAATTTCAATTTCCAGCAAATACTTAGCGCCTTTATCGTATTATTCGCTGTTATCGATATAATCGGAGCTATTCCCATCATCATAGACCTAAAGGATAAAGGCAAGGATGTCAATGCGTTGAAGGCAACCCTAATCTCTTTTCTATTGTTATTAGGGTTCTTCTACGCCGGGGATATATTGCTCAGGCTTTTCCATGTGGACATCGAGTCGTTTGCCGTGGCCGGCGCTTTTGTGATCTTCCTCCTATCTTTAGAGATGATTCTCGACATAGAGATTTTCAAGAATCAAGGGCCAATCAAGGAGGCTACGTTGGTGCCGCTGGTATTCCCGTTGCTAGCCGGAGCGGGATCGTTCACCACTTTATTATCGCTCCGTGCGGAATATGCCAGCGTGAATATTATCGTGGCGTTAATATTGAATATGCTATGGGTATATTTCGTGGTTCGTATGACACGGAAGGTGGAAAGGGTTTTAGGAAAAGGCGGTATTTACTTGATCCGTAAATTCTTCGGTATCATTTTATTGGCGATATCCGTAAAATTATTCATGAGCAATATCACCCTGCTAATGGAACAGATAGAAGCGAGTACGAAAGCAATATAGGATTTCCTTTAAAAGAGCATCCAGTTTCATCCTATTGAAACAAAGAGTTCATTAGGATGAAACTACAAGGCATCTATTATTTTCCGAAACGAGATGTGTCTATCGAATCATGTTCCTTCTCCTTGTAACCACCAAACTTCCAGGCAAAAGATAATTTCAGACATCTCTCATCATTCAATTTCCTCATCCGGCTCCATTGATTGCCTTGGTTTATCTTGATGGTACGTGGAATGCTGCTGGCGAAAATATCGTCTCCTTTAAGTGTCAAGCTGGCACGGTCATTCAAGAAAGTCCATTTTAATCCAGCAGATATCTCATACATGGAACCCAAGTCGTATATACCTTGGATAGCACCGGGAGTCACGTATTGGCCGTCTATCGTCATTTTTAAATTCGGTTTATCACATAAGTTAAATGTGTTACTCATATGCGCTAATCCTAGATAAGCCTCACGGTTATATGAGATGCCGTGGAAGTTATCATTCTTTTCTTGCATCCTCCAACCTCGCAGTGTGATGCGGCTATTCCAAAAACGACCCACATTAAAAGGAATGATCACCGCCAATCCCGTTTCCAGACTATAATCCATATTCTCGAAACGAAAAACGGTCTTCAGTTCCGTATCGCTTTGATAAGGAAGTTGGGCGAAATAATCCGGCGTGTATTCACAGAACGCTACCAGCATATACTTTTGGCGGAAGATATAGACCATCTGCCCCTCATACGTGCGATAAGGTTTCAACAAGGGATTTCCCGCCACCTCCGAGTAAGAGTTTAGAGGCGTTACTTGCGGGGAGACTTGCCAATAACCGGGGTAGGTCTTATCGCTACTTATATCGAACTGTAAAATATGGCGGGGAGAAAACGTATAGCTCAGGGATACGGTAGGAAACAACGCCCCCTCATTCCATAGGTTCATATTTTCCCGGCTAGAGGTGTAGTCAGACTTAAAATACTCCCCTTTCAGCCCAACCGTAGCAGAGAAACGCTCTCCGAAGCTTTTCGATACCTCTGCGAAAATATCAGCGATGTATTCCTTTTGTGTATTATCCTCCAACGCTTCCTCGTCCATCTCATAGCCAGCACCTTGCTCATATAAATACTCCGAATAGTTTTTCGACGAGGCGTAACCTCCATGCACGCCGTAATTCAATCCCCACCCGGAAGCGAAACTATGTGTCTTATTTAGGAATACGGACCAGCGGGATACATCCTGTCTCGTATTATTTATCATATCAGTCCGGGAACCATTCGTATTCGTATCATGGTAATCAAGTACCGAGGGCGAATGATAACGAGTAAAATCCGCTCCTGCCGATATCCCGGCATGTCCGTCATACTGTAAACGTATATTATGGATAGCGGAGTGCCCGTCGTCACGGACCAAGCTCGTACTCTCACTTTTATTTTCCGGCTTCGACAGATCCAGATATGAGGTAAAGGCATCACGGTCCGATAAGACTTTATCTCCCTTCAGATAATATGCCAAAGAGAGTTTATCCTCATTCGCGAACGTATAATCCATTCCCAGACGAACCGTTCCTCTATTTACATGGACAAGGGCCCGATTATGTTGGCTTATTTCCGTCATACCACTATTTAATGTATGGCGGGCCAACATATCCTCCCCCATCACATCCCGTCTCTTATTACCATTCAACAGGAAATCTAAGCTAAAGCCCTTATTCGTATAAAGTAAATTCACATGCGCATCTCCCCCCGCATGGCGATATTGGGTGTAATCCACACCCGTTTCACCTTGCCAAGAAGGAGTCTCGGACTCATTCTTACTTAATACGACATTGAGTAACGCCCCCTTGACATTATATTTAGCTGGAGCGTTATACATCACCTCAGCCTTTTCGACCCTTGAGGCTGGCATAGTTTTCAGTAACTGGATTAATTGATCTGCCGACATTGTCGTCAACTGCCCATTCAAGATTATATTCAAACGACTGGCCCCTACCAGTTCCAGATTATCATTCCGCTCGATAAGCCCCGGTAAGTCCTTGATGATCTCAAAAGCGTTCGTGGCAGTCTTATCCTTCATCAGTTGAGGGACATCATACGTCAGCTTGCCTCCCTCCAGTTTCACTTGCGGGCGTTCTCCCTTTACGGTAATCTCGGCCAACTGATAATCTTTCTCCTCCAGCACCACCGTACCTACGTTGGCGGTAGTTATCTCTTTCTCTACCATATTATATAAGATGTGTTGGAAAATAAGTCGATACGACTGGTCTAGCGGATGATTCAATCGAAAATCCCCAAGCGTATCGGTAACCACGGCATCCACATATACAGAGTCAAGGGTCTGTAAAATCACCGCCACTCCATCTATCGGTTGTTCCTTGCCATCCATCACTTTTCCGGAAATACCTTGTGCCATAATCTCACCGAGACTCATCAGCAAGCATAAAATCATGTAGTAAATAGTACGTTTCATATCGGTTTGTTTTTATCATTTTTCGTTCATACAAAAGAAACGTATTCTTAAAAGAAACTATGTTACCACTCACTTACGAAGTCTTACCTTGTCTTATCAGGAATGTTATTTAGTCTTATCGCCAATTATCAAACCCAACAAAGAGGAACAAGATAATCTGGAAAACACCTTCAGAAAAGTAGTATGAATGGTATCCTTTGTGCTAAATCTCACCTAAGGGAATTGCAGGAAAAAGGTTTCGAGGCCGCCGTACTCTTTGATGCGAAAACGTAAACTGAACATTAAGAGGTTCTAACTGTTGATATATCAATCAAATATTTGAAGATAACCTATTAAAAGTTGAAAATCATGTGTACAAGAGTAGTTTATTCGGGAACAAACGGGATGGTAGCGACTGGTCGCACGATGGACTGGAAGACCGATATGCATAGTAACCTATGGGTGTTTCCTAGGGGGATGGAGAGAAACGGGGAGACAGGAAAGGATTCTTTAAAGTGGAAATCCAAATACGGCAGCATCATCACCTCCGCTTTCGAGATAGCCAGTACGGACGGAATGAACGAGAAAGGTTTGGTAGCTAATTTGCTCTGGTTACCCGAAGCCCAATATCCGGCCAGAGATAAGAATAAGCCGGGCCTTGCCATAACGATATGGGTACAATATATGTTGGATAATTTCGCTACGGTGGAAGAAGCGGTCTCTTTTATCAACGAAGATACGTTTCAAGTAGTATCGGATAAGATGCCGGACGGTTCCCGCTTGGCGACCTTACATTTATCGATTTCCGACGCAACCGGTGATTGCGCTATCTTCGAATACATAGGAGGTAAACTGACCGTTTATCACAGTAAGGAATACAAGGTGATGACTAACTCCCCTACTTATAATAAACAGTTGGCTCTTTGTGAATATTGGAAATCGATCGGAGGGCTGAGTTTCCTTCCGGGTACCAACCGTGCATCCGACCGTTTTGCCAGAGCTAGTTTTTATATAGATGCCGTACTTAAGACGGACGATGAGAAGATAGCTATCGCCTGTGTATTCAGCGTGATCCGTAACGCCTCTGTCCCTTATGGCATATCGACTCCCGAGAGTCCGGAGATATCCACCACGCAATGGAGAACGGTATCCGAAAGCAAGAACCTGATTTATTTCTTTGAGTCGAGCCTGACCCCGAACACTTTCTGGGTACGACTGAGAGACATGGACTTATCGGAGGGTGCGCCGGTACTTAAACTATCCATCGCCAACGGTGAGACCTATCATGGCAACACTTCAAAAGACTTTAAGCCGGCGCAACCATTCAAGTTTATGGGTGTAAAGGATCTTATTTAGTCTTGGCTAACTATTTTTTGGGATAATATGTTCCATATTTCCTTTTACAACATTTGAGTTTCAATTAATATTTATATTTGACGTCAAAAATCTTACAATATGGATAAACAGTTCCTCTGCCTTGATTCACCTACAGACTTTATGGTTGGTAAATACATATCCGCCGATGAACTCAAGGAGTTTATAAATATTCCTTGTAAGATAAAAGCCGGGGTCTTTATCCTTTGCATGGAAGGGCAAATACGCTCAACTATCAATATGTCAGAATTGACCACCTCGAAACTCAATGTTGTAACGCTATTGCCCAATAGTCGCATACAAATACATGAGATATCCCCCGACATCTTGATCTATTTCATAGCGTTCTCTTTCGATTTTATGTGTTACGCAAATTTTATCAAGAGCACGATGGGTTATCTACTTATGATTTACAGGTATCCGATTATAAAAATATCCCAAAACAGGGCCAACCTGATCACGAACTTCTACGAGCTTCTCTATCAATATGCCGTATATCCCGATATCTTGAACAATAAAGAGATGATAAAGGCCATTTTTATGATGTGTAGTCAAGGTATCGCAGAAATATACAGTAAAAATTACCCATTAGAGAAACAGGAACTTACACGTCCGTTACAAATCTATCAAGAGTTCCTAAATATGGTATTAAGATACTATACAAAAGAGCATAACGTATCGTTTTATGCCGAGAAGTTGGGCCTCACGTTCTCCTATTTCTCGACATCCATCAAAAAAGCGATCGGCGAGACTCCCCAAGAGATCCTCACGCAAACAATAATCATAGACGCTAAGACACAGTTAAAAGGGACTAACCAAGAAATCAAAAACATAGCGATGGACCTCGGCTTTAATAATCTATCGTTCTTTAATAAGTTCTTCCGTCGAAATGTAGGCATGACTCCACAAGAATACAGGGGTAAATCGTATACCTATTCTTGTTACCAGAAAACATCCGACTAGCCGAAAGCAAAAACGGAACATATTATCAAAAAGAAGAATTTCAAGGGTACCTTTTATAATTTTTACTTTTGTAGAATAATATAAAAAGACATACGATGGAAGGGCGAGAGACGGATCTAGAATACAACTTATTGATGGGGCTTACGGGAGCTAGCGTCAGCAAACATTTATTGGATGAGCATTTCACACTTTTATGGGCAAATGACTTCTATTACGATATGATAGGTTACCCCAAAGAAGAATATGAAGCTCTTTTCCACAATAAACCCGATTTGTATTTTAAAGGTTATGATGAAGCTTGGAATATATTATCCAAGAATGTTTACGAGACGATAGCTAATAAAGCCAGCGGTTACGAAACCGTTATCCAGATGCCAACGAGAAAAGGGAAAAGATGGACTAAAATCACCTCAACGTTTACCGACCAACTACAAGACGGCATCCCTATCTCCTATACGGTAATGACCGATGTAGAGGACGTAATGCGAAGGCGGATCGAGCAAACGATCACTTATGATAATATCCCCGGCTTCATATCCAAGCATAAGGTACATAAAGACGGCAGTTTTACATTGCTGGAGGCAAATGATAAATATATGGACTTCTCTGGTATCGATAAAAATTCTTTTTTATCTTTCAGTCCTTTCTCCCGTTTAGATGAAACAAGCCGTAATACGATGAACGCACATATCCCCTGTATGCTAAAAGGGGAACCTGTACATTTCGTTATCCAGTCGAAAGACAAAAACGGCAACGGCGCTTGGCTACAGTTGAACGGGGAATGTATCGGCTGGGAAGGTGACGAGCCTATCTATCTTATCGTTTACATCAATATCACCGACATTACCGAACAGAGGGAGTTGCAAAAGAAACTGGAGAAACAGTCAAAGCAACTTAAAGAAGCACTAAAGTCGGCGGAACAAGCCAACCAAGCCAAATCTGATTTTCTCGCCCGCATGAGCCACGATATCCGTACACCCATGAACGCCATCATGGGAATGGCGACTATAGCCAAAGCCCATGTAGATGAACGTGAAAGAATATTAGATTGTATGGAAAAAATCAATGGAGCCTCTAAATTATTATTGAGTCTGATTAATGAGGTTCTCGATATGTCCAAGATCGAAAGTGGCAGGTTAATTCTTTCGGAGGATGAGTTCAATGTGGGTGAGCTCTTGCAAGACTTGGTCGTTATGATGCAACCGGAGATCAAAAACAAACAACAAACTTTAAATATACACGTCAAGAACCTTAGGCATGAGAATGTAAAAGGCGATACGCAGCGTATCAAACAGGTATTGATGAATATCCTCTCGAACGCAATTAAGTATACGCCGGAGAATGGGCGAATCACGATAGAAATCTACGAGAAGGACCCTCATAACGGCATCGGAAATTATCAATTCGTGTTTGAGGATAACGGAAGAGGTATGAAACCGGAGTTTCTGGATAAGATTTTCGAGCCTTTCGAGCGTGCGAGCGATGATGAGATCAAGAGGATACAAGGCACTGGCCTCGGGATGTCGATCAGCCATAAGATCATTCAGATGATGGGAGGAGATATCAAGGTGGAGAGTGAATATGGCAAAGGTTCCCGCTTCACCATCGACATGCCATTGGTTTGTCGGGATCAGAAGCCCGATGATAAGATAGAGGTAGAAGGTTTAGAGGTTCTTGTGGTAGATGATGATAAGATCGCTTGTCTAAACACGTCTAGCTGTTTGCGAGAGATCGGGATAAACAGTGAATGCGTATATTCAGGTAGCGAAGCTATAGAAAAAGTACGACAGCATCATTTAGCGGAGAAAGAGTATTTCGCCGTGATCATTGACTTGAAGATGCCTCAAATGAACGGCATTGAAACAACCCGGCAAATCAGACGTTTCGTGGGAGCGGACGTACCGATCATCATTCTCTCCGCATACGATCTTGAGGAATATGAGGCAGAGGCTAAGGAGGTTAAGGCCAATGGATTCATCACCAAGCCTCTCTATAAGTCCAAGCTACTCCAAGTATTGAGATCTTTCCTTGACGAAGGAGACCAGCCGGAACCGATCCGCCCATTCAAGTTATCAAACGTCGATTATTCCGGCAAGCGCATCTTGCTGGTGGAGGATAACGAGTTAAATCGTGAGATCGCCGTAGAGATCATCGGCAGCACCGGTATCACTATCGATACGGCGATAAATGGGCTCGACGCCGTACATAAAGTCGCCCAATCGGAAGAAGGATTTTACCAGATAATACTGATGGATATCCAGATGCCTATCATGGACGGTTATGAGGCGACCCGGCAGATTCGTTCCCTCCAACGAAGGGATATCGCACATATGCCAATTATAGCCATGACCGCCAACGCTTTTTCCGAAGACGTGACAAACGCTATCAAAGCGGGCATGAATTATCATTTGGCTAAACCGATTGATATTGGGGCGTTGATGGGCATCCTTAGTAAATATTTACAAGCGCCCGCATAAAGTTTATCTTGCGTATTAAAAGTTCATGTAATAAAATTGTCTATTTTTAGCGATCAATTCGATTATAAGCATAAAGAGACTTCATGAACATCAGACTTCGTTTTAAGTTAATCGCTTTGTTGATCGTCCTATCGCTGGCCGGGCTTTTGGTTTTCCAAGGATACTGGCTGAAAGGTTTATATGATACATTATATAAACAGATGGAGATCAATATAGAGGAAGCGATGAAGATCGCCGACTATAAGGAGTTGTTCCTGCGCATCCGATCTATCAAAAAAGAACAGGGAGCGCTGGGACCTCAAACCCAAGATGTGTACTTCAGCTCAGAGCTAGATCCGTCTAATAAGCAGAAGATGGACGCAAAAGCTTCGATCCATCCGCAGAAAGAAGATCCTGACCTTAACCGGGAAGATATCTTCAAGACGGCAAATCCCGACTCACACATGAAACTACATATCGATTACGGGGATGAGGAGGACTTTAGCTCGATAGACTCTACCCTAACGGATTACCTATATGTAATCGGCGAGGTGGAGGACATGGTGCAGCAAGCGATGCACGCGAATATAGATTCTATAAAACCAATTGATTTCAAGACCTACAACAAATTATTAACCTCGGAGCTGGAGGCAAGAAACATCGTAACGGAACATGAGCTGGTAACGATTTATAAACCAAACAACGGGGACGAGAAGGGTTGGATGCATCTGGACAAGCCGGAACGATTCACTACGTGGAAAAACCCCGTGCATTTCGATTACCCGCTCCATAACGAGAGCACGTTACAATATCGCCTGTTCCTCAAATCGCCGGCCAGCGTGATACTCACCCAGATGAAAGGCATCCTGATCTCCTCCTTCCTATTACTTTTGCTGATCATTTGCGCTTTCATATACTTACTCCGCACCATCTTAAAGCAAAAGACCGTGGAAGAATTGAAGACCGATTTCACCAACAATATGACGCATGAGCTGAAAACCCCGATCAGCGTCAGCTATGCCGCCGTAGACGCATTATTGAACTTTAGCGATCCCGTCAACGAGAAACAGAAGAAATACCTGACGATCGTTAAAGACCAACTTATCCATCTTACCGGATTGGTGGAACAAATCTTGACACTCGCCGTAGAGAACCGCAGTACCTTCCGCTTGCGCCCCGAAACCATCTCATTAAACGAGTTGGTGAACTCCCTCATCGAGCAATACAAACTGAAAGCGAGCAAACCCGTGGAGTTTACTTGCTCCATCCCCGAGGATATAGAATTGGTGGCCGATCGTACCCACCTATATAATATGTTGAGCAACCTTATCGATAACGCGATCAAATACGCCGACAAGGAACCTTGCCGCATCGAAGCGACAGCCCGGCAAGACAATCACGAAACGACAATCTCCATAACCGATAACGGCCCGGGTATCAGCGAAGCCAACCAGCGGCAGATATTCGACAAGTTCTTCCGGGTTCCCAGCGGGAATATCCACAACGTGAAAGGTTATGGCCTAGGATTATATTACGTAAAAGACATGATGGGTAAACATGGAGGAACAGCCCGTGTGGAAAGCGTCCCCGGCAAAGGCTCCACCTTTACCCTGCATTTTAAATAATAATCCGAAAATAAAGTATCAAATATGGAAAAGATAAAAGTACTACTAGTAGAAGACGAGCCTACATTGGCCATGATCATCAAGGATACGCTGGATGGGAACGAGTTCGATATCACCCTAGCTGCGAATGGCGAGGAGGGCCTCTCCCGTTACGCGGAGATCAAGCCGGATATTATCGTAGCGGATATCATGATGCCTAAGATGGATGGTTTCACGATGGTCAAGTTGATCCGTAAGACGGATACGCATACCCCTGTCCTATTCCTATCGGCCCGTTCCGCGGCCAACGACGTGGTAGAGGGCTTCGAGCTGGGCGGCAACGATTACTTGAAAAAGCCTTTCGGCATGGCGGAATTGATCGTGCGCATCAAGGCGTTACTGCATAAGGTGTCCGTCCAAAGACCGGAAGCCACCTCTTTCCGTATCGGGCTTTATACGTTCGATTCCATCACGCAGACATTGGTCTACCGGGGAGAGAAACAACTCCTCAGCAACCGGGAATCCGAGATATTGAAGCGCCTTTGCGACAATAAGGACCAAGTATTACCGATGAAAGGGATCTTGATAGACCTTTGGGGGGATGATTCTTTCTTCAACGCACGCAGCCTGCATGTCTTTATCACCAAGCTACGTCATAAGTTATCGAAAGACGAGTCTATCAAGATTTTGAATATCCGGGGAATCGGATATAAACTGATCATTGATTGAATTGCTTCAATGCCTGTGCCATCTGGTCCGGGCATGAAGTTCCCCTTCCATGACAATCGATGCCAGACAAACGACCGATAGCGTCTTCGATGCGCATACCTTTCAATAAGGCGCACATGCCTTGCCCGTTACCGTGGCAACCTCCTACAATCTGCACATTCTCGATCACGCCATCCTTCGCGTCGATCACCATCAACTTAGAACAAACACCTCCTTGAGGCGTATAGGTTATACGTCGTGTTTCCATTTTCTTTTTCTCTCCTTTTTATAAACGAGTCGCAAAGGTATAAATAAAATTAACTACATTTGTAGCATCTAATTTACAAAAACATGACATACGAGGAAACGCTACACTATCTATATACCAGCATCCCGGTCTTCCAACACAGCGGAGCTTCCGCTTACAAACCCGGTCTTGGTACAAGTATCGCCCTAGATGATTATCTGGGAAATCCGCATAAAGCCTATAAGACCATCCATGTAGCCGGGACAAACGGCAAAGGCTCGGTCAGCCATCTATTGGCGGCCATTCTCCGGCAATCCGGTTTCAAGGTCGGGCTTTATACCTCTCCCCACTTAGTGGACTTCCGGGAACGCATCCGGGTGAACGGGAAAAAGATCTCCCAAGATTACGTGGTTGATTTCGTCGAGCGTCATCGTTCTTTCTTCGAGCCTCTCCATCCTTCTTTCTTCGAGTTAACGTCCAGCATGGCTTTTGAGTATTTCCGCGACCAGCAGGTAGATTACGCGGTTATCGAGGTCGGGCTTGGCGGTCGTTTGGACAGTACGAACATTATCACTCCGATCTTGAGTATTATCACGAATATCAGTCTGGATCATACGCAATTCTTGGGAGATACGGAGGAGAAGATAGCGGCGGAGAAAGCCGGCATTATCAAGAAAGGCGTACCGGCACTTCTTGGGGAAGCCGAGAAACAATCGGTTTACGACGTTTTCAAAAACAAGGCGGAAGAAGTTGGCGCACCTTTCTACTACGCCCAACGAATGGACATGGTAAAAGACGAGTGCAGGCTGACGGTCGGTGGCAAATGGTTCTTCCCTTCCGTTGAATATGGAGAAATCCAAGGAGAACTTGGCGGTGAGGTGCAGGTAAGAAATACTGTCACCGTATTATCCGCCATCCATATATTACGAACGGAATTGGGTGTAGATATCATCCCGGAAGCGGTACACGAGGGTTTCGCCCACGTAACGAAACTGACGGGATTGATGGGACGTTGGCAAACCTTGCGATCCAAACCGACCGTCATTTGCGACACGGGGCATAATGTAGGAGGCTGGGAGCATCTAGCGGAGCATCTGAAAGTCTTGCGTCAATATTGCGGGCAAATCTATATGATCGTCGGCATGGTAAACGACAAGGATATCGATGGCGTATTATCCTTGATGCCGCAAGACGCTTTTTATTTCTTCACGCAAGCCTCCGTGGAGAGAGCGATGCCCGTAGAGGATTTCGCCGTGAAAGCCATGCGTCACGGACTGTCCGGTACCCTTTGCGATACGGTGCAAGACGCTGTCGAGAAAGCGTTAAGAAGGGCTCGTGAGAACGACCTGATCTTTATCGGAGGCAGTACGTTTATCGTAGCGGACGCTCTCCCCTTGTTCATGAAAGAAGACGAATACAAATAATATAACTCTATAAAACAAATATCATGATAGAAAAAATTCATCAGAAACTAAGCGACTCGAAAGTCGCACGCTGGAGTGTACTCGCTTTGGCGGCATTCACGATGCTTTGCGGATACTTCCTTACGGATGTAATGGCTCCGCTTAAACCGATGTTGGAAGAACAGCTAAGCTGGACGAGTACGGAATATGGTTGGTTCACCAGCGCTTACGGCTGGTTCAACGTATTTCTTTTCATGTTGATTATTGGTGGTATCGTTCTGGATAAGATGGGTGTCCGTTTCACGGGTGTCGCTTCCTGTATCTTGATGATTATCGGTTGTTCCATTAAATATTACGCCATCTCGGATGCGTTTACGATGGAAGGAGAGCTTTTCGGATGGAAAGCGCAAGTGATGGTGGCCGCCCTCGGATACGCGATCTTCGGTGTCGGCGTGGAGACCGCCGGTATCACGGTATCTAAGATTATCGTACGGTGGTTCAAGGGAAAAGAGATGGCGTTGGCTATGGGCTTGGAGATGGCTACGGCTCGTTTGGGTACGGCCTTGGCTTTATCTATCACGGTTCCCGCCGCCAAGTACTTCGGTAGCATCTCCGCTCCTATCTTGCTTTGTCTTTGTATGTTGTGTATCGGTTTGATCGCCTTCCTCGTATTTTGCGTGATGGATCGCAAGCTGGACGCTTCGATGGACGCTATCGAGCAAGCCGAGGAGGAAGAGCCTTTCCGTTTGAAAGATATCTTATTGATCGTTACTAATAAGGGTTTCTGGTTGATCGCTCTGCTTTGCGTATTATTCTATTCGGCCGTATTCCCCTTCTTGAAATACGCTACGGACTTGATGGTCAATAAATATAACGTAGATCCGGAGTTGGCGGGAAACATTCCGGCTATCTTACCTTTCGGCACGATTCTTCTGACTCCGTTCTTCGGTAACTTATACGACCGCAAGGGTAAAGGGGCGACGATCATGATCTTTGGCGCCTTGATGTTGATCGGCGTGCATTTATTATTCACGCTTCCGATCTTGAATCAGTGGTGGTTCGCCACGATCGTGATGATCGTATTGGGTATCGCTTTCTCCTTGGTCCCATCGGCGATGTGGCCATCTGTTCCGAAGATTATCCCGGAGAAGCAATTAGGCACGGCTTATGCCTTGATTTTCTGGGTACAGAATATCGGTCTGAGTATGGTTCCCTTATTAATCGGCTGGATATTGGATACGTATTGCAAGATCGACAATGGTACGGGCAAACCGGCTTACGACTATACGATACCGATGGCAGTCTTCACCTGCTTCGGTGTACTCGCCCTCTTCATCGCCTTGATGTTGAAACGTGAGGACCGGATCAAAGGCTACGGCCTTGAATTGCCGAACATCCAAAAGGACGCCGATAAAGCCGAGGCCGAGATAATCGCTAAAGAGATGATCGCGGAGCCTTAATAAAGCTCATAACCCTAAATAAATGGAAGGCGCTGTAAACCAAGTTTACAGCGTCTTTCTTTTTGATGACTGAAAACCATCGTCATTGGAACACACAAAAAGTTCGTTTGAAAAAGAGAAGTAGCGAAACAACTACAATATGCCTTATTCATAAAATCTTTTTTAGCGGTAATATTAATAAAAAACACCCTTGATTTTCGGAACGGCATATTGAAATGTGGCATTTATCCGTGGTCCAGCCATCCAAAAGGAAATCATATGTATAGGTCTTAACGCAGTGGCTCATATATTTCATTAGATCCTTATTATCAGTTAAGAATAGATATACAGCTTCACAAATATCGTTTTGATTAAAAAAGCAAGTGAGCGTGGAGGTTTTGAACACGACTTCCAATGTAATCTGGCTTACGTCATTCCACGTATAAGTGATCATACATAAATCCAGATCCTTCAATAACATCTGCGCTTTCCTTACCGGCAAACCAATTACTTGATGGGATAAGCTTATTATCTCGGAATAATCCTTTTGAGGATATTGATTTTGAGTTTCCATTGATTTCTGTGTTTATCATTCGCAGACAAAATAAGCTTACCGCCTGCTGATATACCATCAATCCCCCTGATAAAATATCAATGTCACGACTAATATTATCAGATGACAGGGATAAATGATATATCTGACTACGTATTGTCGGTAATGCAGGATCATCATGATAGACACCTAACAAATTACGATGAATTTATGTTTCTCTGGCTATGAATAAAATTGGGTGCGGTTACCCCGGATATCTGACATGATAGTAAGATAACTCAGATTTAATACTTATTTTTGTGACAGGATCAATAAAAACTGACATGGAAACAACATTTACCAAAAGAAATAGTCATGGAGCCAACTTAAAACGTTGGAGAGAATGGAGAGGCATCAAACAAGAAGTGCTCGCCGACAAAATTGGGGTATCACAAGCCACCTTATCCGGCTACGAGAAAAAAGACGAATTGGAACCTGAGGTATTGGAAAAGGTCACGAAAGCTTTGGATATTCCGATAGAGGCGATCACGGAATTGAATGAAGGGACATCTATCAATATTTTTTCCGGCACGTGGCAAGATAACGCAAGCGGAAATGTTCAAAATCAAACATTCAATCCCATCGATAAAATAGTCGAGCTTTACGAACGATTACTAAAGGCCGAGCAAGAAAAGGTTGCCATGCTCCATGAAATCATAAAGGATAAATAAGTATCGATTATAGAGACCGTAAGCGAAAATGAGATAATCTTGACATTATGATCGAAATAACAGAATAACGATGTCAAGACCTTTTTACAAATAGAGAAAAAGAGGGAGAGACCTATGATGAAATCATACGTTTTCCCTCATTTTCTTGCCTAAACACCCCTGTTTGGACTCAAAAGTAATAGAGTTAGGTAACACAAAAGGCTGTATTAGGCAACACGACCGTATGTATTAGGTAACGCAACCGTATGTATTAGGCGATACATACGGAAGAAACAGCCCTCGCATCCTATAGAATTGATCGATACACCCGTATAAAATGGCTATTTTCACCTAAAAATATGAGATACGATGAATTAATCTCGCTAGAATAAAAAGGCCTATTTCCATAAAACACTACAAGACAACCAGATGCTATTATTCTATGCCATTTTCGGAAGCAAGGCGTACCTTGGCCCGGAAAAAACGCTTCTCCGGGAGTTTAGATTACAGAATGTCAAAACGTCAAACCTACTCTTTTATGCGTGATGCCCATCGTGGGCCCCTTATTAAAGCCATATATAGTTCACCCGATAAAACAGAACGTTTATAAGGATATCTTCTTATCTTCGCGTATCACATAAAACAAACATTAAATACTATGATCTGTTTCCCGAACGCAAAGATAAACCTAGGTCTGAACGTGGTAAGCAAACGTCCGGACGGTTATCATAATATAGAGACCATCTTCTATCCGATCCCCGTGAAGGATGCCCTCGAGATCGTCGCCTCGGATCGGACCTGTTTCACGCAAACCGGAATTCCGGTAGACGCTCCCCAAGAGAAGAACCTCGTCATAAAAGCACTGAACGCCCTAAAGACGAGATACGAGATTCCCCCGCTAGAGATCCATTTGTTGAAAGCGATACCTTTTGGCGCCGGGCTTGGAGGAGGTTCCGCCGATGCCGCTTTTATGTTGAAGCTGGTCAATGATTTCTGCGGTTTGGATATTCACCCGGATGAGTTGGAGGCGATAGCGTCCACCATCGGAGCCGATTGCCCGTTCTTTATCCGTAACACGCCGGTATTCGCGACCGGCACGGGAAACCAATTCGAGCCCGTGGACTTGTCCTTGAAGGATTATTATCTATGCTTGGTAAAACCGGATGTAGCCGTCTCCACCCCCGAAGCCTATTCGATGGTAACACCCGCCGCGCCCGAGACCTCCTTGAAAGAGATCATCCGGCTACCGGTATCCGAATGGAAAGAGCGGATGGTGAACGATTTCGAGCGAAGCGTATTCCCGAGACATCCCGTGATCGAGCGGATCAAGGATACCTTATACGAGGGAGGCGCCTTATATGCCGCCATGTCCGGCTCCGGATCGTCCGTGTTCGGTTTGTTCGAAAAACCAACCCATTTCAAGGAACAATCCCTGTTCAGCGATTGTTTTCTATGGGAAGGACAATTATCATGAATCAAATAGAGACTTTTTTTGATACGATGGCGGAACGCTGGGACGCTGTCTGCGTACATGATCCGGGAAAGATCCGGACGATATTGGATCGTACCAACCTGCGGCAGAACGCCCGCATCCTCGATGTCGGTTGCGGCACGGGGATATTGGAAAGTTACCTGCTGCCGTACGAACCCCGCCAAATCGTAGCTATCGATATAGCGGGCCAAATGATCGAGAAAGCACGCATGAAATATCCGGATCATCCGCTCATCGAGTTCCTCCAAGAGGACGCTATGAGCTACGAGGGGAAAGGATTCGACTATATTATCCTATATAGCGCTTACCCGCATTTCATGCGGCCGGAACGGTTGATCGAGCATATGAGCGGCTTGCTCGCGCCCGGCGGTAAATTGGTTATCTGCCACAGCGAGAGCAAGGAAAAGATCAATACGCACCACCATCGGCACGCCGATCGATTATCGCTGCCCTTGCCCCCGGCCCGAGAGGTGGCGGCATTGATGGAGCCTTATCTTCTTCCGCTCGTCGTAGAGGATACCGAACAGCTTTACATCGTTTGCGGAAAACGTTTATCCTAAACTAATTATATATGGACAGAAAAACTAACTTAATTCCGGCATTGCTTCTTTCCGCCCTTTCGCTTTACGCCATGGAAGACGTGAAAGTAACGCAATTCCAGCACGCAGGCCCGTTCACGGTCAACAAGCCGATCCTAGCGGACAGCCTCAACGTAAATGGCAAGCCTTTCGAGGCGAAGAATCTATTAAAAGCGACCTTACCGTTCGAGCAAACGCTTGCGAACGCCACGGTACTCGACGCTGACACGGCAGGCGCAATCACCTTCGCTGCCCCGCGAAAAGGATATGCCCTGCATCTATTCTCTTTCTTCTTGAACAGCGACCGGTACGTAAAAGGCACGCTCGATATATCGGGTCCCGGGGCGTTCGAAGTATTCGTCAATGATAAACCGGTCGGAGCCTCCTCCGAGTTGGTGATGGAACCCCGCCGCTATCAAGTAGTCGTTAAATACCTGACAGCGGAAACAGACACTTGTCCTCCCAGCCTAAAGGCTACCTTCAAGAGCGAGGCGGAAGCGAAAGTCGTAGCTTCCTTGAACCCGGAGAAACGCTACACCCTTCTGAATATCCTAGAAGGAAAGGATTTCCAAGGCGTAAGTGTCTCCCCGAACGGAAAGTATGCCTTGGTAAAATACGTCAACCGGTTCCCGGAGAGCAAGAGCGAATCGTACGGGCAATTGATGGATGCCGCTACGGGACGGGTCTTATTGCAAGACGGAGGTTTCTTGACAACCGCCAAATGGATGCCTAAAAGCAATCGATTGTATTACACCCGCACCGGTCTGGACGGTACGGAGTTGGTAACCGTAGATCCGTCTACCTACCAACAAACGGTATTAGTCCCGAACCTTCCGAAAGGGCGGTTCGTATTCACCCCCGATGAGTCCACGCTTCTCTATACCGTAGAAGAGGAAGGTCCCAAGGAAGGGACGGACTTGATCCGTGTATTAGAGCCGGCAGACCGTATCCCGGGTTTCCGTGACCGCTCCTTTATCTGGCGGTATGACTTAAAAACAGGTTTGTACGAGCAACTTACTTTCGGGCATACGGACACTTATATCAATGATATCAGCGCTGATAGCCGCTATCTATTGTTCAGCACCAGCGACCGGGTGTACACCTCCTTGCCGCACTCCCGCAACTCCCTTTATAAATTGGATTTGCAGACCATGGCGATCGATACGATCTGGGAGAAAGCCCCGTACGTAAACCAAGCCGCCTTCTCGCCCGACGGTAAACAGTTATTGGTAGCTGGGGCAGGCGACGCTTTCGACGGGATCGGACGAAATATCAAGCAAGGACAGATCTCCAACTCGTACGACGGGCAGTTATTCCTATACGATCTGGCAAGCCGTAAAGCCTCCCCTCTCACCAAAGACTTCAATCCGAACGTGATCGATGCCGTATGGAACCGCTTCAACGGGCAAATCTATATCCTCTGCGAGGATGAGGATTATCAACGGATCTATACGTGCGACCCAGCAAACGGGAAGATCAAGCAAGTAGCCGCCTCCGAGGATATTATCATGTCGTATGCGTTGGCCGACAACGCTCCGGTTCTCTTCTATTACGGACAGAGCGCGTCCAACGCCAACCGCCTTTACGCTTACGACCTGAAAGGTGGAAAGAACCGCTTGGTGTATGATCTCTCGCAAGATAAATTAAAAGATATCGCCTTAGGCGAGGTACACGACTGGAACTTCAAGTCGGATGACGGTACGACGATCCAAGGTCGTTATTACCTACCGCCTCATTTCGATCCGAATAAGAAATATCCGATGATCGTTTATTACTATGGCGGTACTTCCCCGACGAACCGTGCGCTGGAGATGCGTTATTCCATGCATATGTACGCCGCCCTCGGATACGTGGTCTACACCTTAAACCCTAGCGGAACGACAGGTTTCGGACAGGAATTCGCCGCCCGCCACGTAAACGCATGGGGCCTGAAGACCGCCGATGAGATCATCCAAGGTACCAAGCTGTTCTGTAAGGAGCATTCGTTCGTGAACGAGAAGAAAATCGGTTGCATCGGTGCCAGCTACGGCGGATTCATGACACAATACCTACAAACCCGTACGGACATTTTCGCCGCCGCTATCAGCCATGCCGGTATTAGCGCGTTGAGTAGCTATTGGGGAGAAGGTTATTGGGGATATGGCTATTGCTCCGTAGCGAATGCCGGCACTTATCCTTGGAACGCCCCGGAGTTCTTTACCAAGCAAAGCCCGTTGTTCAACGCCGATAAGATCAAGACCCCGCTCCTGTTGCTTCACGGCAACGCCGATACGAACGTACCCATCGGGGAAAGTATCCAAATGTTCGCCGCCTTGAAGATACTAGGGAAAACCGTGGAATTCGTGCAGGTGGATGGCGAGAATCATGGTATCGTAGGCTATCAGAAACGTATAGGCTGGCAAAATACCATCTACGCATGGTTCGCTAAATGGCTGAAAGACGAGCCGGAATGGTGGAAAGCCTTATATCCGGATCGTACTTTATAAGAATATTTATTTGAACGAAAGCGTCTGTGTCTCCCGCAAGGGAATCGCAGGCGCTTTATTCGTTTGCTCAACCCCGGCTGTCATCCGGATCAGCTCCGTTTACGAACGGTAATTTTGATACAAAGATCCGTAATATGTATACATGCGCCTGAGATAAATCCGAATATCTTTGTAATGTTAAACAATAATGATATCCTTATGAAAACAAAAGCAATCGCACTCTTCCTGCTAGGCTTCATACCAGCCTTCGCACAAGATATCCCAACTTCTAAAACAGAACAAAATATGGACAGAATCGAACGCTGTAAAAAGAATTACACCGAGCTATTCGGAGGCGAGGCATTGACCGGACAAGGAACAGATCCGGAAATGATGGACATTCTCCAGAAATTCATCTTCGGGGAGGTATTCCGCACAGGAGATCTTGATAAAAAGACCCGGGAGCTTATCACTTGCACCGTATTAGCCACGATGCAAACCTTGCCCCAACTGAACGCCCACGCCAAAGCGGCGCTAAACGTAGGCGTCACTCCCATCGAGCTACGGGAGGCGATATATCTATGCGCTCCGTTCATCGGTTTTCCGAAGACATTGAATGCCTTAAATACCATCAACGAAGTCTTTAAGCAACAAGGCATCGCTTTGCCTCTGGAGAGACAAGCTACCGTTACGGAAGAAGATCGCCACGAGAAAGGACAAGCCATACAAAGCCGACTTTACGGCGAGGGAATCAAAGAGGCCATGAGGAACGTCCCGGGAAATATGGGTCCGGAAGTAGAGCGATTCCTCACCGAATTCTGCTTCGGAGATATCTATACTCGCAACGGGCTAGACCTGAAAACCCGGGAGTTACTGGCTTATTGCATACTAACGACCCTTGAAGCCGAAAGCCAACTACACTCGCATCTCGAAGGGAACTTACTGGCCGGCAATAGCAAGGAGACCTTAACGGCGGCGGTTATACAATGTCTTCCTTATATCGGCTTCCCTTCCGCTATCAAAGCGTTGAAAATCATTAAGGAATCCTCTCAGCCCGCCCCAAAGAAGAACTTAGTCCGCCTATCCAAGATCACGGTCGATCCCGCCCAGTTGGAGCGTTATAACGCCTTTCTGGAAGAAGAGATCGAGGCTTCCATGCGTCTAGAGCCGGGTGTTCTTACACTGTATGCCGTATCGGAGAAAGAACATCCAAATAAAGTAACCATCCTAGAGATTTACGCGGATCAAGACGCTTATAAAAGCCATATCCAAACGCCCCATTTCCAGAAATACAAACAAGGAACATTACAGATGGTGCAAGAGTTGGAGCTGGTAGATAGCACGCCCCTGATCCCCGGACTAAAGATAAAATAAAACAAGAATCCCCGCTTTCCGGCACGAAGCCATCTAAGCGGGGATTTCATATATCCGTGAAAATCTAAATGACTTGTTATTCGATCATTTGATATTCGGATTCAATTTATGCCATTCGGAAATAGCGGGAAGCACGCCCATAGCGATCACCTCGTCACGTAAAGCGCAAAGGTGCTTGTAGCTCTTCTCCAAGGCAGCCTCTTCTTCCGGTGTACCGTGCACCTCTTTCAACGCTACGCCGTCTTTCGTAATTGAGGTCTCCCAAGCCATCATGATATGATCGAACTTACCGTTTGATACATAAGCGCCAGCCGGCCAACGGAACGGTTTACCACCCATCGCAGCTGCGATCATCTCGATAGATACATATGACGGGCTTTGGAAGGAAGAACGGCCCCGCAAAGCGATAATGTTAGCGCCACCCTTCGTAACCTTGGTTTGTATCTCCGCCCATTGATCTTTCGTCAAGGCATCCGTACCGATAAGTTCCGTCAAAGGCTTGCCATCCACCTTAGCGGTAGAGGCGAAAACAGCCATTTGCTCGCCATGACCGCCATACGTACGACAATTCTCAACCTGATCCATAGAGATACCGAAATGTTTTGCCAACTCACTGCGTAAACGAGTTGAATCCAATGCGGCCAACGTCGTAACCTGAGAAGGTTTCAAGCCGGAATACAATAAGGTAATCAAACCGGTAATATCCGCCGGGTTAAAAATAACCACGATATGCTTTACGTCCGGGCAATAAGCCTTTACGTTCTTGCCGAACTCCTCGGCGATAGCGGCGTTTCCTTTTAGGAGATCCTCACGGGTCATACCTGCCTTTCTTGCGGCACCACCGGAGTTAACGATATATTTAGCGCCCGTCAAAGCCTCCTTGATGTCTGAGGTAAAAGTGATGTTTACACCCTCGAAACCACAATGGAATAATTCCTCGGCGACTCCCTCCAAACCCGGTGCGTAAGGGTCGTACAAACAAATGTTAGAAGTTAGTCCCATCATAATAGCGGTCTGTGCCATATTAGAACCGATCATACCTGCTGC
The DNA here is from genome assembly GCF_002257605.1 of Parabacteroides sp. CT06. GTDB lineage: Bacteria > Bacteroidota > Bacteroidia > Bacteroidales > Tannerellaceae > Parabacteroides > Parabacteroides distasonis. The sequence goes on along the minus strand of NZ_CP022754.1, from coordinate 1,729,235 downwards.
GCCGACAATCGTCAGCTTCTCGTCTGTGAGTGTTTTCATAAGAAACCTTGTTTTTAAATGTTTATTTTTCTTTTCGACACAAAGATACGAGATTGAGAACTCTTGTCCTAATCATAAAAACGAATCCCCCATAAATAAAAGTTATGAATAGCGTCTCTATGATTATTCCAAGATTATCACGTACCTTTGTATTATGAAAACATTTAAACTAGACAATTGGTTGCCCACGACGAAGAAAGAAGTCGAGGCACGGGGATGGGATTACCTCGACGTGATCCTTTTCTCGGGAGACGCCTATGTGGATCACCCCTCTTTCGGGGCGGCCGTGATCGGTCGTGTATTGGAAGCGGAAGGATTACGGGTAGCGATCGTACCGCAACCGGATTGGCGGGGAGATTACCGGGATTTCAAGAAGCTGGGCGTTCCCCGGCTTTTCTTCGGTGTATCCGCCGGTGCCATGGATTCAATGATCAACCATTATACTGCCAATAAGCGATTACGCAGCGACGACGCCTATACGCCGGACCAACGTCCGGGAATGCGCCCGGATTATCCGAGCATTGTCTATACTAAAATACTGAAAGAATTGTATCCGGATGTCCCCGTCGTATTGGGTAGCATCGAGGCCTCATTACGCCGGCTTACGCATTACGATTATTGGCAAGATAAGCTATTACCGGGAATCCTTGCCAGTAGCCCGGCCGATTTATTGATTTACGGCATGGGCGAGAAGCCGATCAAGGAATTGGTGCGCCGCCTAAAGTCCGGCATTCCTTTCAACGAGATCAAGAACATCCGCCAAACGGTTTATCTGGCAGACAAAGAGGATGCGAAAGACGACGATATCGTGCTCTTCTCGCATGAGGAATGCCTAAAAGATAAATTGAAACAAGCGAAGAATTTCCGGCATATCGAAGAGGAATCCAACAAATACAATGCCTCACGTATCTTGCAAAAGGTAGGAAAGCAAGTGATTGTGGTGAATCCTCCCTTCCCTCCAATGACGGAAGCGGAGATAGATGCCTCCTACGACCTTCCCTACACCCGCTTGCCGCATCCCAAATATAAAGGGAAAGTGATACCGGCTTTCGAGATGATCAAGTTCTCGGTGAATATCCACCGGGGTTGTTTCGGAGGATGCGCGTTCTGTACCATATCGGCGCATCAAGGGAAGTTCATCGCCTCCCGAAGCAAGGAATCGATCTTGAAGGAAGTGAAAGCGATTACCGAAATGCCGGATTTCAAGGGATATCTAAGCGATTTGGGAGGCCCTTCCGCCAATATGTACCGTATGAAGGGGAAAGATGAGCGGATTTGCGCCAAATGCAAGAAACCGTCTTGCATCTCCCCCGTCGTTTGCAAGAACTTGAACGCGGACCATACGCCGCTACTGGATATCTACAAAGCGGTAGATAGACTTCCCGGGATCAAGAAGTCGTTTATCGGAAGCGGCGTACGCTATGACCTGTTATTGCACCGTTATGCGGATGAGTCTTTAAACAAGGCAGCTCAAACCTATACCGAGGAATTAATCGCCCGCCACGTATCCGGCCGTTTGAAAGTGGCCCCGGAGCATACGCAAGACGAGGTGTTGAAACAAATGCGTAAACCGTCTTTCTCGCAATTCGGACAGTTCAAGAAGATATTCGATAAGGTAAACCGGCAATACGGGTTGAACCAGCAACTCATCCCCTATTTCATTTCCAGCCATCCGGGATGTACCGAGGCGGATATGGCGGAGCTGGCGGTGATCACCAAGAGCTTGCATTTCCAGTTGGAGCAAGTACAAGACTTCACGCCTACGCCGATGACATTGGCTACGGAGATGTATTATACTGGATATCATCCTTATACGTTGGAGAAAGTATATACGGCCCGCTCAAAAGAACAGAAGTTGGCACAACGCCAGTTCTTCTTCTGGTATAAACCCGAGTCACGCCGTCAGATCATGCAAGTATTGCAAAAGATGGGACGAAAGGATTTGATTGAGAAATTATTCGGTCGGAATGGTGGTACGAATCCCGCTCCCAGAAAAAGAAGATAATAGACTTTTGAGATTAGCTGTATCGATGAATTACGAGAGTAATCGCATCGTATCACGGGAGTAGTCTTGATGGATAACGAGAGTAGTCTCGACAAGCGATGAGACTACTCTTGTTATTCCTTATGATTATTCTTTCATGGCGATCACCTCGATCTCTACCAAACCATTCTTCGGCAGTGTCTTAACGGCTACCGCTGAACGTGCGGGAAATGCGCCTTCGAATTGAGAGGCGTATACCTCGTTCATAACGGCGAAGTCGCCCATATCCGCTAAAAACACGGTTGTTTTTACGACATCATTGATGCTATAACCAGCCTCTGCCAAGATTGCGTGAACATTCTTGAACGCTTGGGCGGTTTGTTCCTTTACGGATCCCTCAACGAAAAGTCCCGTAGCAGGATCGATACCCAGCTGTCCGGAAGCGAACAGCATATTACCTACTTGCACCGCTTGGCTATACGGACCGATAGCGGCGGGAGCGTTTTTTGTAGCGATAACTTTCTTCATTTTCTTCTTTAGTTTATATACATATTATTATTGTTGCTCGTTCATACGTTGGCGAACCACTTCGTACACCAAAATAGAAGTGGCTACAGATACATTCAAGGAGCCGATCGTTCCGAATTGCGGAATCTTTACCATATTATCGCAGATGCGCAAGTTCTCCTGAGACACACCCGTATCTTCCGCTCCCATCACGATCGCTACCGGTCCTTCATACTTCACCGCCGTATAATTCTCCGCCGCTTTCTCGCTGGCGGCAAATACCTTCACCCCGCTTTGCTGCAAGAAACGGATCGCTTGGTTGATACTCTTCTCCTTACAAACCGGCAATACATGCAAGGCGCCGGCAGAGGTCTTGATCGCGTCGGCGTTCACCGAAACGCTTCCTTTTGCCGGAATCACGATCGCATCGACTCCCGCACACTCGCAGGTACGGGCAATAGCGCCGAAATTACGCACGTCCGTAACCCCATCCAGCAATACGATGAAAGGATCTTTTCCTTGCTCATACACAAAAGGAATGATATCTTCCAAGCTCTGGTAGGTAACCGCCGACATAAAAGCGATCACCCCCTGATGATTCTTTCGAGTCAAACGATCCAAGCGTTCAGCCGGAACACGTTGTACCGGTATCTCACGGCCTCTCAGTACCTCAAATAACTCTTTGGATAGATCCCCTTGTAAATCCCTTTTCACAAGGATCTTATCTACCTCCTTATCAGCCTGTATAGCCTCAATCACGGCACGAATGCCGAACACCATCTCGTTTTCTTTCATACTTTATATAACGCAAAACTATTAATTTCACAAATGTAGGGATAAATAATCAATTCTTCAAACCTTCAGCCTTCGCATAACATTCCCGGCATAAAGGCTCGTATTCGGATTGTTCCCCTAAGAAGACCCGTTTATCATTTCCCACGATACGATGGGATACGTAAGCCAAACGTCCGCATTTCACGCAGATGGCATGCACTTTCGTCACCTCATCAGCGATAGCGCATAGCTCCGGCATAGGACCGAAAGGAACTCCCTTATAGTCCATGTCCAACCCAGCCACGATCACCCGGATACCGTTAGCGGCCAATTGATTGCATACGTTTACCAATCCCTCGTCGAAAAACTGGGCCTCGTCTATCCCCACCACATCGATCTCGGAAGTGAACAATAGGATACTGGAGGAAGAATCCACCGGAGTAGAAGGAATCGAATTACTATCGTGCGAGACCACGTTATCCTGCGAATAGCGGGTATCGATCGCAGGCTTGAAAATCTCCACCCGCTGCTTGGCGAATTTAGCCCGCTTCAAACGGCGGATAAGCTCCTCCGTCTTACCGGAAAACATGGAACCGCAAATCACCTCGATCCGCCCTTGTCCCGGATACTGGAATATATGTTCTTCTGAAGGCAATGTCATTACTTTCTCCTTTTTTGCCGGCAAAAGTACATAAAAAAGCGGAACCGCGGAAGCTTACTCACCGTATCACCGGTTCTAATTGTCACTGCACAGGCGTTGCAGTGGGCATTGCCTATAGTGATACACGGTGTAAGGCTTCCATCGTCCGCCTCGTTATAAATTAAGGTTGGGCCGGTCTATTTTCCAGTTGAGCGACGGTATCTTCCGGTTCAGTAAAAATCCGCCTTATTCCTTCACCCATTGCCTCTATTTTTGCCCGGTAATAAATAACTAGGTATATCTTATGAGAAGAATTTCATATATCCTGCTTCTGGGCATCCTTTTATCGGCATGCCAAAAGAACACAAAGTCCAAAGGCACGAACTTACCTGTCGAGGTGATCTCTCCAATAAAAAAGACAGAGACCGGCAGAAGTCGTGAATACACCTTTCTATCAAGACCCTATAATGAGACAGTCCTCTCTTTCCGCATCAATGGCCCCGTCTTGAATTTCGACTTACGGCCCGGACAAGCGTTCTCCAAAGGCAGCACAATCCTCTCGATCGATAACCGTGACTTCTTGATTCGCAAGCAGCAAACAGAGGCGCTCTACTCGCAAACCAACCAAGAGTATAAACGGATCGAGGCCCTTTACAAAAAGAATAACATCTCCGGAAGTAACTACGAAAGAGCGAAAGCGGATTTCCTTGTCGCCAAATCCAATTACGAGACCGCCGTCAACGCCTTAAGCGACACCCATCTGTCCGCCCCTTACGACGGATATATCCAAAATATCCATATCGAACCTTTCCAAGACGTGAAAGCGACCGAGCCGATCCTTACCTTCATAGAACTGGACAGGCTCAAGATCGAGACCTATATACCAGAGGAAGTCGCCTTACACTTATATGATAAAGAAAAACAGAAGCTATGTCAAATAGAAATCCATTTCGATACGGCTCCCGAACGGACAATCACCCCTTCCGATTTATATGTGTCTAAAAGTACGACAAACAATAACCTCTCTTATCTGCTGACCGCCATTGTCCCAAATCCAGATATGGAATGGCTGGGTGGAATGAGTGGAATCCTCTCGATCGACCTACCCAAAGAAGAGCGGTCTCAAAATCTATGGCTTCCCTTAACGGCTATCTGTCACCGCCCCCAAAAAGGAGATTATGTATGGGTGGTTAAAGGAGACAAGGTTAACTCCGTTCCCGTCAAACTCGGTGAGCAAAGAAATAACCAGATAGAGATCGTGGAAGGAATCACGGAAAATGACCTTGTCGTATTGACAAGGCAACGTTTCCTTTCCGAAAATAGTACCGTAACCATCCAAAAATAAGTAAGATGCAAAAATTCATCAAATATTTCCTGAAAAACAAAGCGGTTACATGGCTCCTGCTAGTCCTGATCTTGGCAGGGGGGCTGTTCTCTTACGCAAAGATGGGAAAACTGGAAGATGCCCCGTTTACGATCAAGCAAGCCTTGGTACTTACCCCTTATCCCGGCGCCTCCCCCTCGGAAGTTCAGTCCCAAGTGACGGATGTGCTGGAAGAAGCCATTCAATCCTTAGGCGAGTTATACTATCTGAAGACAGAGAACCGGGCTGGACTTTCCAAGATCACGGTCTACGTGAAAAAGGAAATCCGGGCCGACGAGATGCAGCAGTTATGGGATAAACTACGCCGAAAGGTAAACGACGTACAAGGCAAATTACCTTCCGGAGCGGGAACCTCCATCGTCAATGATGATTTTGGCGATGTATTGGGTGTTTTCTACGGATTGACCGGAGAATCTTATACCTACCGGGAACTGGAGGATCAAGCCAAACTGATCAAAGATGATTTACTGAAAGTAAAAGACGTGGCAAAGGTAGAGATCTACGGCATACAAACTCCCGTAATCGATATCCGGATAAACCCCACGATCTTATCCAATCGGGGTATTACGACAGCTGATATCAAACGGGCGTTCGACGGACAGAATAAAATGGTAGACGCCGGGAGTATTCGCAACGGGGAGACTCGCATACGTATCGAATCCACCGGTAATTTTTACTCATTGGATGATATCCGTAACCTTACGATCGTATCTCATTCCGGCGAACATTTCCGGCTAGGCGATATCGCCCGTATTGAGGAGAGTTACCAGACTCCGCCCCAAAACTTCATGCGCATCAATAACAAGCAAGCGGTCGGTATCGCTATCTCTACCGTACCGACCGGGAACGTGGTCGATATGGCCAAGGCCGTGAAAAAGCGTATTCAATCATTTTCGGAGACCATGCCCAAGGGTTTTGAGCTCACCTCCATATACGACCAAGGATATGAGTCCGCCGTGGCCAACCAAGGATTTATCTTGAACTTGATCATCTCCGTCGTGACCGTAGTAGCGATCTTATTGTTCTTTATCGGTTTCAAAAACGGCCTTTTGATCGGTAGCGGATTGGTTTTCTCTATCTTCGCCACTTTAATTGTCATGTTCGCCAACGGGATCGCTTTGCAACGAATGTCTCTTGCCGCTATCATCATTGCGATGGGTATGTTGGTAGATAACGCCATCGTAGTATCGGACTCTGCCTTGGTAAATATGCAACGAGGCATGCGCAAACGTATCGCAATCATGAGGGCTTGCTCATCCACCGCCCTGCCTCTACTGGCGGCTACGGCTATCGCGATCCTCACGTTCTTGCCCATTTATTATTCACCGCATATCACGGGCGAATTACTTTCATCCTTAGTGATCGTGATCGGAGTATCCTTGATGTTCAGCTGGGTGTTTGCGCTTACGCAAACACCATTCTTCATCCAAGAGTTTGTACGGCGCCCCAGACCGGACGAGTTAACAGGGGTATTATTCTCTGGAAAATACTATGATTATTTTCGGTCTTCCCTACGCCTTGTCATCAAATACCGATACGCTACAGTAGGTATCTTATCCGTTCTATTGGTTATCTCCGCATGGAGTTTCCAGTTTATCCCGAAAGTGTTCGTGCCCTCGCTCGATAAGCAGTATTTCACTTTAGATATGTGGCTACCGGAAGGTACAGCCATCGAGGAAACCGATCGATACGCTACCGATATGGTCGAATCCATCCAAGAATATTCGCAGACGGAAATGGTTTCGACTTATATCGGACGGACACCGCCCCGTTATTATCTATCGAACGTTAGCTTCGGTCCCCAACCAAACTATGCCCAATTATTGGTAAAATGCAAGACATCCGGAGAGGCCCGGGAATTGCATGCCTTGCTACAAGACTCAATTCGCTTAAAATATCCGGAACCGCTCATCAAGGTGAACAAGTTTGAGTTAAGCCCGCTTACGGAAGCCTTGATAGAAGCCCGTTTCCTCGGACCGGACCCGGCGGTATTGGACTCTTTGACCGGAGTAGCTATCGACATTATGCGAAGGAACCCGAAAGTAACCGATGCCCGGAATGAATGGGGTAATATGACCTATATGATACGCCCGGTATATGATCCGGTAAAAGCCGGTTTCTTAGGTATCACCAAGGCTAATTTGATGGAATCCGTCAAATCCATCGAGGAAGGTACGGTTATCGGGATTTACCGGGATGAGGAAAAGAAAGTCCCGGTCTTATTGAAATCGGAGAAGAGCGGAATCGACGATCCCCGTTCATTAGGTGATTTCTCGGTGTGGAACGGAGAGAAATCCGCACCCTTGTCACAAGTAACCCGACAGGTAACCTCCGCATGGGAATATCCGCAGATCAAGACCTACAACCGGCAATTGTCTATGGCAGCGATGTGTGGCGTGAAAAACGGTTACACCATGTCTGAGGTACACGGTGAGATTCGGGAAGAGATCGAGAAAATGAACCTGCCCCAAGGATATAGCTTCTTCTGGGATTCACAATATAAAGACCAGACAGAGGGATTGCAAGCCCTTGTCAAATTCTTCCCGCTGGCTTTCTTGATGTTGGTTGTTATATTGGTCGCTTTATTCTCCAATTTCCGTCAACCGATAATCATCCTTTGCGTGCTCCCTCTCTCCTTAATCGGGGTAGCGATCGGTATGTTACTTACCGGGTTCGATTTCGGCTTTTTCCCGATCGCCGGATGGTTGGGGCTCTTGGGTATGATTATCAAAAACGTAATCGTATTATTAGACGAGATTAACACGCAACGTCGTAACGGTATCTCTCCATACGACTCGATCATAGAGGCAACCATCTCAAGGACTCGCCCGGTCTTGATGGCGGCTACCACGACTATTTTAGGAATGGTGCCTTTACTTTTCGACGTAGCGTTCGGTGGAATGGCGGCGACTATTATCTTCGGACTCACCTTCGCCACCTTACTTACGTTATTCGTAACCCCGACGTTATACGCATTGTTTTACCGGATTCATTCACCTCACAAATAAACGATAAAAATGGACAAAGTATATATTATCAGCGGTCTCTTATCCTTCCTATCCTTCCCGTTAATCGCACAAAACAGCGATTATCAAGCGCAATATAGGGAAAAAGTCTTGGAATACAACCAAGACTTGAAAGCAGCGGGATACAACGAGGCCATGAAACAGGAAATGATCAAATCGGCCCGTGCGGATTTCAAACCGAAACTCTCGGCGGAAGGTAATTTCAATTATACCGGTAATCCGCTAGAATTATCGATTGATTTGCCATCTATGAATTCCCCCCTTTATTTTCAAGGTAAAGATCTGAAATATGGGGCGACTCTCTCCCTCTCGCAACCGATTTATACCGGAGGCGGCATTCGTGCCAACTACCAAAAAGCACGACAAGAAAAAGAGTTGGCATCCAATGAATCCGATCGTATAAAAAGCAATACCCTACACGACGCCGATATCTACTATTGGAATGCGGTAGCCCAGCACGAGCTGGTTTTCGTGGCACAGGCATTTCGTACATCCATACAGCAACTGGTGGACGTCGTACGCCACCGGGTAGAAGTCGAATACATCGATCGAAACGATCTTCTTATGGCGGAGGTAAAGCTAAACGATGCAGATTTCCAGTTATTGCAAACTCGTGATAACGCCGAGATCGCACGTTTGGCCCTTAATTCTTTCGCTGGTGTAAACCCGAGCGATACCTTGCCGATCGATCATTCCGTAATCGCCCTCAAACAATTTATCCCTTTATCGGATGAGATAGATAACGCGATAACCAGCAGGCCGGAATACCGGATCGCCAAAAACAAGATCGAGTTACAGGAATCATCCCGGAAAATAGCGGATGCCCATTTCTTACCCCAATTCCATATTGGAGTAGATGGAAGTTATTCCTCACCGGGCTATAACTTCAAATCCGACCTAGATCCGAACTATGCGATCTACGCCAAGCTCAGTATCCCGCTCTTCGAATGGGGAAAACGTAAGAGTACCCGCAACGCTTCCTCGTACGCCATCAATATGGCTCAACAGAATCTCAGCAAGACGCAAGATAAGATCCGGCTGGAAATACAAACCGCCCATTACAACTATAAACAAGCTATCGATAAAGTCGAACTAACCGAGAGCTCATTATCAAAAGCATCCGAAAGTGAGCAAATGGCCATGGAGCGTTATAAGGAGGGGAATGTTTCCATCGTCGAGGTTATCAACGCTCAATTATATCATCAGCAAGCTCAGGTTAATTATATACAATCCAAACTAAACGCACAGATGGCGAAGACGGATTTCGAACGGGCAATTTATTATCTTCGCGAAAAAGAATAGGTCATGAAAGAAATATCATACGGGAAATCGGCATGTATCCTTTTGTTTTCGGCATTAGGGGTCTTTTCCTATTTCTTGCTGTTATATCATACGGAGCTACAAGAGCGCATCCCCGATATAAAGATCTCATTGATCGCTTTGTCCATCACGATAGCGGTATTCAACTTGTTCGGTTTCAGTTTACTGGTCAGCAGCCATTGGATGGCTACCAACTATCCATTATATTATATCGATAAAAGCCGGATGTTATGGCATTATCTGCTGGTAGCGATCCTATTGCTACTTATGAATTGTACCCTGTTTATCTCGTTGAAATGGATCACAAGCATTGGCGATCCTTTCGTGATCCGGGCAAAAGGGGCCGGTTTGGTAATAGCCGTCTGGTTCGTGGAGATGATCATTTTCAGCCTTCTCTTGATTAATTATTCGATGCGTTATACATTGAATTTATATAAGGAGAAACAAAGATTGGAAGCAGAATCTATACAAGCTAAATATACCGCTCTCCAAAGCCAGCTAAATCCTCATTTCCTATTCAATAGCTTGAATACATTGATAGCAGAGATAGAGTATGATCCGGCTACGGCGGTCAAGTTTACGCAGCATCTATCCGAGGTATACCGTTACGTGCTCCGCCAGCAACAGTGCCAGATCGTCTCTTTAAAAGAGGAGCTTGATTTTCTGGATTCCTATATATTCCTCCATCAAGTCCGGCTGGGAGATTGTTTGTCGTTGGAACGCGATCTTCCCGACAACGTCATTGACCATCAATTGCCCCCTCTGACACTGCAACTACTAGCCGAGAATGTCGTGAAACATAATTATATCGACGATTTTAACCCGATGACCATACGGGTATATACTGAAAGGAACAGTCGATATCTATGCGTCAGCAATACATTACGGCCTAAAAAAGTCTCAAACGCATCCGGTAAAGGATTAAAGAATTTGTCGGAGCGTTATCAATTACTATGTAAGCAGGATATCCAGATCCGAAAAAATGATCACCAATTCACCGTATCAATCCCACTTATTTATGAATAATATCCAAGTAGCCATTATCGAAGATGAGAAACCGGCCGCCCGGTTACTGGAAGGTATGATAAAGAAATTACGCCCGCAATGGGATATCATCAAGATACCCGGAAGCATCGAATCATCCGTGGCTTGGTTCGCTTCCCATCCGCATCCGGATATCGTTTTTCTGGATATCCAGTTGTCGGATGGAAATTCTTTTTTATTTATAGAACAGGCTTGTCCTACAAGTCTCATTATCTTTACGACCGCTTACGATGAATATGCAGTCCGGGCCTTTACGGTAAACAGTATTGATTATCTACTCAAACCGATACGACAAGAGAGATTGGAGGAAGCCATCCAAAAATTCGAGCATGTCACGTCTAAGTACAACCAGAAGCTCTTAGAGCAAAATGATTTATTGGAAGTACTCCATTCCCTCACGTATCCCGGCAAGAAATACAGGACCCGTTTCCTTATTTCCGGCAACGAGAAACTGATCACTTTACAGGTGGAGGATATCGCCCACTTTTATTCATTAAACAAGATCACCTTCGCTGTCACACGCCAAAACAAGGAGTACATAATCGATTTCCCGCTGGATAAACTCATGGAACAATTAGATCCCGATAAATTTTTCCGGACGAACCGGCAGACGATCATAAATATCGAATCCATCGTGAAAATAGAGCCCTATTTTCAGAATAAGGTCATTGTCCACATAAAGCCGGAACATAAAGAGAAAATATTGGTCAGCAAAGAAAAATGGGCCTCTTTCAAGCTATGGTTGAATTATTAGACCTTTCGCCCATTGCTATAATACCGTTCTTTTCTATCGTCCCGATCCTTCTTATTCTTTTTAGGTTTGGGCTTATCCGGTTTCGCTGGTTTCCGATAGTCATGACGATGGTTGTCACGATCCCAATGTCTATCTGAGTCATGCCGGTCGTCTCTCCAATGATTGTCATGGTGAATGGTACCCCAGCGGTAATTCCAATAGTTATCCTCATATCGACGGCAGTCATGGGACGGGCGGCGATCCGGATATCTCGGATTCGCATACCATCCCCGATAATCATGGATACGTTGCGGATGCTCCCTTACAAAACGGACATATAGATTGAACTGGGCTGGAGTCAATATACGTTGGATCTTACGATCCCTTTCCATGCGCAAATCGTAAATACGACGAGCTGCCCGGTCCCAATACCGATAGTCACGGCGGGCCTCCTTCTCTATTTTCTGTCCGTACTTATGGATGATCTTATGGTATTCCGCTGCTTGGCGAGCGGGCAAATGCATCGCTTGCTCCATCCAAAGACAATTTTGACAATGCGGTTCATTCCACCCAAAACTGATCCAAAACTGGCTGTAAGCGGGTAAACTGCACAATATAGCCAACACACATAGTAAGCTGAATCGTTTCATGTCTTTTCAATTTTAAGTTAATAATAAAGCGAATCGTTTGTTCTTTTATCTAAGACTGCCCTACTTCAGAAAGGTTTAATCCTTGATACCCAACAAATCTTTCGCATTGGCAAGAGAAGCCTCTGTCAACGAGGCTCCGCTCAACATACGGGCCACCTCGTTCACACGTTCCTCCCCCTCTAATTGCTTGATACGGGTCAGCGTACGGTCTTTGGTATCCTTCTTATAAACAAAATAATGAGCTTGCCCCTTCGCCGCTATCTGAGGTAAGTGAGTGATAGCGAAAACTTGCATCTTTGTTCCGAGTTCTTGCATGATATCCCCCATTTTATCGGCGATATCACCCGATACCCCCGTATCTACCTCATCAAAGATAATAGTAGGTAAAGCGGTGAACCCGGCAATCATAGCCTTAATGCAGAGCATCAACCGGGAGATCTCACCTCCGGAAGCGGTTTGGGCTACCGGCTGCAATTCCGCACTCTTATTGGCGGAGAACATAAATCGGATATCGTCCATTCCATCGCTCTCCGGCTCTTTGCGAGGAAGGATGTCCACACGGAAACGGGTATTCGGCATCCCCAACGGAATAATCATCTTGACCAATTGCGAGGCCATCGCCGTGGAAGCGACTTTACGCTGCTCGCTAAGCACGGAGGCCTGTTGAAGCAACTCTTTATACGAGGCATCCAATTGACTCTCTAACAAACCGATTTGCTCATCGAAAGAATCGATCGCACGCAATTGCTCTTGGTATTGATCCCGTATAGCGATCAATTCATCCACGGTGGAGACACGGTGTTTTTGCTGGAGCGTATAAAGGGTATTCAAGCGTTCATTCACCCATTCCAATCGTTCTGGGTTGAACTCTACATCTTCCTTTAAAACGTCTGTCTCGGAAGCCAGATCATTCAAGTCGATATAAGCCGAGCGGATTCGCTCGGAGATTTCCTTGGCTTTCGGGAAATATCTTTCTAAGGAATCCACGGTGGAAAGGGCTTCCTTGAGTATTTGGATGGCTCCTTGCTCCTCGCCGTCCAAGAGTTCGGTTACCTTATATAAAGAGCTTTTGATCTCCTCCGCATGCGAGAGAGTTTCTTGCTCTTGCTCCAACTCATCCTGCTCATCCGGTTGAAGGTTGGCTTCGTCCAATTGTTCCAATTGAAAACGGATATAGTCCTCCTCCTGCTTGCTTTGAGCCGCTTTGTCCCTCAAATCTTTCAGTTCCCTTCGCAACGCCTGATAACGAGTAAATTCCTTCTTATAAAGAATGAGCAAGATCTCATTTTCGGCCATTACATCGATCACTTTCAGCTGGAAACGGTTGTCGCCCAACAATAGGTTCTGATGCTGCGAATGGATATCAATCAAGCGGCTTCCCAACTCTTTTAAGATCGTAAGGGAAACCGGAGAATCATTGACGAAGGCACGGGATTTGCCGGAGGCATAAAGTTCCCGACGCAAGATACAGCTATCCGCGTCGTACTCAAGGTCGTTACTTAGGAAGAAAGGCTCCAACTGATATTTTGAGACATCAAATACGGCCTCGATCACACATTTATCCGAACCTTTCTTTATACTCTTGCCATCCGCACGCTGTCCCAGCACCAAAGACAAGGCTCCTAATATAATTGATTTTCCCGCTCCGGTCTCACCCGTTATCACCGAGAAGCCTTTATCAAAGCGGATATCCAAATTGTCTATCAAGACAAAGTTCTGTATAAATAAGGATTTCAACATAACTATTTTACCTTACTGGTTTTTGAAGCTCTTCCAAGCGAGTGGATTGTGCCGGATAGATCTCGAACAGCATCTTATAGCCCTCTTGCCGCTCTTGTGTGGTCGCTTTCGAATAAATTGCGATAATCTCATCTAATTTAGCGTCGGCGAACATTTGTAGAAGCACAGAGGTAGGCCGGGCTTTCTTTACTTCCTGCAAGGCGGGAAGCGCACTAATGATCGTCGTACGTCCACGATCCGGATTTGCTGCCATTTCATCGAGTCCTTTCCGGTGATACGTGTACCACATTTCCCGGAAAGCGTCGGATGCGTTATCTTGCAAAGCCGTCGCTACGGCATGGCGGTTCTGGTTGCTATCAAAAGCTTTCCAGCCCGTCCACGACATCTCAGACTGGGCCATGTTCACGATTTGCTGGGCTTGTTGTATATAGGTAGTTCCACCTTTCGGAGCGAAACTATCGAAATCAAGCCCCAAGATCACATAGACGTAAAACACGATAGTGGCCGTAAGATTGCTGGTCAGCGTATTTGAGTTATAGTCCAACGGCTCGCCCTCCGTATACTCAAAATCCAACTGTTGATCCCTGAAATTCAGAAGAGTAGTTGTATAACTGGAATTATAGACCGGACGGCGGGCTTGTATCTGGATCTCGCTCTTGAAGTTCGTCTCATCCAATTCATTCACGATAATCGTCATCGTACAATCGATCTTCTCATTGACGGCAAACGTGGCATCCGTCCATTTCCGGTTATTCACGAACTCAGTCAAGGAGTTCTGTAAGGTCGTGAAGATTTGCTTGTTAGCGGTCGCAATTTTGTCTCCGTTCACCGTGATACGGGCGTTCAACTCTTGCGCCTTCCCACAAAAAGGAGCGGCGCAAAGCATGAATAGATAAAACAGTCTTCTTACTTTTCTCATTTCAATAATGTTACCAACTTATTTACGATATCACAGGCTACCTCCCGCTTCGTTTTGAGCGGATAGCTCGTTACTCCTCCGGCATTGTCGATAATCGTGATCTTATTGGTATCGCAACGGAAACCGGCACCTTGGTCTCGTAAAGAATTCAAGACGATGAAATCGAGATTCTTCCTCTTCAGTTTACCTTCGGCATGAGTAGCCTCGTCGTTCGTCTCCAAGGCGAACCCCACCATGACCTGTCCTTCCCGCTTGATCGCACCCAAAGAGGCGGCGATATCCGGGTTCGGAACCAAATGAAGCGTCATCTCTCTCTCCGTTTCCCGTTTGATCTTCTGCTCGGAAGCATTCTCCGGACGGTAATCGGCGACAGCGGCACATAATATGGCAGCATCGCTACTCGGGAATGCGGTCATCGCCGCTTGGTACATTTCCCCGGCAGACTCAACATCGATTCGTTTAATAGCTGGATGATGTGTTTTTAAAGAGACTGGGCCAGCGACCAAGGTCACCTCCGCCCCTCTCTCCGCACAAGCTTCCGCTAAAGCGAACCCCATCTTACCGGAAGAGTAATTACCTATAAAACGTACGGGATCTATCTTTTCATATGTCGGACCTGCTGTTATTAAGATCTTTTTTTTTTCAAGATCTTTTTGAGCGGAAAAGAAGTCTTCCAAAACCTCGATAATCTTATCGGGTTCTTCCATCCGGCCTTTACCAACCAAATGGCTCGCCAATTCCCCCTCGGCAGGTTCGATAATCCGGTTACCGAATGAACGCAAGCGCTCCAGATTCTGTTGGGTACTCGGATGAGCGAACATATCCAAATCCATGGCCGGAGCCACGAATACAGGGGCTTTACAAGAAAGATAAGTAGTTATCAGCATATTATCGGCGATTCCGTTCGCCATCTTACCGATCGTGGAAGCGGTAGCCGGAGCAATCAACATGGCATCCGCCCAAAGCCCCAGATCCACATGACTATTCCATGTACCATCCCTATTGGAAAAAAACTCGCTGATTACAGGGTGGCTACTCAACGTCGATAACGTAAGCGGAGTGATAAACTCTTTTCCCGCCGGCGTGATAACCACTTGTACCTCGGCTCCTTTTTTCACCAATCCCCGGATGATATAAGCGGCTTTGTATGCGGCTATACTCCCCGTAATCCCTAATATAATATGTTTATCTTTCAATATCATATATCGAATCAATTTATCTTTGCCAGTAGAGACGTAGCACGTTGCGTCTCTACAACCTCAACAAAAGAATCTCTTTGGCTACTTTTGAGTTTATATTGCCATATTCGCCAAGTTTCCATCCCATTCGATCGATAGGTTCCACCAAAGCATCCAAGTCGGACTCCTTGATCCCATAGTCGGAAAGACGGGTCTTTAATCCCATGAAATGGAAAAAATCTTCCGTAGCCTCTATTGACTTTTGCGCCTTTTCATCGGCAGATCCTTCGGTAATACCAAATATGACCTCTCCCATCCGGATCAGTTTCGCCGCTTTCTCCTTACGCATATAGGTCATGACACCCGGCAAGATAACCGCCAAAGTCTGGGCATGATCCAAGCCGAACTGCGCCGTCAATGCATATCCCATACGGTGTGAGGACCAGTCTTGGGGTACTCCTTGGCCGATCCAACAGTTCAAGGCATTCGTAGCCGCCCACATCAAATTAGCACGAATATCATAATCATTCGGATTTTGCAAGACCTTGCGGCCTTCTTCCACAATTGTCTTCATCAATCCCTCGGCAAAATAATCTTGAACCTTAGCGTTCACCGGATAAGTCAGGTATTGCTCGACCACATGGATAAACGAGTCAACGACACCGTTAGCCACCTGTCGCTCAGGTAAAGAATAAGTTACCTGCGGATCTAAGATAGCGAACTTAGGGAACACCAACGGAGACATGAAATTTAATTTCTCATGGACAGATTCCCGGGAAATTACCGCCCGTTCATTCATTTCCGAACCGGTAGCGGCCAAAGTCAGCACTACTCCTAAAGGAAGCGCTTTCTTTATCACGCCACCTTTCGACAAGATATCCCAAGGATCTCCCTCGAAAAACGTAGCCGAAGCGATAAATTTCGTAGCGTCGATCACTGATCCGCCGCCTACCGCCAGCAAGAAATCGATATTCTCCCCCTTCACCAACTCAACAGCCTTCATACAAGTCTCATAACGGGGATTCGCCTCAATACCACCAAACTCATAGGTATGGAAGTCTTTCAAAGCTGCCGTCACCTGCTCATAAATGCCATTTTTCTTAATGCTACCGCCACCGTATACCACCAGAACCTTACTTCCTTCTGGAAGTAACGCAGACAAACGGGCAATACTTCCTTTGCCGAACACAACCTTTACAGGATTGCAAAACTCAAAATTATTCATCGCCTTATTTTGAATTAAAGTCTCTCAAACGGATCTCTGTCAACATTTTCTTCGTATTCAACGGGAAATCGCCATTCATGATCCAAGAATAATAACCCGGATCCGACTTCAAGATCTCCGTTACCAAACGGCCTTTATACTTACCGAAGTTAATAACCTCCTCGCCTTTATCGTTGTAAACCATACGTCCGGCGAAA
Source organism: Parabacteroides sp. CT06 (assembly GCF_002257605.1). Lineage (GTDB taxonomy): Bacteria > Bacteroidota > Bacteroidia > Bacteroidales > Tannerellaceae > Parabacteroides > Parabacteroides distasonis. The sequence continues at coordinate 1,711,875 of NZ_CP022754.1, read as the reverse complement.
TCCACATTATTCGAGTAGCAGGAATATTGGGAAAGGAAAGCAACGTCATTCTTCAAATCCGGATAGCGATCCAGCTGCGCTTTCAACACCTCATATGTAGCCAACGTATCAGCCTCAGCCGTATGAGCGTTCTCCAAGCTTTTATTGCAATAGAATTTATAAGCGGCAGATAACGTACGTTGCTCCATCTTATGGAAAATCGTCTGTACATCGATAAATTTGCGCCGGTTCAAATCGATATCCACACCCGCACGCAGAAACTCCTCGGCAAGCATGGGTATATCAAAACGGTTGGAATTATATCCGGCCAAATCACAACCCTCGATCTGGGTTGCCAAAGATTTAGCGATCTCCTTAAAGGTCGGACAATCTTTTACATCTTCATCGGTTATGCCATGAATAGCGGTAGATTCGGGGGGAATAGGCATACCGGGATTTATCCGGCGTGTCTTCGTTTCTTCTTTCCCATTTGGGAAGACCTTCACGTAGGAAATCTCTACGATACGGTCCTTTACGATATTTATACCCGTGGTCTCTAAATCAAAAAAGACCAGCGGGTTCCTTAAGTTTAACTGCATTATTTATTTATTAGTCATTCAACATCATCGGCATCAGCAACATGAGCAAGTCCTCGTCCTCATCATTCTCAGAAGGAACGATCAAGCCGGCACGTGAAGGGTCCGCTAATTCTAATACAACCTCTTCCGAGCTGATATTTCCAAGGATCTCGATCAGATATGTAGCCTTAAAACCGATGCTTAACTCCGTCCCGTCAAACTGACAAACAATACGCTCTTCCGCAGAAGTGGAGAAATCGATATCTTGGGCGGAAACCGTAATCAAGCTATCCTTCAAGTGCAACTTCACCAAGCTGCTCGCCGGATTAGAAAAGACAGAAACACGCTTTAAAGCATTCAAGAAAGAGATACGATCGATCGTTACCTTAAACGGGTTTTCTTGAGGAATCACACTATTATAGTTCGGGTAACGCCCCTCGATCAAACGACAAACCATCTCGAAGTTCGTGCAAGTAATATACGCATTGTTATCATCAAACTTAATCAATACTTGCTCCGACTCCTTCGCCAACAAATTCTTCAATAAATTAGCCGGCTTCTTCGGCAAAATGAAAGAAGCCCGTTCCGGGGATTTCACCGCCAAGTTACGCAAGCGAACCAATTTATGTCCGTCTGATGCCACGAACGTCAAATCATCCGTATGGATATCGAAATAGACACCATTCATTACAGGGCGAAGCTCATCATCGGCTGTGGCGAACAAGGAACGACTGATGCCGTTTAACAGCATCTGGGCATCCATCGAGATAGAGATAGCGTTATCATTCAACGGCTTCTGCTGCGGATATGTGTCCCCTTTCTGACCGATAAAATTATACTTTCCATTCTGGAAATGAATGAAAATCTCCAAATTCTCATCATTGATATCAAAAGTAAGCGGTTGTTCGGGAAGCTCTTTCAGCGGATCGAGCAATATCTTGGCGGAAACCGCAAAGAGTCCGGCACCTTGGGCATTCATGACGTCTACGGAAGTCACCAACCGGGTCTCGGCATCGGAAGCTGTCACCGTAAGCGTATTTCCTTCTAGGTTAAAAAGGAAGCTGTCCAGAATCGGTAAAGAGTTCTTGGAAGCGATAACCTTGCTTATAGACTGTAAACGTGATAATAGCGCAGTGCTGGATACATCGAATCTCATAGCTTTAATTATTTTATCTTGTTATATTATTATTTCATACAAACTACCATTTGGATGGGAAGAGACGGGGCATGCCCTGTCTCTACAAATTAACCCAACAAAATTAAGAAAATATTTTGTTTGTAACCAACTATACTTTCAAAAGTTTAGGGCATAAAAAAAGCTCCCCTCCGCTTTATCGGAGAGAAGCCTCTTATATTCTTTTAATTCGCTAATTTATTATTTAGCGAAATAATCTTTTACTGCTTCGTTAGGGATCATTTCTTCTTGGAAGATGTATGCACCTGTTTTCGGAGACTTAACCATTTTAATCACTTTGGAATAAGTACGACCGTCACCTTTCTTAAATGTTGCAACTGCTTTTTTTGCCATCGTTTAAAATCTCCTATTACTTAATTTCTTTGTGTAACGTCATCTTCTTCAAAACCGGATTGTATTTCATCAATTCCAATCTCTGAGTAGTATTCTTTCTATTCTTCGTAGTGATATAGCGAGACATACCCGGCATTCCACTTTCCTTGTGCTCTGTACACTCAAGGATTACCTGTACTCTATTTCCTTTTGCTTTTTTTGCCATTTTCTATATCCTCCACAAATTATGCGTTCAAATAACCTTTTTCAGCCGCCATCTTGATAGCCGCATCCAAACCTAACTTATTGATTGTACGTAAGCCAGCCGCAGATATATTCAAGCTAACCCAGCAATCCTGCTCTACCCAGTAGAACTTCTTCGTAAACAGGTTGACATTGAACTTACGTTTCGTTCTTCTCTTTGAGTGAGAAACGTTGTTTCCAACCATTGCTCTCTTTCCAGTAATTTGACAAATTTTAGACATTTCTAATCTGTTCTTTTAAATTATACGAAATTTAAGTCAACTCCTGCTATGTGTCTTCCCTTTCTGAACTAGCATCATGAACAAAAACGAAGATTCTAATAGAGTCTTATCTTTACAGGGTGCAAAGGTAAGAATTATTTTGATTTATCCGCAAGAATTCTCAAATATTTTTTCCTCAACAAATCATGTCTTAAATTAGTTATAGGTATATAACAACATAACATGATATTCATTATGGCAAGAAGTTTTAAAGAAGCGATCCAGCATCGCCGGACACATTATGGAATAGGTAACAACTCTCCCATTTCCGACAACGAGATTCATGAGATTATTAAGACAGCGGTCACTCACGTTCCCTCCGCATTCAATTCGCAGTCTACGAGAATCGTACTGCTACTGGGTGAAAGCCACAAGAAGCTTTGGGAAATCGTAAAAGACACGCTTCGTAAAATCGTCCCCGCCGAAGCCTATAAGGCTACCGAGGCAAAGATAGATAATTCTTTCGAGGCTGGCTATGGCACGGTCCTCTTTTTCGAGGATACGGCGGTAGTAGAAGGCTTGCAGAAGCAATTCCCTTCTTATAAAGATAATTTCCCGGTATGGTCCCAACAGACATCGGCTATGCATCAACTCGCGATATGGACTATGCTGGAAGACGCCGGTTTCGGCGCTTCTCTGCAACATTACAACCCGTTGATCGACGAGGCGGTCGCTAAACAATGGCATATCAATCCGAACTGGAAACTGATCGCCGAGATGCCGTTCGGTACCTCTACGCAAGAACCGGGAGAAAAACAATTCGCCCCATTAGAGGAACGAATTTTAGTATTCAAATAATTATAATTAATGTATATGGAATATGACATAGCAATCATAGGCGGTGGACCTGCGGGTTACACCGCCGCCGAAAGGGCTTCGGAGAATGGATTAAAAACGATCCTTTTCGAGAAGAACGCTATCGGTGGCGTCTGCCTAAACGAGGGATGTATCCCGACAAAAACTCTTTTATACTCCGCCAAGATACTAGACAGTATCAAAAGTGCCTCCAAATATGGTATAGTGGCGATGAAAGACCCAAGTTTCGACTTGGCAAAGATTATCGACCGGAAGAACAAGACCGTCCGTAAACTTACGCTCGGGGTAAAAGCCCGGCTTACGGGTAACGGCGTCACCATCGTAGAAGGAGAGGCACGAATCACCGGAGAGGAGTTTGGAAATATACGGATTCACTGTGATGGAAAAGAGTATTTAGTGAAGAATGTGTTAGTATGTACAGGCTCTGAAACCGTGATCCCTCCTATCAAAGGATTATCTGAGGTCAAGTATTGGACTTCCCGGGAAGCCCTTGATCTCAACGATTTGCCAAAATCGTTAGCGATTATCGGTGGTGGCGTGATCGGAATGGAGTTCGCCTCATTCTTTAACAGTATGGGCGTAAAGGTGAAGGTAATCGAGATGCTACCCGAGATATTAGGGAATATGGATAAAGAAACCTCAGCGATGCTTCGATCCGAGTATAAGAAAAAAGGCGTAGAGTTTTTCTTGAATACCAAAGTTACAGAGGTATCCGCAGAGAAAGTCTTTGTTGAGAAAAACGGCAAGGCAGACACGATTGAAGCCGATAAAATATTGGTGAGCGTGGGCCGCCGTCCGATTACAAAGAGTCTGGGACTAGAAAATCTAGCGATCGAAATACAAGGGGCCGGTATAAAGGTAAACGAACATATGCTGACTTCCCATCCACATGTATATGCGGCTGGAGATATTACCGGTTTTTCCCTGCTGGCACATACGGCTTACCGGGAAGCGGAAGTTGCCATACACCATATCCTAGGCATACCGGACGAGATGAGCTATAAAGCCATTCCGGCGGTAGTTTATACGAATCCGGAATTGGCGAGCGTGGGTAAGACAGAAGAGGAATTGGTAGCGAATGGGGAAAGTTTCCGTGTTCAAAAGATCCCGATGACCTATTCCGGACGTTTCGTCGCAGAGAACGAGAATGGTAATGGTTTATGTAAACTGATCACGGACGACGAGGATCGTATCATCGGTTGCCATCTACTAGGGAATCCGGCATCCGAGATTATCGTCACCGCCGGAATCGCTGTCGAGAATGGTTATACAGTCGATGAATTTAAGAAAAATATTTTCCCGCATCCGACAGTCAGTGAGATCCTCCACGAAAGTTTATATATCTAATAAAACGCCTAACTAAAACAGTTTCCTGATGCTTTGCATTCACAATACACAAACGGATCCATACTTCAATTTGGCCGCCGAAGAGTATCTGCTCAAGAATTTCAAAGAGAATATTTTCATGCTTTGGCAGAATGAACCATCAATCGTGATCGGTAAGCATCAGGATGTATGGGCCGAGGTAAATCTCAAATTCGTACAAGACCAACAAATCAAGATAGCACGCAGGTTTTCCGGTGGTGGTGCCGTTTACCATGATCCGGGAAACCTGAATCTTACATTTATAGAGACCGGCCAGATTATGCAGACCGACAAATATACCATCCAGATCATGAATTTTCTCAAGACATTGGGAGTACATGTCGAGATGGATGAACGGAAAGGACTAACTATCGGAGGATTTAAAATATCGGGTAGCGCACAGAGTATCCATAAGAATCGGTATATGCACCATGCTACCTTATTGTTTTCCACCGATCTGGATAGGCTCGTCACCTCCTTGAAAAGTACATCCCGTCAAACACCAGAGAAAACAGGAGGCAAACGATCGACATTCGTTAAATCTGTACGGAGTCCGGTCACGAATATCAGCGCTCATCTTCCGGCATCTATCTCCATCCAGCATTTTAAGAAAGCGCTTCTTTATTATTTCACGATCAATAATCCGGGCATACAGGATTATTCCTTCACGCAAGCAGACTTGGAAGCCATCTATAGGCTTAAAGAGCAGAAATATGCTACAGCCAGCTGGAACTTTAACACTTATACACTATAATACAGAAACTTACCTTCTTAATCTTTGTTCTTATTATATACCGTTTGTAGAGACGGGGTACGCCCCGTCTCCCACTATATGACAGTAATTAAAAAATCAAAATATGGCTACATTTGAGATAAAGATGCCTAAGTTGGGCGAAAGTATTACAGAAGGAACCATCATCTCATGGTCGGTAAAGGTAGGTGATACCGTAGAGGAAGATGATGTCCTTTTCGAAGTAAGCACAGCGAAAGTAAGCGCTGAGATTCCATCCCCCGTTGAGGGAAAAGTAAAACAACTTCTTTTTAATGAGGGAGACACCGTAGCGGTCGGTACAGTCGTAGCGATCCTTGAGATCGAAGGTGAAGGAGAGGATAACGGAGCTCAGCCGGAAACCTCGGAGGCTACTCAACCGAAAGAACAAGTCCCCGCTCCCGCCTCAGAGGAATTATCAAAGAATTCCCAAGAGGAAGATCGTTGGTATTCTCCCGTAGTATTGCAATTAGCGAAAGCTGCCGGTGTATCGCAAGATGAACTGGATCATATTCCGGGTACCGGATATCTGGGACGTCTCAGTAAGAAAGATATTCAAACGTATATCGATCACAAAAATAAAGGTACGGAAATGCCGAAACCGAAACAGGCTCCTGTTTCTTCCATGCAGCAAACGGCTACGAGCACGCCGATAATTACGGTAGCGCCGCCGACCGCTCCTTCCATGCCTATGACAGCGGCCACTCCATCCGCTCCACTCGCTCAAGGAGACGAGGTGAGAGAAATGGATCGTGTACGTAAGATCATTGCGGACCATATGGTATTATCGAAAAAAGTATCTCCGCATGTGACGTCGGTTATCGAGGTAGACGTGACCCGACTGGTTAACTGGCGTAAAAAAGTGAAGGATCAATTCTTCAAGCAAGAAGGCATCAACCTAACTTATATGCCGGCTATTACCGAAGCGACCGCCAAAGCGTTGAAAGCCTATCCATTAGTAAATTCATCTGTGGACGGTTACAATATCATCCTAAAGAAGCCTATTAATATAGGTATAGCGGTTTCCTTAAACGACGGAAATTTAATTGTCCCGGTTATACACGATGCCGATAAGCTGAACCTAAGTGGCCTCGCCTCACAAATAGATACCTTGGCGGCTAAAGCCCGTGAGAATAAGCTCGCCCCGGATAGCATCCAAGGCGGAACGTTCACGATTACGAATTTCGGAACCTTCAAGAGTCTGTTCGGCACCCCGATCATCAATCAGCCTCAAGTAGCGATCCTAGCCGTCGGTTATATCGAGAAGAAGCCTGCGGTAGTAGAGACGCCCGAGGGAGACACGATCGCTATCCGTCACAAGATGTACCTCTCACTCTCCTACGACCATCGTATCGTGGACGGAGCTTTGGCGGGAGCCTTTTTACGTTCCATCGCCGACGAACTAGAGAATTGGAACGCTTAATACATTATTATAATAGAACAACATGAAAAAGTATGATATAAAAACAACAGATAAGGAGACTCTCAGGAAATGGTTTTACCTTATGACGCTCGGAAGGGCGATCGATGAGAAGGCTCCCTCCTATTTATTGCAATCTCTCGGCTGGTCTTATCATGCCCCGTATGCCGGGCACGACGGGATACAACTCGCCATGGGACAAGTATTCGATAAGGATACGGACTTTCTCTTCCCCTATTACCGGGATATGTTGACGGTTCTCTCGGCGGGAATGACTGCCGAGGAGATCATCCTGAACGGTATCTCCAAGGCGACCGATCTGACCAGTGGCGGCCGCCACATGTCTAACCACTTCTCTAAGATGGAATGGCATATCGAGAACGTTTCTTCCGCTACGGCGACTCACGATCTCCATGCCGCCGGCGTGGCACGGGCGATGGTTTACTATGGACAGAAAGGCGTAGCGATTACCTCGCACGGTGAATCGGCCGCTTCCGAAGGCTATGTGTATGAGGCAATCAATGGCGCCAGCAATGAGCGACTGCCGGTTATCTTTGTCTTCCAAGACAATGGATATGGTATCTCTGTCCCCAAAAAGGACCAGACGGCCAATCGTAAAGTTGCCGATAACTTCTCTGGCTTCAAGAATTTACGTATTATCCATTGCAATGGAAAAGACGTGTTCGATTCCATGAATGCCATGACCGAGGCCAAAGAGTACGCGATCGCCAACCGGACTCCCGTGATCGTTCAGGCCAATTGCGTACGGATAGGCTCCCACTCAAACTCCGATAAACATACCTTGTATCGTGATGAGAACGAGCTTACCTATGTAAAGTCCGCCGATCCTTTATACAAATTCCATCGCATGCTGATTCGTTACGGACGTTTCACCGAGGAAGAATTGAAAGAGATCGCGGATCTAGCGGCTAAAGACCTGAAAGCCGCCAATCGGAAAGCGATGGCCGCCCCCGATCCCGATCCGTCTACCGTCAAGGATTACGTCCTCCCGGAACCTTATCAACCTCAAAAATACAAAGAAGGTGTTCAAAACGAGGAAGGAGAGAAAGAAACGCTAGTTACGGCGATCAACAAGACGTTGAAAGCGGAGTTCCGGCACAACCCGGATACGTTTATCTGGGGACAGGATGTAGCCAATAAAGAAAAGGGTGGCGTATTCAACATCACGAAAGGCATGCAGCAAGAATTCGGTATCGAGCGAGTCTTCAACGCCCCTATCGCCGAGGATTATATCGTAGGGACAGCGAACGGTATGTGCCGCTTTGACCCGAAGATCCATGTAGTGATCGAGGGCGCAGAATTCGCCGATTACTTCTGGCCGGCCGTCGAGCAATACGTGGAATGTACGCATGAGTATTGGCGCAGCAACGGGCAATTTACCCCAAACATCACTTTGCGCCTAGCCTCCGGAGGCTATATCGGAGGAGGGCTTTATCATTCCCAGACCATTGAGGGCACATTGACCTCATTACCCGGTGCCCGGATTGTTTATCCCTCTTTCGCGGATGATGCCGCCGGACTGTTGCGGACGAGTATGCGTTCTAAAGGCTTTACGCTCTATCTGGAACCGAAAGCGCTCTACAACGCGGTAGAAGCCTCCACCTTTGTCCCCGAGGATTTCGAGGTTCCGTTTGGGAAAGCCCGTATCCGCCGTCCGGGAAAAGATCTGACGATCATCACTTATGGCAATACGACCCATCTTTGCCTCAACGTAGCCGAGCTTCTTTACAAAGAAAAAGGCTGGGAACTGGAGGTTATCGATCTTCGTACCTTGATACCATTGGATAAAGAGGCGATCTTCAACTCGGTGAAGAAAACCAGTAAAGTATTGATCGTACATGAGGACAAGGTCTTCTCTGGCTTCGGAGCGGAAATTGCCGGCATCATCGGCTCGGAACTATTCCAGTACTTGGATGCTCCGATCCAACGGGTAGGTTCCCTATTCACTCCGGTTGGTTTCCATCCGGTCTTGGAACGGGCCATCCTCCCCAACGAGGAGACCATCTATCATGCGGCAAAAGAACTGCTGCTTTATTAGATCCACATTCGTTAAATCTTTAAAAGCATCACAATGAAAACAGGATTATTTTACGGAACGGGCACAGAGAAAACAACCTTTGTCGCCAATAAAATAAGAAAAGCTTTCGGGGAGGATCAGATCGATATCATCCCTATTGAAAGCGCATGGAAAAGAGATTTCGAGGCTTACGACCATATAATCGCAGGAACCTCTACTTGGTTCGATGGCGAACTTCCCACCTATTGGGACGAGATCATCCCGGAACTGGTCACTTTAGACCTTAAAAATAAGAAGGTCGCTATTTTCGGTCTTGGAGATCAAACGAATTATCCGGATAATTTCGCCGATGGAGTCGGCATACTGGCGGACGCTTTCACCTCCTGTGGAGCGACTTTAGTAGGCGAGACCTCTTCGGATGATTATTTCTTTAATGCCTCCAAAGCCTTGAAAAATGGCAAACTACTTGGCTTAGTCCTCGATTTGGAAAACCAACCGGATCAAACCGACAAACGAATCGAGCGATGGGTGAAGCAATTGAAGGAGGCGTTTGGATAAAGAAGAATGCATCTTAAACTCGTAAACGAGAACTAAACAGAAAGCGTAACGAATCACTCCACGGGTTTGTTACGCTTTCAGTCTATACGCCTGTCTTTCATACACATACTGTGCCAGCATCTGCCATCGCCTTGGCACAGCTGTGCCACACTGATGGCATACCCGTGCCATAGTGATGGCAAGCCCGTGCCACGCCGATGGCAAAGCTGTGCCACCTAGATGGCAAACATACTTTATTAGCGAGACGCTAATTAGTTAAACATTTGACTAATCCGAGAAAAAACGCTATCTTCGCGCCCAGCAAGTTTAAAAGAATTATAAGTAATGGTAGAAGGTAAAGAATTCCGGGAACTTATGTTACAAGTTGTCCGCACACGCATGGCATTTCGTCGGTCTATGCAACGAACGCTGAAAAAGAACAACGCCGGTATAACATTTGAGATGCTTCAAATCTTGAGTTGCCTATGGCACGAACAAGGTATCACCCAACAGGTCTTGGCAGAGAGAACGGCAAAGGATAAGGCTTGTCTGACAAACCTAATGAACAATTTAGAGAAGAAAGGCTACGTCCATCGGAAAGAAGATCCCGAGGACCGGAGGAACAAACTGGTTTTCCTAACCCCGGAAGGAGAAGAATTCAAAAAGCAAATTCGCCCGATCCTTGATCAGGTTTATGTACATGCGGAGCATATTATCGGAATAGAGAACGTAGAAACCATGTTATCCGAATTAAAAGCAGTACATAATGTCCTTGAGAATATATAAAAAGCACGTATTGAGCCTCTTTTGTATGACGGTCGCTACATTTCCGGCAATCGCCCAAACGGATTCGCTCTTCTTGACCATCGACCAGCTTTTTGAGAGAGGCGTACGGCACAGTCTGCAGATCCAAGCAGACATCTTAAAAGAATCGATAGCGCGAGAGAGAACGCATACGGCCCGTTCCGCACAATTACCAGACCTGCAAATCGGCTTGAAAGGTGGATATGTAGGGCAACCGATCCTCTTTGAGCAAGGGCTTGCCCACCCGACTCGCCCGGAAGCGCCCGATTGGTCCCAGAACTATGCCATCGACCTTACCCAACCGATATACCAAGGCGGTAAAATCCGGTATTCCATCCGGAAAGCGGATCTGGAGAAAGAAGTCGCCTCTTTACAAACGCTCACAGACCAGAGTGAGATCAAGCTCAGTCTATTAAATCAATACATCGGTCTTTTCAGCCTGTTTAAACAACGTGAGGTGCTTTCCCGTAATATCGAGGAATCGGAACGCCGCCTGCAAGATATCCGGCGTATGAAAAAAGAGGGACTGATAACCAATAACGACGTATTAAGAAGCGAGATGCAATTAACCAACGACCGCCTATCCTTGCAAGAAACGGATAATAGCCTCATACTGGTATCACAGCAATTGGATATCCTGATCGGTCTCGATGAGAATCTGTTGCTCAAGCCAGACACCACGTTACTGGACCAAACCGTATCTTTAGAAACTTACGAAGATTATGTAGCCCAAGCCTATTCCAATGATCCGGCGATACGTCTACTCCGGAAACAAACAGAGTTAGCCCAAAACGATATACGTTTGACTAAAGCCTCATCGCTACCCAGCCTATCGCTATATGCGTCGAACACATTGGCACGTCCAGTCTCCCGAACATTAGCGGATATGTACAATAACAACTGGAACATAGGTCTGTCGCTCTCCTACCCTTTATCCTCTTTATATAAAAACAACCATAAGATAAAGGAAAGCAAATGGATGGTCTCGTTACATAAAAACGAGGAGGAACAGAAAAAACAGAAAATCCGTATAGAAGTGCGCACCGCGTTCTTACGTCATAAGGAAGCTCTACAAGAAGTGGAAGCCTTGAAGTTATCCGTACGGCAAGCTCAAGAGAACTACAGGATCATGCAAAACCGGTATTTAAACCAATTGGCGATCCTAACCGACTTACTCGACGCGAACTCGGTTCTCCTCAACGCGGAGCTACAGCTCACGAATACCCGTACCCACGTGATTTACACTTACTATCAACTACAGAAGGCTTGCGGCCGTCTCTAAAAAGAAACAACGACTATGGCAAACGAATTAAAAGAGAAACATCAAAGACTAAAGAAAGTAAGGACACGGAATATAGTATTAAACTCCATATGTATCCTTTTAGCCGGTTCCGGCATTTGGTGGACAGCCAATTATTTCTGGCGTTACATCAATTATGAGGTGACAAACGATGCCTTTGTGGACCAATATATCGCCCCACTAAATATACGTGCCTCCGGCTACATAAAAGAGGTCCGTTTCAAGGAACACCAGTACGTTCACCAAGGGGACACACTTCTCATATTGGACGATCGGGAATATCGGATCAAGGTAAAAGAGGCAGAGGCCGCGTTGATCGACGCCCAAGGATCACAAGACGTACTTCGTTCCGGTATCGAGACCTCCCATACGAACATCGCCGTACAAGACGCCAACATCGCCGAGGCTAAAGCCAAGCTTTGGCAATTGGAACAGGATTATCACCGATTTGAGCGGCTGCTGAAAGAAGAATCGATCCCCGAGCAACAATACGAGCAATCCAAGGCCGCTTTCGAGGCGGCGCAAGCCCGATATCAGGCGTTGGTGGAACAAAAGAAAGCCGCTTTCTCCCAATTCACCGAAACCAGCAAGAAGACAACAGGAGCCGAGGCGGCGATCTTACGAAAAGAAGCGGATCTAGATTTAGCGAGGTTAAACCTTTCCTATACCGTTATAACCGCCCCTTACGACGGTCATGTAGGCAGACGGACCTTAGAGCCCGGACAATACGTGCAAGCCGGACAAACGATATCCTACCTCGTACGAGATAAAGACAAATGGATCACGGCCAATTACAAGGAGACCCAGATCCCCCACATCTATATCGGGCAGAAAGTACGTATCAAGGTAGACGCGTTGCCGGGAAAGATATTCAACGGGGAGGTAACCGCAATCTCCGACGCCACAGGCTCCAAATACTCATTAGTCCCGACCGATAATTCCGCCGGAAACTTCGTCAAGGTACAACAACGTATCCCGGTACGGATAGACTTGGAAAATCTATCGCAAGAAGATACGCAATATTTAAGAGCAGGCATGATGGTTGAAACAGAAGCCTTACGCAAATGATCACGATGAAAGAGCTTGGGGCACCGATCCGCCAATGGGTGCCGGACTGGTTAGGATTGATCTGTATCTTCATCGTTATCCTTCCGGTCACGATGCTAAACGGCTCGTACACCGGCAGTATGCTGGAGGTATCAAACACGCTAGGCACGAACACCGAGGATATAACCATGGGATATTACGCGGCAGCGGCGGGAATGGCGGTATCCTATCCGATTATCCCGAAGATACTGGAAGCCTTCTCCATCAAATTCTTATTGTTGGCGGATTTAGTCGCCCAGTTCTTCCTAAGCTGGATCTGTGCCCGCTCCCAGAACGCCGACATATTGATCGTCTGTAGTTTCGCGATCGGTTTCCTGAAAGGGTTTCTCATGCTGTGGTTTATCCGGTACGCGCAAAAGATATTCAGCCCTAAAAATATACGTAGCCAATTCTATTCTTACTTCTATCCTTTTGTTTTCGGAGGGGGACAAGCATCCATGCTTGTTACCGCACAGTTAGCCTACCATTACGACTGGAAATATATGTATTACTTCATGATGCTAATGATTTTATTGGCCATAGTAATGGTAATCATCTGCTTCCGCCATAACCGGCCGATCAAGTCCATCCCCTTGGCCGATCTACACATCCGGGAAATGTTCATCATATCCATCGGATTGTTAATGCTTATGTATGTCATTAATTACGGGAAAGTACTCGACTGGATGGCATCCCCCAAGATTTGCCTTTATATCATGATCGCCCCGATATTGATCGCTTTATTTATTTGGTATCAATATCATTCGGAACGTCCGTACGTGAATCTGGCGCCTTTATACCAGCCGAAAGCCATTATCGGTTATTTCTATATGATGCTTGTCATGTTTTTCAGTACTTCGACTACCTTGTTGACCAGCTACCTGACCAGTATCTTAAAGGTAGACAGCACTCATACCTATTCCCTTTATACTTATTTGCTTCCGGGATATGTCTTGGGGGCGTTCATCTGTTTTTGGTGGTTCCGGTGGCAACGTTGGCGGTTTCGTTTCTTGATAGCGGGAGGAATGAGTTGTTTCGTCCTGTTCTTCGGGAGCCTTTATTTCGGGATCTCACCGGATAGCAGATACGAGATGCTCTACTTTCCTATATTCCTCAGGGGATTGGGCATGATGGTTCTTATCATAGCTTTCGCCTTATTTGCCGTGGAAGATTTAAATCCTAAATATTTATTGTCAAACGCTTTCTTTCTCATCATTTTCCGTTCAGTATTATCCCCCATCATGGCGACTTCTTTTTACAGTAATATACTATATCGCTTGGAACAAAAATATATGTATTCCTTATCAGAAACCGTTACGCTGGCCGATCCTCTAGCCGCCTCACGCTATAACCAAGCGCTTGGCAATGCCTTGACCCAAGGGCATCCCTACGACGAGGCAGCGCAAATGGCTACCAATACACTCTATAATACGTTACAGCAACAAAGCTTATTATTGGCGTTAAAAGAGATACTGGGGTATTTATTAGTCATCTCCTTATGCATAGCGATCGTATCCCGCTTTATCCCATTCCATAAAACCATCCGTGTTACATTCGCCAAGACAGGAGATGATATGGTTTGATCAAACTATGCCCGGCTGCAAATCTATCAGCCGGCATCTGCCTTTTTGTCATTTATAGTTTATCCGAAACATTTTGGCATTCGTTTTGTATAGGAATAGGCGGATCTTGAGAATGATCAGGATCAGGAATACGCACAAAATAACAATAAAAATAATAAGATATTCAGACTATGAGCAGTAAACAAGGTAACATCGGAGTAACATCGGAAAACATCTTTCCGATTATCAAGAAGTTCTTATACAGTGATCACGAAATCTTCCTTCGTGAACTTGTTTCTAATGCGGTAGACGCTACCCAGAAGTTAAAAACGCTTTCTTCCGTAGGCGAGTTTAAAGGCGAACTCGGCGATTTGACCGTACAGGTTAAGTTCGATGACAAAACGATCACGATCTCTGACCGGGGTATCGGTATGACGGCCGAGGAGATCGATAAGTACATCAACCAGATCGCTTTCTCTGGCGCCGAGGAGTTCGTTGAGAAATACAAGAACGACGCCGCTTCTATCATCGGTCACTTCGGTCTTGGTTTCTACTCCTCTTTCATGGTTTCCAAGAAAGTAGAGATCGTGACGAAATCGTACAAAGAAGGCGCTGTTCCCATGAAATGGAGCTGCGACGGTACGCCGGAATACTCCTTGGAGGAAACGACGAAAGAGGATCGCGGTACCGATATTATCCTGTATATCGACGACGAGAATAAAGATTTCTTGAACAAGGATAAGATCAATGGCTTATTGACAAAATACTGCCGTTTCTTACCGGTTCCTATTGCGTTCGGCAAGAAGCAAGAGTGGAAGGATGGCAAATATGTAGATACGGACGAAGATAACGTAATCAACGACACCAAACCGGCATGGGTTCGCAAACCGGCCGATATGACCGACGAGGATTACAAGAAGTTCTATCGTGACTTATATCCTATGACGGATGAGCCGTTGTTCTGGATTCACTTGAACGTAGACTATCCGTTCAACTTGACCGGTATCTTATATTTCCCTCGCATCAAGAGCAATATCGACTTGCATCGTAACAAGATCCAGTTATATTGCAACCAAGTATTCGTTACGGATTCCGTAGAGGGTATCGTTCCTGAGTTCTTGACATTATTGCATGGTGTATTGGATTCGCCGGATATCCCGTTGAACGTATCCCGTTCCTATTTGCAAAGCGATCAGAACGTGAAGAAGATCTCCAACCACATCACGAAGAAGGTGGCAGACCGCTTGGAAGAGATCTTCAAGAACGACCGCCCGCAGTTCGAGGAGAAATGGGATAGCTTGAAACTATTCATCCAATATGGTATGTTGACTGATGAGAAGTTCTACGACCGTGCGGTTAAGTTCGCCTTATTCAAGGACGTCGAAGGCAAATACTTCACTTTCGAGGAATACAAGAACTTAATCAAGGACAACCAGACAGACAAAGAGGGTAACTTAATCTATCTGTATACCACCAATAAAGACGAGCAATACAGCTATATACAAGCCGCAAAGGACAAAGGTTACAGCGTCTTGGAAATGGACGGACAATTGGATGTACACTTGATCGGACAATTGGAGCAGAAGTTCGAGAAGAGCCGCTTCGTTCGTGTGGATAGCGATACGATCGATAACCTGATCCGCAAGGAAGACTCGAATAAGGTAACCTTGAGCGAGGAGCAGAAAATGGCCATGCAGGAAGTATTCAAGAGTCAGATGCCGAAATTGAACAAGACCGAGTTCTACGTAACATTCGAGGCATTGGGCGAAAACGCGAACCCTGTCATGTTGACACAAAGCGAGTATATGCGAAGAATGCGTGAGATGTCCGCTATGCAACCGGGTATGTCTTTCTATGGCGAGATGCCGGATAGCTTCAACTTCGTATTGAATACGGATCATCCGTTGATCAAGAAAGTATTAACTGAAGAGGAGCAAGCTTGCGACGAGAAGTTAAAACCGATCCTTAGCGATATCAAAGGGTGGGAGGCTCGTCAAGCCGACTTACGTGAGGCTCAAAGCAAAAAGAAAGAAGATGAGATCACGGCGCAAGAGAAAGAGGATATGACCAACACCAACCATAAGCTGGATGAGCTTCGTGAGCAACGCAACCAAGTTCTCGCCGAGTACGCCGGTACGAACAAGACAGTTAGTCAGTTGATCGACCTTGCTTTGTTAGGAAACGGTATGCTGAAGGGAGAGGCCTTAAGCCAATTCATCAAACGTAGCGTAGAACTGATCGGATAAACCAATCCTCACATATATAAAAAACCGTTCCTTCTCGGGGGAACGGTTTTTTTAGTTTCAGCCCACGACATCCTCGACCACTTTCCGCAACCTATCCAAGTTCATCTCGCCGGATTGTCTCCACAAAGCCTCCCCTTTCCGTAGCAGGATAAAAGTAGGAATCGATTCCACCGTATACAAATCGGCAAGAGCGCTCTCCTCCTCGATATTGATTTGTACCACTTCTAATTTTCCTTTCTCCAATTCCTTGAACTCCTTCACGATCGGCATCATTTTCTGGCAATGAGGGCACCAATCCGCATAAAACTCAGCCATGACCAAAGCACCAGTCTCCATAACGGTCTTATTCCGCTCTTCCCTATTCAATTCTTTCTCTTTCATAACATCTTCTGTTTTAATTGTATTGATAACTCAACAATACGAAAAAACAAAATGTTTATGTTTCTAAAGAAATACTTCTTACATTTGGAGAAGAAAAACAGATTGGGTTCATATGAGGAAAATAACAGTTATCATAGCCTTATTCCTTGCTGCCATTCAGATTGTTTCCGCCCAGAAAGTAGGGTTGGTACTCAGTGGCGGCGGTGCCAAAGGAGCGGCACATATCGGAGTGATCAAGGCGCTGGAAGAAAATAATATACCGATCGATTACATTACCGGTACCTCCATCGGGGCGATTATCGGTAGTTTATACGCCATGGGATATTCCCCCGAGGAGATGCTGGAGCTGATGCTTTCCAAGGAGTTCTCCTATTGGCAAACAGGTACGGTGGAGGAGCAATATACCTATTATTTCAAGGAGCCTTACCCGACCCCGGAATTCGCGCATTTCTCCATCGATATGTCCGATTCCCTACAGATCAAGGCTAGCTTCTTACCGCAAAGCTTGATCAATCCCATACAGATGAATCAGGCGTTCATGGCCTTGTTCTCGCAGGCGACGGCAAAGGCGGGGTGGAATTTCGACAACCTGTTTGTCCCTTTCCGTTGCGTGGCCTCGGATATATATACTAAAAAGCCGATCATCTTTAAGAATGGGGATCTGGGAGACGCCGTACGTGCCTCCATGACTTTCCCGTTTTTCTTCCAGCCCATATGGAAAGACAGTATTCCTTTATTCGATGGAGGTATCTACGATAATTTCCCGGTAGGCCCGATGAAAGACGCGTTCCACCCGGATTTCATTTTCGGATCGACGGTATCGGGAGGGAATAAAAAGCCTTCGGAGAATCCTTATAACCAGATCGAGACCATGATCATGCAAAAGACCGATTACGAGGTACCGGAGGAAGATGGCATGATGATTAAATTCAGTTTTCCCACCGTCTCCTTATTGGATTTCCAGAAAGGTAAGGAGCTTATGGACATCGGGTATAAACGTACCCTTTCCATGATCGACTCCATCAAGCAACGGGTTCCCCGGGAAGTGCCTTTAAATGAGGTTACCGAAAGAAGAAAAGCCTATAAAGAGAACCTTCCCCCGCTGATCTTCCGCAATATTTACGTGACGGGCGTATCCGAGGCCCAGCGTAAATACATAGAGGCCCAATTACACAGGGATATCAATAACGAGTTCTCCATGGAAGAGTTCAAGCGGGCTTATTTCAAGATGCTGACCTATTCCAAGATTAGGGAAATCATGCCGCATGCCGTTTATAACCGGAAAGAGAAGAAATTCGATCTTTACCTGGACGTGAAGATGAAAGAAGAGATCACGGTTGGCTTCGGTGGAAACGTATCGTCTCATCAAGCGAATCAATTATACCTAGGATTGGGGTATCAATATCTGGGACGGTTCGCCGCCGACGTAAACTCGAACTTTCAAGTGGGTAACTCCTTTAGTGGTGTCATGTTGAGTGGCCGGATGTACCTGCAAACGCAAATCCCCACTTATTTAAATTGGCAAGGAGTCTTCTCGGACAAGAAATACACGGAAAGCCAATCCCTCTTTTATGAGGATATAGTGCCCGCCATGATTAAGCAGAAAGAACTGTACATGAAACTAAAATTAGGCTTCCCCTTCCTCAACCACGCGAAAGCGGAGATCGGGTTCGCCTACGGACGGTTGAACGATTTCTATTTGCAGAGCACCACGATACCTTTCCCGAACGCCTCTTTCGACCATAGCTGGTACGATTTATTCAGCGGCTCGTTAAGTATCGAGCAAAACTCACTCAACACCAAACAATACCCGATAAGCGGAAAACAGCAATTCCTAATCGCCCAATACGTAACCGGTACGGAGAAGTATACCCCATCCCCCACTTCCGCCACGACGGAAGCCCCGATTGGTCGCAAAGTGCATAGCTGGCTGCAACTGAAAGGGCGCTGGAACCAATACCAGACGCTGAGCAACCGTTTCAACTTAGGTTATTTGGCGGAAATGGTCATATCCAGCAAGAACCTCATGAATAACTATACGGCTAGCGTATTACAGGCCCCGGCGTTTACCCCGACACCCCATAGCGAGATTGTATTCAACGAGGCGTTCCGGGCGAACCAATATGTGGCTTTTGGGCTTTCCCCGATCTTGAAGTTAAGCAAGCTTCTGCACTTCCGGTTGGATATGTATGGCTTCGCTCCACTCTATGAAATACAAAAGACGGTGCCGGAAAACAACCCGTATGTCGGAATCCCGCATTATGGTAAGTTTTTGCACTCGTTTAATTATATGGGTGAAGCGGCGGTCGTATTGCAATTGCCATTCTTATGTATCAGTCTGTACGCCAACGGATACAGTTATCCGAAGGAGAATTTCAACTTTGGCTTAAACATTGGTTACCTGATCTTCAATCCAAAAATGTTAGATTAAATTCGCAAAAAAGTAGTCGAAACGTTTGCATATTTAAAACAAAAACGTACCTTTGCACTCGCAATCACGAAACAATGGCCGCGTAGCTCAACTGAATAGAGTAGCTGACTACGGATCAGCCGGTTACAGGTTTGAATCCTGTCGCGGTCACCATTCGAAGATAGCAATAGAATATATCTTGGCTCCTTAGCTCAACTGAATAGAGCATCTGACTACGGATCAGAAGGTTAAAGGTTTGAATCCTTTAGGAGTCACTTGAATATTCAAATTCATTTACAGATTGGCTCGCTAGCTCAACTGAATAGAGCATCTGACTACGGATCAGAAGGTTATAGGTTTGAATCCTATGCGAGTCACTTGAGAATCCTTATTTCATCCAGCGTCTTCGGAAGCAATGAAATAAAGATTTTTTCAATTTCTACCGGTCGTATCATTATTATTCATATATTCGCAGTTAATACAAAGAATATTTTATTTAAGATAAAAGGTAAACACTTGAAAGCACACTATAAAACTTCTATAGCCATAAGTCTAATCGTCATTATCGTATTAGTGATCTTACGTACTACTGTTACCGGACAAGATAGCATCAAATTCATCGACAATACCGATGATCAGCCAATCGATCAACAAAACAGCGACTCTATAGACCTTCGTTATTCCAATGAGTACCAAAGTTGGAAACAAACCTCGGACACGACTTTCCGCAGTTTGTTTAATGGGAACCAACAAGCTGATATCTTGGCCGAACATCCCGGAATGATGGTATTATGGGCAGGATACGCTTTCTCCAAAGATTATCTAAGTCCCAGAGGGCATATGTATTCCATAGAAGATCTATACAAAAGCCTGCGGACCGGCGCTCCCATGACCCCGACGAGTGGTCCCCAGCCTGCCGCATGCTGGGCATGTAAAAGTCCGGACATACCCCGCTTATTAACGACCACCAATGCCAAGACCTTATATAAGAAGAAATGGGCGGAGCTAGGCAACGAGATCGTGAATCCAATCGGATGCGCAGACTGCCATGAGCCGCAGAGCATGGGATTGCGCGTGACCCGCTCATTCTTGAAAAGTGCCTATAAGCGCAACGGATTACGTATAGAGGACGCAACCGAGCAAGAGATGCGATCTCTAGTATGCGCCCAATGCCACGCCGAATATTATTTCCAAGGAGAAGATCGTATACTAGCCTTACCTTGGGATCAAGGTTATACAGTAGAAAATATAGAAGCCTATTACGATAGCATAAACTTCACCGATTTCACCCATAAATTAAGCCGGGCACATTTGATAAAGGCGCAACATCCGGATTTCGAGTTATTCCAGATGGGCATTCACGGGCAAAGAGGCGTTTCCTGCAGAGAATGCCATATGCCTGCTATCGGGGAAGATGAGAACCGGTACAACAACCATCATATCAAAAGCCCGTTGGCGATGATAGACCGTACTTGCCAAGCCTGCCACCGGGAAAGTGAGGAGACCTTACGCAAGGATGTTTATGAACGGCAAAACAAAGTCTACGCCATACGCATGCGTGTAGAGGAAGAATTGACAAAAGCCCATATAGAAGCGAAATTCGCTTGGGACAAAGGCGCTACGGAATCTCAAATGAAAAACGTATTAAAACTGCTCCGGCAGGCACAATGGCGTTGGGACTTCGCCGTGGCCTCACACGGGGCGGCTTTCCACGCGCCCCAAGAAGTCACACGTATCTTGGGCAGCGGACTCGATAAGTCTACCCAAGCCCGCATCCAGATCATGAAGGTCTTAGCGCAGCTAGGCTATACCCAAGACGTTCCGATGCCGGATATCTCCACGAAAGCGAAAGCCCAGCAATATATCGGCCTCGATATGGAAGCCGAGCAACAGGCCAAACAAAAGTTTTTAGAAACCGTCATCCCCCAATGGCAGGAAGAAGCGAGGGCCAATAAACGATTCATCGAAGGTAATTAAGTTCTTTCCTCCAGCTCCAACCCCGGGGTATAAGGTAGCGAGATCGTAAACTTACTACCTACACCAACCTCGGATTCAAGCGATATGCTTCCATGAAACGTATGAACGATACTCTGGCAGATCGCTAACCCCAAGCCTGTACCTTGGGCAAACTCATCTAGTTTCTGGAAACGCTCGAATACCTTTTCCTTTTTATCATCAGGAATGCCCTTACCCGTATCTTTCACGGAAATAAGGATCGATTTTCCATCTGCGCTAAGTTCGTATCCGATCTCGATATATCCCTTAGCGGTAAACTTCACCGCATTATTAATGAAATTGGTACAAACCTGCGTCAACCGGAAATGATCCGAACGGATGATAAGAGGTTCATGGGGAACCCTTATCTTTAACTCCACTCCCTCCGGCATCATCAATTGATGCGTATGGAAGATATCTCCCATCAGTTTACTCAGATCGAGGTTCTCATAAGAGAAAGACATGCTACCGGATTCTATGCGTGATAGATCCAAGATATCGTTGATCAGCTTAAGCAACAGGTCACTGTTTTTGGTAATCAGATCTATAAACTCCGCCTTTTCCTCCGGTTCCAAAGGCATATCCGAATTGAGCAATTGGGAGAAGCCTACGATCGCATTCAGAGGCGTACGTATCTCATGGCTCATATTCGCCAGAAAGACTAATTTCATCCGATCGGATTCCTCCGCTTTCTGGCGGGCGGCTATAAGGCTATTCTCCGTATCTTTTATCCGCTGGATATTCAAGCATAAGCCACTTACCTCAACAGCTTCGTCACCGGAAACCGAATCTTTCTCATTCTTATTTTGGGCATAGCGAAATTCCCACCACTCATACCCCTTCTTATTAAAGTTACAACGACGTTGCGTCACTTTCCGGGAAAGAAAGCCACTATCCAGCAGATTCCGGTCTCGAAGGAAATTATCCAGTTCTTCAGGATGTATAGCATCCTGAAACTCCTCGATTTTCATCGGTACACAGGGCATACCTAAATAATGGTAGAATCTATTATCAAACTCGAATACCCCTTTGCTATACCGAAAAGCGAAAATGTTGCCGCTATCCAACGCAAAAGAAAGAAAAGTCTTCTCCCTTTTTAACTTCTCCTGCGCATCCTTCTTATGTAAAGCCTCCTGTATATATCGCTTTCTTTGGTAACTAAAAAGCAGAAGCAACATCACCACCAGAATAAAGCCGGCAGCCCATATATAATATTTATATTGAACGACAAACGGCATATTCGCAATAATAGCTCCTTCCGGCAATTTACTACTATCAATGCCCCAACGTTCTAACACACCGTAATCAAAAACATAAGCCTTGTTACTCCCTTCGATTTGCGGAAAATCGGACGGGGGCGTTCCTTTCAAGATAGAGACGACCCGGTTTACAGCCCCCTCTACCTCATCCTTAAAGACAGTGACATACCCGCCAACTACGCCATTCTGATTTCCGATCAACTCATTGATCACGGAGAAACATGGAAAGGCGCTGAGCCGCCCCAACGAGATTGTCATATAATCCCTCTTGGTTGCCAGATACGCTTTATTATAATAATTCTCGCCGAATCCCTTAATCAGGGCATTCGCCGATTTCGTACTGAGTGTGCTTATATACATCGTATCCGGCTTTATCTTAGGTATATCCGATATCGAAATCCCGTTCTTTCCGGATAAACGTACCCGATCCAAGGAATATATATTGTTCACGGCACAAATATCCTGAATCTGCGCATTCATGTCCGCCAGCATCATATTATCCTGAAAGGTATCATCCGAGACTCTTATGACGATGCAATTACCAACAAGCCGCCGTATCAATTCTATATTCCTCTTATAATCCGGTTTATCATAAAAGCCCGTCATATTCGGATATTTCCGGATGATCGGGATATTGGGATAACTAACCCCCATAAACACGACCGGGATCGATTTAGCGAGGGGATGCCTGCTACTTATCAAAGCGTTTAAGGCTTGATCGTCATTGACCAGAATAATATCCGGGTTCCATGTCGATAACCCATTCAGTTTCTTGAATAATTTCTGTCGCTGTTGCTTCTCCGAATATTGCTCACAATCCAAATAAAAAGAATAGACACTCGCATGTATCCCCTTCTTCCGCAATTCACTCGACATGATTTCCTTCATCTTCTCATAGGCGGGAAAATGTTTTTCGTAAGATTGAATCACGAGTATACGCTTCTCCTCCGATAAGTCTGTAGAGGATTTACATGATATACAGGTAACAAAGAGAAATATGATAGATATTATTCCAAATAAGCGCTTAGCTGGCATATCGTTCCTTTAAGGTGTTTTCTATGACTTTACAAAACTAAAGATTTATTTCGTACATTTGAGCATATTTTTCACGAAATACAATCAAAACATCAAATACATGAAACAAGAAATCCAATTAAACGAACACAACAAGCAAGAGTATCCTCCTATGCACACGGCGGAACATATCTTAAACCAGACAATGGTGCGGATGTTCGGATGCCCCCGGTCTAAGAACGCACACATAGAGAGGAAGAAGTCTAAATGCGATTATCTATTGGCGGAGGAGCCTAGCCCAGAGGCCATGGCTGAGGTCGAGAAGAAGATAAACGAGGTGATCGACCGGCACCTACCCGTAACCATCGAGTTCATGCCAAAAGAAAAGGCCGGCGGTATCGTGGATTTAAGTAAATTGCCCGATGATGCCAGCGATACATTACGTATCGTACGCATAGGCGATTACGATGCCTGCGCATGTATCGGATCGCACGTGGCGAATACATCCGAGATCGGACATTTCAAGCTATTGAATTACGACTATGCCGACGGGAGATTACGGCTACGTTTCAAATTGGTATAAAATTTAAAGCAAGCGCAAACAGCCAAATGAAATATTTTGTGTAAGTTTGCAAGCGATTAAAAGAACATTTTAATACAGACATTAAATACAATAGTTATGCAAACAATTGACAATTTCAATTTTGCCGGCAAAAAGGCATTTGTAAGAGTTGACTTTAACGTTCCATTGGACGAAAACTTCAACATCACCGACGACACTCGTATGCGTGCCGCTCTTCCTACATTAAAGAAGATCTTAGCGGATGGTGGTAGCGTAATTATCGGTTCTCACCTAGGCCGTCCGAAAGGCACTACCGATAAGTTCTCCTTGAAGCACATATTGAAGCACCTTTCTGAGTTGTTAGGCGTAGATGTTCAGTTTGCAAACGACTGTATTGGCGAAGAAGCCGGCGCTAAGGCTGCCGCTTTGCAACCGGGCGAAGCTTTGTTGCTTGAGAACCTTCGTTTCTACGCTGAGGAAGAAGGCAAACCAAGAGGTTTGGCTGAAGACGCCTCCGACGAGGAGAAGAAGGCTGCCAAGAAAGCCGTTAAAGAAAGCCAGAAAGAGTTCACGAAGAGATTGGCTTCTTACGCTGACTGCTATGTAAACGACGCGTTCGGTACCGCTCACCGTGCTCACGCTTCTACGGCTTTGATCGCTGACTACTTCGATACGGACAACAAGATGTTCGGTTATTTGATGGAGAAGGAAGTGAAGGCTGTCGATAAGGTTATGAACGACATCCAACGTCCGTTCACAGCTATCATGGGTGGTTCTAAGGTTTCCTCTAAGATCGAGATCATCGAGAACTTGTTGAACAAGGTAGACAACTTGATCATCACGGGTGGTATGACTTATACTTTCACGAAAGCGCAAGGCGGTAAGATCGGTAAGTCTATTTGCGAGGACGATAAGTTGGATCTTGCTCTTGATTTGATCAAGAAAGCGAAAGAAAAAGGCGTAAACTTGGTATTGGCTGTTGACGCTAAGATCGCTGACGATTTCAGCAACGACGCTAAGACTGATTTCGCTCCGGTAGATCAGATTCCTGATGGTTGGGAAGGTCTTGACATAGGTCCGAAGACCGAGGCTATCTACGCTGACGTTATCAAGAACTCTAAGACGATCCTTTGGAACGGTCCTACGGGTGTATTCGAGTTCGAGAACTTTACGCACGGATCTCGCACGGTTGGCGAGGCTATCGTTGAGGCTACGAAGAACGGCGCTTTCTCTTTAGTAGGTGGTGGCGACTCTGTTGCTTGCGTTAACAAATTCGGTTTGGCTAACGGCGTATCTTACGTTTCTACAGGTGGTGGCGCTCTTCTTGAGGCTATCGAAGGTAAGGTTCTTCCAGGTATCGCAGCTGTAAAAGGCGAGGCTTACAAATAATCAGATAAGTAAGTGATTTAATAAAAAATCCCCCGGGACGCTCGAGATATTCGAGATGTCCCGGGGGATTTTCTTTGATTTAGTTCCGTATTAATCTTGTTTCAAGATCAAGGCGGAAGAGGCGCTTACGGTAGTTTTACCCTGTACGGAACCTTTACCGTCCAGATAAATCCGACCATCCTTACAAACCGGAACCCATGTTCCTTCCGGCAGAGAAACCGTTACCGCCTTCCGGTTCCCGTTAAAGATAACCATAATCTTCTTCCAACTATCCCCGTTCGCATGCTCCCCTAAGGTATACGCTACGACACCGGGCTGGTTCACTTCTTGGAATTGAAGGGCCTCCCTCACTCCCTCGGCCGTGGCGATACGGAAAGCCGGGTGTGACTTACGAAGGGCGATCAAATCCTTGTAATAGTTGAAAACATCCTTGTTTTTTGCCTTCAAAGACCAGTCGATCTCATTGATTGAATCGGGCGATTGATAGCTGTTATGTACGCCCTTCTTATCGTGCAGCAACTCCTCTCCTGCCCGCATGAAGGGTACTCCTTGCGAGGTGAAGATGATGGTCTGGGCCAACTTGCCGAATCGTATCAACTCATCCGGGGTAGCGTCTTTCGGAGCCGAGAGCTTCAACTTATCCATCAAACAAAGATCATCGTGGCAAGAGACATAGTTGATCACTTGCGTAGGCTTGTTCGCATAAGGCGCTTTGCAATATAATATTTGGTTATAGTCGATTTGCGGATGGCGGATAGCGCCTACGATACCAAACTTAATAGACTCCTCATTGCCTTCCGGCTTTCCGGAGGCGAAACCGGCCTGTGTAGTCTCGAACACGCTTCCTTTTAAAGCATCCCGCAGGTCATCGCTAAATACGGCCACGTCATTCAGTTTCGGGGCGTTTACCTTGATCGCCCGTTGATCTTCTGGTAGCGGGGAATCGCTAGCGGTCCAGCCCTCGCCGTATACGAAGATGGAAGGATCTAGTTTAGCTAACTCGGCTTTTACCTCGTTCATGGTCTCTACGTCATGGATGCCCATCAAGTCGAAACGGAAACCATCCACGTGGTATTCCTCGGCCCAATATTTCACGGACTCCACAATATAGCGGCGTACCATCGCCCGCTCCGAAGCGGTCTCATTACCACAGCCGGAGGCATCCGAATAGCTTCCGTCCGGTTTATGACGGTAGAAGTAACCGGGGACGGTCAAGCTGAAATTCGACCCGTCACCCACAAAGGTATGATTGTAAACCACGTCCATGATCACACGGATACCATTCCGGTGCAATCCCCGCACCATCTCCTTGAACTCACGGATACGAGCCTCGGGATTGTAAGGATCGGTGGAATAGCTCCCCTCGGGGGCGTTATAGTTCTTGGGATCATACCCCCAATTGTACACATTATCTTGCAAGCGAGTCTCGTCCACCGAGCCATAATCATAGGAAGGAAGGATATGGACATGGGTAACGCCCAACTCCTTCAGATGATCCACGCCGGTAGCCACGCCGCCCGGCCCTTTCGTGCCCTCCTCCGCCAAGGCGAGAAACTTACCTTTATGCGTCACGCCGGAGTTCGCGGCGATCGAGAAATCCCGATGATGCATCTCGTAGATGATAATATCGGAGAAGCTTTTCAACTCGGGAGATTTATCCGCCTCCCAGCCCTCCGGATCGGTAGCCGCCCAATCGATCACGGCCGCACGGTTTCCATTCACCCCGACGGCTTTCGCCCAGATACCGGGAGTCTCATCCAGCCATTTATCGCCGATACGGATCTGGAAGGTATAGAAGGAGCCTTTCAGATCCTCGCTCACGGAGATACGCCACGTACCCTTGTCCGAGGATTTCATCGGCAACCGGCGGACAGGCTCCCCTCCTTCACCGGAGGCGTAAAGATTCAAGCGGACTTCTTCCGCCGTCGGGGCCCAAAGGGTGAACACGGATTTCGTGGGAGAATAGAACAACTCCAGATCGTCTCCCTCATAGGAAGGGTATTCATCAAAGGATTTGTATTCTTTCGGCGAGTTGCAGCTAAGCAACAGCGACAGGTATATAGATACCGGAACTAAGTGTCTCGTCATGGCTGATTCAGTAATTTGTTTTCAATCACAAAGATAGAAGATTCGAACCGGATTCGCCAACGAAACAGAAAAGAAGAGGCGAAAAATCTACCGCAAACGTTTTCGCCTCTTTCGTTCATTCATGCTATATTAAAACGGAACCTCGTTGCTGCTACCTTGACTTAGGAAATCAGCTCCCGGCGATGGGATCGGGGGCATCGGGTCTCCACCGTTCATGGTTGAGGAGAATTCCCTTACCGCTATATCTTCCTCTACGTTCATAAACTTGGCGAACTCGCTCTTAAAGCGCAGCCGGACATCCCCCACGGCACCGTTACGATGCTTGGCGATAATGATCTCGGCGAGACCGATCAGGGAATTTCCCCGCTCGTCTTCCGTAATCTTATAATATTCGGGACGGTGGATGAAACATACCATATCGGCATCCTGCTCGATAGCTCCGGACTCACGCAAGTCGGCTAGCTGCGGACGCTTACCTTCCACGCCTTGACGGGCTTCCACACCACGGTTCAACTGCGACAAGGCGATGATCGGGATATTCAATTCCTTGGCCAATCCCTTCAACGAGCGGGAGATCGTACTCACCTCCTGCTCACGGCTACCGAAGTTCATACCGCTGGCGTTCATCAACTGAAGGTAGTCGATAATGATACATTTAATGCCATGCTCACGCACCAGACGACGGGCTTTCGTCCGCAGCTCGAAGACGGACAAGCTCGGGGTATCGTCCACGAAGATCGGGGCGTCGTAAAGCTCCTTGATCTTAAAATCCAGCTGTTCCCACTCGTAGCTCTCCAAGCGTCCGCTCTTGATCTTCTCACCCGGTATCTCGCAGACATTCACGATCAGACGGTTTACCAACTGCACGTTACTCATCTCGAGCGAGAACAGGGCGACAGGCGTATTGAAATTCACCGCCATATTCTTCGCCATGGAAAGAACGAAGGCCGTCTTACCCATGGCCGGACGGGCGGCGATAATGATAAGGTCTGAATTCTGCCAACCGGAAGTCATCTTATCCAACCCCTCGAAGCCCGTACGCAATCCGCTCAGACCTTCCTTCTGGAGGGCCGCCTTTTGCAACATCTCCATAGCGTCCTTGATGACGGGGTTGATCTGGGTGACATCCTTCTTTACGTTACGTTGCGAGATCTCGAACAACTTGCCCTCCGCCTCTTGCATCAGGTCCTCTACATCGAGCGTCTCATCAAATGCCTTTCCTTGGATCATCGCCGTGAAAGAGATCAACTCCCTCGCCAGATATTTCTGGGCAATGATCCGGGCGTGATACTCGATATGGGCGCTACTGGCCACCTTGCTGGTAAGTTGAGAGATATAAAACGGTCCGCCTACATCCTCCAATTCTCCCCGTTTCTTCAATTGCTCCGTTACGGTAAGCATATCCACGGGACGCTGGCTCAACGCCAAGTCTACGATAGCGGCATAAATCTTCTCATGCGCTTTCTCATAGAAACACTCCGGCTTCAAGATCTCGCTGACGATCGAGTACGCATCTTTCTCCAGCATCAACGCACCCAACACAGCCTCCTCTAACTCACGGGCCTGTGGCTGAAGACGCCCCATATCGGGGAGCATCTCCACAGGCTTTTTCCTTCCTCTTCCTGTATTTCTTGTTCCTTCTGCCATCATTCTTTCTATTTGGGGAGTCAAAGGTAATATCTTTTACCCATTTCTGAAAAAGATTCTTTATATTTAGGAATTAAAACCTGTCGAATCATGAAAGCGTATTTTATCGGATTAGTTATCATGGGAGGTTGCCTATTATACGGCTGCCATACCAAACAAAAGAAAGGGGAAAACAGTAGCGACTACTCAGCCGACTCCCAATCCATAGCACGGCAAGATACCCTACCGTTACCGACTGATACCCATGCCGCATCTTCAGTTTCCACGGAAGGATGGACCGCCAAGCAGATACGGGACAGCATAGAATTGTTCTTCGGCAAGGAATACGATACCCTTCCCCCGCATCTACGGAAGATCCGCGGCAACCTGACCTCCCTCTGGAACACGGACGACTCCGTCTTCCTACAGCTTATCATAGCGGAGAAGGAGTATGTGGAGGCTTTCAAGACTTACGTATTCAATTCACCCCTCATCCGGATCGGCGGAGGCCCTTACGACCGGCCACCCGAGGAAGCTATCAGCATGGACACCACCCACTTCTCCATGCGAGTAAGACCGAACGTCTACCCAACCAACATCGAGCGGATCGAGATCGCTATCACCAACCATACCGACCTGGAAGGGATGGGAGGCGAAGAGTATTTCATCGAGCGTTTCGACGGGAGGGCATGGAAAGGAATCCCGCAACCCACCGCCTTCGTCGCTCTCGGCTATCCGATCTTTCCTAACCAGACAAGAGACGATTTCTCGGCCACCTTGCTACCCGAACTCAAGGAAAACCCTCCGGGATTGTACCGGGTGCATAAGAGCGTCAGCACCGGACATGGCGCCGGCCTCGTCCATTACCCTTTAACCGCCACATTCTACCTATCCGATAACCCGGAAGATTATGAGGAATACACACGCTTCGCCAGCCGGCTCCACGAGCCTCGCCCCATGGCCGAGTTCAAGGGAGGAAGAGAAGCCATGATCCGTTTCTTCGAACAGAACCTGCGTTATCCCGAATCTTATAAAGGTACGGGCACGAAGGTACGACTCTTCTACTCCTTCACGATCGATTCCTTAGGAATGTTACAGAATCCCATAAGCCTACCCGAGAATATACTGTATCCTCGCAATACGGGGAAAACCTATGATGAGTTCCGCGATGAAGCCTTACGGGTACTCCAGTTGATGCCCGCATGGGAACCCGCCGTAAACCGTATCCATGGCCCGGCCAGCATAGATACCGGGCTCTTCTTCTACTTCAACGAAGAGGGAAAATGCGGGATTGAATAGACGGCCAGTACTATTACCAGAAGTATCGCAATACTCTCAGAGAAGTAAGCCTATGCTAACGTAAACTGGCAACAATATTGCTGTCAGCATACAGCGACATAACTTTACTTACGTAAAAAAGTATTATCTTTGCGCCGTAAAAAGTAATTTTCAAATTATGGACGACAGTATCCCGCTAGAAACAGAACAGAGTATGAACTAACGAGGCGGAGGGTTTCATTGATCCTCTGCTCGGATTAAACACGAAAGGAGGCAATAATGAGACAATTTCTTTATTGTGAGGCCGGTTATGTGGAGAAGGACCAATGGCTTCCTA
The DNA here is from genome assembly GCF_002257605.1 of Parabacteroides sp. CT06. Lineage (GTDB taxonomy): Bacteria > Bacteroidota > Bacteroidia > Bacteroidales > Tannerellaceae > Parabacteroides > Parabacteroides distasonis. The sequence goes on along the minus strand of NZ_CP022754.1, from coordinate 1,681,005 downwards.
ACAGTTGGGTAAACGTAGAGTGCCCGACTCCCGAAGATCTTCAATTCTTGATGGATCGATTTAACGTACCCGAATCATTCTTGAGCGATATAGCCGATACGGACGAGCGTCCCCGTATCGAGTACGAGGGGAATTGGTTGCTTACCATCTTACGTATCCCGTTGCAGAACCAAGATCATGACATCCCGTTCAATACGGTGCCGATCGGTATCATCACGAACAATGAGATCATCGTAAGCGTATGTTACCATAAGACGGACTTGATCCCCGATTTCATCCGCTATACCCAACGGAAGGAACTCCAGATTAAAAACAAGTATGAGTTGATCCTCCGGCTGATCCACTCATCGGCCGTATGGTTCCTTAAATACCTGAAACAAATCAATTACGCCGTCACCGAGGCGGAAAAGGCGTTAGAGAAAAGCATCCGCAACGAGGATCTGCTAGCGTTGATGAAGCTGGAGAAAAGCATGGTATTCTTCAACACCTCCATCCGCGGGAATGAGGTGATGCTGGCCAAGCTCCAGAATATTTTCCAAGAGCCGCAATATATCGACAAGGATTTAGTGGAGGACGTGGAGATCGAGTTGAAACAGGCCCATAACACGGTAAATATCTATAGCGATATTCTTACGGGTACGATGGACGCTTTCGCCTCTATCATATCCAACAACGTGAACACGATCATGAAACGTATGACATCACTTTCCATTATCTTAATGGTTCCGACATTAATCGCTAGCTTCTACGGGATGAACGTCCCGATCTACATGGAGGATATGCCGCATGGTTTCGTGGTTATTATCTTGCTCTCGATCTTGCTATCCGCTACGGCCTTTTTTATATTCAGGAAGATCAAATGGTTTTAGGATATCAAAAAATAAACCGGACGCAGATCACCCGTGCTTGTCGGTGTCATCTGCGTCCGGTAAATATCAAATTCGGTATATCTTTATCTAGGCTTACTTATGCGTATCCTCGAGGATATAACGCAAGGTTCCGGCATTCACCAATTCCTCTTGCGAGATGGTGTAGCCCTTTAGCTTTTTATCGCCGGCGAAAACGTCCTTGATATAGATCGCTTCCGGATTACTATGCTTAGACTCGATTACCAATTCGCCTTTAGGATAGAATTTCTTGTCGAGCTGGATCGTAACCTTATCGAAAGTCGGGGAAGTCAATACATAGTTCACGTCGCCCGGACAAGCCGGATAGAAGCCCATCATGGAGAAAATAGCCCAAGCGGACATCGTGCCTGTATCCTCGTTACCCGGGACACCGTTCGGGGCGTTATGATAGCAATCCTTCAACAACTGACGGACCAACTTCTGGGTACGCCAAGCCTCTCCCTTGAAATAGCTAAACAAATAAGGATAAGCGATATCTGGCTCGTTGGCGGGATCATAATTGCCGTCATCGAATACCTTCTGCAAATGATCGACAAATTTCTTATCGCCTCCCATCAATTTGGCCAGTCCCTTGATATCGTGAGGAACATAAAACGTATAATTCCATGCGTTGCCTTCATGGAAACCGGGACTAGGCTCGAAGTTCTCGCCTTGTTTCGGATCGAACGGAGAGTAGAAAGTGCCGTCCGGCAAGATAGGACGCAGCGTTCCGAACTCCTTGCTATAATAATGTTTGTAACCTAAAGAACGATCACGGAATAACTTGGCATCCTCTTTCTTACCCAAGGCTTGAGCGAAATTAGCCAAGTTCCAGTCGGCGATATAATATTCCAGCGCATGAGATACGGAGTTATCGTATTGCTCACGCAAAGGAACATAGCCCTTGCTGAAATAATCGTTCGCGTCCGGACGAAGCAGGTTGAACTCTCCCGGGGTAGTAGCGCCTTTACGCATCGCCTCATAAGCGGTTTGCTCATCAAAGTCACGCAAGCCGCGCATCCATGCGTCTACGATATACGGGATCGAGGGATCGCCTTCCATCGTAAAGGTCTCACGTCCGTAAAGCTCCCATTTCGGTAACCAACCGTTTTCCCGATACATATCCAGCATCGTACGGATAATATCCAATTGACGCTCCGGATAGAGCAAGGTCATCAAGGTACTTACGTTGCGGTACGTATCCCACAAGGAGAAAACCGTATAACGGTTTCCGGTGGTATGGCCTACTTTCAGGCTCTCCATCATCGGGTACTCGCCGTTCACGTCTTGCAGGATATTCGGATGGATCAGCAAATGATACATACCGGTATAGAATATCGTTTTCTCGTCTTTCGTACCCCCTTCCACTTGTACCTTGGAAAGATCCTTGTTCCACATCGTACTAGCCGCCGTACGGACCTTGTCGAAATCGAAGCCGGGCTGCTCCGTATTCATGTTCAGGCGGGCGTTCTCGATGCTCACGTACGAGATACCCATCTTCACCTCGATAGCCTCGCCCTCGTCCGTATCGTAATCGAACCATACGCCGACATCGTCTCCGCTCATCTCACGGGTATAACTGGTATATAACTTATACTTGCCGGAGTAGATATCCCATTCGGCCTCTACCCCCTTCATCTCACGTTGTTTCTTCCAATAACCCATCTTCTTCGGGGCCTTGTTTACCTTCATCACGAAGTAAACCGGGAATACGGCCTGTGGATTATAGCAGAACGTACCTAAAAGCTTACTCCCCTCGATCTCCGTATCATTCACGATACGTACCGTGGCGCCGGTCTCGTTCGTCAAGCCCTCGCCTAGGTTCAAGAGGATATGGCTCTTCCCTTTCGGGAAGGTAAAACGGCTCAAGCCCGTACGCATGCTGGCAGTAGCCTCCGCCTTGATATTATACTTGGTCAAGGTATTGCTATAATAACCGGGGTGAGCCACCTCGTCCTTGTACTCACTGCCGTAAGCCTTATAGTCCACGTTCAACTCGCCCGTTGTCGGCATCAATAGCAAACCTCCCAGCTCCGGGCATCCCACGCCGCTCAAGCTACCGTGGGCGAATCCCGTAAAGAATTTATTGTCTGCCGAGTAAGGAGTAGACCACCATTGACTATCCTTGTCAAAACGATTCTTCTCCGACCCCATGACGTTGAAAGGAACCACGCTCATCATACCCTGCGGACAAACCGCGCCGGGATTCGTCGTACCGTAATTGCTCGTACCGATGAAGGGGTTCACATAATCTACCGGTTGCTGTGCCGTAGCGAACAGGCTACCACACAACAGGAAGGTCATTAGCTGTTTCTTCATTTGATAAATGTATTTTAGTTGATAATTAATTGATTCATACTTACCAGATCACGATCTCATCCGTGAAGATGAAACCCTTATTCGCCTCTTTTGCCTTGATACGGATATAACGGGCTTTCCAATCGCCGTTAAACGTATACTCCTGAAAAGACAGGTCTTTATCCGTATTGGATATCGTAGTAGGGATAACTCCCTGCGAGATATAGCTCTCCCTGTCTTCCGATGTCAGCAACTCCACCTCTCCCGGTTGGTACACGCCCGGGCCGATCAATTGCATAAAGCGGGACGATACCTTATGGATATCCGTCACCTCGCCCATGTCCACCACGCAATCCAAGTCATTCAAATAACCCTGCCAACGGCCGTCCAGATAAGTCAAGCCTCCCCTGTAGCCGTCCAGCAACGCGTTCATGCCACCCGCCATATAACCGCTATACAGCTTACTATTATAATGTATAGGCTTATTGATACCCCGGTGATAATCCACCTTCTTCTCGGTAGGCGTTCCTTGAAGCTGCCCGTCACGGAAGATAGCGGCCTTGATATCAGCGGAGTCTTTCACCACGATCGGACCGTCATAGACCCGGGAAGAGGCGGTGGGAATAGAACCGTCTGTCGTGTAACGTATCTCCGCCGGATATTTCTCCGCATCCAACATGACCTTGATCTCTCGCCGCAAGGTATCTACCTCCATCGTGGTCTCGATCTCGTCCGAGAGCGTGAACGTATGGATACCCATCCGTTGCAGAACCGGGATATTCGCGTTCATACGAGGCTTAAAATCCTCCCAACTACGATCCTCTTGCGGAGTCCATCCAATCTCGGCGACCGCCAAGGCACGAGGGAACATCATATACTCCAGATGCTTCTCATCCTTGATATACTCCGTCCATGTATTCGCCTGTACCCCTAGGATATGCTTACTTTCCTCGGCAGTCAACGAATCCATAGGCACCGGATTATAACTGTACGCCCGCTTAATCGGCGTATAACCACCGATGGCATACGGCTGTGTCTTCGGATCGGCTTGATAGAAATCGAAATACATATAACCACCCGGTGTCATAACCACGTCGTGTCCCATGCGGGCGGACTTGATTCCCCCTTCCTCGCCCCGCCAAGACATGACGGTAGCCTCCGGAGCCAAGCCCCCTTCCAGAATCTCATCCCAACCGATCAATTTGCGGCCTTTGGAAATCAGGAATTCCTCGGCACGATGAATCATATAGCTCTGCAACTCATCCACGTCCTTCATCCCGTTCCGGCGCATCAAACCTTGACATTTCGGGCAGGTCTTCCAAGCTCCCTTCCCGGCCTCGTCTCCCCCGATATGGATATATTCGGAAGGGAACAACTCGATCACCTCGGACAATACATCCTCCATGAACGTAAACGATTTCTCGTTGCCGATGCAGAAATCACCCGTCGTATAAGGTTTGCCGGCACAACTCAACTCCGGGTACGCCACGAACACCTCGTCCGAATGCCCCGGGAATTCGATTTCCGGTATTATATTAATATGCCGGGCCGTAGCGTAATCCACGATCTCACGGATATCTTCTTTCGTAAAATAACCGCCATATGCCCCCGGAGTTCCTTCCGGCAGATACTTGCGATCCTTTCCATCCCACCATTTCTGCCAATCAGATTCCGTACGGAAAGCCACGTCCGTAGTCAGTTTCGGATATTTATCCATCTGGATACGCCAACCACCGGCATCCGTCAAATGCATATGAAGCGTATTCAATTTATAATAAGACATGACGTTCAATAACTTCATCACCTCCTCTTTCGGGAAGAAATGACGGGAGACATCCAGATGCAAGCCACGATACGGGAAACGGGGATTATCTTGGATCGATACGCAAGGAATCCCTTTCGACGTATACAGCTGGCGCAACGTTTGTTCCCCGTAAAACAATCCGGATTTAGAGGCGGCTCTCAACTCGATCCCCTTCTCGGTCACGTCCAACGCATATCCCTCCGGATTCCCGCCATTAAAAGACTCATCGACCACGTAACGGATCGTACCCGATTGATCATTCCCGAATATGAGATTACTATCTACTTTGAAATAACCGCCAGTCACCTCGATATGGACCGGCTTAGGGATTAAATTCACCTGCGGAACCTCCTTGGGAGCACAGGAAAAAAGTAGTGAGGAACAAGCGAGAGCAAGTCCGGTTACTTTCATGCAAGACCGTTTTGGCAACGTCATAATACTTATTTTTTAGTTGTGTTATTCTTGGTGCGTAAATATACAACAATAATAGACAATATCAAAAAAGCGGAAAGACTATCGTCTCCCCGCTTCAGAGTTATTTTAAGATGTATATCTTCTAAAATTAACGTCTAGGAATTGCTTCTTTTACAACCATCTGACGACCTTCGTACTCAGCTTGGTTTAATTCCTCGATAGCTTTTTGAGCCTCATCAACGTTAGGCATTTCAGCGAAAGCGAAACCCTTAGAACGTCTAGTATCACGATCAACAATTAACTTTACTGAATCAACAATACCATACTCTTCTAATACTTGTTGCAAATCAGATTCTCTTACTCGATAACTCAAGTTTCCAATGTAAATATTCATACGAAAAAAATTAAAAATAAATTAATAATAAAACAAGTGATGTTAGTGAAGATCGATTTCTAGAAGAATATATTATCATTACTGAGAATAGAAACTCGAAGATAAAGAGCAAGACAAACTATCTTTTGTTTGTTGCTACAAAGGAAAGCATTCTTTTTGGATTACCAACTATAAAACCTAATTTATTTTCAAAATAATTCACTTTATCTTCAGAAGACTACTTATATGAGCTAACGAGACTATCTGCGTGAACCGCATAAAAAAGAAGAGAATCTAATTAAAGATCCTCTTCCCTATTTGAAAAAGCCGCACTGTAGATGTGAACAAACTCCGTATGACAGGATTTGAGTGCTTTGCCACCTTTGTAATCCGCCGTGCTAAGCATACCCCGAAGGGCGCGGCCCGCCATTGGCGACAAGAGCTATGTCTCGGAATTAAAATAAACTGATGAGTTTCCCAATCGAACAAGTGCGGCTTAACTCATTCCCTGTTTATCTTTTTCTTGTTACAAAGATATGTAATCGTATCGACATAACCAAACAAAAACAACAAAAAAAGAGCCTCCTTTTCGGGGAGGCTCTTTATTAACTATATAGCAAAAATCTTATTTTACTTTAGCTACGATAGCCTTGAATGCTTCCGGATGGTTAACGGCCAAGTCTGCCAAAACCTTACGGTTGATCTCGATACCGGCAGCGTGCAAAGCACCCATTAGGCGAGAGTAAGACAAACCTTCCATACGAGCGGCAGCGTTGATACGCTGAATCCACAAAGCACGGAAATTACGTTTCTTGTTACGACGGTCGCGGAAAGCATAAGTCAAACCTTTTTCCCATGTATTCTTCGCTACGGTCCAAACGTTCTTACGTGCACCATAATAACCACGGGTTAGTTTTAAAATCCGTTTTCTTTTTGCTCTTGAAGCAACATGATTTACTGATCTAGGCATAATTCTAATCTGTTTTGAATGTTAGCGTCATCTCTTAGGATGAACTTGATTGCTAATGCATTCGGTTAATAAAAATCGTTATAAAACTCGCTTAATGAATAAAGATTACTTCATGCAAAGCATCTGCTTTACGTTGCTTACGTCAACACTAGCTACCAAACCCGTGTGAGTAAGATTTCTCTTTTGCTTCTTAGTCTTCTTTGTTAAGATATGACTCTTAAAAGCGTGTTTTCTTTTGATCTTTCCTGATCCGGTAAGGGCGAACCTCTTTTTGGCACCGGAATTAGTCTTCATCTTAGGCATTTTCCAATTATATTTTAATTATTAAACTTAACCTCCCTTCTATCAGGGACGGATTTTATTCTTCTGTTTTCTTATCACCCTCGCTTTTAGGCTTAGGTGCCGTGATCACTTTCTTTACAACTTTCGGAGCTGCGGCCGTAGCCGGGGCTGAGCCAGTGCCCGCTTTCTTCGGAGTAAGCATGATAATCATACGTTTTCCCTCCAATACCGGCAACTGCTCTACTTTTCCATAATCCTCCAAATCGTTGGCAAAACGAAGCAGCAGGACTTCTCCCTGTTCCTTGAAAAGGATAGAACGGCCTTTAAAGAACACGTAGGCTTTAACCTTCGAACCTTCCTCCAAAAATCCCTTAGCGTGCTTCAATTTAAAATTGTAATCATGATCATCTGTCTGAGGCCCGAAACGAATCTCCTTCACGACCACTTTCACAGATTTCGCTTTTTGCTCTTTCTGACGCTTTTTTTGCTGATAGAGGAATTTCTGGTAGTCGATTACTCTACAAACGGGGGGCGCAGCATTTGGTGAAATCTCGACTAGATCCATCCCCTGCTCTTCCGCTATTTTCAGCGCTTGAGCGATCGGATAAACACCCGTCTCAATATTGTCACCTACTAAACGAACTTCACGAACACGAATACGTTCGTTGATTCTATACTGTTCTTTCAGATTGTCATTCTTCATTCAAAAAGATTTATTCTCCTCGTTATTAGTTATTTAATCATTACTTTTTTGCCAGCGATTCATCATTTCCTCTACCTCGCCATTCAAAAGCGCTGCAAAGGTAGCAATTTTCATCGAACCTTTATCACCTTCGCCCTGTTTTCTTACAGAAACTTCACCATTTTCTGCTTCTTTTTCTCCAACGATGAGCATATAAGGGATTCTTTTCAATTCATTGTCACGAATTTTACGACCGATCTTCTCATTTCGGTCATCTACGATAGCACGGATTTCCTGATTACCTAACTCACGTGCGATTTGCCAAGCGTAATCATTAAACTTCTCGCTGATCGGCATGATACATACCTGCTCCGGAGTCAACCACAACGGGAACTTTCCGGCGGTGTGCTCGATCAATACGGCAACGAACCGTTCCATGGAACCGAACGGCGCACGGTGGATCATAACCGGACGGTGCTTCTGGTTGTCGGCACCCGTATATTCCAATTGGAAACGTTCCGGTAAGTTATAGTCTACCTGAATCGTACCTAACTGCCAACGGCGGCCGATAGCGTCTTTCACCATGAAGTCGAGTTTCGGACCGTAGAAAGCGGCCTCTCCATATTCGATCTTAGCTTTCAAGCCTTTTTCCTCACAAGCCTCTACAATCGCTTGCTCAGCCTTCTCCCAATTCTCGTCGCTACCGATATATTTCTCACGGTTCACCTTGTCACGCAAGGAGATCTGAGCCTCGAAGTTCTCGAAATTCATCGTCTTGAATACGATCGAGATGATGTCCATTACGTTCAAGAATTCCTGCTTTACTTGATCGGGGCGGCAGAAAATATGAGCATCATCCTGTGTAAAGCTACGTACACGGGTCAATCCGTGCAACTCTCCGCTCTGCTCATACCGGCAAACCGTACCGAACTCAGCGAGACGCAACGGCAGGTCCTTATACGAACGAGGAGAGTTTTTATAGATCATACAGTGATGAGGACAGTTCATCGGTTTCAAGAAGTATTCCTCACCCTCCTCAGGTGTATGGATCGGTTGGAAAGAATCCTTTCCGTATTTAGCGTAGTGGCCGGAGGTAATATACAATAATTTATTACCGATCGGCGGACACATTACCTCTTGATAATTATAACGAGCTTGGATACGACGCAAGAACTCTTGCAGACGCAAACGCAAGGCGGTACCTTTCGGCAACCACATCGGTAAGCCCTTACCTACCGTATCGGAGAACATGAACAAGTCCATTTCCTTACCGATCTTACGGTGGTCACGTTTCTTGGCCTCCTCCAACAATGTCAGATACTCATCCAACATCTTCTTTTTCGGGAAAGTGATACCATACAAACGAACCAATTGCTTGCGTTTCTCATCGCCACGCCAATAAGCGCCGGCTACGCTCAATATCTTGACAGCTTTCAGATAAGAGGTATTCGGTAAGTGCGGCCCTCTACACAAGTCCGTAAAAGAACCCTGTGTATAGGTAGTGATCGTACCGTCTTCCAACTCACTGATAAGCTCTGTTTTATACTCTTCACCTCTATCGCCGAACATCTTCATGGCATCCGCCTTGGTAATGTCCTGACGTTTGATCTCTTCTTTCTTGGCTACCAGCTCAAGCATCTTAGCCTCGATAGCAGCGAAATCACCCTCTTTGATCACGGCCTCGCCCGGATCCACGTCATAATAGAAACCGTTCTCGATCGCCGGACCTATACCGAATTTAATACCCGGATATAATTCCTGCAAAGCCTCTGCCATAAGGTGAGCGCTGGAATGCCAGAACGCATGTTTACCTTCCTCGTCTTCCCACTTCAAAAGTTTCACCGTAGCGTCGTCGTTGATAGGACGGCTTAAGTCCCAAACCTCCCCATTCACGCTTGCGGCTAGGACTTCCTGTGCCAAACGAGAACTAATGCTTTCCGCTATCTGCATAGCAGTCGTTCCCTTTGCATATTCTCTTACGGAATTGTCCGGAAATGTAATCTTTATCATATTCTATTCTCTAAAATTCTTTATATTCAGCCCACAAAGTTAATATTTCTTTTCTATCAGCGAAACATTTAACTCGAATAATTTGCGTTATCACCGGCTTGTCATTCGCTTGATGATACTATAGGCGTTGTAGATACCCAATTCCCCTGCCTTGCTCAAGTCGGCGATGCCCCGGTTCACGTCACCTTGCGACAGACGGGCTAACCCACGGTTGTAGTAAGCCTCGGCAAATTCAGGGTCCCGCTCGATCGCCTCGTTGTAATCAACGATAGCGGCACGGAAATCACGCTGGGCGCAACGCAGATTCGCACGGTTAAAGTAAGCGTACACAAAACCCGGGTTCAGCTTGATCACCATATCGTAATCCCTCATGATCTGCTCATGCTCATAGGCTCGCTTATTATCCTTCAGCATAGCGCTCCGGAGGTCCACCGAGGTGTTGGCGTTTACCTGCGACTGTGCGGACTTACCAATATTCAAGTTCATTCCCGAGCCACTCAAGTCGTACGTATCCTTGCTAGCCTGCTGGGATTGGGTGTACATCAATTGCTTATAACGTTCCACGGCACGATTGAAATAAGCCATCGTGAACGACGGGTCTTGCTCGATCGCTTCCGAGAAATTCTTGATCGCCTCCGAGAAATCCTGCACCAACATGAAGTCCATCGCACGGCCAAAATAAGCGTTAGCGTTGTTCGGATCACGCTCGATCTCCGCCGAATACTCGTCGATGGAGGCAAAATGCACGGCGATTTGATCCTCAGTCAAAGCGGCCTCCTCGTTCGTGATACGCAATTTACGCTTCAAGACCATCTGGCCATTGTAATCCTCCACCATCTTGTCGTAATAAACAAGTTTCTTTACGGGATCCGCCTTCTCGTAATAGGTCAAGACAAACTGGGGTTCCAGATCCACATGGACATTCCGGTCTTGTACACGCCCACGGACCTCACTTTGGTATTTACTTTTACGCTCCTGCTCCTTATCGTATACCACCAAGCGGTTGAACTTATTGATATTCTTATCGGATTGCTCACGAGTATTCTCCTCCGAATCGTCCGTCTTGGCATCTCCGTTCACCGCTGTATTGGAGCTAGAAGACGATGTCTTCGGGAGCTGTCCGTTCTTGGCCTGCTCCTCCATCTTTATGGCTGCCCAATAATCACGGTCTGCCCCCACGTTATCCCCTAGCTTACGCTTTGCTTCCGAACGGCTCACAAAGCCTGGCAGGAAAGTAGGATATTGCTTCAAGACCACGTCGTAATCCTGCACGGCCCCCCGGTAGTCGCCCGTCTCGAAACGGAGCAACGCACGGTTGTAATAAGCCATATAGTTATCTGGCTCTTGCTGGATAACGACATCGAAGTCTTCGATAGCACGGTTATTATCCCCGACTTGGAACCGAAGCAAACCTCGGTTGAATCGTGCGATCAAGTTCCGGCTATCCATGCTGATCACCTGATCGTAATCGGCCATCGCACCTCTCAAGTCATTCATCTGATAACGAACTAGCCCCCGGTTAATATAATATCCGCTCTCACGGGTATCCAGACGTAGAGCCTCGTTCAAATCGGCCAAAGCGTCCTTGTAATCATCCATTTGATAATGAAGGATCGCACGATTGCCATACGCCGGCGCATAATAAGGATCCATCTCGATCGCCTTATTATAATCGGCCAAGGCTTTCAACGTATCCCCTTTCTCCAGATACATAGCGCCCCGTGTCATATAATTCATGGAATATTTCGGATGGGCGGTCATTAAATCATCGAATGTCTTCTCCGCCCCGTTATAGTCTTTTTTCTGGATAAAAGCCACCGCCATATTCACCAGCATCTGGCGGTCCTCGGGTTTGAACTCAAGTCCTTTCTGGTAATCGTCGATCGCCTCGTCGTATTTCTCCTGGCTTTGACGGGCGATGCCGCGAGCGTAATACGCTTGCGTTAAAAAAGGGTTCCGCTGAAGACATAAAGTACAGTCTTCCTCGGCCCCCTTAAAATCGTCCAGATTTATCTTCGCCACCGCACGGTAAAAATAGGGTTCCGCCAACCAAGGTTTGGATTTGATAACCTGATTGAAGTACTGAATGGAAAGAACATAATCCTCAAAATAAAGGGCGTTCCTGCCAATGGCCAATACACGGTCCGTATTAATCTGCGCAAAAAGCGAAATCGTAAATATCTGTAATATCAAAAAGAGTGTTGCCTTCTTCATCCTATTAAAAATGATTGAGAGGCAAAAATAAGTAAATTATCTTACTTAGACTCTATTTTTACCATTAAATGATTCTTCGTTATCTTATCGCCCTCTTTTACATTGAGCTCGACAACGACTCCCGATATGGGAGCGACCACCCGGTTCTGCATTTTCATCGCCTCATGGATTAGCAGAAGTTGCCCGGCCTCCACAGCCTGCCCTTCCTCTACCATAATCTTGATAATCGTTCCGGGAAGATGAGAAACCACGTCACCAGCCGACGGCTTATGCCACATCGGTCGGCTCTTATACTTCGCTGTCAGCAACGTCTTATATTTACGTGCCGTCACCACAAAGTCTACATATTCTTCTTGCTGGTGTTTCTTTTCCATACTCTCATCAATTTAGAACGGAGGCAAACCGTGCTTCTTGGCCGGTCTGTATTCCTCTTTTAGAATGGAAAGCTTCAGTGCGTGTAGCAATAATGAACGGGTTTCTTTCGGTTCGATCACAGAGTCGATAAATCCCTTGGAAGCCGCCACGTACGGGTTCGCGAATTTCTCGATATATTCTTTCACCTTCTCCTGACGCATAGCGTTCTGATCTTCCGCCTCCATGATCTCCTTGCGGAATATGATGTTAGCTGCGCCTTCCGGACCCATAACAGCGATCTCCGCGCTCGGCCAAGCGAACATGAAGTCAGCGCCCAAGTGACGGGAGTTCATAGCTATATAACCTCCACCGTACGCCTTGCGCAAGATAACCGTGATCTTAGGAACAGTAGCTTCCGAATACGCATACAGAACCTTAGCCCCATGACGAATCACACCCGCATGCTCTTGATCTACGCCCGGCAGATAACCCGGCATATCCTCCAACGTGATGATAGGAATATTGAATGAGTCGCAGAAACGGATGAAACGAGCGGCCTTGTCAGCGCTATCACAATCAAGCACGCCGGCCAAAACCATCGGTTGATTGGCAACGAAACCTACCGTTTCTCCTGCCATACGACCAAAACCGATCACAATATTAGCGGCCCACAACTCTTGAATCTCCAAGAAGTCCGAGTCATCGACGATACATCTGATAACGTCTCGCACATCATACGGTTGTTTCGGGTCCGCCGGAACTACTTGCTCGATATTCAGCATAGCGGACGGTTCTTTCGGCTCAACCACTTTCGCACGCTCCTGATTATTCCAAGGGATGAAGCTAACCAAACGTTTCACCTGATCGAAACATTCTTGCTCGCTCAAGGCATAGAAATGAGCGTTACCTGTAGTCTCCGCATGAACACGTGCGCCACCAAGGTCTTCCATAGAGATATCCTCACCCAGCACGGTCTTGATAACGTTCGGTCCCGTGATAAACATCTTAGAGATGTTCTCAACCACAAACACGAAGTCCGTCAACGCCGGAGAATAAACGGCACCACCGGCACAAGGACCGAGGATCAAGGAAATCTGAGGGATCACGCCCGAGGCGATCGTATTGCGATAGAATATTTCACCATAACCAGCCAAAGCACCAACACCTTCTTGGATACGCGCGCCACCCGAGTCATTGATTCCGATGATCGGACATTTCATCTTCAACGCATGATCCATGATCTTGGTGATCTTACGAGCATGCTGCAAACCTAACGAACCACCGGCAACCGTAAAGTCCTGCGCATAGATGCAAACCGGGGCACCAAAGATCGTACCCGTACCGGTAACCACACCATCACCCGGCAGAACCTTCTTCTCCATACCGAAATCACGGCCATCGTGTTTCACGAACATGTCATACTCATGGAAAGAGTTCTTATCCAACAAAGCCAAGATACGCTCCCGGGCAGTAAGCTTACCCATCGCCACTTGCTTTTCGATAGCAGCCTCACCACCGCCCATCTCGATAACGGCTTTCTTTTCCCTGAGGGCCTCAATGTTTTTACTTAAATCTGTCATATTGATTATTTATAGATTTATTATTTACCAACGGCTTTTGCCCGGTAAGAGCAACGAACCGTCCCTTTAATAATACTATTTAATTTGCCTTTGTTCAATTGACGGCGAATAGCGGAGACATTGTCGATAAAGACATGCCCCGTCAGATGCTCGCACTCATGCTGCACGATACGGGCGGCGAAACCTTCCACCACTTCCTCGTGTTCCTCCCAATTCTCATCCCAATATCTCACACGAACCGTTTTCGAGCGAGACACTTTCTCGTGTATACCCGGCAGGCTCAAGCAGCCTTCCTCCATAGCTATTTCCTCCTCGCTACGTTCCAAAAACTCGGGATTAATCAACGCACGCTTGAAACCCTTGCATTCAGGGAAGTCATCTCCCATCACATCACCGTCTATAACCACCAAACGGATAGACAAGCCCACCTGAGGAGCGGCAAGCCCTACCCCATCAGCATTATACATCGTTTCAAACATATTGGCAACCAACTGTTTCAAGTCGGGATAATCTTTAGGTACATCCTCAGCCTCTTTTCTTAGTACGGGCTGACCATATAAAAATACGGGTAAAATCATAAGTTATAACTGATATTTTTTACTTTCTAAATAAGCTTGCAAAATAATAACGGCGCTAATCTCATCAACCAATCCTTTATCTTGCCGTTTCTTTTTCTTTAAACCGCCTTCCAACATGGCCTTATGAGCTAAGACCGACGTGAACCGCTCGTCGTAATAAGTTACCGGGATACTTGGTATCGTCCTTTTCAGATGGGTCACGAACGCCTCCACATACTTCATGTTCTCAGAAGGCTCATTGTTCATTTGCTTCGGAAGCCCGACCACAAATAAATCCACCGGTTCCCGTGATATGTAATCCGACAGGTATTTCACAACCTCTCCACTTGGGACTGTCGCCACGCCGTTAGCGATCATTTGTAAAATATCCGTAGCGGCTATCCCTGTACGTTTCCGGCCGTAATCTATTGCAATTATTCTTCCCATCGAGCGCGAATATAGCATAAATATAAATACAGATTACACAAATCCGCAAAAAGTGTGCAACAAATCGGATCAATATGCATTCTTCTCTCCCTTGAACATATTCAGTACCGTAACCACAATAATCTTTAAATCAAGGAAGAACGTCCAATTCTCTATATACCACACATCTCTCTTCACACGTCCTTCCATCTGCTCCAGCGTCTTGGTCTCACCTCGGTAACCGGTGACTTGCGCCCACCCCGTTACTCCCGGTTTCACCAAATGCCGCACCATATACTTATCGATCAACGCCGAGTACTGCTCGGTATGCTTCAGCATATGCGGACGAGGGCCTACCACGGACATATCGCCCAGCAAGACGTTCACGAACTGAGGGAACTCATCCAAATTCGTCCGGCGCAAGAAATCGCCGATCCGGGTCTTCCGGGGATCATCCTTGACGGCCTGCAAGGTATCGGCCTGCGCGTTCACCTTCATCGTACGAAATTTAAAACATTCGAAGTCATGCCCATACAATCCCGTACGTTTCTGCTTAAACAAAATCGGGCCGGGTGAGCTTAACTTGATCATTATACCGACCACGATGTACAGGATCGGATAAATCGTGAGCAAAATCACCAAAGAGAAAAATATATCGAACGTTCGTTTCAAGAACCGGTTATAGGCGGATTGCAAAGGCTCCCGGCGGACCGTCAGCAATGGGATCGATTCCATCACCTCCATCACCATACTCTTCTTTACATCCCGGTAAAACTCGGGCACGATATAGAAGCGCACCATCTTCTTCTCAGCGAAATTCAGAAGCCGTACGATCTTTCCGTTGTTCGTACCCGGCAAGGTACAATAAATCTCATCGATATCATGCTCCAGCACATACGCTTCCACCTCACTCGTCTTACCCAAATAATTAGGTAAAACGTCTTTCAACGAGTCATTGTCATCAAAGAACCCCTTTACACTAAACCCATAGCTCAAATCATCTTTCATAACTTGGTAAAGCTCCATACCATTCTTTCCCGCACCCACAATCACCACCTTCTTAAAGTTATAGCCTTTTCGCCTATAAAACTTTAAGGATAAGCGCACAAAAACCCGCCAAAGCGAAAACAAGATGATAGAAACCCCGTAATAGACCAAGAGGAAGGTAGCCAGAATATCCCCTACATTCAAGAAGATCAAGCAAGTAGCGAATAAAAAGATAAGTACGGTAACCAATCCGAACGCCCGTTGCACAATCTTGTCGATAAACACGACCGCCTGATGCAATTGAATCGGGATAAAATATAAAGAGAAGAAATAACAGAAATTCAATAACAAAATAACCTCTCTCAAATTATAGGATATCGCTTCCGTGTATTTCGGGCCAAGCAGATGAAAAACGGCCATAAACAAGAGATTCAATACGATCAAATCTCCTACACCAATCAGCCATTGGATTAAATAACCATGTTTTTTGTTCAATATCATAGCAATTCGATAAATTCTCACAAAAGTAAGTATTTTTCGGCGCAAAAAAAAGGCCGCACTTAGAAGTACGGCCTTTTTAAAGTATTAATTCGTAAATTAATTATTAGCGCTCATAATTACTACACGGTTCCAGCTATTTTCGCCATAAGGTTGTTCGTCCGAACCTCTCCACTCGATAGTGATCTGGCTAGAAGAGATACCGTATTTATCGATAAGTTCCTTAGCGACCGCTCTAGCACGTTTCTCAGAAAGACCCATGTTATAATCAGAAGTACCCGTCTTCTTGTCAGCGTAACCAACTACCTTGATCGGAGCGTTGTTGTTCTTCATGAACTCAGCTGTGTTATAGATATTGATCTGCTGGTTCTTGTCGATCTTAGCGCTGTTGATGCGAAAGTAAACCACATTGTCAACGTAGTTATTTACAACTTCAGTAACTGTCTCTTGGCACTCAGGGCAAGAAACCGGACGTTTGCTCAACTCATCGTTAGCAGCACGCAAAGAGTTGATCTGGCCGTTCAAGTCGTTCAACAAAGCGTAATCCATCGGCTCCAATACCTCGAAGTCTGTCTTACCCAATTTGAATGTCAAACCAGCGCTCAACTGAACGATACCATCTGTCAGGTGATTCATCTCGACACGGTTAAACTGCTCGTTCAACAAAGAACCTTGGATCTCAACGTTCAAATCAACACGTTTGCTCAAACGGAAAGCGGTTAAGATACCAGCGTTCAACGTAGGAGACTCCGTTCTTGGACGATCATAAGACTCTGTAGTCTTGAAACGCTGCGCATAACCAAAACCGACCCAAGGAATCAAGCGGAACACTTTAGATTCTCTGTAAGGAGCCCAGAAGTTAGTAACATCCCACAACAAATCTACGTGAGCGGCTACATATTTATTATGTTGCATAAACTGTGCGCCATCACCTTCAAAACCGTGGATAATACCACCATTTAACTGGGTACGGAATCCTAAATACGGATTAAACCACTTACCAAAAGATACTTGTGGAGCGAAGTTTAAACGATTCTTGAAATCAGCCTCTCCATTTTGGTCTCCTAACAATACGCTGGCTCCACCCGCAATTGAAATAAACCAATTGTCGCGAGCTTTATTCTTCTTGAAATTAGTCTTATAACCAGCCTCATTGCTGAACCCCACCTGCGGTTGATATTCCTGTGCTGCCACAGAGAATACAAAACCTGATAACAAAGCTAAAAGTAAAACCTTAGTCTTCATATTTTCAACATTTTAATTAAACAATCAATTACCTAATATCTTAAAATTGGCACAAATTTAACTCTTTTTGTAATTACAACAAATAAAATCTTCAAATTGTTTCGAACTCACTCGAAATAGTTCAAAATTTTATAGCCCCCCTCTTTCAGATAAGACTCCTTCTTCATTAGTTTTATATCGTTCTTCATCATATCCTCAATTAAAGCCGCTAATGAATACTCCGGTTCCCACCCTAAACGAGTACGTGCCTTCGTAGCGTCACCGATCAGCAACTCTACTTCCGTAGGGCGGAAATACTGCGGATCTACTCCCACAACTTCCTCACCCACACGTTTCTTAAAGTTTTCCAGATAGGCATCACCAACCTTCTTGACGAACAATCCCTCGTCTATCGACTCTATGATAGCGACCTCGTCTATCCCTTCTCCTTTAAAGCGGATTCCCACGCCAATTTCCTCAAAAGCCATACGGATAAAGTCCCGAATCGTGGTAGTAATCCCGGTAGCTATGACATAATCCGAGGGTTCATCTTGTTGCAAAATAGCGTACATGGCACGCACGTAATCTTTTGCGTGTCCCCAATCCCGTTTGGAGGAAAGATTACCCATATAAACCTTTTTTTGCATACCCAAAACGATACGTGAAACCGCCCGGGTTACCTTACGGGTCACGAATGTCTCTCCCCTTAATGGAGACTCATGATTAAACAAGATGCCATTGGAAGCGTGCATATGATAGGCTTCCCTGTAATTCACCGTAATCCAGTAACCGTATAGTTTCGCTACCGCATAAGGGCTTCTCGGATAGAAAGGAGTAGTCTCCCTCTGCGGCACCTCTTGCACCAAGCCATACAACTCGGATGTAGATGCCTGGTAAATACGCGTCTTCGGGATCAAGTTCAGCAAACGGACCGCCTCTAGGATACGCAATACGCCCAAACCATCCGCATTCGCAGTATATTCGGGAGTGTCGAAACTTACTTTTACATGGCTCATGGCGGCCAGATTATAGATCTCGTCCGGTTGAACCTCGCCAATGATACGTGTAAGATTCAAACTATCCGTTAAATCGCCATAATGCAAAATCAAATTACGGTTTTCCACATGCGGGTCTTGATACAAATGATCGATACGGTCCGTATTGAACATGGAAGAACGACGCTTGATACCGTGTACCGTATATCCTTTCTTGATCAAGAACTCGGTAAGATAAGCCCCATCCTGTCCCGTAATACCCGTTATTAACGCTACTTTGCCCATTTCTCTAATTTTCAATTTTCAATTCTCATTTTTCAATTCCCAAGTACCATTCATAGAGTCGCTTCACGCCCTCCTCGATCTCGATCGTATGGCGCCAACCCAAGGCATGCAACTTGCTTACATCCGTCAGCTTACGAAGCGTACCGTCCGGCTTGGACGAGTTAAACCTCAACTCGCCCTCGAACCCGATCTCTCGCCGGATCAGTTCGGCGACCTCACGGATCGAAAGCTCGATACCCGTACCTATATTAATATGTGTATTCCGGACCTCGCCCTCCTTCTGGCGGACATCCTCGAAATCCACGTGTTCCATGATATAAACAGAAGCGTCGGCCATCTCCTCGCTCCATAAAAACTCACGAAGCGGCTTGCCGGTTCCCCACAGCTCCACCTCGCCCGGACGGATACCCTGTTTATCCAATACGGAGAGTATCTCCGGCTCGGAGGCCTTCCCAGACACGCCCTCTACCGGACGAATGTCCATATCCTTACGCAAGGCCTCCCAATCTCCTGTATGCAGGCATTTCGCCAGATGGATCTTACGGATCATGGCTGGCAACACATGCGAGGTCTCCAGATTGAAATTATCATTCGGCCCGTAGAGGTTGGTAGGCATCACGGCGATATAGTTCGTACCGTATTGCAGGTTGTAACTCTCGCACATCTTGATACCCGCTATCTTGGCGATCGCGTAAGGCTCGTTGGAATATTCCAAGGGAGATGTCAGCAAGCAATCCTCCGGCATCGGCTGCGGAGCCTCACGGGGATAGATGCAGGTGCTTCCCAAGAATAATAATTTCTTTACATTGTTTTTCCAAGAGGCATGAATGACATTATTCTGGATCATCAAATTATTGTAGATAAAATCGGCACGGTACAGACTGTTCGCCATGATACCGCCGACGTGCGCCGCCGACAAGAACACATAGTCCGGCCGCTCGGCTGCAAAGAACTCGTTCACAGCGGCTTGATCCGTCAGATCCAGTTCCGCATGCGTACGAAGCAGGAAGTTCGTATACCCTTTGCTACGCAAATTATTCAGGATGGCGGAGCCTACCAAGCCCCGGTGACCGGCAACAAATATTTTACTGTCTTTTTCCATCGATATCTCGTATTCTGAACTACTTCTACTTATTAATCAACCTCATCAAATACTGGCCGTACTGATTCTTAATCATCGGCAAAGCCACTTGCTCAAGTCGCTTCTCATCAATCCATCCTTGCTTGAAAGCGATCTCCTCCAGACAAGCCACCTTCAGTCCCTGTCTCTTCTCGATCACCTCCACGAAAGTAGATGCCTCAGACAACGAGTCGTGAGTCCCGGTATCCAACCAAGCGAATCCACGTCCCAATAGCTGCACTTTCAACTCCCCATCCTTCAAGAACCACTGGTTCACGGTAGTGATCTCCAGCTCTCCACGGGCGGATGGCTTGATATTCTTGGCCACGCCCACCACCTTGTTCGGATAGAAATACAACCCTACCACGGCGTAATTCGACTTCGGTTCCTTCGGTTTCTCCTCGATACTGAAGACGTTCCCATCCGCATCGAACTCGGCCACGCCATAGCGTTCCGGATCGTTTACGTAGTAACCGAACACGGTCGCTTTTTGTTCGTTCTCCGCCTTGTCAACGGCCTCTTTTAACATACGGGTAAAGCTCTGTCCGTAAAAGATATTATCGCCAAGTACCAAGCAAACGGAGTCATCGCCGATAAAACGCTCTCCAATGATGAAAGCTTGCGCCAATCCGTCCGGTGAAGGCTGCTCGGCATATTCAAAACGAACGCCATAATCGGAGCCATCGCCCAGTAAACGACGAAAGCCCGGCAAATCCTGAGGGGTCGATATAATAAGAATCTCCCGTATCCCTGCCAGCATGAGCACGGATACCGGATAAAAAATCATCGGCTTATCATAAATAGGTAGAAGTTGCTTGGAAACTCCTTTAGTGATCGGATACAAGCGGGTACCCGATCCACCGGCTAAAACTATACCTTTCATATTCTTTCCATTTTGTTCGACAATACTCGCTTAGGATCGATTCCACACCGTCCCTAAAACTATACAAAGTTAAACAAATAATAATAGATTAGCGCATGGTTTTCAAAAAATCGTCCATATTCTGATACAATGGGACGCCATAGCGCGCACAAGTTAAGCGCACATTATCATAGCGGTAAAAGCCGGGCTCGCAAATCACCCGCAACTTTCCGGAGCGCATAAACAGCCCCATCTCCAATAAAGTTATCGGGGATTTGCTGCTCGCCAGAATGTTCATGATAATCAGATCGGCTTTCTCCAGATGCTCCAGTTCCCAATTCACTTGATGCTCAAAATCGGACATCTCCCCGCTCAACCCTTTATCTCTACGAGGATTGAACAAGAGATACCGTCCCTCCGGAAGCGCCCGGAACCAGTCGCAGGTAGCCTTCTGCCAATCCACGCTTTTCCCCATATCGATCGTGCCGGCCAAAAAGATTTTTTGGTATACAGCTTCATCCAAATCCTTATTTTCAGTATCGGGATACAAGACAACGACCTCAGATTGGGCAAACCCTCCCATCGGCACCAAAAACAAATATAATATACACAGTACAATATTTCTCATATTCATGTCTCAAAGCTTACTTTTCAGGCAACAAACTTCGCAAAAAAACATGAATCCAACAAATACATTCACTTTAAATGTGGGCAATAGTCTTGTATATACTAATAGGATATCACGAGAAGTTGTACTTACTTGGACGGTGAAGTATATCTCCTAGGGTACTTGCAGTATATCTTCTCCAAGGAGAGGAGTATATGTACGTGTTTTTTCGAAAACACGTACATGTTTTTGGGAAGGACTCGGCATGTAGCAAAATCATGGGTTCAGCCCATAAATCGTAGCCTGTACGGCATGCGATAAGATATAGGCCGCAGGCGTGTCGTTTGAGGGGGAATAGCCTTTGGAGAGCCTCTGGATTACGGGTTCCTTGTTCGTGCCCAGTATCGGGACCAATAAGGGGGCGCCGTTCAAGATAAGCGGTCCCGTCATGGTGATCCGGTATTGGCCGGTAGAAGGTTGCTGGGATACCGCATAGTTACGGCTATCCGACAATAGCTCCATGGTGGTAGGGAAAATGGATGCCGTATGGGAATCCTCACCTACGCCGAGGATGATGCAATCGAACGTAGGCATTTGATTGAACAACGGCAAGAATTCCTTTACGACCCATGAATAACGCATCGCCTCGGTACCCGGCTCGTTCTCGCCCTTGATCCGGTGGATATGGTCCGCCGGGATACGCAAAGGCTTAAAAAGCAAATGATTCGCATGACCGTAATTACTATCTGGACTCGTTGGTGGAACGCAACGCTCGTCCACCCAGAAGAAACGGATGTTATTCCAGTCAATCTTATCCTTATACTCATCTACCCAGAGGGAAAACATATGCTTCGCCGTCTCCCCTCCCGAGAGCGCTAGGTTAAACGGAGCGAAGTCTTTCCGGCGAATCATCGCCATCATATCCTCCGTCATCGACCGAAGCGCCTCTTTCATCTCATTATATCTCTTTATTTCCATAAAATTATCTTCTTTGGCAGGCGCAGACTTTCTTTTCCGCACCTAAAATAACAGTTTCCTCCGGTCCGTCCTCGCCCGGCTCATAGAAGAATAAGTTCTTCGAACCCTCCTCTTTCCAATGGAGCAAGATCGGATCGATAAATTTCCAGCTAGCCTCCAAAGCGTCGCTACGAGCATACAGGGTGGAATCGCCCAGCATGGCATCCAGCAACAGACGCTCGTAAGCGTCAGGAAGATAGCTCTTCGAGAGGGAATCGTAGCGGAAGTCCATGCTGACTTGCTTCACCTCGAAACCGGCTCCCGGCATTTTCAGCCCGAACTTCAAGGATATACTCTCGTTCGGTTGGATACGGATGGTCAATTTATTGCAGGAACCTCCCGAACATTGACCGACAAACAGTTGATGGGGCGTAGACTTGAAGTGGATCACTACCTCCGATGACTTCTCCGGCAACTTCTTTCCCGTATAGAAATAGAAGGGCACACCGCTCCAGCGCCAGTTATCGATGAAGAATTTCATCGCCACATACGTCTCGGTATTCGAGTCGGGAGCTACGTTCTTCTCTTCCCGATAACCGATATATTGTCCGCGGACAACCATCTTATCCATATCCAACACCGTATACGGACGTATGGAGCGGAATACTTTCACGATCTCGTCACGAATCGGTTCCGGCTCGAATATAGAGGGAGATTCCATGGCGATAAACGACATCAATTGCATCAAGTGATTCTGGATCATATCCCGCATCGCCCCGGCTCCATCATAATATTTCCCTCGATTCTCCACCCCCAAAGTCTCGGTAGCGCTGATCTCGATGGAATCGATATAATTATGATTCCACAATGGCTCGAAAATACCGTTTGAGAAACGCAATACCAAGATATTCTGCACGGTCTCTTTCCCCAGATAATGGTCGATACGATAAATCTCCTCCTCATGGAAGATATGTCGTAAATGATCGTTCAACTGGCGGGCAGACTCCAAGCTGGTACCGAACGGCTTCTCTACGATGATCCGCCTGAAACCATCTGGAGACTCGGTCTTGTTCAAACCGCTCTCCAGCAAACATTGCGGGACGATCTCGTACATCACCGGCGGGGTAGCCAAGTAATAGATGATCTTATCCGGCAAGTCATGTTTCTCTTGCAAGAACTCGATGCGCTCACGCAATTTGTAGTATTCATCGGCGTTCGTGGAATCGAAGGCGAGGTAATAGACATTCTCCAAGAAGTCATCGATCAAGCCCTCGTCGTAAGTCTTTCCCTTCTGTGCCTCCAAGATATGCGTATGTTGCTCCGCACGGAACTCCTCATCACCATAAGCGGTACGGGCGGCCCCCAAGATGCAGAAGCGGTCGGGCAGCAAGCCCCGGACATATAACTCGAACAAAGAGGGAAGCAACTTGCGACTGGTAAGATCGCCCGACGCCCCGAATATAACTAATAATTGATTATCTGCTTTCTTCATGTCTTTATACGTTATAAGTTCCAGAAACCGTCTTTCCTCCCTCACCCGTCCAGTTAGTATGGAAAAACTTACCACGCTCCCAATCGACCCGCTCATAAGTATGAGCCCCGAAATAATCCCGCTGGGCCTGAATCAAGTTAGCGGCGGAATGCGGGGTAGACAGTCCATCGAAATAGCTCAACCCCGAGCTCATCGCCGGCAAAGCCACTCCATGCAAGGCACCCTCGGCTACCACTTGCCGCCAAGCCAACAAGGAAGACTCGATCTTTTGAATAAAGAACTCATCGAATAAGAGGTTCTCCAGATTCCGGTTCTTCTCATAAGCCTGCGTAATTTTCTCCAAAAAGACAGAGCGTATGATACATCCCTTCCGCCAAATCTTGGCGATCGTACCGTAATCCAACTGCCAATCATATCGCTTAGAGGCTTGGTACAACAAAGAGAATCCCTGCGCATAGGAAACCAACTTAGCGGCATACAAAGCCTGCTTGATCTCTTTCTCCGAGATCAAGGTCTGCCCCAGCACGCCACTCTTCGGATAAAGCGAGGACGCTTTTTTCCGTTCTTCCTGCATGGAAGAAAGCATACGGGCATAAACAGCCTCGGTAATCAATGTCAGCGGATCATTCTCGTCCATAGCGGCGATAGCGCTCCATTTACCGGTACCCTTCTGGCCGGCGGCATCCAATATCTTATCTAGCAGGTAGCCCTCCCCCGCCTCGTCCTTGAAGCGGAGAATATCGGCCGTAATACCGATCAGGTAGCTATCCAGCTCTCCCGTGTTCCAATCCTCAAAGATACGAGCCAAGGCCTCATTGTCCAGATCCAGACGATTCTTCAATAAGGAATACGCCTCGGAAATCAACTGCATATCTCCATACTCGATACCATTGTGTACCATTTTCACGAAATGGCCGGCTCCACCCGGACCAATCCATTGGCAACAAGGCGTCCCGTCGTCCAGCTTGGCGGCGATGCTTTGCAAGACATCCTTCACCAAAGGCCAAGCGGCAGGCGAACCACCCGGCATCACCGAAGGTCCGTACAAGGCACCGATCTCGCCTCCGGAGATTCCGGTACCTACGAAGTACATCCCATGCGCCTCCATCTCCTTCACCCGTCGTTCCGTATCATGGAAGTCTGAGTTACCACCATCAATAATCACGTCACCGGGTGATAAGTAAGGGATCAATTGAGCCATCAGCTCATCCACCGGGGCACCCGCTTTTACCATCAGCATAATCTTGCGAGGACGCTCGATAGACTCGACAAATTCCTGTATCGTATGGGTTCCTATAAAATTCTTTCCTTTTCCACGACCGCTCATGAAGCGATCTACCACGCCTTCCTCTCCCGGCGCCGTACGATTATAAACGGATACGGTGAACCCCTTGCTTTCCATATTCAACGCAAGGTTCTCGCCCATCACGGCCAAGCCGATTAATCCAATGTCTGATGTTTTCATATTTATGTTTTTATTTTATTAATCCAAATAGATCATTTAAAGCCTCACTCATCGACGGATGGGTGAATATCGAATCCCGGAGGAACGTGTAATCTTGCCCGAGACGCATCGCCAAGCTAACCGTATTTATGACTTCGCTGGACTCGGCGCAGAATAAGGTACATCCTAGGATCTTCCCGGTATCCGCATCTACCACGGCCTTCAGCAAGCCATCCGTCTGCTCGATGGTACGGGTACGAGGCATGGCGGCAGCGGGCAGGCTGGCCACCTTTATATTTTTCTCCATCTTACGGGCTTGCGTCTCGTTCAGCCCGACATGGGCCAACGGAGGATCGATGAATACGGAATAAGCCACAGCTTCCCGATCGTCCAAGCTCCGGAAACCGTTACCAAACAGCTCTTCCCGGATAATACGGTAATCATCCAAGGACAGATAGGTGAATTGCAATCCGCCATGTACATCCCCGATCGCCCAGATATTAGGGATATTGGTACGCAACTTACTATCCACCTCGATAGCGCCACGATTAGTCGTCCGTATTCCGGCGGCTTGCAGATTTAGGCTTTCCGTATTCGGTTTACGGCCGGTAGCCAAAAGCACCGCCTCGGCATCCAGCCGCAAGGTATCTCCCGAGATAGCGTTACGGCAGATCACCGTAGCCCGCTCGGCATCCTGCTCGATCGTCTGCACGACCGTATTCAAATGAATGGCGATCCCTTTTTTCTCTAGCGTAGACTTCACCGAATCGGCGATGTCCCGGTCCTCACGAGGGATGAACACCTCCCCTGCCTCCAAGATCGTTACCTCCGACCCAAAACCGGCGAACATGGAAGCGAATTCCAGCCCGATATATCCGCCTCCGACAATAACCAGATGCCGTGGCAGTTTCTCCAGTTCCATAATGGAAGTACTTGTATATACGTAAGGATTATCCTCGATACCGCTTATCGTAGGAATAATCGTCGTGGCTCCGGCATTGATGAATATCTTCTCGCCTTCCAGCAAGAAAGAGTCCGTATCCGTTTTCACGACAATCTCATAAGGGGAACGAAAAGAAGCCTCTCCGGTATAGACCGTTACGGTCTCCCGATCATCCAGATTCTTGAAATTCTTCTCACGAAGCAAAGAGGTCAGTTTCTCCTTGGCGAGGATAGCCTGTTTAAACTCCTCCGCATGTTGCTCGAAGGTAGAAGGTCTGCGATACCCTGTCACTTGAGCGTAATGTACAAGCGCTTTCGTCGGTATACAGCCGATATTGATACAAGTGCCTCCGTACATACCCGTCGAACGCTCCACCACAGCTACATTCCATCCATGGTTAGCCAAATCCGCCGCCAAGGTTTTTCCACCTTTCCCAAAACCAATAATAATCGCGTCGTACTTTTTCATCTCTGATTTATCTTCTTTTCGTTAGACATTAAAATAACATTCGTTTTAACCTAATTGTTGCGAATTTCATATTGCAAAAATAGCTCCAGCCCCTATTTTACAAAATGGCTGTTCAACCTATAAGTTTAGCCATTTTTCCCGAAACAAGAAAGTAACGAACAAATACCCCCTATTTTTTGTTCTTTACTTATATAATATTTATACCCTATGATCACAACACTTATAATACTGGCCCTATCAGCCGTTTTCTTTGTTAATGGAAAATTACGTTCCGATCTTGTCGCTCTATGCGCCCTCGTCTTATTAATCGTATTCAACATACTTACACCCGAAGAAGCGCTTTCCGGCTTCTCCAATCCTATCGTCATCATGATGGTCGGGTTGTTTGTCGTAGGAGGAGCTATCTTTAAAACGGGATTGGCCAAAATGATCAGCAGCAAGATACTCCGTCTAGCGGGAAAAAGCGAATTGAAATTATTCATATTGATCATGATGGTCACCGCTTTTATCGGGGCGTTCGTCAGTAATACGGGTACCGTGGCCCTCATGCTTCCGATCGTAGTGAGCATGGCGGCAAGCGCCAATATCAGTCCCGGGAGGTTTTTGATGCCCTTGGCTTTCGCTAGTAGCATGGGCGGAATGGCCACGCTGATCGGTACGCCTCCGAACCTCGTGGTAGATGAGGTGCTATCCAACGCCGGATTCACGGATCTATCGTTTTTCTCGTTTACGCCTATCGGGGTTATTTGTGTGCTTATCGGCTTGGTCGTCTTGATTCCCCTAAGCAAATTCTTCTTGGTAAAAAAGGAGGATGGCAAAGACACGAAGACTACAACCGGGCACTCCCCAAAAGAGTTAGCCAAGAAATACCAATTATCGGATAATCTATATCGGATACAGATCAGGCCCGGTTCCCGGATCGGAGGGAAAAAATTGCAAGAATTAAATATTACGCAGGCTTATAATCTCTCCATTCTGGAGATACGCCGGCAGTCGTCCTCTCAAGGACGTTTCCTTAAAACCGTAGACCAGTCCTTAGCCGGCCCACATACGGAATTACAGGAGAACGATATCCTCTATGTGTTCGGCCCGTTCGAGAAAGTAAACCAATTCGCCAAAGAACAGAATCTGGAGCTTACGGATACCCACGTATCCGAATATGTTGAAGGGGCGGAGGTTGAAAAGCTGAGCGTTCGGGAGATCGGTATCGCCGAGGTCTTATTAATGCCCGACTCGAAATTGATAAATAAGGCGGTAAAGGACTCTGGTTTCAGGGATAAATATTCCGTGAATATCTTAGGCATCCAACGGAAAGGGGAATATATACTGAATGATATAAAAGATATAAAGATGCATGCCGGCGATATCCTTCTAATACAAGGCACATGGGACAGTATCGCTCGCATGAGCCAGAAACAATCGCAATGGGTGGTATTGGGCCAGCCCTTAGAAGAGGCCTCTAAAGTCACTCTGGATTATAAAGCCCCTGTCGCCGCCTTGATCATGGTCTTAATGATTGCCGCCATGGTATTCGACTTCATCCCGATTCCTCCGGTAGCGGCGGTAATCATAGCGGGAATATTGATGGTATTAACCGGATGTTTCCGTAACGTGGAAGAGGCTTATAAAACGATTAATTGGGAAAGCGTAGTCTTGATCGCCGCCATGTTACCCATGTCGCTAGCCTTAGAGAAGACAGGCGCCTCCAATCTTATCTCGGAGAAATTGGTGAGCGGACTAGGCGATTACGGACCGCTCGTCTTGATGGCCGGAATTTATTTCACCACCTCGCTACTGACCATGTTTATCAGCAACACGGCCACGGCGGTACTGGTAGCCCCTATTGCCCTTCAATCCGCCATAGCCATCAACGTTAGCCCTTATCCATTCCTGCTGGCGGTGACGGTAGGTGCCAGCATGTGCTTCGCCTCCCCCTTCTCTACGCCACCCAACGCACTCGTTATGTCCGCCGGAAAATATACATTTATGGACTATGTAAAGGTGGGGTTGCCTTTACAAATCGTGATGGGAATCGTTATGGTATTTATATTACCTTTATTATTCCCATTCTAAACATTCGCACACGCATTTTAGTTTTATATTTGCAGTTTGTAAAACAGTACAAGAAAATTTATGGATATACCGTTTAAACCGATCAGGTTAGAAGACAAAGAGATCATAACCTCATTTACATTTCCCAGCGATTATCGCAATTGTGATTTCTCATTCGCGAACATGTGCAGTTGGCGTTTCTTATATGACAGTGAATTCGCTATCGTGGATGGCTATTTATTAATCCGTTTCATGATCGAGGACAAGAGCCGTTTCGCCTATATGATGCCTGTCGGGGATGGAGATTTAGCGGGTGCCGTTCGTTTGCTGGAAGAGGATTCCTTAAAATATGGACATCCGCTCTGTATGCTGGGTATCACCCCCGACGCCAAGGAGCAACTGGAAGGCGCACTTCCCGGAAGCTTTTTTTATATCCCAGAACGGGATTATTTCGATTACATTTATTTACGGGAGGATTTAGCGACCTTACGGGGTAAGAAATACCAATCCAAACGTAATCATATCAATAATTTCAAGAAACAATATTCGTACGAGTATGTCCCTATCACGCCGGATATCGTCCCCCAATGCCTGAAACTGGAATGTAAATGGTATAAGGCGAACAATGGAGATAATGACGAGGAAGAGCTTAATGACGAACGTCGCTCCCTTACCTATGCCTTGCATCATTTTGACAGCCTAAGCCTGATCGGTGGCGCTCTCCGGGTGGATAACGAGATTATCGCTTTCTCTTTCGGGGCCCCCATCAACCATAATACATTCGGGGTTCACGTGGAGAAAGCGGACGTGAATTTCGACGGTGCCTATACGGTGATTAACCAAGAGTTCGCTTCTCACCTTCCGGAACAGTATACTTACGTGAACCGGGAGGAGGATCTCGGCATACCGGGGTTGCGCCAAGCGAAGCTTTCTTATCAGCCTACCATACTATTAGAGAAGAGTGCCGCAATAAAAAAGCAACTTACGCAAACTAAATAAATTATGGACAAGAAACAACAAATCGTAAACTTATGGCGTACCTGCTTCGGGGATTCCGAGGCATTTATCAGCCTTTATTTTGATCGTGTTTACAAGGACGAGAACGCAATGACCATCGAGAAGGACGGTAAAATAGTTTCTGCCTTGCAGATAGTTCCTCATACGATGACTTATTTGGGTACCGAGATCTCGGTAGGCTATATCTCTGGGGCGTGCACGACTCCGGAAGAAAGAGGGCAAGGGCTTATGCGACAACTCTTGCAAGAGACATTCGAGGAAATGGAACGGCGTGAGATCGCTATCTCCGCCTTAATCCCTGCCGATCCTTGGTTATTCGACTATTATAGGGAACAGGGTTATACCGAGGCATTCGATTATTCCGTAGAGACATATATCCGCCCGAATACGCCGGTTCAACTCCCGAAGATAACGGTTATCCAACCGGAGGTACCGACAACCGACGAATTGTTCGCTTATTTCAACCGCAAATTACGTGAACGCCCTTCCTGTATCTTGCACTCGCAGGATGATTTCATCACGATACTTCGTGATCTGCAATTAGATAACGGGGGGATGTACACGGCCTTGGACGAGAACGAGAAGGTGGTTGGCATGGCTTTCGCACTGCCTCTTGAGGCGGGTACAGCGCCGTCCGACAAAAAGCTTTTTATCAAGGAACTTCTTTACGACTCGGAAGAGATCAAGGAATTACTATTGCAAGAGCTTACCCTG
Source organism: Parabacteroides sp. CT06 (assembly GCF_002257605.1). GTDB lineage: Bacteria > Bacteroidota > Bacteroidia > Bacteroidales > Tannerellaceae > Parabacteroides > Parabacteroides distasonis. The sequence goes on along the minus strand of NZ_CP022754.1, from coordinate 1,650,489 downwards.
CAAAATAACATATCGCAAGCGACGGTCAATACCCCTCCCACCCCTCCGGGTACCTTACCTATGGGTATGGCCCGCATCATCGACACGAAACGCATGATCCACCTCTGGCTATCCAAACAACACGAAAGCCCTGTCTCCAAAAAAGATTTGGAACAAATGGATAACCAAACGCTAACACGACAGTTGATGGGTTATCAAGGTAGGATGGCTTATATGAGTTTGATGCTGGATTAATAGAAATGAAAAACGGATTGCTAAGGATAAAGTTCCCGCAATCCGTTTTTATTCTTAAATCTATTTACTGTTTACGACAAATAAAATTATCATTTAGATGCTATGATCACTTATCTTTAGCAGAATCTCCTTGGTAAAGAAGATCATTGACACCTAAAGTATACCAATCCAAAACATCTTTTCCTCCAGACTTGGCCCAATTCATAAATTGAGGATATGCATCCATAATAGAAATACCTTCTCTAGGATATGAATCAAAAGATGATTTAGGGATCATCAATCCCCACATCATATTATTAAATTCCTCTGTTGAATTATCAATATTCTCATTATACTTATATCGATAATATTCATCACTTGTTAAGGCCGTGGCTGCTTGTTCCGTCCCTAAAAAACCAGCTATATGGACCTCGTTCTTTTTATTCTTATTAGGATCACCCCAAACAATAAAAACGTTTAAGTTGTTAGCATTCACAACTCCGCTCATGCCATTCACATCTACTTCTATCAAGCTTTCACGTGCTTCACAAGTCTTATTATATGTATTTATTATTTGACCTGGCTCGCTATTCATGAACTCATGCGCCTCTTTTCCTTCCAATAAATTAATAACCTTGTCTGTTCCTTGGATCTTCGCAAAAGCATATAAAGATTTCGTTGCACCTACAGCCCTAACACTTGTTGATAAATATACAGTTTTTGCATTAATACCTTCACTGCTAGCCTCTGTCGTATTCATGATGCTGACAATCATAACCAAGTCATTCATATCATAGTCACCAAAATTAGGCCAATTGTCTTCAAATAAATAGACATAAGCTTCTGTCTTATCATATTCAGGTTTATACTCAGGCGTCTCGGATTCGTCTGTAAAAGGCTCATCTTTACTGTAATTGATATCGCCAAAACAATCACCGGATATATTTACAGGGCATTTATTGCCAACCACTCTTAACGCACCATTCTTATTAGCTGAATAATTTACTTCACTTTGCGCATAAGTATATAAATCACTCCAGAAAAAGCCTGTTATCTGAACAGATGTATAATCCAATACACCATTCACCTTAAACAATTTGGCACTATTTCCATCTCCATATTGATTGGCATCCGCATCCTCTACAACTAAGGATACAGGACCTGTTTGAGCAGGATTCAACGCATCTGTCTCAAACAAGGAATGTTCCGCCATCGATATTTTCGTATCATAACCATATATAAAATTCCCGGAAATTACAGAAGAACCCCGATTTAAATATAATCCGGAAGCAGATCCATCAAAAGAGAAAGTACCAACCTTTACCAAACAATGATTATGAAGTTCACCTCCATTCAAATGCATTGAGTTTACAGTAATTTCCGAATTCGTATGATTATAAATTGAACTATGTGGCGAAGGTAGAGTTTCTATTCTATTAATATCTACTTTACCCATATTAACCAATTGAGAATTTCCATCAATTTTCAGAACAGCCTTAGAGCCAATTATCTGACCTCCATGAAAAACTACAATTTGACTGTTTTTTGTCAATGGTGAGGCTGAAGAAGCTAAATCCAAGGTAGCGCCGCTAAAAATATAAAGAGTGTAGTTCTCGTTATCAGGGAAAACGACATTGTTGACCTTTCCGCTCGTAATTTTATAACTCTTATTTTTATCAAGAGTCATACCACTCCGTAGCTCTATTACATCTTTCATCTCAGCTTTTTTATCCAACTTCTCAATTTCCTTCTCCGAAAGCGGGGTGAGCCAACGTGTTATTTCTTGATCACTAATCCCGCTGTCACTACGCAAAAAAGATTTTGTAATAACTGGATCCGTATAATCCAATAATAAATCGCCATCTTTCACCTCTAAGCTTACAACAGTACTATACCCTTGTGCATCCGTTTTCTTAATATAAATATATTCTTGAGTCTTAGGTAAAGCCAAATCAACAATAAATGGATTCCTTGAGTTTGTTTTACCTCCAACATAGAAAACAGAATTAGGATCAGTGATAGGGTCCGAACCAAATACTTCTATCGTATAATAACGTTTCCCCTCATATTCATCCAAGACTTTAACAGTCAATTTATGGCTAGCCTTTGTTGAATAATCAAAATCATTCGGAATACCATTTGTACTCTCGTCCGGTCTCGGCTTTGGATCGGGATCCGGCTTAGGCTCGTACACGTCCGCTGTACATGCGGTCATCAGCACCGCAAACAGGAACAGTGCCATGAACTTTACTTTCGTAAAAATACATCTCTTCATATGCTTAATCATTAAATATTTCCCCTATAACATCATTAAAAAAAGAAGTTGTATATTTTAATCAACTTATTGAGTATTATCAACAGCAAAGGTAGATTTTATTATAATGCGAAGTTCTTAAACGCACAAATATTATCACATCAATTAACTATAATTAATAATACTCCAAAGAAAAAACCTTTGATAAATAGACAATATTTATTCCATGTCATGTTAAAAAAGAATAATAAAAGACTATTCACCCTACTCCAACCATTCAATCAGCTTATCAGCCAAAGTTACTGTTCCCGGCAAAGGTGGTTGGTGCCGATGTGGAGAAAGCCCCTAGCGATTTTCTCTTGGCAATAACATACCATCTGGCAATTTGACAAAATGAAAACTAAAGTCTCGGAGAATCGATTTTTTCGGGCAAAGGTACGGCTCGTTTCTAAATGCGAGAAGAAAAAGCAGCATTTGTCTCGTTGACAGATGAATACAGAAAAACAGCCTCTCGCTCCAGCGAAATTAATTCATCGTATCTCATATTTTGAGGCAAGAAAAGGGTAAAAGCAGTGTTACGATAGGGTTATAGCACGGTAAGAATGCCCATTCATGAGTACTCATAACCCTATGCGTGACCGCTCATAATGCCTAACGCGAGTATCGGCATTGGGCAATACGACCTATCGCAACAGGTTTCGCCACCTATCGTGTACAAAATCGGCCCCTTTTTCAAGAAAAAGCGTGTTTATTACCACGCCTATCTCATTATCTTGTCACTTTCGCACGAAGGGTATGTCAACATATTCGTATAATATGAAGCAAATAGTCAGAATAAGCTTCTATTTCGCAACAGACCCATCATACAAGCCAGAGGCTCCCAATAGGCCTTAAGCACTCACATAAAACACGGAATTTTCAATCCAACTGATAAATCTTCAGCTTATTGTAAAGCGTCTTCCGGTCGATGCCCAATAACTGGGCCGCACGAGTCTTATTATTGCCGCACTCTTGGAGGGCCTTACGGATAAGGTCACGTTCATGCTCCACGTTCTTAAGCTGGATGTTGGTGTGCGAAGAGAGGTTCTCCGTCAGTTCCTCCGGGAGTTCCTTGCGGGTGATGTATCGACCGGTCGCCAATAAGGTAGCGTACTTGATAACGTTCTTCATCTGCCGCAGGTTACCCGGCCAAGAATAAGATTGGAACAATTGCATGGTATCGTTGTCGAAACCGATGATATCTTTCTGGAGCTCGCTATTCGCCAGATCGAGAAAATGATTGGCGAACAAGAGCAAATCCTCTTTTCGCTCTTTCAAGTCCGGGATACGGATCGTGAACTCATTGATACGATGGTACAGGTCCTCACGGAAATCTCCTTTCTCGATCGCCTGCCGCAAGTTCTCGTTCGTTGCGGATATCAAGCGCACGTTGATAGCGATCTCCTGATTGCTCCCGATCGGCTTTACCTTGCGCTCCTGTAGGGCACGCAATAGCTGAACCTGTACCTCATACGTCAGGTTCCCGATCTCATCCAAAAATATCGTACCGCCTTGAGCCGCCACAAACGCCCCAGTCTTGTTCTCGATCGCCCCCGTAAAAGAACCTTTCACGTGGCCGAAGAACTCGGAAGCCGCCAATTCCTTGGGGATAGCGCCGCAATCCACGGCGACAAACGGAGCCTTGCTACGATTACTTTGCTCGTGGATCCGACGGGCGATATACTCCTTACCGGTACCGCTAGCGCCGGTCACCAATACCGACATATCCGTCGGAGCCACCAAACGCACATGCTCATAAAGCTGGCGGGCCGCTTGGCTCTGCCCCTCGATATAAAGATCCGGGGCCGAAGAAACCGGGACTCTCGCCGGAGCCTTCTCCTCCACGTACACAAGTTCCTTGATCTTACCCAGCAACTCATCCGGGTTCAACGGCTTGGCAATATAATCCGCCGCTCCCAGCTTCATCGCCTGAACCGCCGTTTGTATCTCCGCATAACTGGTCATCATGATAAGGGGTAAGGAAGGATGAGTGCTTTTCAGCCATTTCAATAAGTCGATCCCGTCACTATCCGGCAGGCGTAAATCCGATATAACCAAATCGAACGCTTCCTCCCCCAGCCTCCGTTTAGCATCGGAAACAGAGGACGAGGATCTTACGACAAACCCTTTCTTACCCAGCCATGTGGTAAGCATCAAGGAAAAAGTTATATCATCTTCAACGATTAGAATCGACAACATACCCACTCAGATTATTTATAGTAACCACAAAGGTAAATAAATAAAACGAATCAAGAAAACATCCACGTAGCTTTACGCCATACTCCCTCGAAAGGACCTTGTTTATGATGGGCTAACCACCAGTGGCAAAAACCTAGCTGGAGAATGAAAAGAAGGATTCCTACGGCGAAGCTAGCGGTCGTTCCCAGATCGTCATACAGGGATAAACCGTATCCGAAATAGATAAAAGAGCCTACCATCGATTGCGTGAGGTAATTCGTCAAGCTCATTTTCCCGTAAGGCACAAGCCCGTGAAGCACCTTTTGCGGCGCCTTCCACTGCCACAAAAAGATAAAGGAGGATACCAATACGCACATGAACGAGAAATTACGCAAGGAAGACACGATCGTACTCATCGGGCGAAGCTCTTCGGTACGCTCTAGCAAACCGGGTAGGGAAAGGGACAGATAATAGAGGGGAATGAAACAAACTACCCCGATAACAAAGGTCCTTGTCCAAAACGTCCGATGCTTCTCCGGATCGACAAACAATCCCTTGCGCCCCAACAACATGCCCAGCATAAAGAGAGCCGATGTCTGGAAGAAACGTCCATAGCTCCAAGCCCAGAGAAGGCTATACAGCTGCCCGTCCCACAGATTAGACTTGACCATTTCCCAAAAGCTAGCACCTTCCATATACGGATAGATCCGCATACAGTGCACCAGCCATTGTTCCTTGGATGCCACATATTCCGGATGCATCAAGGCATACATGAATTTACCCCATTCCATGGGCTGTAGCATCAAAAACACGGCGATCGCCAATACCATCTTATTACTCAACTTGCAAACCGGTATCAACACAATACCCAAGATCGAATAAAGCACCAATATCTCCCCCGGGAAGAACGAGGCGTTGAAGCAACCGATAAAGAATAGGAGCATCAACCGCCAGAAGAAACGAAGCCGGAAGTCCTTCCCTTTCCTCGCTTGGTTATCAAACTGGATGAAAAAACTAAAACCGAACAGCAGGGCGAAAATAGCGTATGCCTTCCCGGAAAAGAGGAAGAACAAGGTATCCCATACCCCTTTATCCAAGGCTTTCATAAAATCGGTAGTAGCCTCCGGAAAATTATACAAGTTAAAATGCTCGATATTATGCAATAGGATAATAGCCATAACAGCAAATCCTCGTAATGCGTCGACCACCTCGATACGAGGTCGGGATTGTAGCGCATGTTCCATGATATGATTCAGTAGATTTTATTATTTCGTGGCAAAAGTAACGAAACTAAATAAAAAAAGCATCCTCGAAAGGATGCCTTTTTCTTTTGCAGACTTAAATTGAATACTCAGGACTTAATCTTTCGCCATGAATAAATTCATGACTTTTGTTTTTAACGGTTTAAATGTAGAAACGCCCACTTGCGATTTCATTAAATAGATAGCGAATATCGTGCCAAAGCCAGCGAAACGCACGACAATGAATATCTAACTACTTATCCTTTAACAAGTAATAGATAAATTTTGTTTCTATAAAGTAGAATTTTATTTCAAAAGCATGGGGAAAGGCATTCCACGGATGGGTATTTATTCCACACCGGATTCCACAAGATTACCCGATGGCGGACTCCGCATCCTTCACGATAGCAAGTGCTTGCTCGATTACCTCGCCCAGCAGGTGGTACCAGCCGGAATCGGTCAGTTCCTCATCGTTCTTCTCCAAGATCCGCAGGTGTTGTACCAATGAATTGGCCCCCAGCATCGTGAACAGGGGAATCAACTTATGAGATATCCGGGAGGCTTCCTCCCGGTCTTTTCCCTCTAACGCATCTCGAAGTAAGTCGATGCTCTTGCGGGTTTCCTCCGAGAAGGTTTTCAGTATAGAGGCTGAGGCCTCCGGATCCTCTCCGGCAAAAGCGGTCAACGAAGAGAAATTCAACTCGCTCCTTGCCTCCAGATGGAGTGTCAGCAACTCATTCAGCAAGGAGATTAATTGGGCGGCGGTAAACGGCTTGTTCAAGAAACCCGTGAAACCAGCCTCCAGATAATGCTCGTGCTCCTTGGCGATACTGGCAGATAGGGCGATCACCGGGATCTCATCCGTTCCGGGGATACCGGACGTACGTATCCGCTCCAGTAAATGATAGCCATCCAGCGTCGGCATCTGTATATCGGTGATAATGGCGTTGAATACGGTGTTCCGCAATAGCTCGAGGACGTTATGCGGATTCGTACAACCTACCACCTGCACGTGACTCTGCTTCAAGAGTTCCTCCGTCAAGGCCAGTTGTAGAGGATCGTCATCTACCAGAAGACAATAGACATCTTGCCCCTCAAACAAGGGTAAAGCCTCGGCCTCACCAGCATCCGGAGCCTCCGCCGTTACGTCCGGCAAAGATTGATTATCGGCCAAGGGAAGAGGTAGCAAGATCGTGAAATCACTGCCTTTCCCCGGGGTACTATCCAAAGCAAGCGTACCGTTCATCAAGGACAGAAGCTTACGGGTGATGGAGAGGCCCAGACCGAAACCTTCCACCTCTTCCGTATCGGCAAGGCGAGTAAACTCCCCGAATATCCGCTCTTGTTCCTCTTTCGGGATGCCCGGACCGGAATCGCTGACGGTAATGGACAGTTGATAATGGACAGCGGACAGTTTCTGTAAGGAGACAAGTAAAACGACTCGCCCCGCTTCCGTGAACTTGATAGCGTTAGATAAGAGGTTTCCTACGACCTGCCGGATACGGATCGGGTCGCCCATATAAACTTGCCCAGTCTCCTCCGGTTTCAGGTTCAAGACAAACCGTAAGCCTTTCGCCTCCGCTATCGGCTGGAAGCTGGTATAGATCTCATCGAACAAGGCCGGGACACGGAAGGGAACGCTATGCACCTCCATCTCGCCGGACTCCAACCGCTGGAAATCCAACAGGTCGTTCACCAAGGAAAGGATATGATCCGAGGAACCTTTCATGTTCTCCAGATAATATTGCTGACGCTCGTCTGGATGGCGGCGTAGCAAAAGCTCGATATATCCGATGATGGAAGAGAGCGGAGCCCGTATATCGTGGCTGATCGTCAACATCAGCTTCTCACGGCTTCGCAATAAGCTCTCGGCGACCTGTTTCGCCTTTTCCAGTTGCATACGGTAATATTTACTTCGTGAGATATCCCGTGAGATAAAGAAGAGGAACAGAAAGGCGATTACCACGGAGACGATCGCGATTCCGGCGATCAAATGGGAGGTCTCCCTTAATAGTACCTGCTTCTTATAGACCCTTTCCAGCGACGCCTCCATCTCCTCCTCCTCGATATTACGGAGCATCTGGTTGATCTCCCGGGTAATCACGCTATTGTTATACCGTAAGTTAGAGGCCCTTTCCAACAACTGATCCATCAGTTGTTGCCGTTGCCAAGCCACACTGTCTTGGATGCTTTTCAGCACGCTGACAATCGTATCGGTCGGATTATAAGCGTTCACCAACGTATCGGTAACGATCTCCCGGGTCGTGTTCACCACGATGCTGGTATCTTCCTTGCCGGGAGAGAACACGTCGGCCAAACGCTTGAAGAATCCTCGCTTCTTACGGGGAACTACCACCGTATCTTGCTTGACCTCTACCCGCTCTTGTACCTGCACCTCATTTACGATCGTATCCCGGACGGCAATTATTTTCTCGATATTCTCCGTATAAAGACGCTCCGTGTTCGCTTCCTGCCAAGTCTCAAGCAAGCGGCGGGTATTCCATCGCTTACGCTCCAGCAGTATGTCGATCGTATCTATTTTCAGGAGTTGCATGGAGTCCGTCACCAAGGTCCTCAACGAATCCATGTTATTATGGGCCTTATTCAACGTACGATTGAAGTGGCGGAACTCGTTCTGGGGCATGCCTACCAACTGCCCCAACGCCTCGCTTTCATAGAGCAGGGAGAGCGTATTGGTGACCAAGTACACCTTCCGGCGTGCCTGATGATCCGGCTCGTCCTCCTCGGCCACTTTCTCTACTATATTATAAATGTAAGCGACTGAGCAGACCGCAATGGTAATCAGCAAAATATAGCCTAATATCACCTTGCTAGTAATATGTCCGCTTTGCTCTTTCATATACGATTGAGATCAGTCTAATTCCTATCATAAGCGATATCCCATTTATCCATCATCTCAAAATCCTGCTTTTTTAAGCCGACTTTCCAAAATGGGATCGGGTCGTCATGGTCTCCCAGATACATACGGTCACGTACCTTGAAGGCACGATTCGTTAAAGCAAACGTGGAATCGGCCACCGGAGTCCGCACACCGGCTATATCAAGCATCGTATGGAATACGCTGTTCGTGCTAACCGGATAAGTCTCGTGTGCCTGCGCTTCCAGATATTTCTGGGGATATGACTCCCGGTAAGCCTTCGAGAACCAGATCACATACGGGATATGCAACTGGTAATAGGTCGGTATCGGAGAAGCATGCAGATAACGGGCTCTGGAATCATCGAAGATATCCTCTCCATGATCGCTTAAGTAAAGCATGGATGCCGGAGCATTTGTCTTCGCCAACATATCCACGATTTCCCCCAGCACGTAATCTGTATAGTGGATGGAATTATCATAAGCGTTCCGTAACTCCTTTTTATACGAGGCACGAATTCCCTCCGCCTTATCCGGCCTATAGAAACGGAACTCCTTCGGATAACGTTCATGGTAATTAAAATGCGAGCCATAAGTATGCAGTACTACGAAAAGATTACCGTCCTCTTTATCCAGTTCCTTCTTTAGATAAGGCAGGATCGCCGCATCGTGCAAGGAGGTTAGCGTAGAACCCGTATTAAATGCGCTCATATCGATAAAGGTATCTGCCTCCCGGTAAAAAGCGCCGATCATCGAGGTCGTTAGTTTCTGGTTGGCGATCACGAGCGTACGGAAACCAGCCTCTTTGAAAGCGGTCACGATACTTTTCTCGTCGTAAAGGACTCCATAATTCTCGGCGCTGGCAGCGGACAGGATAATGGGGACACTTTTATGCGTATTATTCGATTGCGTCACCACATCCGTGAAATGCACCAATCCGTCTAAAGCCTCCATACGGGGAGTCGTCTTGCGCTCGTATCCGTAAAGGCTCCATTCCATAGCACGGGAGGTCTCTCCCACTACCAAGACGTAGATCTCCCGTTTTCCCTCAGCTTGTTCCAGCTTAGTGGCGTCGAACTTAAAGTCGGCGGAAGTAATATGATACTTACGGTTCCTCTCCGCCTTATTTATGGCGAAATATAAATTGTATAGGGCGTTAGCCGGATACACATCGTCCTTCCATGAAAACCGGTGATCTTGCAAAGGAGACAGGAAGCAAAGGATCAAGCCCATGACAAACATGCCTAGGCTGATCTTGGCCCATTTCTTCCGGAAAGGATTTCGCAATTTCTCTTTCTGCCGTATCGAACGATAAGCGAGTATTAGAGTAGGCAATGTATAGAAAAAGAATACGCAACCGATCACCAAAATGATATTCCCCAATAATTCGCTAGCCTCGGAAGCGTTCGAGCTGGTAAGGTTCAAATACATATCAACCGCTATCACGGACTGCCCGAAAAGATACAGAAGCACCAACTGTCCCCCATCTAATATAACCTTCGGCAACAGGCACCAAACCACGATCCCCGGTTTACGGGCCACTAACAAAACACCCATCCAAAAGGCCAAAGGTATCAGCAACGAGGCGATACCGACCGTGACGGGAAGCGGTTCCGTAAAAAAGAACACACAGTTTGGGATGATAAATAACAGGGCAAATAAGAAATATAAATGCTCCTGTGAAGATATCCAGCGTATTAACTTTGTAAAATACTTCATTCAATAAAACTTTGCCAACTCTCAATCATTACTCTTCTCAACTAATACCCAGAACCTAAAATTCCGGTAATTGGCAAAGATAGGCGTTATTAAACACATACAAAGCGTATTATACACAAAAAATGTTATTCACAGTCATTACTTCTCCTTCATCCGTCGCCAATACTCCTTGACAGAGTTTTTCACTTCCCTATGTAACAGCAAGATACCAATTAAGTTCGGGAGAGTCATCAAAGCCACGGTGATACCGGATAATGTCAATACTACCACACAATAAAATTATATTTATCTCCTATATTTTCTGGAGGATAGCGATAAACCCATCATTCGTAATGTCTAGCTCCGGCTCTTTGTAATTGACATAATCCTCAAAATAGTCGCTGGCGATATCGGCTACGATCTCCCCTCCGTCCAAGCCATACGAGGAAACTAGTTTCTCCACCCGGTTACGTATCTGGCGAATCACCTGTAAACGATCCTCATAACGATCTGGCTTCTCCTGATCAGTGACGTGCTCATTCCGGGCGATCAAGTAAACTACCGTATAAAATTTCTCCATGCTCCCGAAAACAGGGACAAACAAGGATTTCTTCTCCTCGGGCAGATCTGCCAAAAACTGTTGTATCTTTGTCATAGCTCTTACTCTTTTACCTAATAAAAAAAACAATATACTTTTTGTTCTAAAACAATATACTTTCGTGTGTAAAAGTATATTGTTTCGACAACAAAAGTATATTGTTCTTCTCGAGTCTGTTAAATGATTGAATTCTTCTTCGTAAAATCCAAAATCTCATCAATATAGCCAAAAGCCAATCCTGTTACCGTATCTGCGCAGCCGTAATAGATAGCGATACGTTTCGTCTCCGGATCATGCAAGGCGGCACAGGGAAAGACTACGTTCGGAACGTCTCCCATGCACTCGTAATCCTTTTGCGGGGATAACAAATAAGGTCCGGAGCGGAATTTCACTTTCCAAGGTTGCTCCAAATCCAAGATAGCGGAACCGAAGCTATACACATACCCGTTGCAAGAACGAAGCACGCCGTGGTAAATCAATAACCAGCCTTCGGAAGTCTCGATAGGGATAGGGCCCGCACCGATCTTCGTACACTGCCAAGCGCTATCCTCGAACGCAGCCGGAGACATCACGTGGCGATGTTTACCCCAGAAACACATATCCGGAGACTCGCTATAGAAAATATCGCCGAACGGAGTATGACCGTTGTCGCTCGGACGGCTCAACATGGCGAAGTTTCCGTTAATCTTACGAGGGAACATCACGCCATTACGGTTGAAAGGCAGATAAGCGTTCTCCAGCTGATGGAAGGTCTCGAAATCGAACGTGTAAGCCACGCCGATCGTCGGGCCATGATAACCGTTACACCAAGTCACATAGTAACGATCCTCGATAAAACATACACGGGGGTCGTAGGCGTAAACGAACTCGCCGATCTCCTTGTCATCACACTCAAACTCGAGTTTTGTCTCAGAGATACTCCAATGAATGGCATCCGCGCTAAAACCTACGTGCAAACGCATCCGGCGATTCGTATCGTCGCAACGGAACACACCGGCATAACCACCTTTGAAAGGGACAACAGCACTGTTGAACACACTGTTCGATGTCGGGAGGATATCACGAGGAATCACCGGGTTCTTCGAATATCTCCACAATACTTCTTTGCTACCCTCGGGACGATCTTCCCAAGGCATATCTGGCAGCGGAGCGCCTACGATTTTCAAATTATCCATAACTAATCCTATTAAAATATTACTATACTAACTTATTACCTTTATCGTCATACGTGAACGGTACGAAATAGGCTACCAAGAATGAAGGGATCATCGCCAGCAAGGTCACGATAAAGAAATACTTATAACCTAGCCAGTCACTCACGAAACCGCTCATCATTCCCGGAAGCATCACGCCAAGGTTCATGATACCCGAGGCGAAGGCATAATGCGCCATCTGATGCTTGCCCGGCGCTACCTGTTGCATCATGAACAGCATCAAGCCCACGAAACCGAATCCATAGCCAAAATACTCGAATACGATGGCAGAAGCGATAATGAGACCATTATCCGGCTGGATGCAGGCCAAGAACGTGTATACCAAGAACGGTATGTTGAAACAACAACAAAGCGTAAACAATACCTTTCGCAGTCCCTTGGCCGAGATATAATATCCGCCGAGCAAAGAGCCCAGCACGAACGCCGCCGCCCCAAACGTACCGTAATACAAACCGATCTCTTGCTCCGTAAGCCCCAATCCCTGATCGGCAACCGGAGCTTTCAGGAACAAAGGTACGATCTTTATCACGAAACCCTCGGCAAAACGATACAATATGATGAAACAGATATACCACACGATATACTTCTTCGTAAAGAACTCCTTGAAGACCAGCCATAGCTCAGCCATACTTTCCTTCAACGAATGTTCTCCGGTAGCGGCTTTCCCACCCGAAGGCAACATCTTCATATGATAAAAACCAAGCAGGATCATGATCGTACCGCAAAGCAGCATAACGATCATCCAAGCGTATATCACGGCCTCTTTCTCCAATCCTATCCCGGTAAAATATTGCATCATATAACCCGCCAGATAAACCAGACCACCCGTGGCTACGATCTTCGCCAAATTGTAAAACGCACCTTGCCAACCGATATATTTGGCTTGATCCTCCGGCGAGAGCTCTTTCATATAAACGCCATCCGTTGCCACGTCATGCGTAGCCCCGCTAAGCGCTATAATACCTAATAATGCGATAGATAGAGCAAAGAAACTCGGCAAGTTTAACGCCAAGGCCACTAAACCGAATAAGCAACCGGATAACAACTGGGTCAATACGACAAAGAATTTCTTGGTACGATACATTTCCAAAAACGGGCTCCATAAAGGCTTTAAGGTCCAAGGTAACATGATAACCGAGGTCCATAACGCAATCTGGGCATCCGATATATCCAATCCCTTAAACATGAGTACGGTAACCATGTTCAGCACTACAAAAGGCAATCCCATAGCAAAATAGACACTAGGGACCCAAGTTACAGGGTTTCGACGTTTAGTAGCATTCGTGTTTTTCTCTTCCATGCTTTATTTAGAATTTAGGTGTACAAATATAATTAATAATCCGGATATATCTTTAATCGATCGGACAAATAGAGGAGATCATCCCGAAGGTAGCGTTATCATTCAAATCCCAGACCATCTTTCCGGCTCCGTTTATCTCGATCAACTGCGGGTAATGTCCTTTCGCAGCCTCTCCGTCATGGCCTTGCCAGTTACAGATATACAAACCACCGTCCCGTTTAGGGAGCAACTGGGCAACAAAGAAAAGCTGGGCTCCCTCGATATCGTTCTCATTCACCTTGCGAACGATATCTCCAGTCTCGAAATTCAGCTCTATGAAGCAATGGGCATCACCGCAAGCGACCAGATAATTACCGTTATCCAACGCAGCCACGCTAAACGGGTTACCGTCTACTTTCACGCTTTTCAGCAATTGACCGGACGGGGATATTTCCCGGATCTCGGAGGTAGCGAACAAGGGCACTAAATAATTGCCCTGCTTATTTTTGTTTACTTGACGGAATTGGGCATGGGGTTGCTCAATATGGGTGTCGAAATCCGTTTTCGACAGGATCTCTCCTTTTGCATTCACCTCCATGATCGTCGCCGGGTATCCACACCACGCTAATAAATAATTACCGTTGGGAAGTACACGTGCCGTCTGCATCTCACAGCCTTCCGGAGCGGAGATATTCCAGACCTCCTCATGATCCCGGGTGATTAGCTTCGCCCCTTTCGAATAGGAAAAAAGGATATTCCGGTCGGGAGTAACAGCTACGGAATTACATTCCCATCCTTTTTCCAAGGGATGCTCCCATTCAATTTCTTTCGTGTTCTTGTTTACGATGGCGATTTTGTCCCAGCCGGAACCGCCTAATAAAAGATAATGCGACGCCTCATGACATGCGGAACATACGAGTAGCAGGCATGCGGATAATATAAAAGTATAGATTTTCATGGTTTAAATTATATAAATAAGCAGGAGCAGGTAAAACCTACCCCTGCGATGGATTATTTCGCTAAGTCGCAGAACAACTCATATCCCTGATCAGGCGTGATACCTTGATGCACGACCGCATGAACCGCTTGGATCATGGCGACAGGAGAAGTACTCTGGAATACGTTACGTCCCATATCCACGCCAGCCGCACCGTCGTTGATCGCATTATAACATAATTCCAACGCCTCCTTCTCCGGTAATTTCTTACCACCGGCAATTACCACGGGAACCGGACAAGCAGCGGCTACCTTCTCGAAGCCCTCACAATAGTAGGTCTTCACGATATTAGCGCCATTCTCCGCACAGATACGGGAAGCCAGACCGAAATAACGAGCGTCTCGAGCCATTTGCTTACCAACGGCGGTAACACCCATTACCGGGATATTGTAACGGCTGGCCTTATCGACCGCCTTATATAAGTTAGCCACAGTCTTAGCCTCATGCGCCTCATCACCGATAGCCAACATAACCGCCATGGCGGAGACGTTCATACGGATAGCGTCCTCTATATCGATCAATACATTATCGTTCAAATCCGTAAGAATAGACGTTCCAGCGTCCGAACGAAGACAAATCGGTTTCGTCGTATTCGCAGGGATCGTAGATTGCAGGATACCACGGGTACACATCAAGCAATCCGCATATTCAATCAAAGGAACGATATTCAAGTCGATACGCTCCAAACCGGAAGTCGGCCCCATGATGAAACCATGGTCAAAAGCAAGCATAACCGCCTTGCCTGTCTTCGGGTTGAAGATACGGGACAGACGGTCTTTCATGCCCCAAGGTAAGTTCTCGGCTCCCTTCACATGGAAACTCTGGTTCTCACAATTGATGCCTAAACCGAAGTCCGCACCTTCTCTTAAATCATCTAAATCTGCCATATTTATTATTCGTTATATTATTATATTTTGTAGAGACGGGGCATGCCCCGTCTCACGCTGTGTATTATTTTATAGCACCTCTGCAAAAGAAGCGAACATACAGCTCCACGAAGTAGCCCCGCTATCAGCGAAACCAATCGAACGCTCACCATAGTTACGGGCACGTCCAAAGTTAGCTTTCATCGGTACCGTAGCCTCCGCTCCATCAAGCGCCGCTTTAGCGCCGGCATTCAAGACCTCCTTGATATCATCCGACGTACAAGCCTGCATAGCCTCCACCGCCGGGATCAAGGCATCCATCATCGTCTTGTCGCCTCGTTTCGCTTGGGTTTGTTGTTGCACATTCGCCAAGCCACCGGCGAACATAGCTTTCACGCCTGCGGCATCCAACTCGGTTCCCTCTGCATGATCGCTCATACCCAAGAAGAAAGCACCGAGCAAGGTACTTGTCGATCCACTCACTTCCATCATCACATCCATACCCATATCACCAAGCATTTGCTTGAACTCCGTTCCAGACTGAGCGCTTTTATTCACAGCAGTCATAGCGGCAACGATAGCGGTACCATGATCACCATCCCCGATTACGGCATCCAATTTAGAGAATTCCTCCTCACGTGCCTTGATCTGTTTCAGCGCATTGTCTAACATGGCCTTGAAGGCCTCGATAGTAAGTTGTTTCATGTATATTATTTATTTACCTAGGGTTGTCCAATAAGGTGCGTCCGCACGTTTGTTATTCAAATAATCGATATGATCCTCATCCAAGATCGCCATAATCATCTGGAATCCGGCTTGCTCCTGTACGGTCAAGATCTCTTGGATACGGCTTGCCACCACCTGCAAGCCGCGAGCCTCCAACTCCTTATAAGCCTTGCGGAAGATGATATTCAATTCCATATGGGTAGTAGCGCCTACGCCGTTAATGATCAGCAACATCTTATCGCCGGCTTTTGGCTGTAACTGCTGGCAAAGCAGGTCTACCATCTCCGCAGCCGTATCATCGGCGGATACCAACGGTTTCTGTCCACCGCCACCTTCGCCATGTTGGCCCATACCGATCTCCATGATACCATCGGGAAGGTTCGTGATCGTACCTCCGTTCTGGGGATGCGTACAAGACCGCATAGCGACAGCCAAGGTAGCCACGTTCTTATTATAGCGTTCACCAATCTCAATCAGCTCGTCTAAAGACTTCCCTTCCTCAGCGGCGGCACCTAATATCTTATACAAAGGAACACAACCAGCCAAGCCACGACGATCGTCTATATTCGCCCCGATACCTGCGCTGATATCATCATGCGTAAGTAATTTCTTCACCTTGATCCCTTTACGTGCAGCCAACTGGCAAGCCATATTAGCACTCATCACGTCGCCGGAATGGTTCAATACGACCAACAAGATCCCGGCCTCACGATCCATCAATTGCAGTGCCTGAAACAAACGTTGGGCACCCGGAGCGGCGAATACGTCACCCACGACGGAGCAATCCAACATGCCCTCTCCTACGAAACCACTCAAGGCAGGCTCATGACCGGAACCGCCTAAGGTAACGATCGCAACCTTATCATTGCCTTTCGGGTTAGCACGTACGACGATATTCTCAGCTGCCAACTTTACCTGATTCGGATACGCTAATACATAGCCTTCCAATAACTCTGCCGTAATATTCTCAGGATCATTTATGAATTTTGTCTTGATGTCTGACATGGTATTATCCTCCTTTAGATTTATAAATTTTGATTTACGAATTATTTTAGTTCCATGATCTCGATAGCGATACCTTCTTCCTCGATGAAAGCGATCGTCAAGTGCTCGTCGCAAACAGCTGGGCCGAAGATTACCTTCTTACCTTCCAACTCTTTTTCCA
This sequence comes from Parabacteroides sp. CT06, assembly GCF_002257605.1. Lineage (GTDB taxonomy): Bacteria > Bacteroidota > Bacteroidia > Bacteroidales > Tannerellaceae > Parabacteroides > Parabacteroides distasonis. Next base: position 1,633,144 of record NZ_CP022754.1, on the reverse strand, counting down.
AACAAGGAACCGTATAAGCGATATGGCCATTGGTCTGTACCAACTCCGGTAGGCAGCTGCCTTTCTCGAATTTCAAGAACTCGATCCGGTTCGGACTCTTGCTGTAATCCGTCAACCATACACTCAGGCCTTCGTTATAAACCGCCCCTTCTTTACTTTCCGTAGTGACAATTCCTACGTGATTAAATGTTCTCATGATCTATTCAATTTATAGTTAGACAATTATATTATTAAAATTCGTTCTCTTCCGATAGGATATAAAGCCAGCCCCCAATACTAGGATGATCGACAGATAAAGATAAATAAATATCCCGTTCACGTTGTCATTCTGGCCATAAGAGTGCATGCCACTCAAGAAATAATTCACGCCGAAGAAGGTCATCAACACCGAATAGAAGGCCAAGATAGACGTAAAATTAAACAACCACAGGTTATTGCATTTCGGTATCAAGCGGAGATGCGTCACGATCGCATATATCACCATCGTAATCAACGCCCACGTCTCCTTCGGGTCCCAGCCCCAATAACGTCCCCACGACTCATTCGCCCAGACCGCTCCCAAGAAAGTACCGATCGTCATCAGGGCCAATCCGATCCAAAGTGACATCTCGTTCACGATACTCAATTCTCGTACCCGTTCTTTGAGCATCACGCTGTTCTTCTCCCCGCTTACGCTCATCATCACCAGATTCGTCAAGCCGATCAGACAACTAATACCGAAGAAACCATAAGCTCCCACGATAACCGCCACATGGAACATCAACCATGGGGATTTCAAGACCGGAACCAGCGGATTGATCTGCGGGTCCATCCAACTCAAGCCGGACACGAACAAGATGATCCCCCCGAATAAAGTAGCCAACGCAAACGTAAGCGTACTCTTGCGTACGAACAACAACCCGGCGAACACCGTAGCCCAAGCCACATAAACCATCGTCTCGTACGAATTGCTCCAAGGGGCGTAACCTGCGATATACCACCGCATTCCCATCCCATACATATGGAAAACGAATACGGCCAAAATGCCCAGACTCAATAACCAAGTCGTATAGGTAACCCATTTTTTCTTCTTGAATAAGACCACGAAAGCGAAGATCAGCAACAAGCCTCCCAAAATCAAGTACCCTTTCTTACATTGCCGGAATACATCCATTTGATTATATTTAATCTCGGCCTGTATTTTCTCAGGGCGAATGTCTACCGTCTTATTCTTGGCTTGCTGATACGTATGGATCATTCCGATTACCTCGTCCGCTTTCTCCCAATCACCACTCTTCAATCCTTCCTGTACCTCCGATAAATACCAGCCCATAATGTGGGTAACGAACATGGAGTCCTTTCCGGAAAACGCCGACAAATCATCGCCCGGCGCATACCATTTGTGATCCGGATCGTCCTCTTTCGGGAAAAGGTTCAACATCTGGTAATTGATCAATTGATGGAAGATATTCACCTGCTCGTCCAGCTTGATCAAGTCTTTATCGAAGCGGGTACGCTCCGCCGGCATTTTATTGTAGGCCTCTTCCAGCTTCTCTTGCAATTTATAGCGTCCGTGGCTATCGAATACCTCTATATAGGCACACTCCTTATCCGTAAGGTCGTAATAATTGGCCAGCTCACTATTAGACAAGGCGATAAACGGCACCCGGACCCACATATCCGGCATAGCCAAGACACTCAACAAGAACTGATCCGAGTTCAAGGAACCGAACTGATCCGATTTATGCAACTTTCGCAGTACCTCGGAAGAGAATGTATTGATCGGCAACATACGTCCGCTTACCGATTGGATCGGCAACGCACCGAACTTAGCGGCATGTTCCGGACTTATCGCATATTTCTGTATAACCTCCTTCATCTCGGGAGCGGCCGCACCTTGCGCCCGCAAGCCCCCTACGGAAAGAAGAACCGCTACTAACAGGGTCGTTTTACGAGCGCCCCCTCTTAAATCTTTCAACTGACGGCTTAATTTCATGAAACGGGAGTTCTTGCCTACCAAGCAAAGTATAAAGCCGATCACTAAAATCACGTAGCCGGTATACGTAATATTCCTTCCGGCCACATCTCGGTTCACGGAAAGTACCGTTCCTTGCTCATCCGGATCATAGGAGGCTTGGAAGAAGCGATAGCCTTTCACGTCTAATACATTATTCATATATACCCGGGTATGGCGAGTCTGTCCATCTACATGTACCAGCAACTCACTCTCATAAGCAGAGGGACTGGCAGAGCCGGGATAGCGGGTTAAGGTAAATTTCACGAGTTCTACGCTAAAAGGAAGCGTATGATAGAGAGTCTGGTCCGAGGTACGGATCATGATACGATCGCTAGCCTCTCCCTCACGCAGGTGAAGGATTCCTTCCTCGCCGAAAAGGTGGGAAATAAGTGCACCCAGAAGGATGACAATAAAGGCGGCATGGGTGACCATCAATCCCCATTTACGCCGCTTAAGTAACTGGTGCTTGATAACGATAGCCACGAAATTGGCTACCAATAAGAATTGGAGTAAGAAAAATACAGGAGAATAGTAAATCAGCGCTTTAGCGACGGCAGTACCATGATACTTCTCTATAAAAGTAGCGATAGCCAAGCCAAAGGCGTAGATCAATAGAAGGACGATAGTCGTCACGGAAGAAGAGATAAATCTTTCTAGAGTTTTCATTTGCTCATTTATTAATAACACTGATGCGACAAATGTACGCAGATTAATCATTTTTGAAAGAATCGGCGATTAATTTGCCGCATCCATGTTATCTATCTATAAATAGACCTTGTCTATTAATCCTCAATAATTACCCGGAAGCCTACGTTGAACACACGTTGGTACGGATAATATCCTTTACGGGTATAAGCCGTCGAGAATTTCGGTCGCTCGATATAAGAACCGCCACGAACCACCTTATACTCGGAGACCTCTTTCGATTTCTCGTTGTAAGGATAAGGCAAGTAATCAGAACGAGTCCATTCCGCCACGTTACCGTGCATGCAATACAAACCGAACGGATTCGCTTCATATTGCTTACCACCCACCTGAACCAAATTGCCATCATCCACGCCTTCCTCTTTCGGTAAGTAAGTATAGTATTTGTACCAATAAGAAGTCTTAGGCATCGGTTGCGGGTCGATACCGCTTACGGCAAGCAGGAGCGTGGTTACGTCGGCTAGGTTATCCTTTTTGCCGAAGTCCGCATTCATATCGCCATACCAGAAATCTTGATCGCTACCGGCACGACAAGCCCATTCCCATTGCGCCTCGGTCGGAAGCGTGATGTTCAAGCCTGTTTTCTCACTCAGCTTCTTACAATAATCCATAGCGTCATTGTAACTTACACGGATTACCGGTTGCTCCGGTTTATTAGCGGGATATCCTTGAACCACGTGATCTTTCCATTGCTGATCCACGAAACGGCTGTCGTGATCCGGGAAAATCACGTTGAATTGCTGGTTCGTAACCTCCAACTCACCCATCCAGAAAGCTTTGTCAATCTTCACTTTCGCCGTCGGACGAGTATCGGATTGCCCACGATAGCTGCCCATCACGAATTGTCCGGCCGGAATGCGAACAAATGTCATCTTGATACCCGGAGCCAACTCGATCTCCTTACGGGTTTCCTTCTCGTCAGCCAACATAGCCTTGATCCGGTCCGCATCGAAAGGCCAGCCTTTCACCTTCAACTCTTTTTCCTTGACAGGAGCCAATTTCTCCGGCATCTCCGGTTTGATCTCACCTTTACCCTTCAAGTAAGCGGCATAATCGGAGATCTCTTTCTTCCAATCCACGCCTGCGCCATTCGCATACTTATCCGTCAACTCTTTACGACGCTTGATCTGGTCGAAGCCTTGATACGGGATGATATCCTTCGAAAGCACATTCGCATTGAAATAACCCTTATCCGGAGCGTTGTAATCAATCCAGTTATAAAGGGTTTTCCACTCTTTATCCGTCAGTTGCACGTTAAAGTGCCCTTTCTTCAACATACGAACCAGTTCACTCGTGTTCGGATGATATTCATACGGTTGAAGAACCACCATATCACCCTCGCCACCTTGACGGTGTACATACGGATGCAGATTCAAGTAAGAAGTGCCATAACCTAATTTATCCTTCTTGCCCCCACGCAAGTCGAAAGCCTTACCCTCACCATTATGGCAAGCGATACAGGCACGATCCAAGATCGGTTGGATCTCCAGATCGAACGTGAACGAACGGGTCCCCCCTTCCGGCGGAGTCAACGCATGCGGGGCTTTCTGCGAAGCCATCACACGTTTCGGAATAGGAATCTGGTTCTGGTCCTCATGGCAACCGATACAAGATACCACCTCGCCCGGCTGACCGGTCAACCAGCTACGCATCCACTGGATAGCCACACCGTCTTTGTCTAACGGCTGGATAGAAATCGGCGTATTCGCCGGGATCTTGAAGATAGCGGAGCCATCCTCTTCTACCGGTACCGTACCCAACATACGCTTGATGTCCCAACCGGACTGGATTCCATGCCAGTTATGATCGGAGGTAGTCTTCACGTAAGCATACTCATAAGCGTGCAGACGAAGAGACTTAACCGTACCCCGGGGAATGCCTCTCAAACCCTCTCCCTCGTAAATATCCTGAATAAAGACCGTAGCCTCTTTGTCATTCAATTTCACACGGTCCGGAATAGCCGGAGGAGTCTGTGTCTTACGTACGGCAACCGGACTGATATAGCCCTCACCCTCTACCTTACGCAAACAAGTCACGTTATCGAAGACGTCCACCAAATAGATACCCCATAAATCCTGCGGGTCTAATTTAGCGGCCACCAAGAAATATTTATCATTCAGCGGAGTCGGTTTGATAAACTGCGGCCATACGCCATTCACCAGCTCATCCTTAATCTCCTCCACGATCGGCCGGTTACGATACGGGATCTCCTGTACCATACCGGCGGCGCCTTTACGGGCTTTTGCCGGATCGAACACGATCAAACGGCCGGAACGGGCGATACCATGGTGACCGGAGATAATTCCCACGAAAGCGGAACCGTGGCCCGGCAACGGCTGGATATCAAACGTACTGTTCGGGAACATCGATCCGCTACCATACAGCGCTTTCTGCTCCGTACCATCCGGATTCATGTTCATCACGATACGGGAATAATAGTGCGTCAAGTCCGTGTACTCCCAACGGGTATACATCACACGACCGTTATTCATCACTACCGGGTTCCAGTTCGCGTCTTGATCGAAAGTCAGACGGCGCAAGTTCTTCGTATCCGGCGTATAAAGTACCATATTACCGACAGGGTCATCACCGCTTACACAAGGCACGCCTTGATAACCGATATTCGAGTTGGCGATGATACGTCCGTCCGGTAAGTAGGTTCCATCATAAAACTCCAGATCCGGTTCCTCGTTATGTATTAATTGCTTAAAGCCCGAGCCATCCAATTTCACCTCGAATACGTTCCAACGCTTATCGGGCATCGTCTGGGTAAACATAGCACGATCGCCATCCCAATGCATCCGCAAGTCAGCGATAGAGGAACCGTTTTCCGGTTTATAAATCGACCGTACCTGTACATCCTCCCCACGTAGATTACTCAACTCCACAATATCGGCGTCGAATCCCATACGGCGGGCGGACTCTTGGTTGCTCCAGTTATTACCCTGCGTACCCAAATCCGGAGCCATTGCCTTATGAGCGTTTACACCTAATTTAAAGCGGGCAGCCAAGACTTTATCACCATCCAAGAACGGGTTCGCCAGCAAGATCGTACGTTTATTCGCAATCGCTTTCTCCGCGTTAACCAAAGCGGCCTCATCACCACTATAAATACCATCGAAACCTTTCTTTACCTGCTGTTCCAGCTCATCCAAAATCGGTTGATACTTAGTGGCATCGAAACCTTTCAGTTTTTTCATATCATTGAAAGCCAGACGAATCGCCTCCATATTCAACCAACTCAAGTCGCTCTGCAAATTACAGATACGTTGAGTTTTCTCATAAAGTTTCAAATACTCACGGATCTGAGTATCAATATCTTTTTCTGTCTCGATCTGCTTAACAGCGTTCTTTACATACGCAGCGTCTTTCAGACGAGAAGCCAGATTCAAGACAATATCACGCTCAGCGGAAGCGTCACTAGTAGTCAACCAATTCTCCAACCCATCGATATTAGCGTTTAAGGCTCCTAATTCCTTCGGATAAGCGGCTAGCAAGCGTGCGGCCTCCTCCTTCGGGAAAACATTCATGATACGGAAGAATACACTACCTACCGTTGACTGATCGGCCAAACCCACCTCAGCCTCAAAGCGTACATATTCCTTATTGATATTGTACACCATCACGCCATTGGCATGGCATAATACGCTATGGTCGTATTTCTTACCACCGATCAACAATGGATTCCCGTATAAATCCGTATTCTTGCGGATACTGTTCGAACCGGAAACCCAATAATCCGGGTCTAACTCATCCAACCAAACCGAACTACCGTCCGCCTTGATTAAACGGGCATTCGCCCATGTACCCCAATCCCAATCCGTACCGTCCGGTCCGGCGGCCGTAACAAGTACCAACTGATCCTGACCCGTCAAATCGGCGGACATCGGGACAGCCTTCTGCTTCGCTTTAATCCAAGCGGACATGATCGGCATGTTCGCCTTCACCAAAGAGGCACGAAGCTCAGACTTTTGTTTTACTGAGGCGTCAATCCAGTTATCCACCTTCTTTTGCTTCGGACCTGCCGAAACAAGAAGAGAGGTCGACAACAAGAGTGATACCATTATATAGTATTTATTCATGTATTAAATTTAAATTTAGAAGGTTGTTTATTGAAACCCTAAGGATCACGATCGGCAACCCTTAGAATTACGAAGCATAACCCTAGAGGTTTTTATAAAGCGGCCTTCTGGTTCGTGAAACGTAAGCCAGCGTTGTCGTGATAGCATGCCCACTCATCTACGATAGCGCCTTCCGGACCTGCCATCATAAAGTGGAATGTCTCCAATTTCTTCAGACGTAATACGTCGCCGACCTTCTGAACCACGAAATTCTTGCTCTTGATCGGTCCGTGTCCAGCAGGGATAGCCGGGGCGTTCGGGGTCTCGTCACCTACCTCAGAGAAGTTGTATACCCAACCCTTCTCTACCATCCAAGACTCATGTTTAGCAGGAAAGTCAGTCTTTACGTGAGCGTGTTCCGGAATCATCTGGCCCGGCAACAAATAGATAGCGTGAGCGAAATACTTATACTCCGGATCGTTGATCCAGAAAATACCACCCATACCTACATTTTCGAAATCGCCCAAGCCAAAGTCTGTCACCCACATATCTTTCGCCATCAACTCCGTGAAAGGAACATCGTAGAAAGCAAACATATCTTTCATCGCTTCCATAGCGACATCTTGTTGAAACTTGCCGTCTTTATAAAAATCGGCGTTCGTGTACTTCTTTGAATAAGCCATTGTTTTATTTTTTTGATTGTTAGTATTACATGCGTTCGTGCATTCTTTGCGGCAAGTTCCTTCCGGACAATTGCCCTCCCCGTTAGCGGCGCAACAAGTAGCGTCTGTCGTTGTCTTTCCCGTACATGCGACCATAGATACCAACACCAATCCCATAGCCGCCATTTTCATGTTCAAACCTTTTCTCATTTGTTTTTGTGTATATTTGTTAGTACTATTTGTTTCAACGTATCGCTATTCCCTCGATCTCGATCAATAACTCATCCCGGCAAACGTCGGCCCACATATAAGAGATCGGGATATTTAATCCGTAGGTATTCATCAAACGCTCAGCCTCCTTATAGTCGGATTTATTCTTCAAGTAGACTCGTAACTTAACCAATTTAGCGTCAGCGATCAGTTCCGCTATATTTTCCATCGTGATCCGTAGCTGACGTTCCAGACCTACTCCCGTCAAGCTCTCCTCACCACGGATAGCGGCTGTACCGGAAATATAAATCAATTTACGATCCTGAAAAGTCATGCTCTTGGCACGCTCGAACTTAGGGGTCGTCTTCTTTTGTCGGGCAACTTCCAGTACTTGTTCCGAATACGCATGGGCAGCCACCTGCAACTTATTATCGATCGGCGTAGCGAAAGCATCCGGCGTAGTAAACACGGCGGCATCCACATCGATCAAGATACCTCCCAGATTCGCCCCGATACCCGTAGCGGCAGGATAACCATTCGCCCATTCCGTTTTACTATAAAAATCAGATCGGGCGTTATTAAACGCTTGATAATGCTGATCCGGACCGTCGAAAGCGGTTATACGCTCGATATAATTCCACTGACGGATAATGCTATTCAACGGAAAACCCTCCCGACGAAGCACATCCCCCAATAACCGGAAAGCTTCCACCGACTGAGGCTCTATACCAAAATGGAGTACATCCCCTTGAAAACCGCCGGCAAAAAGGAAACGTCCCGAGGCATTCTCCAACAAGACATAAGGAACACCTTGATAATGACGGAAAGTAATCCGATCCTGCGCATCGGGCACATAGCTATGTACCTCCATCAGCAAAGGAGCGTTCAGCGGCGGTTGGGAGACATAGCTCAAAGCCGGTTCGCAATCCCCATAATACCGACGGATCTTCTCCCGCAGCAAAACCCGGCGTGCCACGTATTCCTCATTTGTACCCGGAGTACCGAAAAAGGCCAGCCTCATGATCACCTCGTTTTGAGGCAATTGAGACAATAGATCGTCCACCATAACGGCGAACTCGGCCCGCTTGGTGCTTAATATCGTATAATGTATCTTCTCACAATAATTCATATCCTTTTATTTTACAGGGAGTTTACATATTCCGTTAACGCCTCGATATCTTTCTTGGAAACCTTTTTATCGATGCCATGCTTATGGACCTCGAACACCTCTTCCATGGTAGCCGCACGCCCATCAAACAGATAAGGAGCCGTACGCCAGACCTCGATCAAAGTAGGTGTATCCCACCCTTTCTCAAATTCTATATCCTCGCCGATACGGTGCATCTTCATATCCGTATAATAAGGACCGCTATGACACTCGCCACATTTCAGTTTCTCAAACACCTTTCTTCCCTCTTTCGCCTTATCCGATAATTCCCCATTTACTAAATACGGGCTAGGCACCGGACGCAAGGATTTCATATAAGCGTCCACACATTTCGCCATTTCCTCTTCTGGCTCAAAAAACTGAATGAACTTAAAACCGGCACGTACCGCATATTCTGCGCTCTCACGAACACCCGAGATCATGCTTGGGGGAGTCACATGCGAATACAACATGCTCTTACAATTCTTCGAGTTACCAACTCCATCATTCATCAAGTCCCAGTTCATCCCGTCCGTACGGGCATCCCCCGGATGGCAACCGTTACAACTCTGCCAGCCTTGATAGCAATGATTTGCGTCGTTAAAGTATTTCTCGCCCTTGTTCTCCGGCGTTTCCGTACGCCCCGGATTCATGTCGGTAGCCGTCACCTCCAATGTATTTATATCGACGGTATTCAAGATATCGGCGAAATAAGTAGGGATTATCAACTTATCTCCCGAAAATATAAAATTTCGGGGACCGTTTCCTTGTAAGGTAACTCGCTCACGAAGTCCATACAAGAAATTCAAGTCGTAATCCAGACGGCTCTTATCCTTATAAGACTCAAACTTCGCCAACATCGCCGGATGATCGATCACGCTCACCTCATGCGTTCCGCTATGCGTGATAAAGATATGCTTGTCATCGCAAGCGATACTCCAGATACCGGCAGCGCCACGATCCGGCTCGTCCACCAATACCGCCCCAACGAATTCCTGCTTCGCCACATCGATCACGCTGAAAGCGCTCGTGTTCATCCAACCTTGTTGAAGTTGGGAAGTAGGCACCGTGAATCGTCCCAAGTTATGAGACACGTATATATATTTCCCGTCCGGCGTGATACACATCCCCCGTAAGGCATTGCTACCATTCGCCAATTGGATATCTTTCACTTTCGTAAACCCCTCCATCTCGATTACTGATACGCAAGCGGCCACCACATCCACGTCCGCCCGTTGTGCGGGCAGGAAATTCGTAACAAACATATACTTGCCATCCTTGCTGAATACCGCCGATTTAGGCTCACGCAACACTTTCACGCTCCGGACTACCTTACGCATCACCGGATCTATCTCGACCACCGAATTATCGAACTGATTACATACATATATATGTTTCTTATCCGGCCCGAACATCGGATGACAGGCTCCCGATCCCGTCGGTATAGCCGCTTCCACCCTACCCGATTCCAAGGAAAGCACTTGTAAACGGCCGGTCTTCTCGAAGGTCGTCACATACACCTTATCCCCATCCGGAAGCAACCCGGTCGGGATCTCATCAAACGGAAACGAATGAAGTAAGCTCTTACCGTCCGCTGAAAAAATATCCAGATGTCTCGTTCCTTTCTGTGTCATTAATAGCTCCCCCTTTGCGTTCAATACGGCATCCGTAGTAAAGAAAGGTGGGTTGCCGGCTGAAGCGAGAGAAACGCAACAGCCGACAAGACAAGCCACCAATGAGTTTTTTATCAAGTATTTTCGTGTGTTCATGGTATATTTTGTATTCCTTATTTTCTAAATCCTAGTTCGTTCGAGATTACCCCGGCAACCTCCTTGATCGCCTTCACCGTATTTTTCACCACCTCTTTCGATAAGCGGTCTTTCGGGCCGGAGATCCAAATCGCTCCACAAGGATATCCCGTATAATTAAAGATCGGGGCGCCTACGCAGATCACGCCGCTCAGCTCCTCCTCATTATCCATGGCATATCCCAGCTTACCAACCTTCTCCAATTCCTCCAGATAGGCCTCACGAGAAGTGATCGTCCGGGAATTATACCGTGTAAACGTCATGTAGGACAGGTAACGATCTCGCACCGTCTTCGGCAAATAAGCCATAATCGCCTTTCCGGGAGCCGAACAATGCAACTCAAACGGCTTTCCCGGCGACAGGACGAAGCGGAACGTATGATGTCCTTGCGCTTGTTCGATAAAAATCCCTTTCTCATCTCCCAAGACACCAAAGCAAGCGGTCTCTTTCACTTGATCACGTAAATCACGCAAATGTGGCAAGACGGTCTCTAAGAGATTGTGTTCATTCAAGGATCTGAAACCAAGGGTCAATAATTTTCGGGAAAGTTTATAGCGTTTCGTGTCTTCACTAAAATTAAGATATTCCAGCCGCACCAATGTATTCAAAATACGGTAAGCCGTAGTCTGAGATATATCGAGCGCCGACTTAATATCTTGCAATGTTTCTCCCGCCGACCGCAAGGAAAGGTACTCAAGAACCGCTATGCCCTTCTCTAAATTAGGCACTTTGTAGCTCTCATCCACTTTTTCCATATTTGGCAGCGTGTTTTCCATATTTGAAATTGCATTTCAGATTTGAACCAAATATAGCAGTGATGAATTTAAACAAGACACGAAATATGTAAAAAGGTGTTAAGTATGTTGCAGAGCATATAAATCCTTAAAGGAAAATGATCAATTCTTTTTGATTTACAATGATTTTATCTCTTATATACATATTATTTACCTACTTTCGCGGAATATCCTTGAAAGCACAAGGATATAAGTGCATTCATAAACGAGCAAGAATACAAACATGACAAGCGAAAGCAAAAAAGAAAAGTTAAATAAAAACGAGCTATTAGCTAATTATCAATATCTCATGGATACGATCTGGACTATCTATTTGGAAGACGGAAGCGTCGATATACTTAAATATTCAATGAATCCGGAATTAATTAATACAAAACAAGATTATACCAGCCTTGCCAACATTCTAAGAAACGACATCTATTCTCCAGACCGTAGTTTATGGGATGAAACGGTTTCGCTTGAAGCTTTCTTTAGAATGATAGCCGAAGGATGTTTTCATAAAACATTTGACTTACGTTTCTGCAACGATCACTTCGGTTTTGAATGGCACGAAACTTTTATCGATATTCTTGTTAACAACGAAGGTATCCCTGATAGAATCCTTTTATCTAGCCGTAATATCAACGATTTCAGAAAAGCGCAAATTATAGAAACCGCCGTAAGATCAGAATATGATTACGTAATCTATATTGAAGCTTCGAAAAATAGCTATGTCATGTATACCTCCGGCTCGGAGAGCTATAGTCCCCCTCCTATCGCCAGCTATGACTATGATGGAGTAGTCGCCTCATATAACCGGCAATATATGGCACCTGAGCTTCACGAAGAAATGACTGAGAAACTACAGATCGCTCATATAGAACCGATACTACGGAAACATGGAGAATATATCGTATATGGCACCATGATAGAGAATGGCGTAAACCGGGAAAAGAAAATGCGATTCAGCTATTACGACAGGGAAAAGAACATATGGTTAATGACTCGAACTGATATAACGGAAATCAAAGAAGAAAGAAAACAAAAAAAACTGTTGCAGGAAGCTTTACAGAGCGCTAATGCCGCCAACCGTGCCAAAACTGATTTCCTATCCCGGATGAGCCATGACATCCGCACTCCTATCAACGCCATCGTCGGTATGACAGCGATAGCTGGCCTGCACATGGATGACCAGATGCGTATAGCTGATTGCTTAAAGAAAATAACCATTTCCTCCAAACTCTTATTAAATCTGATCAATGAGGTACTGGATATGTCTAAACTGGAAAGTGATAAGATCATGCTGACAGAAGAGGCATTCAAGATCAACGAGCTATTAGAGAGTTTATTCGTCATGGTGCAACCGGCCTTTGAAGCGAAAAAGCAAAAGTTTCAGATACATGTCACCAAGATAAAACACGAATGCCTTATAGGTGACGTGCAACGTATACAGCAAGCATTGTTGAACATGCTTACAAATGCGATCAAATATACTCCGGAAGACGGGCAAATACAACTAACGGTAGAAGAGAAACCTTCTGTCTATAACGGTTACGGCCAGTTTGAAATAACCGTAACGGATAACGGTATAGGAATGAAACCAGAATTTCTGGAAAAAGTATTCGAACCTTTCGAGCGGTCGGATGACAAGGCCATTCGCAATATCCAAGGGACTGGTCTCGGCATGGCTATCAGCCGCCATATCGCCCAGATAATGAACGGAGACATTCTTGTGGAAAGTGAATATGGAAAAGGCTCCAAATTCACCATGAGGTTTCATGTCAAACTGGGAAGTACGAATGAATACGACAATAATATATTGGTAGACCTACCAGTACTGGTAGTAGATGACGATGAGGTATCCTGCGAGATCGCTTATGAAAACCTCCAAGAATTAGGGATGAAACCGGAATGGGTTCTTTCCGGTGAAAAGGCCGTACAAAAAGTAATCGACGGAGACACTTACTTTGCTATTATCATAGATTTAATGATGCCCGGCATGAACGGCATCGAAACCACCATAAAAATAAGGGAATACGTGGAACCAGATACTCCGATCATCATCATATCAGCATACGATTATTCCGGTTACGAATTTGAGGCAGTAAAAGCTGGCGTCAACGGCTTCATAAGCAAGCCTATCATAAAATCCAAGCTATTCCATTTAATGAAAAAATTTGCCTCAGACAAAAAGGAAGACGAGCAAGTCCTTATCACACCGACTCATATCATATCTTTTCCCGGCAAACGGATACTGGTCGTGGAAGACAATGACCTAAACCGCGAGATAGCGTATGAATTGCTGCAAGAAACCCATGCAGAAGTCGAGACAGCTTGCGACGGACAAGAAGCCGTTGATAAAGTCGCCGCTTCACCCGAAGGTTATTACGATTTTATAATCATGGATATACAGATGCCTGTAATGGATGGACTCGAAGCGACAAGGCAAATTCGTCATCTCGACCGTCAAGATATCAAAGATATGCCCATTATAGCCATGTCTGCCAATGCTTTCGCCGAAGATGTACGGCTAAGTCTGGAAGCCGGCATGAACGAACATATCGCAAAACCGATCGAGATAGACAAATTATATGGAATTATGAGGAAATGGTTCCAGTAAAAAAAGCCGGAATCTCTTCCGGCCTTCTCCAAACTCAATGAATAACCTTTTTACTTCTTGCAATCGCAAGTTGAATATGCTACCAACATCCAAACCAATTTTTCTTGTTCCTTCAGATAGTCACTCATCAACGCTACCGTAGCCTCATCGCCCGCCTCCGATGCCAAGGAAAGAAGTTTACGCTCCTCACCAATCAGCAGGCCATAGGTATCGAGAATATGTTTCAATGCCTCGTCACCACAGGATACGCCTGATACCTCTTTTACACGGGCTACTTTCAGGTACTCGCTGAACTTGTTCTCCGGCTCGCCTCCCAACATCAGGATACGTTCCGCCAACTCGTCAACCTTCTCGGCAGCGTTGTTGTACATATCCTCGAATTTACCATGAAGAACGAAGAAACCGTGTCCCTTGATATTCCAGTGGAAACCACGAAGGTTCGTATAAAATACTTGGTAGTCCGCCAATAATTGTTTCAAGCTTGCTACTACGTTACTTACCGCTGATGCGTCTAAATGAAGATAATCTAATGTTTTCATACTGCTATTTTTTTAATTGTTATACTTTCCGTTTTCTTATACTGCAAAGATATGGTAAATATAAACAGCTGTCAAACAGATAATTCCTATATACATATAGATAGAATCTATATTTAAACGATCAACAGGAAGACATGCGATAGAACTTAGGTTTCTATTTACCCAATTTAAACTTATATCCTGCGGTAAGAGCCAAGGTATGGTAATTCGCCTCGATAGATCCTCCCTTATACTCTTTACCTAACGATACATCATAGCCAAAATTGATAAAGCATTGTTTTATTTCCACACCTACAGTGGAACTTATACCCCAATCAAAAGCACGAAGCCCTTCACAGGGATCATGGGTATAAAACTTAGCGGATTCTTCCGAAGCGACAGACCATCCCCCGAACATTCCTTTATCCAATACGCTTACGGCTATATAAGGGCCTACTCCGACATTCAAACGAATATCCTCAGCTAATTTGAACGATAAATTAGCCATAATCGGTAATTGCAAGAAATTTCGTGTCACCTTATTTGAGTAATCATACGCATATCCATACGGATCATAAGTAGGTCCCGGCACAGTCCACCAATAATGCCCATATCCATATCCGGGGAATTGGTCATTACTATATCCCCTTTGCGTATAATACAGACCGGACTTCAGAGAAAGAAATTCCGGCTTCAACTGATATTCCACTCCTACCCCAATCTTCCAACTCGGTTTCCAATCAACCATTGGACCCGCCTTCATCACTGTCATACCCGCTTCCGGAACTACCGACCACTGGGCTTGTACCGATACTACACCCAGCATTAACACCATCGCAAATACTACAACTCTTTTCATATACTTTTTATTTTGATAAAATAATCGAACGATATATATGAATAAGACATGAAACAATAAAAAACCCCTATTGGCACCAACAGAAAAAGGCCGGAATCACTTCCGACCTTCTCCAAACGCAATGAATCACCTTTTTTACTTCTTGCAATCGCAAGTTAAATATGCTACTAACATCCAAACCAACTTCTCTTGTTCTTTCAGATAATCACTCATCAAAGCGACCGTAGCCTCATCTCCCGCCCCGGATGCCAAGGAAAGAAGTTTACGCTCCTCACCGATCAAATGACCATACGTATCAAGAATATTCTTTAACGCCTCGTCACCGCAGGATACGCCTGATACCTCTTTTACACGGGCTACTTTCAAATACTCGCTGAACTTGTTCTCCGGCTCGCCTCCCAACATCAGGATACGTTCCGCCAACTCGTCAACCTTCTCGGCAGCGTTGTTGTACATATCCTCGAATTTACCGTGAAGAACGAAGAAACCGTGTCCCTTGATATTCCAGTGGAAACCACGAAGGTTCGTATAAAATACTTGGTAGTCCGCCAATAATTGTTTCAAGCTTGCTACTACGTTACTTACCGCTGATGCGTCTAAATGGATATAATCTAATGTTTTCATAATTGCTACTTTTTAATTTGTTATACTTTCTGTTTTTCTTATACCGCAAAGATACGGCAAGTATAAGTAGCTGTCAAACAGATAATTTTTATATCAAGATAGAGGAGATTTATTAAACTATTCCATACAATAAGTATGCAAATGACATGAATACATAAATAATTGGATACTAACATTTTAAAAAGACGATTATCATTTTCGAAAAACACGTACGTGTTTTTTTGAAAAGTCGTACATGTTTTTCGGGAAACTGAAGTGAACCCAGAAAGTTGGACGGTTAATAAATAGGATTAGTGGATTGAGTTCTAAATTGTATGGGGCTCAATCCTCCTAATCCCGTTTTAATTCTATAATTATTGTAATAGTATATATACTCATTTAGTTCGTGAACAAATTGTTCCATATTCTCAAACTCCCGCAAATATAGTAATTCAGATTTTAATAGTCCGAAGAAGTTCTCTATTACTGCATTATCCAAACAGTTTCCCTTTCTTGACATACTCTGTACTATTCCTTTTTTTCTGAGCATCTGTTGATATGTTGGATGCTGATAATGCCAACCTTGATCAGAGTGAATAATTAAGTCTACGTCATCAGGCAAGAGAGTAAAAGCCTTTTTTAACATATCCGTAACCATAGATAAATTGGGACTTTCAGTTATTGTAAAACTGATAATCTCTCGATTATACAAATCCATGATGGGAGATAAATACCTTTTTGAACCAAAAAGAGAGAACTCGCTGACATCTGTTACCCATTTCTGATTAAGAGCGGTCGTAGAGAAGTCACGTTCCAATATATTAGGAGCCACTTTACCAACTGTTCCTCTATAAGTATTATATTTCTTTCTTCTGACCATACATTTTAAGTCGCATTGGTTCATTAGTTTTAGAACCGTTTTGTGATTCAGGTTATATCCTCTTTGGTTTAGTCCCAGAGTGATACGCCTATATCCATACCTACCATGATTCTCATGAAATATTTGACATATCATTTTTTTCTCTTCTTGATATTTATCTGGAAGGGAAAATTTCTGAATGTAATAATGATATGTACTTTTAGCCATCCCGGAAGCTTTCAATAAAACAGAAAACTTAAATTCATGCCTTAATTCTTGGATGGCGGCAACCCTTTCTTGCTTTCTCGGGCAATGCGTTCCTGAACTAAGGCTCTCAATTTTTTTAGGTATGCGTTTTCTGCTTTAAGGAGTTCTATTTCCTTAAGTAAATCCTTATTATCTTTTGGTTTAGGATCTACAAACTCTTCTGGTTCTTTAAAAAGATCATTTTCTTTTGTTATCATATCTTCAGACCATAGTCGGCTACCTCCATGAAGACCGGATAAGCCTACATTCTTATACTTACGTTGCCACATTAATACGGTACTTGGGCTGGGGATACCATATTTTAAGGCAGCTTCTTGCAAAGATAAATGATTTTCAAATACATCTTGGAGTACTTTATACTTAAAATCAACAGGATAGTATCTATGTTGCATACGCAATCCCTCTTCTCCATAACGGGAGTATAAAGAAACCCAATATTTGACTTGACGTGGATTTACATCAAACATTTTACCTGTTGTACGTAAAGGCAAATGCTCACACAAAACTTTGGCTACTACTTGTAACCGCACAGAATAAGGATGTTTCTCGTACTTCTTTCGTTTGTTAGACATAATGAAATTGATTTATATCCAACTTTCTGGGTTCACTTCAAAAAACACGTACGACTTTTTACAGAATCATACGGCAAGGAACTAGAACATACATAAAAATATAAGATAAGTCTCCCTTTTTCAGAGGACCCAAAAGCATTTCCCCCAAAATCCCCTACTCGAATCCTCGCTCTATGGAAAACAGATACTCCGGCGACATTTACTAACATTGAGATTTCTCCATGCTTCTGCGCTTCGTCTATCAAGCTCAGAATAGACGAGCGTGAGGACAAGTCCATTTCCATCGGCAGTACGTCAAATCCGGCATTGTTCATTGTCTGGGCAATAATCGCTGCATTATTCATACTGTTTTTTTCCCTAAAAAGGTTACCTTCGCGGAAACAAGATATCGCTTTGGAAGTACAAGAATTATTGAAACTATATGCCGCTCACCCGCAAGTGACGGCGCTGGACACCCTACTGAAAAACGATACGTCCCGCAATATATTCCTAAAGGGACTGAATGGCTCGGGTCCGGCGATGACGATCGCCTCTCTTTTTACGAAAGGAAGGGGAAGCTATGTGTGTGTGTTGAACGACCAAGAGGAAGCCGGCTATTTCTATCACGACTTGATGCAGCTTACCGCCAGCAATGAGGTATACTTCTTCCCATCCGCTTACCGGAGGGCCATCAAGTACGGGCATGTCGATCCGGCGAACGAGATCCTGCGCACCGAGGTACTCAGCCGGTTGCAAGACCCGGACGCCTCTTTCGTAATCGTCACGTATCCGGACGCCTTGGCGGAACGAGTCGTGGCCCGGGAGGTATTGAAGGAGAATACCTTAAAAATCAGCGTGGGCGAGAAGCTGGATAATATGTTTGTCTCCGACGTGCTGGACGAGTATGGCTTCGAGCAGGTCGATTATGTATATGAGCCGGGGCAGTACGCCCTCCGGGGCAGTATCCTCGACGTTTTCTCTTTCTCCTACGAGTTCCCCTACCGTATCGACTTTTTCGGCGACGAGGTGGAGACCATCCGTACGTTCGACGTGGAGACGCAGCTCAGCAAGGAGAAGCTGGACAGCATCTATATCGTACCGGAGATGAGCAAGGACGCCAAGGATAGTACTTCCTTGCTAGGTTCCCTCCCCCGGAACACCTTCATAGCGGCGAGAGATCTCGCATGGTGCAAGGAGCGCATCGGAAGCGTATGGAACGACGATCCGGTGGTAGCCGACGAGGAATCCTTCGCCGATATCGACCAGATGCGGAAGAAATTAGTCCGGGGCGAGGACTTCCTACGGGAGGTCTTGGATTTCCGTCGCATTCATTTCGGGGCACGGCCGATGGGAACGGCGGACGCTACCATCCATTTCTCTACGCAAACGCAGCCGATCTATCATAAGAATTTCGACCGGGTGAGCGAGTCGTTCCATAAATACCTCGATGAGGGCTATACATTATATATATTGAGCGATCAAGAGAAACAAGCCAACCGTATCCGGATGATTTTCGAGGATAGGGGCGACAATATCCCTTTCACCGCCGTAAACCGCACGATACACGAGGGATTCGCCGACGATACGCTACGCATCTGCTTTTTCACCGACCATCAATTGTTCGACCGCTTCCACAAGTTCAACTTGAAGAGCGATAAGGCACGAAGCGGAAAGATCACCCTTTCGCTCAAGGAACTGAACCAGTTCTCGCAAGGGGATTATATCGTACATATCGACCATGGCGTAGGACAGTTCGGGGGATTGGTACGCACCGAGGTGAACGGTAAGATGCAAGAGGCCATCAAATTGATTTATCAGAATAACGATATTATATTCGTCAGCATCCATTCCCTGCATAAATTATCGAAATACAAGGGGAAAGAGAGCGGCGAGCCGCCTAAGTTGAGCAAGCTCGGCACAGGCGCATGGGAAAAGATGAAGGAACGTACCAAGGCGAAGGTGAAGGATATCGCCCGGGACTTGATCCTCCTCTATTCCAAACGTAAGCAAGAGACGGGTTTCGCCTATGCGCCGGACAGCTTCATGCAGCATGAGCTGGAAGCCAGCTTCATCTATGAGGACACGCCGGACCAGATGAAGGCGACCGCCGAGGTCAAGGCGGATATGGAAAGTACCCGTCCGATGGACCGGTTGATTTGTGGAGACGTTGGTTTCGGAAAGACCGAGGTAGCTATCCGCGCCGCGTTCAAGGCGGTATCGGACAATAAGCAGGTGGCCGTGTTGGTACCCACCACCGTACTGGCTTTCCAGCATTACCAGACGTTTTGTGAGCGCTTGAAGGATTTCCCTTGCAAGATCGATTATATCAGCCGGGCCCGTACGGCCGCGCAAATCAAGGCTACCTTGAAAGAGCTGAAAGAGGGCGAGGTGAATATCTTGATCGGCACCCACCGGATCGTCGGCAAGGACGTGCGCTTCAAGGATCTGGGCTTGCTTATCATCGACGAGGAGCAGAAGTTCGGGGTATCCGTCAAGGAGAAGCTTCGGCAGCTGAAGGTGAACGTGGACACCTTGACCATGACGGCCACCCCGATCCCCCGTACCCTACAGTTCTCCTTGATGGGGGCCCGGGATCTTTCCAGCATCACCACGCCACCGCCCAACCGTTATCCCGTGCAGACGGAGGTGGAGCGTTTCAACCCCGATATTATCCGGGAAGCGATCAATTTCGAGATGAGCCGGAACGGGCAGGTGTTCTTCATCAACAACCGTATCCAGAACATCTACGAGATGGAAGCCTTGGTACGGCGAGAAGTCCCCGACGCACGGGTAGCCGTGGGGCACGGGCAGATGGAACCGGAGAAGCTAGAAAAGATCATCCTCGATTTCGTGAATTATGAGTATGACGTATTGATAGCCACCAGTATCGTGGAGAGCGGCATCGACGTGCCCAACGCCAATACGATCATCATCAACAACGCCCAGCAATTCGGGCTTAGCGACCTCCATCAGCTACGCGGACGTGTAGGACGAAGCAACCGGAAAGCCTTCTGCTACCTCCTTTCCCCGCCCCTCACCTCGCTGACACAGGAGGCACGACGCAGGTTGCAGGCGATCGAGAACTTCTCCGAGCTGGGTAGCGGTATCCATATCGCCATGCAAGACCTCGACATCCGGGGAGCCGGGAATATGCTAGGCGCCGAGCAAAGCGGTTTCATCGCCGACCTAGGCTATGAGACGTACCAGAAGATTTTGGAAGAGGCGGTAGACGAATTGAAAAGCGAGGAATTCGCCGATCTTTACGCTGATAATGCCGAAGGGCACCGGGATACGGGCAGCGAATACGTCCGGGAGACCTATATCGAGAGCGACCTGGAATTGATGTTCCCTCCCACCTACATCCCCAACGACTCGGAACGTATTTCCCTATACCGGGAGTTGGATAATATGGAGGAGGAACGTGACATCCTCGCCTTTACGGAGCGCCTGAAAGACCGCTTCGGCAAGATACCGAAGGAGGGCAAGGAGTTGATCCGGATCGTGCGCCTCCGTCGCATGGCCAAGAAACTGGGCATGGAGAAAGTGGTCCTGAAGAAAGGGCAGATGAGCCTCTTCTTGGTGAATAACCCGGATAGCCCGTATTACCAAAGCGAGGCGTTCGGCAAGCTGCTGGGCTTCATCCAAAAGCATCCCCGTGAGTGTAACCTCCGGGAGCAGAACGGCAAGCGAAGTATCGTGATCAAGAACGTCCCTACGGTGGAAGCGGCATGCGGCTACCTGCAAGAGATGGAAAAAATAAACTCAACCGACTTTTGACACATCCTCTTACAAACACGAAAAGATATGGAAAAGAAAACGATTATAGACCTTTTTGAGAGTTCAGTGAAGCGCTTCCCCGGTAATCCTTTTTTATGGGAGAAGACGGGCAAGCGATTCGAGCCAACCACTTACTCCAAGGTTCGCGACCTCGTCTATGAGGAAGGCGCAGGCCTCGTATCGCTGGGCGTGCGGAAAGGGGATAACATGGCTTTGCTGAGCGAGGGCCGCAACGCGTGGATCATCGGCGAGCTGGCCATGTTCTACGCCGGGGCGACGAACGTGCCCCTATCGATCAAGCTGGAGGAGGCGAACGACCTCTTATTCCGCCTCGTCCACGCCGACGTGAAATATATCATGGTATCGGGCCAGCAACTCAAGAAAATCCGGGCGATCAAGGATAAGCTCCCCGCCGTACGGAAGATCATCGTACTCGACGAGCTGGCGGAATACCAAGACCGTGAGATGCCTCTGTCCGAGATACGCCGGATGGGGAAGGTCTATCTGGGTATTCATCCGCTAGAGGAGTTCTTGGCGATCGGGCAATCGCTGGGCAACGATGATTACGCCACCATCACCTATACCTCCGGCACGACCGCCGATCCGAAAGGCGTGATCCTCACCCACCGTAACTATACGGCGAACGTGGAGCAAGCGCTCACCTGCGTGGATATAGACGATACGTGGCGTACGCTGGTGATCCTCCCGCTGGACCATTGCTTCGCCCACGTGGTAGGATTCTACATCTTCATGTCGAAGGGGGCCTCGGTAGCTACCGTGCAGGTAGGGCGCACGGGCATGGAGACCTTGAAGAATATCCCTGTCAACATAAAGGAGTTCAAGCCGGACCTGATCCTGAGCGTCCCCGCCTTGGCGAAGAACTTCAAGAAGAATATCGAGCAAGGTATCCGAGCGCGAGGCAAGAACGCCGTCCGCCTTTTCAACCTAGCCTTACGGATCGGTTATATCTATAACGGGGATAGCGACGAGGAGGAAGGAAAAGGTTTCCGCATCCTCTTGAAGCCACTGGTCCGTTTGTTCGACAAGCTATTGTTCGCGAAAGTCCGTGAGAACTTCGGGGGCGAACTGAAGTTCTTTATCGGAGGGGGCGCCTTGCTGGATAAGGACTTGCAGAAGTTCTATTACGCCTTGGGAATCCCGATGTACCAAGGATACGGGCTGAGCGAGGCGACACCGATCATCTCGACCAACGGCCCCCGCCGCCACGTCTTCGGCAGTAGCGGCGTATTGGTGCGGCCCCTCGACCTAAAGATCTGCGACATGGACGGCAACGTACTTCCTCCGGGGGAGAAAGGCGAGATCGTCATCCGGGGAGAGAACGTGATGGCCGGCTACTGGAAGAACCCGGCATCGACGGCCGATACCGTAAAGGAGGGTTGGCTGTACACCGGGGATATGGGATATATGCGTGACGGGCTTCTTTATGTGTTGGGGCGTTTCAAGAGCCTGCTGATCGGAAGCGACGGGGAGAAATACAGTCCGGAGGGTATAGAGGAAGCCTTGGTAGAGCATTCCTCTTGCATCGACCAGCTGATCCTGTACAATAACCAGAGTCCGTACACGACCGCCCTGTTGGTCCCTAACAAAGAACGGTTGCGGAAACATCTGGCCCACCAGAATCTGGACCTCACGAGCGATCAAGGCCGAGAAGAGGCCATCCGTATCATCCAGCGCCAGATCGACCGTTTCCGCAAGGGAGGCGACCTGTCTAGTATGTTCCCGGATCGTTGGTTGCCGACCACCTTCGCCATCCTCCCCGAGCCTTTCACCGAGCAAAACGGCATGGTAAATAGCACCATGAAGATCGTCCGGGGCAAGGTAGAGAAAGCCTACGCCGCCCGTATCGCCCAGCTCTATACCCCCGAGGGGAAGAACCCGCAGAACAAGTGGAACAAGGAGGCGTTGTAGAGACGCGGCGTGCTGCGTCTCATCCCCCGCGATGGGCCTTGCTACCCCGGCAAGGCCTTTGTTGTTTCAAGAGGGTCGCGACAAATGGATAATAACGAGATTTCATACAAGATTCTGATCACAGAATTTGTTTTTATCCGATTTAATCCAGACCTTTACGACTCAACATTTACCTATTCTATTCAAAGAATAAATGGTCCCGTCTCTTCGGAGTTCCTTCTCAAGATCAACAAAGGTTGATAATCACTTTTTTCTCATGCTAATCTCTAAATCCAATCTCACATGAAAGCAACGGATACTTTACTGAGTACGATTATTATCGGCGTTACTTTAATAATCATGACGGGATGTTCACAAAGTGAAGATCTTATAGATGCTGGCGCCCAAGCGTTAAACGCGGCGACAAACAATGACAAGGAGTTGGTCTTAACCGCCTCCGAGCAAATCGCCCTTTCCGTAAAACAGAAAGGTTCATACAATATCTCGGAAAAAGAAGCGAAAAAGAACTTCGAGAGCTATGCTAAGACCATCCACAAGGAGAAAGCCGTAAAAGTAAAAGCTCTCTCATTGAAGAAGAACAAGAAAAACGGGAGAAACCTATATTACGAAGTTATATTCGAAAACGACAAAGGAACGGGATTCTCCCTATTATCGGCAGATGAACGTGTAGACAAGCTACTTTGTTACTCAGAAAACGGGTCTATATCGGACACCTCGTTTAACAAGAGCTTGAAATACTGCCTAGAGCTAGTCGAATTGTATGTGGAGGAGCAAACTCAAAAAGAATTAGACATAGAAAGTCTGGCTTCTTCGGCTAATCAAAAGATAAAAGCGGCAAATAAAGGCAAGGTAATCACCAAAGCGCTCCCGCCATTTGACCCCGACGACCCGAACAGCCCTTGGAGTTATGACCGGACAGACGTAAAAAACGAAGTCACCGAAAGGATCAAGCTAGTTCCCGGAGGATGGCATCAAGAAAGTCCGTTCAATGACTTACTGCCATTGCTTCCTCCAGATTATACAGATAGAGCCTATGTGGGTTGTGGTATGATAGCCGTCTCGCAAATCATGGCATATCACAAAAAGCCCTACAGCAATTATATCACGGCGGCGATGTGGCCTACAATGATTGATAATAGATATACATCCGTAGAGCTAAAGCGCCTTATGCTTGATTTGTTTAATACGATGAACACAGGATATGATGGGCATGGGACAAGTAGCACTATATCCAAAGCCAGAGACTTCCTAAACAATAATGGCTATACCGCCGGATCCGCTCAAGATTATACATTTGACAGAGCTTGGAGCGCATTAAGCTATGGCCCTACATATGTAATGGGAATAAAAGCTGATGATGAAGGCCATGCTTGGGTAATCGATGGGGTACGAATCACGAAAACTACCAGTACCGATATCTATACCATTACATATAACGGGAAAGTGTTTGAAGCTTCCGGCAATTCTTCCATCACTTCCTTTCGAACTGTCCGGTATGATTGGGGAGGAAGAACCTTGAGTGACAATGGTTGGTTTACCAGCGGTATTTTCGAAAAGCCATCTACTGGAAGCAATTACAATCGGAATAATAAGATAATCAGTTATATTTATTAACCCTTTTAGATATAGAGTCCTATGAGAAGTATATTTTTTCTATGCTGCGTAGCGCTAGCCGGCCTCTGCGCCTGTGAATCGGAACCACAAGAAGGTCAAATCTCTTGTGTAGAGGATATAGTTATACAAATCGTACTGACAGACCCGGAGCTGAACGATCGCCTGAACCCGGGATCCCCTAGCTTCCTTGGAGAAGAGTATACCCAAGGAATAGAAGTCATGTATCGGTATAAAGATCAAAAATTAACCCTTCCCCTACTTTGGCCCCTCCAGACACACGGAGGAGCCATCCTAGGAGAATGGAGCACGATCTATCCACCGTATAAGGATGATGAAGTATATGGAATGGTAAATCAAAATACGATGGGATACTATTACATCGAAGCATCCCCTTTCGTGACGGAAGGAAATAGGGATATCGCCTATACCTATATCCAGTATCCCGACGGAAACGAGGATGAGATAAAAGTACAGCTATACAGGACTTCATCCTTGCTCCTTATGGATCAGATCTGGATCAACGGAGAACTAGTTTATTCCATGCATCCTAAGGAAGGCTCCCTAAGCACGAAGCAGTATTACAACCCGGAATATTATCCGTTCCTCGTCCCAACGCTGGACGACGATGGCAAGCAGATCGGGGATCTGGTGCAGCCCGAGGGCGGCACCAGTATCATCGTGATCAAGAAGAAATGATTTATCGCGAGGCCCGGCCACCACGGTTGGGCCCCGCTGAAATTTTTAAATTCCATCTCGCGCCTAACGCAAGCCCGATTTAAACTTTTAAATTCCATCTCGCGCCTAACGCAAGCCTGATTTAAACTTTTAAATTCCATCTCGCACCCGACGCAAGCCCGATTTAAACTTTTAAATCCACCCCGCACCGGATGTAAGCCCGATTTTAAAAAAACAATGCCGCTCTTGATCGATACATCCGGAAATCTTCTTACATTAGCACAATTAAATCATATATATCTATCCAACTAAAAATTTTCAGACATGGCAAAAATCACGAAAGTAAAGAGCGCATATTTAGAAAGATTGAACAACGCCGAGTACCGAACCTTCATGGCCCGCTACGGGAACCTGCTCGCGGGTGGCGGAAGCGACTCGGAATCGCCCGACGAGATCAGCTTCGATCCGAACGACCCGCTGGGCATCCCCCAAGAAGTTCGTACAGCTTTCGCCGCCGATTTCGCCCTATTGACCGACGCCGTGAACCAATCCTCGGCCAGCGAGGAGACCGCGCAGATGTCCACCCTCGACAAGGAGAGGGATGATCTCTTGATCTTCATTACTTCCACCATTACCCAAATGACGAAAAGCCCGCTGGCGGCGCAACGCACGGCGGCCGAGAAGCTATACCTTCCCGTGAAGCCCTACATCGGAGCCGCGCGCCTCGCCAACTTGCAGGAGACGGCCGCCATCGAGGGCTTGCTGGTAGACCTCGACAAGGACGGCATGCCCGAGGCGCTGGCGGCGCTCACCCTCACCGAGGTAGTGGCCTCGCTGAAGGAGAAGAACCAGCAATACGCAGCCTTGACCGAGCAGCGCACCAACGCGCAAGCCGACAACCCCATCGAGAGCGCCAAGAAGATCCGCCTCCGCATGGACGAGGAATACGACGAGATGACCACCTACGCCTTCGCCCAGAGCGTGGTGAAGCCAACGGCTACGACCGCCACCTTCATCAACCGCCTCAACACCCTCATCGACGAGACCAACGCCCTCTACAACCAACGCATCGCACAAGCGAGGGCCGCCGCCGCCAAGAAGCAAGCGGATAGCGAATCGCCGTCAGAGATATAAAGCCGTGAGGCCCTCATGTTTTTTAGATTTAAGAATGATGGGGCTCCCCTCCCTCCAAGGAGGGGATGCCCCATTGATTAATGATTATTAATAGCCTCTCCCCCCTCCCTCCCACGAAAAAAACATACCTTTGCCAACTGTATTATCCGTGAAGGAATAACGAGACATTTACATGATAAGATCTATTCGCTATATCACTTTGCTAGTCCTGTTACAATTCGTGACCGGCATTTCCGTCCTATACGCCCAGAGCATAACTTCCGCGTCCGGAATCGTGAGAGACTCCGTAAGCGGGGAACCCCTATCCTACGTATCCGTCATGTTCGAAAACTCGACGATCGGGGCGATGACCGACGATGACGGGGCTTTCAGCCTCCAGAACGACAAAGGGCTTACCCGGCTGGTCGTATCCTCGCTTGGATATGACAATAAGGTCGTAAACCTAAAGGCCGGGCAAAAGAACGACAATCTGGATATATTATTAAGCCCCACCTCCTTCCAGATCGCGGAGGTAGAGGTGAGGCCTACCAAGGAGAGATACTCCCGCAAGGACAACCCCGCCGTGGAACTGATCAAGAAAGTCATAGAGCATAAGAACGACAACCGCATCGAGGCGAAGGACGAGTACCAAAGCGAGGTGTACGAGAAGCTCAGCATGTCGCTGGACGACTTCAACCCCAATCTCGAGAAGAATAAGTTCCTGAAGAAATTCAAGTTCATCAAGAACTATCTGGATACCTCGGAGTTCAACGGGAAACCGATCCTGACGATCTCCGTCCGTGAGACGATCTCCGACCAATACTACCGCAAACATCCCAAGGCGGAGAAGACGATCACCAAGGCCAAGCGCCAGCAGGGTATCGACAAGACATTGGACGATGGAGGCGCCATCACCGCCAACCTTGAGGAGATATTCAAGGGCGTCAATATCTTCGACAACAATATCAATATCTTGTTGAACCGTTTCGTGAGCCCGTTATCTTCCACGCTGGCCGTCTCCTATTACAAATATTATATCATGGATACGGTGGACGTAGCCGGAGATAAATGTGTGGATCTCGCCTTCGTGCCCGTAAACAGCCAGAGCTACGGCTTCACGGGCCGCTTGTACATCACGCTGGACGGTAATTACGCCGTCAAGAAATTCCTCTTGAACACCCCGGCGAACATCAACCTCAACTGGGTGGACAAGCTCCGGATCGAACAAGAGTTCAAGCGGATGCCGGATAGTACTTGGGTGCTCGCCAACGAGAATACCTACGTTAATTTCTATATCGTAAAAGGGGCGCAACAGCTCTATGCCCACCAGCTAAGGAATTTCGATAAGTATCAGTTCGACGTGCAGAACGCCGACTCGATCTTCGGCCTTCTCGGTCCGATCCATGAGCTGCCCGAAGCCACCGCCCAGACCGACACCTTCTGGATACACAACCGCCATGTCCCCTTGAAAGAGAAAGAGAGCGCCTTGGACGACTTGCTGGCGCAACTCCGCAAGGTACCGGCTTTCAACGTGATCATCAAGACCGCCGAGATATTGATCACCGGTTATATCCCGACCACGGCGGACAAGGATAAGAGCAAGTTCGATTTCGGACCGATGAATACCACTTTCAGCGCCAACCATCTGGAGGGCTTCCGCATGCGTGTGGGAGGTATGACGACGGCAAACCTCAACCCGCACTGGTTCGGTAGCGGTTATCTAGCCTATGGCGTAAACGACCGTAAGCTAAAGTATAACGCCAAGCTGACGTATAGCGTGAACAAGAAGAAATATCACGAGGGAGAAAGCCCGGTGAACAATATCTCCGCTATCCAAGAGTACGACGTATATACGCCCGGTCAAGACTTCCTCTTCACCAGCAAGGATAATATGTTCGTGGCATGGAAGGTGGGCGAGCCCGTCACCATGATGCAATACATCCGCAAGACCATGCTCCAGTACCAGAAGGAATGGCTGAATGGCCTGACCCTTACCACTTGGGCACGTAACGAGAACAACGAGGCGGCCGGAACGCTCCGCTACGACCGTTACAACGCCGACGGGACATTGACGAACTTAAAGAGTTTCACCAACACGGAGCTAGGGGCCCAGCTTCGTTTCGCCCCGGGCGAGCGTGCCTATAACGGACGAGAGGGTAAGAACTCTCTTTTCAACCTCTCAAAAGACGCTCCCGTATTCAAGCTATCCCATCAGATGGGATTGAAGAACGTGTTGGGGGGCGACTTCAACTACAACCATACGGAGATCAGCGCCGAGAAACGGATCTGGCTCTCTTCCTTCGGACATATCGACGCCTTGGTGACAGCGGGCAAGGTATGGGACAAGGTCCCTTTCCCCTTGCTCATCATGCCGAATACCAACCAGTCCATCACGATCCAGCCGCAAGCCTTCAACATGATGCGTGCGCTGGAGTTCGTAAGCGACCAGTATGTTTCGTTCTACTTCACGTATTATATGAAGGGATGGATCTTAAACCGTATTCCCGGCGTGAAGTGGCTACGTTTGCGTGAGGTGATATCGTTCAGCGGTTTCTACGGAGGACTGACCGATAAGAATAACCCGGCCTTGGACCCGACGGGACTATACCGCTTCCCCGAGGGAACCTCGCCGATGGGCCGTACACCTTACCTGGAGGCCAGCGTAGGTCTGGAGAACATCTTCAAGATATTACGGATCGATTATTACCGCCGGTTGACGTATCTGGACCAACCGAATATCAAGAAGGGGGGCGTGCGTATAGCGCTGCGGTTCTCCTTCTAAGAGTTGACAGTTGAGAATTGACAGTTGACAGTTAAATGTAGGAGAGATAAGAAAATGGGGGAGTTGGAACGCAGACCGAACGCATGGGCATTGACGCCGCTGGTGGTATTCTTATTGACTTATTTGGTGATATCTATCGTGGCGGGAGATTTCTATAAGATGCCGATAACGGTAGCCTTCGTCATCTCCTCGATCGTAGCGATAGCGATCTCCAAGGGAGGCAAATTAAGCAACCGTATCGAGCAGTTCTGCCGGGGGGCGGCCAATAGCAATATCATGCTGATGGTATTGATCTTCATCCTCGCCGGGGCGTTCGCGCAGACCGCCAAGGCGATGGGTGCCGTAGACGCTACCGTGAATCTGGCGATGTCCATCCTGCCCGGTAACCTGTTGGCGGCCGGAATCTTCTTGGCCGCTTGTTTCATATCCATCTCGGTAGGTACGTCGGTGGGCACGATCGTGGCCTTGGCCCCGGTAGCCGTCGGTATAGCGGACAAGACGGGGATGCCGGACGCCCTTATGCTAGGTGTCGTGGTGAGCGGCGCCATGTTCGGCGATAACCTGTCGTTCATATCCGATACGACCATCGTAGCTACCCGCACGCAGGGTTGCCAGATGTCCGATAAGTTCAAGGTGAATATCCGTATCGCCCTCCCGATAGCGATCCTGACCGGATTGATATACGTGCTGGTGGGAAGCGGCGTGGAGAACGCTTACGCCCCGGCCCCGATCGAATGGGTCAAGGTGATCCCTTATCTGGTGGTGTTGGTAACCGCCGTTTGCGGGATCAATGTCATGCTGGTGCTATTCATCGGGATCGTCCTGTCCGGTATAGTAGGTTTGTGGACCGGTAGCTTCGATATCTGGGGCTGGAACGCCTCCATGGGATTAGGTATCACCAATATGGGCGAGCTGATTATCGTGACGCTTCTGGCAGGAGGCATGTTGGAGATGATCCGCTATAACGGGGGTATCGACTGGATCATCCGCAAGCTTACCTCCCGCATCCATTCCTCCAAGGGGGCCGAGATGAGCATAGCGGCCTTGGTGAGCTTCGCCAACCTTTGCACGGCCAACAATACGATCGCCCTCATCATGGCCGGCCCGATCGCCAAGGATATAGCGGACCGGTTCAAGATAGATCCCCGCCGCAGCGCCAGCCTATTGGATATCTTCTCTTGCTTCATACAGGGAATCATCCCCTACGGCGCCCAGATGTTGATGGCCGCCGGACTCGGGCATGTCTCCCCTATCGAGATCATGCAATATCTTTACTACCCATATCTATTGGGAGCAGGCGCCTTATTGGCGATCGCATTCAATTATCCGAGGAAATATACGGTAAATTAAATGGATAAACATTATCTTTGCTCACAGTACTCATTTAAAGAATAAGGAGGATCCGTATGACAACGATGGAATTAAGGG
Source organism: Parabacteroides sp. CT06 (assembly GCF_002257605.1). Taxonomy (GTDB): domain Bacteria; phylum Bacteroidota; class Bacteroidia; order Bacteroidales; family Tannerellaceae; genus Parabacteroides; species Parabacteroides distasonis. The sequence goes on along the minus strand of NZ_CP022754.1, from coordinate 1,602,187 downwards.
CAGACATCTTCGAGAATCTTAATTTCCTGCTAGATAACGAAGAGGCGATGACACAGCTGAAAAAATATCTGTGCCAGCTGCGAAATAAAGTCGAACGGGACAGCCCTTGTAAATATGACGTTGGCGAATTGACACAACGTGTACGCCAAGGTGTACAAGATGCCCGCCAAGGCCTAGGACAAAGTCACGACGACCTAGTAAAAGAAGCCGAAACATGGTAAAAATAAAATTAATTTACTTCCACGAGAAAGATACCTGTCATATCGTTGCGGTTTGGGATTGCCGTAATAATCCCAAACTATTACAAGATAAGCTTGGAGAAGAATAAATAAGACGTACAGATCCTCTATGTGAAAACACAATAGTATTCAAAGCAAAAAGACTATTGTGTCCGGGATTGAATACTATTGTGTTCGCTGATGAATATTACTGTGTTCAAGTAGAAACACTGTAGTGCTTGGGAGCGATGGGAATACGGCAATCGGATTAGCCGAACAAATCCAGCGTAAGCTGTTTCTTCGCGGCTTCCAGTTTACGAAGATGCCGCTTGCCTTGAGGGGTGACGATCTCCATCTTATCGAAACGGGTACGTATCACCGTAGTCACGGTATAGCTCACGTTGACCACCTCTCCTAGCTCCGACAGACGGCGGGCGATCTCCAAGACGCAATCGATGCACATACCGCTCGTGAACGAGATCTTGTCCTCGAACATCTGTTTCTTGAAATCCTCATCTTGCATATAGAAATCGATCGTCTCGCCTCCCTTGTTGTAGATACCTTTCCACCGATACTTACTATCTTTCAGTACCGGCGAGATGATCTCTATCGTGGCCTTATTATCCTTGACCGTAGGCAGATCGTCGCTACGCAAGATAAAATAATCGAACTGGTCCCGTTTCACCTCCAGCGAACCGGAACGGTTGCGATCCTTCTCGTTCAACTCACGTACCGAGATTTTCGTCACCTTCGGATACCCTTTCAAAGCCTCGTAGAAATTAGACTTACACTTACAGAAACGGGGCGAGGCGTTCAACAGGTCGATCAAGCGGTGTGAAGGCGTAGCCCCCGGAGTCTTCAGCCGTAGTTCACGGCGTAACTTGAACAGCTCACGCTGCATCTCCTCCTCGTCCGCCGGCGTACGATCCATCAGCGGTTGTCCACCTACCGACAAGGAAGGACGGGTCAATATCTGCATCACCAAGTTCAACACGATAGAGATAGAGCGGCTACTCTCCCCGGCCACGCCCAGCTTCTCACGGAAACCACCCTCCTTATCGTAAGGCTCGTTGTAAACCGTCAGCTTCACGTCCAGCATATCCGCCAAGGAACGTATCAGCGTAAGAATCTCCTTCTCACACCGGTGCTTGGTCATGGCATCCATATAATTGGATTTATTATTAAAGGAATAACGTATCTCCAGCTTATTCGCGAATTTTAGAATAGAGTCACTCATTTGTTTCTAGTTTTTCGGTTCTTCTTTCGGTTTACGATCAAAAAACGGGTTCTTCGACGAGGCGCTGACCGGTATCGCCATCACGCATTTACAGTCTTCCAACAGCCCCAATCGCTGGGCCGCCAAGCCGGCGCTGAACATGACACGGGTATCCACACGCAAGTCCGCCGCCGTAGCGCAAGCCGAGCCGATTGCGATACCCAGATCGACGGAATTAATAGCGCACGGAACCAAATCCGGCTTCTCCACGCAGGTATCGAAACCGCAATGGGCGCAGTTCAAGCCTTGTACTTTCTGGGAGGTACCGATAATCACCACGGCGTCGGCACTCTTTATATTCTCGGCGTCACGAAGCAGGAACTTGAATCCGGTCTCGGCCGCTATCCGGATCATCTCATCGGACAGGCGCAAGATATCCCCATCCGTCACCATCGCTATCTCTATGATATCAATACCCTTGCCTTTAGGAGCCGTGCGAGCGGCTGTCATCATGCGGCGTGCGGCCTGTAACACAAGCTCATGCCTGATTTCTCTTTCGTTCTGTATCATATCCTTCTAAATTCAATGAAACAAAATTAAGCAAAATATACGAAACCAAGGCAAACACATGAGGATAGAATTCATAATTCAAGATTAGTCATTCGGTCCGTGGCCTTAAAGGGATAAGCCGGGTATTCATAAATACTGAAACGAGGCTCGGTCTCTCCCTCGCAATAATTCCAGATCGTACGGTACTCATTGACATCCTCGCCTATCTCCTTCAATTGCCTAAGGTAAGCGGCCACGGATTTATTCTCCACGATATAGACCTCACCCATTTGATCGATAATCGGGCTATGCCGACGGCTCCCGTCGTGATCGAACTTAAGAATCCGCTTTCCCTCGGAAGTCAGTCCAATGGTATGGAAAGTCATGCTCTTACCAATAGCGGGCAAGTTCAACACGTTACGATCCGTCCCGGCGAACAGCAACCCGTTCTCCTTCAGGAAACGAACCAAGCACTTGCCTAAAGGACGCTGGTTACGGATCATATCATACAACTCCGCCTGTTTCTCCTCCGGCACCTGCCCGAAGATCTTCTCCTCACGAGCCTCTTGCAACGAGCGGCTATTCGGGGTATAAACCGCATAATTCTCCCGGAATCCCTTCACGGAGAACGTATAATAGCAAACCACCCCAAGGGCGTTTAAGGTCTGCCGTAATTTCGCCGTATGCCCCCTACGGGAAGCCGAGACCGTATAAACCAACTGATTCGTGATCGTCCAGCCCGCCGCCAAGATCGCCTCGATAGCGTGCCTCGCCTCCGGTGTCACCTCCAGTGGAGACTGGAAATGCGTTTGTATATAGAACTGGCTCACACCGATAGCGGAAGCCTTCTCCTTGAACTCCCTCAATATACCGACCAACTCGTCGGTCACACGCAGCGGAAGATAAGCCAGCAACCGGGAACCTAGCCGTACCCGTTGCAGCTCGGCGTACTTCTCGCCCTCCGAACGGCTCTCGTTCGCCTTCCGTTTCCGCACCGCCATCTTATATACCGCCTCCAATATCTTACGCAAGGTAGCGTTCTGGCTCATCAAGGCATCCCCGCCCGTTATCAGGATATCCCGTAGCTGGGCGTCTTCCTCGAAATAACGCATCAGACGACGTAACTTCCGGTCCCAACTCTCCTTAGGCTTCAGGGCCTCGAAATCGAAATTCAACCGCTCGCTCTGGAAATCATACATGCGCTGGCAAGAAGCGCACAATCCACCGCAAGCACGCCCCATCGAATCGGGGATCAAGATCGCCACCTCCGGATACCTCCGGTGTATATTATGTCCCTCCGGCAATAGCCAGCCCGCCGCATTCGGCTCATCGGCGACGACCATGTCTTCCTTTTCCCACGCCTTAATGCTTCCATACGTATCTACCAGCTCGTTCGAGTACATGATGTACGATCGCACCGTAGCGTCATCATACCCCTCATGTTCTATATTTAATAGGGAAAGATAATAAGGAGTCACAAAAAAGGGCATCCCCTTCTTTTTGGCACGGGCCAATAAGCTCATCGTCTCATCCGACAGGGAATATCCCAAAAAGAAGTTCAATTCCGTAGGACTCTTGATCGCCATCGACAAATGGAAACGAGCAGTATTCCACCACTCACGTACCCGAGCCTCTTTCTCCTCATAGGAGATGCCCTCGGCGAACTGAAAACGTGACGAAAGGCTATGGCGTCTTTCTATCTTCTTGATCAAGCAAGCGATGATACGCTCCTTGTTCCTCTCACGGATAGCGATCACCTCCGGGCCGAGTCCGGTCGGCCAACGGTTCATCTGCCTTTTCACCAATGCCCGGTCCGGCAGGATCTCAACCGGATGTTCCAATAAATCAAACTGATGGTATAGGTCGATAAATAAATCAGGAGAGACCTCATTTTCCAAATGGCCGGTCAGGAACTGCCAAAGATAAGTGACCGTCCGCACCGGAAGACGCTCGCCCGTAGACAGCTCGTCCACGAAAGTATCATCATGCTCAATCAAAAGAAGGATACGCATCGCCACCGCCATTCCTACGTTTTCTTGGGTACTTTCCTTTTCCGTGAGCCGGGATAAAATAAGAGAACGCAAAGCATCCTTAAAATACTTTGCGTTCTCGCTTTCTTCCGCTAAGGTCACCAACCAAGGGAAGCTCTGGTTATATACTTTTTTCAGTTTAGAAATGTCGGATACAAGATGTTCTTTTTTTATCATAAGCATGCCATTTTTGTAGATTAGAATACATTTGTAAAGCGTCCTCTTGACGATTTTCTACAAAAATAACAAAAAATACGGCAAAATGCCGTTTATACAAATCTAAAACATCTTAATAAATCCTTACCATACGATTGACGAACAATACTGCGATATCGTATTTTTCAATACCTTTAGATTGATCGGCTTCGTGATAAAACCGGAAGCCCCGGCTTCTTTAGCGGCTTCCATATCAGAGTCGAATACATAAGCTGACTGCATGATTACGGGGATATCTTTCGATAGCTTACGGATTTCTTTCAAGGACTCAATACCCGTCATCTCAGGCATTTTTATATCCATCAAGATCAAGTCCACCTCGTTTTCCTTAAAGAGAGCCAAAGCTTCCAAACCAGTTTTAGCACGGATCAAATTACAATATTTATGTAAAATGGTCTTCAGAAGTAAATAATTACTTTCCTCATCCTCCGCGATTAGCAACGTGGGCTTTCCTCCACCCAAATCATTTTTCACATCCATATATATAACGTTTTATTCTTTTAATCAAAATCAAATAAACTCTGATGAAGCAAAGATAAAACAAATATTAGAAAGTAGACATAAAATTCAAGGAGATATGAGTATTCGAGGAAGTTCTTTTTCTACCCACGCTAGAAAGTAACATCTATACCTCCCATGAATATCGCCTTCGGCATCGGGAATCCTTCGTTGATGGAATAACGGGTAGCCGTTAAATTCTCTCCTTTGACAAATAGATTCAAGCCTTTATCACGTGTACCGAAACGGTAGGCTGCCTTCGCATTCAGAACCGTGTAATCCTCTTTCACCTTGTCCGCCGTATTGATATAAAGGTCGAAAATGGATTGTACGTTCACGTTGAAAGTGAAACGTCCCGGGGCATACATCACGCCAGCGAAAAACTTATGCGCCGGAGCCGCCAGCAGGGCCTTGCTCGTATGCAAATAGCTATAGTTCATATCGAGGCTTAAATTCTTGAGAATCTGGTAGCGGGAATCGAACTCGATACCTTTATTGGTAAAAGTACCCGTATTGACATTCTTAGGGCGTCCGTCTATACGTGTCGTCTCGATCATATCTTGCCCGTCGATAAAAAAGGCGGTCAACTCCGTAAACAAGTTGCCATCCAAGAATGTCTGTCCGATGGATACCTCGTAGTTCATCATGCGCTCCGGTTTCAAATCTGGGTTCTGAGGCGGGAACATGTACATCTCCCGTATATTCGGACTCCGGAAGCCTTTCGACAAAGAAGCCTTTATCACGTTTCCCTCGAACGGACGTACCGTGAAGCCGGCCTGCGGAATCCACTCGCCGCCGAAGATACTGTTATGCTCATAACGAACTCCGGCGTTCAAACTTACCTTGTCAAATAGATCCTGCTGCATGATAACGTATCCGGCTACCTCGTTTACGGTCTTATTCACCAACTCATTCTGGTTGCCATTGATACTATCCTGCCATGCGTTACCACCCCAGTTCTTGTAATCGATACCGACCGTAAAACTATTCCCTTTCACCAAGCGGAAAGACTGATAAAGCAAGAAACCGGCGTTATGATCGTCCGAATAAAACAGATAAGGATTAGGCGTCCCGCCCGGATTATACCCATCATCAATCCTATGATGGCCCCAGTTGTAGAAAGCACGAAGGGCACCACTTGTCTTCCCGTAATTATTTTCTAAAGCGAAGGAGGTAGTACCTCGCAGGATATTCATTATATTATCGATAAGCGGATTTGTTATCTCTCCCGGGTTCTGGTTCTTGAACTTAGCTAAGCTTACGTCTCCCGTCACCTTATAATGATCATCAATCTTATATCCTAACTTAGCGAAACCATTCGTGATATGAAACTTCGAATCCGGACGATGTCCATCCGTGCGGTCATGATTCAATGAGATATAACTACTAAAGTTACCGATATTGTACCCATTATTAATCATATACTTCTGGGTGTTATACGAGCCGTACATGATACGGGCTTGTGTACGTCGTCCCGGCTGATTATGCTGGCGGGTAATGATATTCACGACACCTCCCATAGCGTTCGAACCGTATAATAAGGCACCCGGACCACGGATCACCTCCACCCTTTCCACGTCCGAAGCCACATAGGTATCCGGAAGCGAATGGCCGAATATACCGGCCCATTGAGGCTGTCCGTCGAACAACATCAAGACCTTATTACCCTGTCCGACACCCCGGATATTAACCGTCCCGGCCGCTCCCTCGGAAACGCCGAAACCTGTAATCCCTTTTTCCGTGACAAACAGCCCGGGTACTCGCTCCGACAATACGGGAAGCAACGCCGATTCACTGCTAGCCTCAATCTCCTCCCGTTCGATGACCGAGATAGATAATGGCACACTGTTCCGGTTCACATGGATCTTGTTGGCGGAAACCACCACCCCTTTCAAATTGATCAGACTGTCAATCTCTGCCGGATCTATCGCAAACGCCATGGAGCCTATCAACAGTCCGGAAACTAGTAAAAGTTCTTTTCTCATATACTACTTACATCTATAATATTTATCATTTTAAACATCCCGTAGTGGCACGTTTACCAAAAAACGTGTTACCAAGCCCGCAAAAAAAAGCATTAATCCGCCCGGCTCATCACCAACTTACCATGCTTAATGCCTTTGATTGTCGTCAACTTATCCGACAATTCTGTCAAGCGGTGAGCCGTTCCCATCACCGTCACTATATGCAAGCAAAAATTCTGATTGATATAATACTGGGAAGACGACAAAATCACATCCTTATAATTTTGTTGGATACCCGTGATTTTCAATGAGATCTCTTTCTTGACTTGGTCATACATGATCACGATCGTCCCGGCTACGATATGGTTGCATTGCCATTTACGTTCGGCTACATTCTTCTCTATCAGAAAACGAATCGCCTGCGAACGATTGGCGAAACCATTCTCATTCACATATTGATCCAATGATTCCAACAGATTGTCTTCCAAAGAGACACCAAAACGTTTTAAAGACATAAAACCCTTTTTTTATAATTTTCGATGTCAAAGGTAGTATTTTTTAGGGGAATCTCGGTATTATATTGGCAGGAAGAGGAAAAATTAGTCGTTAATCACGAAAATTCACTCCGGTATCCCACCATAAACGAGTACCTCCGGTATCCGGACCTCCCAGATACTCACACAAGGCGGAATACTGAGCCGGGTTACCGGAAATAATGCTAACCGGGAAATTCAAGCGACGAATCATCGTTCGCGTATCGATCTTTCCATTGCTTTTATTCACCAAAACCGGGAACAAACGAGGATAACCGGTACGCCTCTGCTCCGCCCAAGCCTCACAGCCCTCGGGGTAACAAGCGATCCATTTTTGGGTAATAATCTTCTCCAGCTTGGTCTCCCTAGAGGCTTCTTCATCCCATGCCGGAGACACCAAGCAAAGCGCCTTCGCCGAATACTCGGGAGTAAACGTATCCACGAAATCGGCGGCTACATGATCACTCCGCAAATAAGCATTGGCCTCTCCTACCCTCCATTGGCTGAACGATGATCGTACGCCTTGCTCATAGCAAGTCCCGGCGTCCTCCCCGGACCAGCCCCGCAAGGCTGCCTCCGCACGTAAGAACCAAACTTCCGCGGGCGTCATTAAGATAGCGTCCGTTTTCTGGGTAATCGTGCTTCTCGAATGCTCACTATAGCGGGAATGATTAAATCCTGTCCCTTGCCGGATTCCCCGGTACTCCCCGGAATATCCCTGTCCGGTAGCAGGCTCAAAATAACGAGATAACCGAGGGTCTTTATATCCCTTAAGGATCGATTCCATATTAGCGTTCATAAAAACCTCTCCCCACGCCTTATTGATCTCCCCTAGCGGATTCGAGTAGCCGGTTCCGGCGGTAGAAACTGCGACGACCTCATAAGCCTCCTCCAACAAACCGGCTGGATGTGTCAGCGACTTATGCGCCTCATCCCTCGCCTTATCAGGGTCGGCCATAGCGATACGAATCGCCAAGCGCAAACGTAATGAGTTGGCGAAACGCATCCATTCCCCAAACGTCCTGTAATTCGCCGGCATAATCATATCGAAACGAGAAAAGGTTTCCTCTCCATCATATTCAGACAGCAGGTGAATAGCCTCCCCCAAATCCCGGAAAAAAGCATAATAAGCGTCTTTCTGGGAATCCGGCATTACCCCGGCATCCGACTCCCCGAACTTCGTATACACGATCGGGCCATAATAATCCGAGATCCGATGCATGACCTCTACTTTCAGTATTTTAGCGATCGCATAGAAAGCCGGATATTTATCACGGGAATGATCTTCCGTCTGCTTTATCTCCGTCATGATATATCCATACGTATTATCCCACATCGTGCCATTCCAGCCATCCTGCAAATTATAGACCGTATTTCCCAATCCGGCGTTGAAGGGTTTAAAATCATGCATATAACCGGAAAACATATCCGCGTTCAGATTTTGCATCGTCTGGAAATGCCAGTTCTTGCCACTCCCCCAATCATAATTAAAATAAATCCCCATCTGGACTACCTTTAGCCAGACACCGAACGTATTATAATCATACGTTTTCTGCTCATCGGTAAAACCCGTATTATCGGTATTATACTCCTCGAATTTACCCGTACAGGAAAAAAGGAGTAATACGGCCAACAGACCTGCCATCTTATTCAGAAATCTCGTCTTCATACGCTTAGAATGAAAGTTTCACATTAAAGCCGACACTTCTCGTAGTCGGTATCCCGAATATATCGATCCCTTGATTGCTATTGCTCGCCGAAAGGACGGCATCCGGATCAAATGGAGCCTTTTTATAAATAAAGAACAGATTCCGGGCGACAAAAGACAGTTCCGCCTTTTTAACAAATTGTTTCCTTCCCAACAATCTCTTCGGTAGCGTATATCCCAAAGATAACTCCCGCAAACGGATATTGGTAGCATCGTACATATAATATTCAGTCACACCGTTTCGTCCTCCCACCTGCTCATAAAATCCTTTTATGTTATAAATATGATGCCCTTCCAAATCCACATACCCCATCGTACGGGTCTCTCCGGAAACCTTACTCACTCCCGTTTGGTCAAGCACAGCCTGAGTCTGGGCCAGTACATCTCCCCCAAAATGCCCGTCAATCAAGAAATAGAACGAGAAATCCTTATACGTGAAACTATTTCCCCAACCCAATAAGAACGCCGGATTGCAATTCCCCACCTTAGCCGTATTCCCGCTGCCGATCTCTTGGGGCAAGCCGTCCCGACCATACACGATCGCGCCATATTTATCCCGCTCAAAAGCTTTCCCATAGATATCACCAAACGAGCCACCTTCCACCAAACGCATCGTATAGCTAGAGGAGAATCCTTCATCTCCTTGAATAAAGCTAGCCAAATCATCATGTAGTTTCTTTACTTCATTTTTATTCCGGGAAAAGTTGAGTGTCGTATTCCATTTAAACTGATTCGTTAAGATAGGAACCGCACCAAGCGTCAATTCCACTCCCATATTCTGTATATTTCCCGCATTCACAAAATAATACTTGTATGCGGCTCCAGCGGAAGAAGGCAAAGAGAAGAGTTGATTTTTCGTATTGGTCTTATAGAACGTAAGATCCACGTCCATACGATAATCAAAGAATTTCCATTCGGTACCTATCTCAAAAGAGCTGCTCATCTCCGGCTTCAAGGTACCGAACGGAGCCGTATCATTCGGCTGGGGAATCCCGCCCGCGGCGATATGGCCTACCGTATTGCTAACGAATAAGGGTATATCATTACCCACCTTACTCCAAGAAGCCCGTACTTTCCCAAAAGATATCAAGGATGGCATCGAGAAGGATTTAGGGATAATCCAAGAAAGACCGACTGAAGGATAGAAAAAACCTCTTGATTTACGTTCCGTAAACGCAAGGGTAGATGACCAGTCATTACGTGCGGTCACATCTAAGTAAAGGCTTTCCTTATATCCCAACTGCGCCATAGCAAAAAAGGATTGCATTTGCCGGCGCGCGTCATCCGACTCCTCAATGTAGGCACTGGACGACATGTTAATATTAGCGATCGTAAAGACATTCGGATAATACAAGGAAGCCGTTTTCGAATCCAGCCTCAACGCACTGGTGCGTGTGTCCGTTATGCTCGTACCGATAGCGGCGTTCAAGGAGAAATCATCCCAGCTTTTATTCAATTTGGCCATCAAGTCCCCATAGAGCAACGTAGTCTGGTAGGTGTAATAAATGTAACGCCCGTTCTCACCGGCGATACCCGGAGAGGTAGAAGCGTATATTTCCTGCTGATACTTATCATTCACATAATCGATATTTCCACGGCCCTGTAACGTAAGCCAATCTGTTACCTTGAAACTAGCGGAAGCCAACGCCAACACACGGGCACGTTTGTCCTCGTTTTCCGTACGGTTGACCAACCAATAAGGATTTTGCTCAAAATCAGTAATCGTAGTATACCAGTTCTGGACGTTCATATTCCGTTTCTCGTTATATACCTCAAAGTTCTCCTTATAAGGCGCCATATCCATCCCTCTAGGAAACGTGTATAAACCTTGTAACGGGTTCATATAAAATCCCCCGGCCGTAGGTTTTCCTTTGATTGTTTGGAGTATCAAGTTTACCTGCCCCTCCAAGATCAAACGATCATCAAAGAAAGAAGAACTTTCACGGAGATTAAAATTATGCTTGCTTAAATTATTCTTAGGAACGATACCCCGTGCGGTCGTATTGGCATACGAGAAATAATTTTGCACATGGCTATTCCCTGCCGTAAATATCAATGAGTTAATAGCGGTAATACCCGTCTGGAAGAAATCGCCGACAGGGTCATAGACCGGAAGAGAAGCCCAGTCTCCCCAACAAGTTTCCGCCCCTTCCATCCGTCCAAACTCATTCTGAAACTTGGGGAGACTGATCGCTTGATCGACAGTCAGCGACGAGGAGAAATGAATATTCCGTACCCCGGCCTTACCTTTTTTCGTTTTGATCAAGATCACACCGTTCGCCGCTTGTCCCCCATACAACGCAGAGGCCGAAGCCCCTTTCAAGACACTCAAACTCTCTATATCATCGGGATTTAGATTAGAGATACCATCTCCCGCATCCCGGTTGCCGGCATCGGCCGTACCTCCGATCGTTGTCAAGGCTTGCTCACTGCTAATGCTCAAGATCGGGACACCGTCTATCACATACAAAGGCTGGTTATTTCCGGACGCGGAACGACTACCTCGAATAATCACCCGGGACGAGCTACCCAGACCGGCGGAAGTCCGGTTAATCTGGAGTCCGGCCATCTTTCCGGAAAGCGTACTCATAAAATTAAAATCCTTGGCCCTTACCAATTCCCCACCTGTGATTAACTGGGTGGCATAAGGCAAGGAAGATTCTTTCTTCTCGATACCAAGAGCCGTAACGACTACCTCGTCCAAAATCTGGGCGTCATCCTCCAACTGCACATTCAATGACAATTGCCCCTCATACTCAATTTCCCGTGAACGATAACCGATATAAGAAAAAACCAAAGTAGCCTCCTCGGGAAGCTCCAAGACAAAGCTGCCATCCATATCCGTAATCGTACCGTTTCTCGTTCCTTTCTCCACCACATTCACGCAAGCAATAGGCTCTCCTTTGTGGTCGGTCACGATACCTTTTACCTTACCATCCAGCTTTTGTTGCATTTGGATTATCGCCTCTTTCTTATTCAAGATGATCTGGTCATTCATGACCGTATAGACGATCTCCGTGTTCTTAAACAATAAATTTAAGATCTCGAAAACCGAACGCCCGGATAAAGGTTTACGCACTTTCTCCGATAAATTGATCACCTGAGCGTCATAAATAAAAGAATAATTGGTTTGGCTCTCGATCTCATCCAAAGCGCCTGCCAAGCTAACCGGAGCGGAGATACGAATATAGGATTCCGAACGTTCCTGTTGGGCGTCCAGCGGGAATATACATAATAATAGTAGAATGAAGATATAAATATATAATTTCATAATTTACACACACAATTTATCATGGGTAAATGTAAGAATTATTATCTAATACTATTCAATTATTACAAAAAATTCTCGTTTGGAGTACTGTTCTTCGCAGATAAGTATCTCCAAACGAGAATAACCATCAACTTCTGTTAAAGCCCAATATAATCAATCTGTCTGTCTGTTTATTTAGAAGATGTGCAATAGTTGGAATTCTTATCCCACCAAATCGGGGTCGAAACCACATCACCTTTCCCACCTAACATGGATTTGCCTTTCTCATATTCAGCAGCATTTACCAATTGCTCTTTCATCGGGTATTTCATACGTTTGATGAAATTTTGAGGATTCAAGATATTTGTATCACTATTATTGTATACAGCTTGATCTCGATAAACAGCCACATCCAAACGAGGCAAGTTCAAACGACGCTTGTCATTCCAAGCTTCCTGCGCCAAATCTGGAAGTCCGGCGATATATTTCTGCGTGATGATCTTTTCTAAAGCCGTATTGCCCGCGCCTTGTTGATCGTCATATTTCGCACTGGTACCAGCCTCATTCTTTTCCGTGGAAGCCAAATACTCCTCAACATCACCCGATACACCCCAAGTCTCGAAGGAAGCACGTACACCTGCCTCGTAAGCAGCTTTAGCATCACCGGCGACCAAATTACGGGCGAACAACTCAGCTTTCAAGAAATCAACTTCCTCAGAAAGGAACATGTCATAAGGACGAGATTTATACGGAGCACCATCCTTAATAATAAAGCCCATCTCTGCACATTGCTTAGACTGATAAATACCAGTATTCGCCTCCTCGGCTTTCGCACCGTATACCAAACCCTTCCAATCACCATTCTCAATACCCGGCTGGAACATCTTCGGGGCACGAGGGTCTACCTTAGCGGGATGTACATTCGATACCGCAACTCCGGATGTCTGGTTTACCACGCCGGCAGGCCAATCGATATTACCGATATTAGTCACTAATTTCTCAAATGACTTGGACATACAGATCGGACCGCTCCAAGTAATCTGGAACATCGTATAGTTATAGTCTTGTCCCCAAGAACCATCCGCTTTTGGAGGCATATAAGCGTTATCGGCCTTACTTGAGATCAAGCCACAAGGGGATGTCAAAGCGGCATTTGCCTCAGCGACACATTTCTCTCGATCCACCTCAGATAGACGAACAGCGAAACGAAGACGCAAGGAGTTTCCAAATTTTTTCCAAAGAGAAACGTCATTCTTATAGACCAAGTCGATACCTGCATCCGAGAATATAGGCTCAGCGCTATCGCTGAAGCTATTCAACGCCTCATCCAATTCCGTGAAATATTCATAATAGATATCCTTCACCGATTTATAAGGAGGATTATCTTCTACGGTAGCATAGGCCGGGAAAGGCATCGGACCAAACTTATCCGCAGCCTGGCTATGGATATACACACGCCAGATACGAGCGAAAGCGATCGTATTAGCATATAAGTCCTTATCTTTTTCCATCAAACTACGGATCACGATATTGATAGAGGAAATCTGTGTCAGATACGCTTGCCATGTTAAATTGTTCCACTCGTCATTTTGGATATAATTCTTAGTTGCCCAGCCACCGCCATCGATCAACATTTGAGAGTAGAAATCAATTTGCAAAGGCTTCAAGCGTTGTTCCACATCACCATCGATAATCATCCCACCACGTAGCGTAGAGGCCAATCGAGGTTCGTTCATATTGTAATTTACATCATCTGTCGGCTTATCCGGGTTCTCATTTATACCTGTCAGGTCGCAACTAGTCACACCCAGCATCATAAACGAACAAGCTGCTAATATCTTTATACTACTTTTCATAATAATTCCATTTTTAGATTTATGTTTCATTAAAATGCCAGATTAATATTGAAACCTAAGCTTCTCATAGTAGGCATAGAACCGTACTCGATACCTTGAGCGTTACCAGATGTATAAGCAGCCTCCGGGTCGAATCCCTTTGTCTTACTATAAATCATGAACAAGTTACGAGCCACGAAACTCAAGCGAGCGGAAGTAAATGGAGTTTTCGCCAACATCGTTCTCGGGAAATTATAACCCAAACTCAACTCACGTAAACGGATGTTTGTCGCATCGTACATATAAGCCTCTGTCACGTTATTGCTAGAAAGACCATTCCAATAAGCTTGAGCCGTAATGCTTTTCGTATTGGGAGTACCATCGGCCAATACCCCCGGAACAACCATACCATCACGACCATCCAACGTCATCTCTAAATTACCGGATGAAGCACCCGCACGGATAGATCCCATATACACATCACCGCCATAACGCATATCGAACATGAAGTTCAACACGAAATTCTTATATGACAAGGTATTGCTCCAACCCATCATCCATTTCGGCTGGTTGTTACCCAACAATACCATATCGTCCGTTCTCAAAGGAACACCATCAGCACCGATAATAATGTTGCCGTTATCATCCCGTTGATAAGCGTAACCGTAAATATCTCCATAGGCTCCACCCTCGTGAGCGACGATCTTCAAGAAACTTACTGATGCGTCACTAAGGATCTGCTCTTTCGTATCATCTGTCAATGAAATTACCTTGTTGATATTCTTTGACCAGTTCAACTGAGTATCCCATTGGAAACCACTCTCGGAGATATAAGGAGTAGCGTTAAACGCAACCTCTACACCCTTATTCTCAATATTACCGGCGTTGATCATCTTTTTCTTGAACCCTGTAGCGGAAGGAACATCGATCTTTAAGATCTGGTCTTTGGCGTTCTTTTTATAATACGCTACGTCGACACCAACCCTATTCTCAAACGCCTTCAACTCAAGGCCTAACTCCCAAGAGTTGATCGTCTCATTCTTTAAATTTGGATTTGCCATCCAATCCTCGTTGCTGGCATTAAAAATACCCCCTTTAATATCATAACTGATATTATAATAGTCACGCAGCATATAAGCGTCCGTATCATTACCTACCTGAGCCCAAGACGCACGGATCTTACCGAAAGAAAGAATACCCGTGTTATGCCCCATCTTATTCAACATTTGGGTGAAAATCCAGCTAACACCTACCGATGGGTAGAAATAAGAGTCATTGTCTTTCGGAAGTGTTGAAGACCAGTCATTACGAGCGGTTAAGTCCAAATACAAATAGTCGTCCCAAGACAATGATGCCGTAGCATATAGCGAGTTGATTTGTTTACGGTTGCGAGTATACTCACCACCATGTGTCTTACCGTTGGCGATCGCATGGAAATCGGGAATCACAAACTCACCGGATGATTCCTTGTACCATGTAGAATTACGGTACATCATATTACCACCTACCGTACCTACGATACCGAATCGATCCCAGTTGCCTTTAGCAGTCAATAAGAAATCGGAGTTGATCTCGGTGAATTTCTCCATATTGGCAGTCATGCTACCGTTGTTCTCCCAATACGGGTTACCTGTCGCACGAATCGTCTCATACTGGATGGTGTAATTATCCATACCAGAGCGAAGCTTCAAGCTCAACCAATCCGTAAACGTGAAATCCAAGGCCGCGAATCCGATAAAACGGTCTTTCTTATCCTTGTTCGTATTGCGGTAAGCGGACCAATACGGGTTATTGGCGTTGGCTCCTGTGTCGATCAGATAACCAGCGGGCTTTCCGTCCGCACGTTTCCAATCATTATCTTTATAGGCGTCATAGTCAGAGAAGCCCACACTTCGAGGCATACTTAAATAGTTAAGGAAGATATTATCCGGGTCGCCCGCTAATTTCACACGGTTGTTCGTATGCTGGCTTACATAATTGACCTTCACGTCAGCCGATAACCATTTAGACAGCTTAGCCGTAGAACGCAAATTAATAGACGTACGATCCATTCCGCTATTCGGGACAACCCCCTTATTATCCAAGCGTGTCACACCGGCACGGAAAGTGATATCCTCGGAGCTCTTACTCAAATCCACGCTATTCGTCCAAGTGGTACCAGTGCGCAAAAAGTCCTTGTACAGATTATTATCTCTAGCCGCATAGGGATGAGATCCCATCGCCATATCCTTAGGAGAACCATCCATAACGGCACCCCAACTCGTCGCTTTATTATTATCGAAAGCGCCGTCGATACCTTGTCCGTATACATCTTGGAACTTCGGAGTTTGCATCGGGTTCTCAGCCGTGAAATTCGAATTGATACTTACGCCCCAACCTTTATTCTGGCTACCTTTCTTAGTCGTGATCATCACGACACCGTTACCTGCACGGCTACCATACAACGCCGCGGCTGCCGGGCCTTTCAATACGGACATACTCTCGATATCATCTGGGGAGATATCAGAGATACCGGAACCTTTATCCACGTTACCGTTACCCCAATAGTCATCCGTACCACCGCTAAAGTTATCGATAGGTACACCGTCCACAACAATCAACGGCTGGTTATTACCAGTAATAGAGTTATTACCACGAATCACGATACGAGAGGAACCACCGACACCGGTACCATTTTGCTTGATCTGCAAACCAGCTACCTTACCAGCCAAAGCGTTGGCCACGTTAGCATCACGGGTTTGCGTCAGGGACTCACCTTTCAATTCAGACATAGAATATCCCAAAGCCTTTTTCTCACGCTTGATACCCAAAGCGGTTACCACGACTTCATCCAAGGCTTGCGTATCATCGACCAATTGAACCTCGATAGAAGGTTGTCCGGTAAAGACGATCTCTTGCGTATTAAAGCCGATATAGGAAACTTGTAAAGTCGCATTGTTAGGAACATCCAACTCGAAACGGCCATCCATATCCGTGATGGTACCGTTGGTAGTTCCTTTGACAATTACGTTAGCACCGATAATAGCCTCGCCCGTTTTGTCCGTAACGACACCGACTGCTTTTCGTGTCTGTTGTTGAGCGTTTAAGACTGTGACTTCATGCGTGTTCTCTGCGAAAACCATGGCCGGTACCAAACAGAATGCGCATACCCCCATGTTGATCATTAACGGAATTTTTCGAAAAAGAGAATAACTATTCCCCCTTAAAGCATTTAAGGTTACAATTTTATTCATATTTTTGTAGTGTTACTATTTATAATAAAGTTATTTGTAGCTGCGCCAACAGCTCTTCTTGACTTTTCGTACGGGAGAATACGCCAATATTCTTCCGTATGTTTTTAATCCTTGTTTATTCTTTCTTCATGGCAGACGTATTTTAGAAGGTTACACATTATTTCTCATTTTGATATTTCCACGACTGAGGTTCCCGATCCACTGTCCTTAACGGTAGGTTTATGTATCGCATACTGGATTCCCGACGCCAATTTCAGGTATTCCAATACTTGAGGCAATTGCTCGTCCTTGAAACGGGCTGTTATTATGGACTTCAGTATCTCGTTATCTTTTACCTCGAATACTACGTGATAATGACGTTCCAGCGTTTTCAATACTTTATCCATCGGATGGTTCCTGAAGATAATCTCCCCGTTCTTCCAAGCCGTGTCATATTCGGTATTCACGTCGAACACCTTGATCTTGCCAGCGCCCTTTTGATACTCGGCTTTCTCGTTTGGCTTCAACATCTGTGTCATTCGCTTTCCTCCGGACACGACGTTCAGCTTTACCGATCCCTCTACCAAGGTGGTCTCTATCATACTCTCGTCTTTGTAAGCGGATACATTGAAAGAAGTACCCAACACCTCTACCGAGTAATCTTTATCCGCTTTCACAATAAAAGGCTTATGAGCATTCTTCGTCACCTCGAAATATCCTTGTCCGGTTAATTCCACCGTACGGGTATCCGCATTGAAGTCCGAAAGATATCTCAATTCGCTATTGGCATTCAGCCAAACCTTAGAACCGTCAGGTAAATCGAATGCCGAAACCACCCCAGGATTCGTGCGTACGGCTAGCGTACGCACGTTCCCTTGACCCTGCTGTATGAACAAATAAGCGGATAAAAGAAAGACTGGAATGAATAACACGGCCGCAGCCCGTTGAATAACACCTAACACTTGTCTTAAAGCTAATCTTTTCTCTTTCTTATGGATTCTTGATTTAAAACGAGACAACGCCTCGTCCGGGTTCACGGTCCGCATGACTTTTAGGCGACTTGCCACTTGAGCTGTAAAATAGACCTGCTCCAACAGTTTCTCGTTTTCTAGAGAGGCGGCCCGCCAGTTTTTCACCTCCGCAGCTTCCTCCTCGGTCAACATCCCATTGATGTATCGGATCAATATGTCTTCGTTTATTTCCATTTTTTCTTGTTTCTATAATTAATACAGTTGAGACAAAAGATGTACTAAACAAAAAAACGATTTTTTTCAAGAAAATTGAATAATGGCAAAAATACCGTTCCTAAAGAAAGGCTCAACAATATCCCTCTTTCTACTGTTTTACCACAAAATGAGACTTCTAATGGTAAAGATTCTTTTAAAACGGATTTATGAGGAGCCAAGTGAGGCGGATGGTTATCGCATTCTTCTCGACAGGCTATGGCCCAGAGGACTGAAGAAAGAGGATGCGAAGTTTGACGAATGGAGAAAAGACATCACTCCATCCAAGGAGTTACGCCAATGGTTCCACGAGGATAAAGACAGGCATTGGGAAGTATTCCAAGGTCGCTACGGGATGGAGATCAAGCAGAACCCGGATTTCATTCCTTTCTTACGAGAGATCGAGAAGCATCCGGTTGTCACTTTCCTCACGGCAGCGAAGGATGTACAACATAGTCATCTACCTATATTAAAAGAAGTCATCGAGGATTTCGAAAAAAACAAATCATAAAAATAAAAAGACCTATGAAAAGTATCGTATTGCTTCGCCACGGCGAAAGTATATGGAATAAAGAGAACCGGTTCACCGGTTGGACCGATGTGGATTTGACAGAAAAAGGCGTGGCCGAAGCTTATAGGGCCGGCAACCTATTGAAAGAAAAAGGATATGTGTTCAATAAAGCCTATACCTCTTATTTAAAACGGGCCGTCAAAACCTTGAATTGTGTATTGGATCGCATGGACCAAGACTGGATCCCGGTGGAGAAGAGCTGGAGGCTGAACGAGAAACATTACGGATCGCTACAAGGGTTGAACAAGAGCGAGACCGCCCAAAAGTATGGAGACGAGCAGGTCTTGATCTGGCGTCGCAGTTACGATATAGCCCCGCTTCCCCTATCGGAAGACGACCCTCGTAACCCTCGCTTCGATATCCGCTACAAAGACGTGCCGGATAAAGAGTTGCCCCGTACGGAATCCTTGAAAGATACGGTTGAGCGGATTCTCCCTTATTGGAAAGAGGTTATCTTCCCGACGCTCCGGACCGCCGACCAGATCCTTGTCGCCGCTCACGGAAACAGCTTGCGGGGAATCATCAAATATTTAAAAAACATCTCCGATGAAGAGATCGTTCATCTGAATCTCCCAACAGCCGTTCCATACGTGTTCGAGTTCGATGATGACTTAAAACTCGTGAATGATTATTTCCTTGGCGACCCGGAGGAAATCAAGAAACTCATGGAAGCCGTAGCCAACCAAGGAAAGAAAAAGTAGCGGGATTCATGCCTCTTATCCGGAATTATTCATTAAGTTTGCAACCAAACAAACTTAAACACTATTGTGGACGAGAACGCAGAACGAATTTCACTAGAACTTATCGCAGGAGACGAACAAGCGTTCGACACCGTGTACAAACAATATTACCGGGGATTGTGCGCCTTCGCCTCCCAATATGTAACAGTACCAGAATCGGAGGAGATCGTACAAGACGTGATGATGTGGCTGTGGGAAAACCGAAAATCCCTAGTAGCGGACATGTCTCTGAAATCACTCCTCTTCACGATTGTCCGCAATAAATGCCTCAATACGATCAGCCACATACAGGTTAAGCAACAAGTGCACGAGAGACTGTACGCCAAGTTCCAAGAGCAATTCGAGAATCCTGATTTTTATATAGGAGAACTGATGGCCTTGGCCTCCAAGGCCATCCGGGAGCTCCCGGATGAATACCGTAAGGCATTCGAGATGAACCGTTTCGAGGAAATGACCTACAACGAGATCGCCGAGCGGACAGGCGTATCCCCAAAAACAATCGCATACCGCATCTCTCAAGCGCTCAAGATATTACGGACGAAATTAAAGGACTATATCCCTTTATTGGTATGGCTGCTTTACGAACAAACACGCTCATAACGGAGGAAGCATCCTACCGCCATGAGCGTTTTTTTAATGAGTCAAAAGACTTATTTCACGAACGGTGCTTTCAATAAATAATCCACGCAGCCTTTCACGCCCTCAAACTGGGAACGTCCGTCAGGCATACCCTCCAACTCCACGAAATAATCCTTGATTCCATTCGCGTAAGCTTGCCGGAATATATTCTCGAAATTCATCATCCCGGACTCGCCTAGAATAGCACGGTCCTTGATGTGCAATACCTTAATACGGTTCGGATATTTCTTCAACCACTCTATCGGATCTTGTTGTCCCATCACGGCCCAATAAACATCCATCTCGAAAAATACAAGCGAAGGATCAGTATTCTTCAAGAACAACTCATAGATGCAATCTCCTTTCACACGCCTTCCCAGCTTGGCCTCCGTACTACCCGGATTTACCTTGGCGAACTCCATCTCATGGTTGTGATAGCCGAAAGGAATACCGGCCGCTTTCACGATCTTACCCGCCTCGTTAAAAATCTCGCAGACGAAAGCGGTTTCCTCGGTGCTACGGGTACTCGGTTGCCCGGGCTGGATCAAGTACTTCACGCCTAGTTTGGCATGGTCATCAGCCGTCTTCTTCCAATACTCGGAGATCTGGGAGCGATTGGCCTTCGTGTACTCACGTACCGGAGGATTCACGTGGGAACTGGTGATCTTCAATCCGGCATCATCCACCATCTTCTTGAATTCCATCATGTCTACACCGCCGATCTTGCCTTCCTTGTAACCGGCCAATTCCAGATTCGTGTACCCCATTTGCTTGATCTTTTTCAATCCACCGGGTACATCCGCATAAAGTTCCTTGCCTAAAGAATAGATTTGTAAACCAACTGTCTTAGCGGCCATCGTTTCAGAAGTGACAGGTTTAGCCGCATCTGCGCTCCCGACCTTTCCGGCCATCAGGCCACCCAAGGTGAAAAGGGACGCATTCTTTAAAAAATCTCGTCTATTTATCATGATTATTAGAATTAAGTCAGTCCAAAGATAGAGATTATAATCTAAAAAAAGACCGCATAGGATGGAAAAATCCACCTATACGGTCCACAAATGGTATACATTATATAATAGGACTCGATTAACGGCGAGGCTTGATATCCAACTTCACCGGCTTGATCATATTCTCCGGGCTTAAGATCGTATCCAATTCCTCCTTGGTCAAGATACCATGATCCAGTACCAATTGATAAACGCTAACGCCGGTCTCCAACGCCTCCTTCGCGATCTTGGTCGAGTTCTTATAGCCGATTACCGGATTCAAGGCCGTCACCACGCCGATGCTATGATGTACCTCCTCACGGCAACGATCCTCGTTAGCGATAATACCGTCCACGCAACGGGTACGCAAGGTATCGAAACCATTGATCAGCAAATCCACGGACTCGAAGCAGCATTGTGCCATCACCGGCTCCATGGCGTTCAGCTCCATCTGGGCGGCTTCCCCGGCCATGGTCACACATAATTCATTACCCATTACCTTATAAGCGATTTGGTTCATCACCTCCGGGATCACAGGGTTCACCTTACCCGGCATGATAGAAGAACCCGGCTGCATAGCAGGCAAGTTAAACTCACCCAAACCGCAACGAGGACCGCTTGCCAACAAGCGAAGGTCATTACATATCTTATTCATCTTCACGCAAACCCGCTTCATGGCGGAAGCATAGCCTACCAAGCAAGAAGTATCCGAGGTAGCTCCTACCAAATCGGAGGAGAGACGGATATCCCATCCGGTTATCTCACGTAAAGCCGCGATACATTTCTCCGCGTATCCCGGCTCGGCACAAATACCCGTACCGATAGCGGTAGCTCCCATATTAACCACCAAGAAATCGGCGGCGGCCTCATTCAAGTGAGCGATCTCATCCTGCAAGATGCTGGCGAAGCCATTAAAGGTCTGCCCCAACGTCATAGGTACGGCATCCTCCAACTGCGTACGTCCCATCTTGATAATCCGCGAGAACTCCTCCCCTTTCTTACGGAAAGAGGCGATCAATTCCTCCAAATGGGGAAGCAATTGAAGATGCTTAAAATACATACCGATATGGATAGCGGTCGGATATGCGTCGTTCGTGGATTGCGAGCAGTTCACATGGTCGTTCGGTGAGCAGTATTGGTATTCACCTCGCTCATGCCCCATCAGCTCCAAGGCACGGTTGGCGATCACCTCATTCGCGTTCATATTCGTAGTGGTACCCGCTCCGCCTTGGATCATATCCACCGGGAACTGGTCGTGATGCTTGCCATCGATAATCTCCCCGCAAGCGGCGATGATAGCGTCCTTTTGCTCTACGGTAAGCAAGCCTAGTTCAAAGTTAGCCATGGCAGCCGCCATTTTTGTTATAGCTAATCCTTTAATGAATAAAGGATATTCACTCAAACGGAATTTACTGATTGAGAAATTCTCGATTCCTCTCAAGGTTTGAACTCCGTATAATGCTTCGGCGGGGATTTCACGAGCGCCGATCAAATCGCTCTCTATGCGAGTTTTTCCAGTTAATTTAGTATCCATATTAGAAATATTAATCGTTTTTTATTGTTTCCGCAAAGGTAGAAACTATTATTTTGAAAGCAAATTATTCTTCGAAATAATAAAAACAAATGCCAAAAACGCCAATACACGTCTATACAAGGCTCAATAAATTACAATTTGTCAATAGAGCAGTTTTAATAGACCTTCTGATCTTTTTTATCTCATTCATAAAAAAAACACGATTTTATTTGCTGTTTGTCAAAGATTCCATATATTTGCTGCCGTAATAACAAAACAGAGTCATGAGAACATTCGTAGTAAATACATATTGGTGGTGGCGCTCCGTACAACTCAAAAGGTCGTAAGGAACGAAGACTCGTATGTATATATAAACACTACATAAAGATATAAAGAGGTCTGTCGCACTTGCGGCAGGCCTCTTTTCTTTTTATGGCAAATTCAAAAGGAAAATAACTAAAATAGATAAAAGATGAAAACGTATCAAGTTGACAAGAATGGTTACTATGGTGAGTTCGGCGGGGCCTATGTTCCCGAGATCCTTCATCAATGCGTGGAAAATTTACAGAATACCTATCTGCAAGTGTTGGAGAGCGATAGCTTCAAGGAAGAGTTCGATCAGTTATTGCGTGATTATGTAGGCCGCCCCTCCCCTCTTTACTTGGCCAAACGGTTGAGCGAGAAATACGGATGCAAGATCTATTTGAAACGGGAAGACTTGAACCATACCGGAGCACATAAGATCAACAATACGATCGGCCAGATCCTCCTAGCCCGCCGCATGGGGAAGACCCGTATCATCGCCGAGACGGGTGCCGGACAGCATGGAGTGGCTACGGCTACGGTATGTGCCTTGATGAATATGGAATGTATCGTTTATATGGGGAAGACAGACGTGGAACGCCAACATGCCAACGTACAGAAGATGGAGATGCTGGGAGCTACCGTCGTGCCCGTGACCTCGGGAAACATGACCTTGAAAGACGCCACGAACGAGGCGATCCGTGACTGGTGCTGTCATCCTTCGGATACGTATTATATTATCGGTTCTACGGTAGGCCCCCATCCTTATCCGGATATGGTAGCCCGGCTGCAATCCGTTATCAGCGAGGAGATCAAGAAGCAACTGCTGGAGAAGGAAGGAAGGGATCACCCGGATTACCTGATCGCCTGCGTAGGCGGGGGAAGTAACGCCGCCGGTACGATCTATCATTTCATGGACGACGAGCGGGTGAAGATCGTCTTGGCCGAGGCCGGCGGCAAGGGCATCCACTCCGGCATGAGCGCCGCCACGATCCAATTGGGTAAAGAGGGCATCATCCACGGGGCACGTACCTTGGTCATGCAGAACGAGGACGGACAGATCGAGGAACCTTATTCTGTTTCCGCCGGCTTGGATTACCCGGGCATCGGCCCGATCCACGCGAACCTCTCCGTAGAGCACCGTGCGCAAATCCTAGCGGTCGATGATGACGAGGCGTTGGAGGCTGCTTTCGAGTTGACCCGTTTGGAAGGAATCATCCCGGCCTTGGAAAGCGCCCATGCCTTGGGAGCCTTGGCCAAGGTAAACTTCAAGCCGGAAGACGTGGTGGTACTGACTGTCTCGGGCCGTGGCGATAAAGATATGGACACCTACATTAATTATAAATTATCATGAATTATTCTTTCAAAACGATAAGCAAGAAGGTGATGGGCGACCTTCACACTCCCGTAAGCATCTATCTGAAAGTGCGGGATATCTACCCGGAATCGGCCCTGTTGGAAAGCTCGGACTTCCACGGAAACGAGAATAGCCTTTCCTTTATAGCGCTCCGCCCCTTGGCGAGCATCGGTATCAACAACGGGGAATGCACGGCGACCTTCCCCGACGAGACCCGTGAGGTTACCCCGCTCACCGAAGACTATAACGTACCGGAGGCGATGAACGCTTTTCTCGGCCGCTTCAAGGTGGAGGGAGCGGACAAGAAGGTCTGCGGATTATTCGGCTACACGGCTTTCGATGCCGTCCGTTATTTCGAGAACATCCCGGTCATGGAAGTTCATCACGAGGAGAACGACGCCCCCGATATGCTATACATATTATATAAGTATATCCTTGTCTTCAATCATTTCAAGAACGAGTTGACCCTAGTGGAGATGCTCCAAGAGGACGAGGCTAGCCGGCTGGAAGAAATCGAGACATTGATCGAGAACCGTAACTTCGCCTCCTATAACTTCCAGACAGCGGGTCCCGAGACCTCCCCGATCACCGGCGAGGAATACAAGGCGATGGTCCGCCAAGGCATCAAGCACTGCCTCAGGGGAGATGTCTTCCAGATCGTATTGAGCCGTCGCTTCGAGCAACCGTTCAAGGGAGACGACTTCAAGGTGTACCGGGCTCTTCGCAGCATCAATCCCTCTCCTTATTTGTTCTACTTCGATTTCGGAGGTTTCCGTATCTTCGGCTCTTCCCCCGAGACGCATTGCAAGGTAACGGGCAGACACGCCAGCATCGACCCGATCGCCGGGACCGCTTTCCGTACCGGTAATATCGAGGTAGACAAACAACGTACCGAGGCCCTGCTAGCCGACCCCAAGGAGAACGCCGAGCACGTGATGCTGGTAGACCTCGCCCGCAACGACCTAAGCCGGAACGCCCACGACGTGCAAGTGGATTTCTATAAGGAGGTACAATACTACAGCCACGTCATCCACCTCGTATCCCGTGTGAGCGGCGAGATCAACGCCGATAGCGACCCGGTAAAGACCTACGTCGATACCTTCCCCGCCGGCACGTTGAGCGGAGCCCCCAAAGTACGGGCCATGCAACTGATCACCGACATCGAGCATCATAACCGGGGTGCTTACGGCGGCTGTATCGGCTTTATCGGTCTGGATGGTGATTTGAACCAAGCGATCACGATCCGTACCTTCGTCAGCCGTGGCAACGTACTTTACTATCAGGCGGGAGCCGGGATCGTGGCTAAGAGCAACGATGAGCGTGAATTGCAAGAGGTAAACAATAAGCTGGGAGCCTTGAAGAAGGCGATAGATCTAGCGGAGAAATTAATCAATTGATTATCCGGTTGTAGAGACGGGGCGTGCCCCGTCTCCCACAGTCTGATAGTATTTTAAGTTACCATTTTGAAAGGATGAGACGGGGCACGCCCCGTCTCTACAACAACAACAATATATATAAAATGAAGATATTATTATTTGATAATTACGATTCCTTCACCTACAATTTGCTACATATATTGAAGGAACTGGGTGCGGATGTAGAGGTACACCGCAACGACAAGATCTCCTTGGAAGAGATAGAGCGTTTCGATAAGATCTTACTATCCCCGGGACCGGGCATCCCCGAGGAAGCCGGCATCCTCCTCCCCTTGATCCGCCGGTACGCCCCGACAAAGAGCATCCTAGGTGTCTGCCTAGGCGAGCAGGCCATCGGCGAGGCATTCGGCGCCACATTGATAAACCTTACCGACGTGCATCACGGCGTTTGCTCCGATATACGGATTGTCGCTAAAGATCCTATCTTCGAGGGACTGGAACCGGGTATACGTGTTGGGCGTTATCATTCTTGGGCGGTCTCCAAGGAAAACTTCCCGGATTGTCTGGAAATTACGGCGGTCGATACGGAAGAAGGACAGATCATGGGCTTGCGCCATCGTGAGTACAATGTACGAGGTATCCAATTCCATCCGGAATCCGTGTTGACACCCAAAGGGAAGACAATTATAGAGAACTGGCTGAAACGCTAATTACCTCCTAAGGCACTTATAGTTTCTTCCTAACGAAACATCAGTTTCTCTATGGTGAAACTAATGTTTCTCAAGCAAGAAACAAGAGTTTTCCCCTAGAGAAACAAAAGTTTTTCGATAAAGAAATATCGCAAAACTGCAATATTTTATCATTCAACACATTACAGACATGAAGCAAATATTATACAGATTATTCGAGCACCAATATCTAGGCCGGGAAGAAGCCCGGAATATCCTCCAGAATATAGCGGAGGGACGCTACAACGATTCCCAGATCGCCAGTCTGATCACCGTATTCCTGATGCGCAGTATCTCCGTAGAGGAATTGACCGGATTCCGGGAAGCTTTGCTGGAGATGCGTGTACCGGTAGATCTAAGCGAATACAAGCCGATCGATATCGTAGGTACCGGAGGCGACGGGAAAAACACGTTCAACATCAGTACCTGTTCCTGCTTCGTAGTGGCCGGTGCCGGTTACAATGTCGTAAAGCACGGTAACTACGGGGCTACCTCAGTGAGCGGCGCCAGCAACGTGATGGAGCAACACGGCGTAAAATTCACGAACGATATCGATAAGCTACGTACCTCCATGGATACCTGCCATATCGCCTACCTCCACGCACCCTTGTTCAACCCGGCGCTGAAAGCGGTAGCTCCGGTACGGAAGAGCCTCGGCGTGCGCAGTTTCTTCAATATGCTCGGCCCGCTGGTCAACCCGGTCATGCCTACTTACCAATTGTTAGGCGTATATAACCTCCCGCTACTCCGCCTATATAATTATACGTACCAAGAGAGCGGCACTCGCTTTGCCGTGGTACATAGCTTGGACGGTTACGACGAGATCTCCCTCACGGCCGATTTCAAGGTAGCCATGCCGGAGAAAGAGAAGCTTTATACCCCGGAGATGCTCGGATTCAAACGTTGCACGGAAGCGGACCTCGATGGCGGAGAGACCCCGGAGGAAGCGGCCCGTATCTTCGACGCCGTATTAGGGAACAGGGCTACCGAGGCCCAAAAGAGCTGCGTGATCGCCAACTCCGCTTTCGCCATCCAAGTGATCTGTCCAGAGAAGAAGATCGAGACGTGTATCGCCGAGGCACGTGAATCATTGGAAAGCGGAAAAGCATTGGCTACATTCCGTAAATTTATATCTTTGAACCAAAGATAAAGAAACATATCCTATGAAAAAGGACATCTTACAAGATATTATCGCCAATAAGCGCATCGAGGTAGCCCGGCAGAAACAGGCCGTAAGCTTACAGACCTTATTGGCTCTAGGTAGCGACCGTATGGAGCGTGACACACGTTCCATGCGTGCGGCGCTGGAATCATCCCCCTCCGGTATTATCGCCGAGTTCAAGCGTAAAAGCCCCTCCAAAGGCTGGCTGCATCCGGGTGCGAATATCGCCGACGTGGTGCCCGCTTACGAGGCCGGAGGCGCCTCCGCCTGCTCGATCCTTACGGACGGGGATTTCTTCGGAGGTTCCTTGGGCGACTTGCAAAAGGCCCGCAAGCTGGTGGATCTCCCGTTACTTCGCAAGGACTTCATCATCGATACCTACCAACTCTTCCAAGCCCGGGTGATAGGCGCCGACGCTGTCTTGTTGATCGCCGCCGCCCTTACAGAAGAAGAATGCCGGGTACTCGCCGAGACCGCCCATAGCCTGCAATTGGAAGTCTTGCTGGAAGTCCATAGCGAGGACGAGCTCAAATACCTGAATGCGGATATCGATATGCTCGGCGTGAACAACCGCAATCTCGGCACCTTCCATACGGACGTAAACAACTCATTCAAGTTGGTCGATAAGATGCGAGGCTTCTCCCCTCTTTTAGTGTCCGAGAGCGGAATCTCCGAGACCGATACCGTACGCCGATTGCGTGAGGCCGGTTTCCGCGGATTCCTGATCGGAGAGACCTTCATGAAAACCGAGAGGCCGGGCGATACCCTAGCCGATTTTATAGGAGGACTGGCATGATCATCAAAGTATGCGGAATGCGAGACTCCCGGAACATCCAAGAAGTCTCCGCCCTAGCCGTCAACTGGATCGGCCTCATCTTCTACGAACGCTCCCCGCGCTTCATCGGGCAAAGCCCGACGAAGCAGTGGACAGTGGACAGTGGACAATTGACAGTTAAATACCGCTTGTCGCAACTGTCAACTGTCAACTGTCAACTATCAACTAAAAAAGTGGGCGTTTTCGTCAACGCTACCATCGAGTCCATGATGGAGACAGCCTCCGCCTACAAGCTAGACTATCTCCAACTTCACGGTAACGAATCGCCGGAAGATTGCCACACCCTACAGAAAAGAGGATACTCCTTAATCAAAGCCTTCCCGATCGCCTCCAAAGAGGATTTCAAGAAGACCAAGGAGTATGAGGGCCGAGTGGATTATTTCCTTTTCGATACGAGATGCGAGGGCTATGGAGGCTCAGGCAAACGTTTCGATTGGTCCATCCTAACCGAGTATAAAGGAGAGACTCCCTTCTTGCTCAGCGGAGGCATCCGTCCGGAAAACGCAGAGGCGATCCGGAACTTCCGGCATCCCCGTTTCGCAGGTATCGACCTCAACAGTGGCTTCGAGATTGAGCCGGGATTGAAAGACATCGACAAACTAAAGAATTTCATCCAACAAATTTTACATCTAACAGTAATGAATCGCATCACAAACTTATTCCAGACCCAGAAAGACGGAATACTCTCCGTCTATTTCACCGCCGGTTATCCGAACTTAAACGATACGGCAAGCATCTTAAAAGCCTTACAGGCTAAAGGTATCCACATGGTAGAAGTAGGAATCCCTTTCTCCGACCCGATGGCAGACGGCCCCGTCATCCAAGAGGCCGCCACGCAAGCGTTGCGTAACGGGATGTCACTCCACCTCCTATTCGAGCAATTGAAAGAGATCCGAAGCGAAATACAGATCCCGATCATCCTGATGGGCTACCTGAATCCTATCATGCAATACGGTTTCGAGAAATTCTGCGCCAGTTGCGTAGAGGCCAGCGTAGACGGAATGATCATCCCCGACCTGCCTTATGCCGATTATATCTCCGATTACAAGGAGATAGCCGATCGCCATGACCTGAAAATGATCATGCTGATCACCCCAGAGACCTCCGAGGAACGAATCCGGCTGATCGATGCCCATACCAGCGGATTTATCTATATGGTATCCAGCGCCGCCACGACCGGAGCCCAACAAGACTTCAACGAACAGAAGCAGGCCTATTTCCGTCGTATCAACGCCATGAACCTACAGAATCCCCGCTTGGTAGGTTTCGGCATCAGCAATAAAGCCACTTTCGAGGCGGCGACAGCTCATTCTTCCGGTGCCATCATCGGTAGCAAGTTCGTCCAGTTACTAAAGAGCGAAGCTACTCCCGCCGAGGCGGTCGATAAGTTACTGGAAGCCCTAAAACAATAGGAACCCTATTCATGTTTACATATAAAAACAGTAAATAGTCCTATGAATAACTTCACTTTTCACAACCCAACCCGTTTATTATTCGGTAAGGGCATGATTGAGAAACTGAGTACGGCCATCCCGATGGTGCATCGCATCATGATCACCTTCGGAGGAGGTAGCGTAAAGCAAAACGGTGTGTACGACCAAGTGATCAAGGCGCTAAAGGATCGTGACTATATCGAGTTCTGGGGCATCGAGCCTAATCCCACCATCGAGACCTTGCGAGAAGCTATCCAGATAGCGAAAGGCAAGCAGGTGGATTTTCTATTGGCGGTAGGCGGTGGCTCCGTCATAGACGGGACGAAGCTAATCTCCGCCGGCATCCAGTACGACGGTGATCCTTGGGAATTGGTACAGAAAGGGTATTACTATCATACCGTGCCCATGGGTACCGTACTGACCCTGCCCGCCACGGGTTCCGAGATGAATAGCGGGGCCGTGATCTCCCGGAAAGAGACGCAAGAGAAATTCCCGTTCTACAGTAATTTCCCCGTGTTCTCGATCTTGGACCCGGAGACGACCTTCAGCCTCCCCCCGTATCAAGTGTCTTGCGGTATCGCCGATACCTTCGTCCACGTGATGGAGCAATATATGACTACGACCGACCAATCCCGCTTGATGGATCATTGGGCGGAAAGTATTTTAAGTACCTTGGTTGAGATCGCCCCGAAGATCAAGGAAGATCCGAGGAATTACGACCTGATGGCAGATTTCATGCTATCCGCCACGATGGGCTTGAACGGCTTTATCGCTATGGGCGTAACGCAGGACTGGGCTACCCATATGATCGGACACGAGCTAACCGCCCTTCACGGATTGACGCATGGAGCGACTCTAGCGATCGTCTTCCCCGGAACCTTACGCACCCTACGCAAGCAGAAAGAGGGCAAGATACTGCAATACGGCGAACGGGTATGGGGTATCAATAGTGGAACAACAGAGGAACGGGTAAGCCAAGCCATCGAGAAGACTGAGCAATTTTTCCAAAGCCTCGGTTTATCTACCCGCCTCAGCCAAGAGAAGATTGGCGATGCGACGATCACCGAGATAGAGAATCGCTTCAATGAACGAAACGCCGCCTTCGGGGAGGCGAAGAATGTAACGGGTAGCGTGGCACGGGAAATATTGGAGAGCTGTAAATAAGAATCCAAAGCATTCACAGCCCCCAATATAAATATCATACAACTTGTAGAGACGGGGCGTGCCCCGTCTCATCCCCTCAAAAGGGTATAGGTTTTATCTTAACAGGACTACTACTTGGATCGGGCCATGCGCCCCGAATACCAAGGCTTGTTCAATATCAGCAGTCTTTGAGGGACCGGACATGAAGACTCCGTAATCATAATCCATAGTGGCAGTACGGCGGTAAGCCTCATTCATCGTATGAACCAATTGAGTCTTGTCCAACAAGATCACCAAAGCGTTCGAGATAAAGTACAGACCTTTATAACGTACCTGACGGGGTAACCAGACAGCGGCATTCTCCGCCACGCCGAAACTACCCTCCACCACAGATACGTCCGTCCCGTTCAACTCCCGGGGATCGGTCAGCTCATCCGGGTTAAAGGTAGCGCAAGTAATCTCCTTCAAATTCGAGGCGATACGTTTCGCCTCCGGAAACTCACGGCGGATCACCTCATTCACATCCTCGCCGGGCTTTAACTCGATGGCCTTGCCACCCGCCCCGGCTAGCACTTCCGAGAACGTAGCCAACTTATCCGCATAGGTAATCGCCTCCAACGTAAGCTCAGGCATCTCGTGGCGTGTACCCGTATGATGACGGATACTCGCCAATATAGAATCTTTACTACTCATTATCTCACCTTATTATTCTTCCACATATCATTAAACGACTCCTTGGCGAAAGCCGGAAGCTCACGTCCCTTGCCCCAAGCGTTCAAGCCATTGTAGACCATGAAACGAGGCAAATGATTCACTACCGGAGCAAACTTCAACGCCGTATTGAACAATCCCGAACGTTCCATCAGGAACTTCATGCCGAAAGACATCACTTTCTTCTCCTTGCTCGCCTTACCGATCTTATCCAAATCTTGCCGCCAACGGTAAATCTGCTCGCCCAAGTCGATCTTTACCGGACAAACGTTCGAGCAAGAAAGACATAAGGAGCAAGCCGATACGTTATCCGAATATTCCTCCGGATTCCTCAGCATACCCAAGTTGATCCCGATCGGTCCCGGAATGAAATACGTATACGAATAGCCACCACTCCTGCGATATACCGGACAGGTATTCATGCACTCGCCACAACGGATACAATTCAACGTACGGATATGATCCGGTTTCGCCAAGATATCACTGCGCCCGTTATCCACGATAATGATATGGAACTCTTGTCCCTCGGGCGGACGGCGGTAATGAGAAGTATAAGACGTGATGGGTTGCCCCGTACCCGAACGAGCCAGCAAACGAGTGAATACGCCCAATGCCTCCAGATTCGGTACGATCTTCTCCATCCCCATCGTAGCGATATGCACCTTCGGGAAGGAGGTTCCCATATCGGCGTTTCCCTCATTGGTACAAACCACGATCTCGCCCGTAGAGGCGACGGCGAAGTTAGCGCCCGTCATCGCCACGTCGGCATGCAGGAATTTCTCACGCAGATTCTTACGGGCGGCATGCGTCAGGTAGGTAGGGTCGATATTCCCTTTCTCCGTTCCCATCTCACGCTCCATCATCTCGCTGATCTGCTCCCGTTTGATATGGATCGCCGGCATCACGATATGGCTCGGGGCCAAATGCATCAATTGCAAGATACGCTCACCCAAATCGCTCTCCACCACATCGATTCCTTTCGACATCAAGAACTCGTTCATATGGCATTCCTCCGTCAGCATCGATTTGCTCTTGATCAGGTTCCGGGCATCATGCTGGCGCAAGATCCGCAAGACGATCTCGTTATGCTCCTCGGCATCTTTCGCCCAATGCACGATAGCCCCGTTGGCGATCGCATTTTTCTCGAACTCCTCCAGAAGCGTGTCCAGATGGCTGTTGGAGTAAAGCTTGATCTCCGAGGCCAACTCTCTCAACCGCTCCCACTCGGGAAGCGAATGGCTCATCTTATCCCGTTTGGTACGTACCATCCAAAGCGTATGGTCGTGCCAAGCCTCATTCTCCTTATTCTCTAGGAAACGGGCCGCTGCTATAGCATGTTTCGTACTCATAATCCGGACGCTAATATTTGAACGATGTGAATAGTCTTGATCGGAAGTTTCTCCCGCTTGATAACCCCTTCCATATGCATCAGGCAAGAGCTATCCGCACCGGTGATATACTCGGCGCCGGTACTCATATGATCCTTTACCTTGTCTTGTCCCATGCAAGTAGAGACCTCAGGCTCCTCGATGGCGAACATACCGCCGAAACCGCAACATTCGTCCACCCGCTTCGGCTCGAACACCTCGATACCTTTCACCAAGGAAAGGAGATCACGTAACTTGGAATAGTACGGGATATTACGCTCGCTGGGCGACGAGAGATGCAACTCACGCACCCCGTGGCAACTATTATGGATACTCACCTTATGCGGGAAAACGGCCGGCAGGGATCCCGGTCTCACCACGTCGTGCAAGAACTCGCAGATATCATAAATCTTCTTACTGTTCATACAAACGTGATCCCGCTTTCCCAATATATGGGGATGGTTCTCTTTTACGAAGGCTACGCAACTGGCCGAGGGGCCTACCACGTAGTCATAGTTCTTAAACTGTTCCTCCATCCGGAGGGCCAAGCGAGCCGCCTCATCCTCGAAGCCGGCGTTCGCCATGGGTTGTCCGCAACAGGTCTGGTCCATCGGATAATCGACATCCACACCCACATGCCTCAACAATTTATACGAGGCGATACCCACTTCGGGGTACACCGCGTTAATGTAACATGGGATAAATAATCCTACCTTCATACTAATTTTATCTTATATATCATATACGACACCGTATATAATTAACACCTACAAGCCCCTCATAGCTGCATATTGGCCCTTACCCTGCTTAATGTCTCGGGAGTCATCAGCAAATAAGAGGCGATATGGGACAAGGGGGCACGCTGCACGATCTCAGGGTGTTCTTTCAATAAGCGGGCATAACGTTCATTAGCGGTCTCGAAACGAAGGAAATCCGCCTTCCGTTGAGACAGGATCAGCGAATTCTCCAACAGGCGGCGATACATGACCTCGATCTCGTAATCCTCGGCGCACAATGCCAATAAAGGATCATGAGGAATGCCATACAGCACCGTATTCTCCAAGGCCTCCACCAACAGATTAGCGGGACGCTGGCGCAAGAAGCTCTCGATGCAAATGAAGATGTTGTCCTCGCTGGCGAAATGCTCGGTCAGCTCTTTCTTATTCTTGAAGTAAAACTGGCGAACCATTCCCTTATAGACATAACCGAGTTGCGTACAAACCTCTCCTTCGCTCAAAAACAGGGCGCCTTTTTTCAATTCTGTCCGGATTAAGATAGAGGCCAGTTTCTGGGCGGCTTCCTCACTGAGTAGAATCGATTGCGCCGCGATCCTGCGAGCTATAAATATCGCTGTATCCATATTCATGGTTGTTTTTGTTTGTTTCCGCAAACTTACGAAATAAATACCACTTGATTTACATCAAGCCCCCATTTATTTATATTCCTGCCAACTCTTGATGCAGATATCATCTACGCTCAAGGTACAGAAGGCTTGAATGAAAGCGCTCGCCAGACGGGCATTCGTAATCAACGGGATATTCAGGTCGATGGCGGCACGGCGGATCTTATAGCCGTTGTCAAGCTCGCCGGCGGAAAGGTCACGAGGGATATTCACGACCATATCGATCTGCTTCTCATGAAGCATCTTAAGCGCCTGCGGTTCTCCCTTCTCGCTCGGCCAGTACACCTTCGTACTCGGAATGCCATTCTCCGCCAAGAAACGGTGCGTACCTCCCGTAGCGAATAGGTTGTAGCCTTTCGTCGCCAACATCTTAGCGGCATCCAGCATGGCTACCTTCTGCTTCGGCGTACCGGTGGACAGGAGGATATTCTTCTCCGGAACCCGTTGCCCGACAGCGAGCATACTCGTCAACACCGCCTCGGATACATCGTCGCCCAGACAACCCACCTCGCCCGTGGAAGCCATATCGACCCCTAATACCGGATCGGCTTTCTGCAAGCGATTGAACGAGAATTGAGAGGCCTTGATACCCACGTAATCCAAATCGAACTCATTCTTATTCGGTTTCTCTACCGGCAAGCCCAGCATGACACGGGTAGCCAACTCGATGAAGTTTATCTTCAGCACCTTGCTCACGAACGGGAAGGAACGGCTGGCACGAAGGTTGCACTCGATCACCTTGATCTCATTGCCCTTCGCCAGATATTGGATATTGAACGGGCCGGAGATATTCAGCTCCTTAGCGATCTGCTTACTGATACGCTTGATACGACGAACCGTCTCCACATATAATTTCTGGGCCGGGAACTGAATCGTAGCGTCGCCGGAATGAACCCCGGCAAACTCGATATGCTCGCTAATGGCATACATCACGATCTCGCCATGATCGGCCACGGCATCCATCTCCACCTCTTTCGCATGCTCGATGAACTGACTTACCACCACCGGATGCTTTTGGCTGACGTTGGCGGCCAATTTCAAGAAACGCTCCAACTCCTCTTGATTCGAGCAGACATTCATGGCGGCACCACTCAGCACGTAACTCGGGCGAACCAACACGGGGAAGCCTACCTCCGCCACGAAGCCATTGATATCCTCCATGGAAGAAAGCTCTTTCCAGCGGGGTTGATCCACGCCGATACGATCCAACATGGCGGAGAACTTCTCACGGTCCTCGGCATTATCGATGCTCTTGGCGGATGTCCCCAAGATATTCACATGCTGCTCGTCCAAACGCATCGCCAAGTTATTCGGGATCTGGCCGCCGGTGGAGACGATCACGCCGTGCGGGTTCTCCAGCTCGAGGATATCCATCACACGCTCGAAGGTAAGCTCATCGAAATAAAGACGATCGCACATATCATAGTCGGTAGACACCGTCTCGGGATTGTAGTTGATCATCACGGAACGATAGCCCTCCTTACGGATCGTATTCAAGGCCTGCACGCCACACCAGTCGAACTCCACCGAGCTACCGATGCGATAAGCGCCGGAACCCAGCACGACAATCGAGCGATGATCGCCCAAGTACGTCACGTCGTTTTCCGTACCGCTATACGTCAGGTACAGGTAATTCGTCCGCGCCGGATACTCGGCGGCCAAGGTATCGATCTGTTTCACCACCGGAAGAATGCCATGCTCCTTACGGAACTGGCGAACCAACATCATACCCTTCTCCACATCCCCGTCGAGACCGATCGCCCGTGCGATCTGGAAATCAGAGAACCCTTGTATCTTCGCCCGGCGGATCAACTCCGGATTGATGCGCCAACGTTGGATCCCCTTCATATCGAAAGCGTGAAGCTCCTTGGAGGTCTGCATGATTCCATATAGTTTCTGTAGGAACCATCGGTCTATCTTGGTAAGCTCATGAATCTGGTCTACCGTATAACCAGCACGGAATGCCTTCGAGATAACGAAGATACGGCGGTCGGTAGGCTCATGCAAAGCCTTATCGATATCCTCGATCACCAACTCCTTATTCTCCACGAAACCGTGCATACCCTGCCCGATCATACGCAAGCCCTTCTGGATAGCCTCCTCGAAAGTACGTCCGATCGCCATCACCTCGCCAACCGACTTCATGCTGGAACCCAACTCACGAGCCACGCCATGGAACTTACCCAAGTCCCAGCGAGGGATCTTACATACCACGTAATCGAGAGCCGGCTCAAAGAAAGCGCTAGTCGTTTTCGTCACGGAGTTTTTCAAGTCGAACAAACCGTAGCCCAAGCCTAATTTAGCGGCCACGAAAGCCAACGGATAACCGGTCGCCTTAGAAGCCAAGGCCGAAGAACGGCTCAAGCGGGCGTTCACCTCGATCACCCGGTAATCCTCACTCTCCGGATCGTAAGCGTATTGCACGTTACACTCGCCCACGATACCGATATGGCGGATGATACGGATCGCCAACTCACGTAATTTATGATAATCCGTATTACTCAAGGTCTGCGAGGGGGCAATCACGATAGACTCTCCCGTATGGATTCCCAGCGGGTCGAAATTCTCCATGTTACATACCGTGATGCAGTTATCGAAGCGGTCGCGCACCACCTCGTACTCTACCTCTTTCCAGCCCTTCAAGCTTTTCTCCACCAATACTTGCGGAGAGAAAGAGAAAGCCTTCTCTACCAACACGTCCAATTCTTCCTCATTGTCGCAGAAACCGGAACCCAAGCCCCCCAGCGCATAAGCGGCACGGACGATGACCGGATACCCCAGCTCAGCGGCCGCACGACGAGCGTCAGCGGCGTTCTCCACGGCCTCGCTCTTGATCGTCTTCACGTCGATCTCATCCAGCTTGCGTACGAACAACTCCCGATCCTCGGTATCCATGATAGCCTGCACCGGGGTACCCAATACCTTCACGCCATACTTCTCCAGCACGCCGCTTTGGTAAAGAGCCACGCCACAATTCAACGCCGTCTGCCCGCCGAAAGCGAGCAAGATACCTTCCGGACGTTCCTTCTCGATCACCTTTTCCACAAAAAAAGGAGTAACGGGCAGGAAATAAACCGTGTCCGCAACTCCTTCCGATGTCTGTACCGTAGCGATATTCGGATTGATCAATACCGTTTGAATCCCCTCTTCCTTAATAGCCTTCAGGGCTTGGCTGCCTGAATAATCGAACTCGCCCGCCTCACCAATCTTCAAGGCTCCGGAACCGAGTATCAGGACTTTCTTTATATCTTCTTTCATTGCTTTACTTTTTTTAATGTTCTCTTTTAGGGTAAGCCTAAACACCCGTTTAGGGTAGACCTAAACACTCATTTAGGGTTGCCCTAATCCCTCGTTTAGGGTGGGCGTAAATCCCCGGCTACAACAATTCCGTGAATTTATCAAACATGAACTCCGTATCCAGCGGCCCGCTGCAAGCCTCGGGATGGAACTGAGAGGAGAAGAAAGGCTTCGTCTTATGCTTGATACCCTCGTTCGTCCCGTCATTCATATTGATGAACAGCGGTTCCCACTCCTCACCCAGCGTATCGTTATCCACGGCGTAACCATGGTTCTGCGAGGTGATGAAGCATTTCTCCGTGCCTACCATACGTACCGGCTGGTTATGGCTACGATGACCGTACTTCAATTTATAGATAGAAGCACCGCCGGCTTTCGCCAACAACTGGTTACCCATGCAAATACCGCAAATCGGCTTATCCCCGGAAAGCGCCTTACGGATATTCCGCACGGCGGCATCGCAAGTATCCGGATCGCCCGGACCGTTGCTGATAAACAAGCCATCGTATTCCAGCTGATTGAAGTCGTAGTCCCAAGGCACACGGATCACCGCCACGTTACGCCTCAACAGGCAACGGATGATGTTATGTTTCACGCCGCAGTCCAAAAGCACGACGCGCTTTAGGAATTGAGAATTGAGAATCGAGAATCGAGAATTGGAGGCTTCCGATAAAGAACAGGTCTGGCTCGTACCATCGGGCAGGTAACAAATAATCTCCTTGCACGATACCCGATCCACATAGTTCACATGCTCATAATTCTCCATTTTCAATTCTCCATTTTCAATTTCGTTATCGGCATCGCCGATAACGATGCGTCCCATCATCACGCCATGCTCACGCAATTTCTTAGTCAACGCACGCGTATCGATACCGTATATGCCCGGGATCTTCTCCTCCTTCAACCAGTCGCCCAAGCTGCGCTCGGCGTTCCAGTGGCTATACTCATGGCTGTAATCGCTAACGATAATCGCCTCGGCGTGGATCTTCTCGCTCTCCATAAACGTAGCGATCCCGTTCGGCTCGAACGTACGAGGCGGGACACCGTAGTTACCAACGAGCGGATAAGTCAACACCATCAACTGGCCTGCGTACGAAGGGTCCGTCAAGCTCTCCGGATATCCGGTCATAGCGGTATTGAACACGACCTCGCCGGCGACCGGTCTCTCATAGCCGAAAGAGTAGCCACGGAAGACGGTACCGTCGTCTAACATCAAAGTTGCTGTTCTGTTTGTCTGCATAGAATCTGTATGTTGTGTCATTTCACTAAATATTCTTCTTCCATATAGTGAATAAAAGCCTCGTTCACTAACCGAGTCCCGCCCGGTGTCGGGTAATCGCCGGAGAAATACCAGTCACCCGGATGCTCCGGACAAGAGGCATGCAAGCCCTCCAAAGTCTGGTAGACGATCTCTACTTTCGCCTGCGTCCCGGCCGGTGTAAGCAACTCCACCATCTTAACGGATATCTCCTCGTCCGTAAACGGGGCGTATATCTCCTTTACGTAATTCACCAACGGACCATCCGCCGCTGTTTGTTGTCGCTTCGCCTTCTGATAAGCGTCCAAGATCACGTATTCCATCCCCCGGTCACGTAACAGGGCCACCGCGGCCTTAAAAGCGATAAACTCGTTCATCCGGGACATATCGATACCGTAATAATCCGGGTAACGTACCTGCGGAGAAGAACTTACGATCACGATTTTCTTCGGATGCAGGCGATCCAAGATACCGATAATACTCTGGCGTAAGGTAGTACCCCGCACGATGCTATCATCTATCACAACCAGATTATCGATAAAAGGTTCAATACTTCCGTAAGTAATATCATATACGTGCGCCGCCAGATCATTGCGGCTATTGCCCTCAGCGATAAATGTACGTAATTTTATATCTTTTATAGCTACTTTCTCCGAGCGGACTCGCATGGAAAGGATTTGCTCCAGTTCCTCTTCCCTGAGCAGGTGACTACGATCGGCGATCCATTCTTTTTTCAGCTTATTCAAATAGTTGTTCAACCCCTCCTGCATCCCGAAATAAGCGACCTCGGCCGTATTCGGGATAAAAGAGAAGACGGTATGATTCAAGTCGTAATCCACCGCTTTCAAGATCGGATGCACGAGATTATCTCCCAAACGCTTCCTTTCCCTGTAAATATCCACGTCGCTACCCCGTGAGAAGTAGATACGCTCGAAGGAACAAGCCTTATTCTCTTTCGGCTCCACGATCTGGGAGATATGCCACTCGCCTTTCTTGTTGACGAGTATCGCCTCTCCCCGATTCAACTCCCGGATATCCTCTACCTGCACGTTCATCACGGTTTGTATAACCGGACGCTCGGAAGCCAACACGATAATCTCATCATCCGCATAATAGAAGGCCGGACGGATTCCCCACGGGTCCCGCACGCTGAACGACTCGCCACTACCGGTGATACCGCAAATCACGAAACCACCATCCCAGCCCGGGGTACAGCGTTTCAGCACGTTCGACAAATCAATTTGATCCTCGATGGCATGCGTGATATCCATCCCTCTCAATCCTTCCGCCTCACACTTTTGGTACAGGCGCTCCACTTCCCGGTCCAGCCGGTGTCCCAGCTGCTCCAGCATGATATACGTATCGGAATATTTCCGGGGATGCTGACCGATCGCCGTGATCTCCTCGAATACTTCATGAACATTTGTCAGGTTGAAATTTCCGCAAACGGCAAGGTTCTTTGCACGCCAGTTATTGCGTCGTAAAAAAGGATGGATATAAGAGATTCCGGATTTTCCGGTGGTACTGTAACGGAGGTGGCCCATATAAAGCTCTCCGGCGAAAGGTAGGTTGGCTTTGGCGAATAGCGGATCGTTGAGTTGCTCGGGGGTTAAATCCTTGTAGTGTTCGTGAACTGCGGCAAATATCTCGGTAATAGCTCCGGTCCCGACGGCCCGTTCACGGAACATATATTCCTCTCCGGCATTTGCCTCTAACTTCACGCAGGCTAAGCCCGCTCCTTCCTGCCCCCTGTTATGCTGCTTTTCCATCAGCAAATAGAGCTTGTTCAGTCCATACATCCAACTACCGTACTTCTCGTGATAATACTCCAAGGGTTTCAGTAACCGGACCATGGCAACACCACACTCGTGCTTCAATACTTCCATTGTCGAATCAACTTTTTGATTTTGCCGCAAAGATACAGACAATACCTAACATATTGTTTAAACAAACATAAAATAATTGACACTTTCACGGAAAAAATGTTTTTATCGGACGTTTGGTTAACAAAGCTTACATTTTATAAGCAAAAGGGAGGGTTTTATTTTCAATCCATAAGCCACTCATTTCCCTCTTGAAAGAGGCCTTTCAAAGATATCCATCCGAGAACCGTAATATTTCCGTAACAGAAAGAAAAACACCAATATTCTTTCTGGCACAGAAATATTCTTGCATAAATTCTTTCTATCACAGAAATAATTCGGTAATTTTGTGCGTAAATATAAATTCCATAGTAATGAATACAAATATACTCCAAACACTGGTAACGGCCATGCAACGCCGATTAGCGGCTCTTCCGCAGAGATTGCGACCATTTACCACGGAGTTTGATGAGCTCCCTAAAAACCTGATGCTAACCGGTGCCAGAGGATGTGGCAAATCTACATTTCTACTCCATCATTCACAAGGCAGGCGCTTATTATACTTTTCTGCTGATAATCCGAAGATTATTGGCGAACCGCTCTATGACTTAGTTAGTAGCGTATTCATGCTTGGTTATGAAGGTGTTATTATCGACGAGATTCACTACGCATCAAACTGGAGCATACATCTGAAGGCCTTGTATGATGACTATCCAGGAAAAATCATCTGGATTTCAGATTCCTCATCGTTAGTACTTCGTGATGGCAAAGCCGACTTGTCCAGACGTTATGTAGCGATACAGATGCCTTTAATGTCGTTCAGAGAATTTCTATATCTTGAAACTGGCCAAATATACCCCAAGTATAAACTGGGAGACACAATACTACCTACACAACCAGATGCGGAGCTGTTGAACCATTTCCTCAATTATCGTAGTTACGGTACACGTCCTTTCTACCAAGAGAAAGATTTCGAAGCACGTTACATGGCTATCATCGACAAAATTCTCAATAACGATATACCGTTCTTCCT
This sequence comes from Parabacteroides sp. CT06, assembly GCF_002257605.1. GTDB lineage: Bacteria > Bacteroidota > Bacteroidia > Bacteroidales > Tannerellaceae > Parabacteroides > Parabacteroides distasonis. The sequence continues at coordinate 1,560,040 of NZ_CP022754.1, read as the reverse complement.
GCCTAGCATTTCCGAAAACAACCTACGTGTGATGCGAGCCATTATCGGCACACTGGCAAACTCCTCAATACCTCGTGTACAAGTCACCTCCTTATGCTCCGACTGGGGAATAGGAGCGGAAAAACTCTATCAACTACTCTTTGTGATGGAAAGTGTAGATCTATTGAAAATAGTAAAGTACCCCAATGACACGAAAGCCCGTAGCACTGGCGCAAAAATGTTGTTCGCAGACCCATGTGCTTATAAGGTTTTGAATGCAGACCAAGGAACGGAACGTGAAGCCTACACTGTCCACTGCTTTTCTAGGGCAGGTTACGAGATAAACGCCATGAAAGACGAGAAGAAAGGTGATTATGTGATTACAAAAGACCATGTATCACAAACCCTAGAAGTTGGAGGAAAAAACAAAAATCCTAAAGAAGCGGACTACGTCTTGAGAGACAACACCGACTACCCTGTAGGCAACGCCATTCCATTCTGGCTCATGGGTATGATGTGGTAGTATTATAGTCATCACCTAAAAAAATAATCACCCCAGCCATTCGTCTCCCCCCCTTCAAAAAGGAAATGAATGTCCAAGGTGATTATTTTTAAATTTATCAGAAAGCAGGAAAATCCCTATCTTCCCCACTCCTTTATCATCTGCTCATTCCGTAAACGACAAATCAATAGTTGCCCATTCTTTTCAGCTACGATATAATCCTTAAGTCCTTCAATCACGACTTTGCGCTCATCCGAGGTGTGCACAACACATCCAGCACAATCGATCATCCGTACCTCTGACCCCACGGCTGAATTCCCATCCATATCTTGAGGTAACAAGGAATGTAGTGATCCCCAGCTACCCAAATCACTCCAGCCAAACTCAGCAGACAGCATATAAACCTCTTTAGCTTTCTCCATCACCGCATAATCTATCGAGATTTTTTCGCAAGTAGGGAATAGTTCTCCTATTACTCTTTTCTCATCATCCGTATAAAAGCTTAAACTCATATTGTCCATCACTCTCGCCAGTTCTGGTGTATATTTACGGATAGCCTCCATAATCATGTCTACATGCCACACAAAGATACCCACATTCCAAAAATAATGACCATCAGCCAAGTAATCTTCTGCCACCTTTCGGTTGGGCTTTTCCTTAAATGCCTCAACCTTTACGACCTCATTCTTTATAGAGGAAGAAAATGTTTTTATATATCCATATCCAGTTTCTGGTCTTGAAGGTTTGACTCCTATCGTCACGATCGCCTTCCGCTCTTGCGTGAATGAAAGAGCCTGCGCAATCACCTTTCGAAACCCAATCACATCGATCACCAAGGCATCTGAAGGTGTTACGACGATATTGGCATTAGGGAACCTACACTTGATCTTCCAGCAGGCATAAGCGATACAAGGAGCCGTGTTACGAGCCTCCGGCTCAGCAAGAATATTATCTAGCGGTATTTCCGGTAATTGTTGCTGAACAATCCCCACATACTGTTCACTTGTCACCACCCAAAAATTACTCAAGGGACACAATGAGGAAAAACGTTCCACGGCAAGTTGAATCAATGATTTCCCTACACCCATCACATCAATAAATTGCTTAGGGTAATCAGGCGTGCTCATCGGCCAAAATCGAGAACCAATGCCTCCGGCCATGATGACGATATGTGTGTTGTTATCTTGTTCCATTCTATTATCGCTTTATAAATCTCCTTTAACTTTTTCACTTTATATATTTACGAAAGCCTTTATAGGCAAATATGAGCATGAAATAAATGGCAGGTATTCGTTTCACACCTTCCACTTTACGAAGCACATACCACTGACTTTTAAACATTTCAAACTTATTACCCGAACGAGAATTTTTTGCTTCCCTATACAATGCATGCACCTTACCTGTATTATAAGCCTTATACCCTTTCCGCAAGATTTCTAACCAAAAAGCATAATCTTCTTTAGGAATAGACTTAAAACGAACCTCTCTTATCAAATCTTTACGTAGCAATACTGTCAAACAAGGAATTTCATTACTCTCCAACGTATCCCAAAACGACGAAATTCGTCTAGCACGAATTAACCGCTGATTCCGCTTCCCATCCCACGCCATCTTCTCATAATCTGAATAGATAAAATCATAAGGTCCGCTCCTTATAAAAATCACCTGCTCTTCTAATTTCGAAGGTAACCAAGCGTCATCGCTATCCAAGAAAGCAATATACTCACCTTGCGCTTGTTCCATTGCGATATTTCGAGGCAACGAAGGGCTACCAGAAGGATGATCTGTCCTAAAATATTTAATCCTCAAATCACGCTTCACATATGTTTGAATAATCTCAGCTGATCGGTCTGTCGAGCAATCATCCACGATCAACATCTCCCAATACGGATAAGTCTGAGTTAAAACAGATTCAATCGTTTGGGCAATAAAAGGGACAGCATTATAACACGGGGTTATAATGGATATAAGGGGCTGCATTATCTTTTAATAAATAAGGGAATTTTGTATAACTGATAAAAAACTATTCAACTATACCTCTTGTAATAAAAAATATCTGTTAACGCTCTGCACGCATAGGATTTGTCAAAAAATCAATATACGACAAACGAATCCCTTCCTCTAGTTCTGTCTTATATTTCCAGCCAAGACCTTCCGCCTTCGACACATCAAGCAACTTACGAGGGGTTCCATTCGGTTTTGTTAAATCCCATTCTATCATGCCATCATATCCAACCACTCTTGCCACTAACTCAGTCAACTCTTTTATAGTCAATTCTTTTCCTGTTCCTGCATTTACTGTTTCATTACCGCTGTAATGATTCATCAAGAAAACACATAGATTCGCTAAATCATCCACATATAAAAACTCTCTCAAAGGACTTCCATCACCCCAACACACCACAGAAGGAAGTTTCTTTTCCTTAGCCTCATGAAAACGACGAATTAAAGCGGGTAGAACATGGCTATGGGTTGGATGATAATTGTCATTTGGACCATATAAATTGGTTGGCATCACACTAATAAAGTCTGTACCATATTGTCTATTGAGAAACTCACAATATTTCAATCCTGATATTTTTGCAAGCGCATACGCCTCATTTGTTTTCTCCAATCCTGAAGTCAACAAACAGCTTTCTTTCATTGGTTGAGGGGCCAATCTCGGGTAGATACACGAAGAACCAAGAAATTCCAATTTTTTACACCTTGTATTCCATGCGGAATGAATTACATTCATTTCAAGCATCATATTCTCATACATGAAATCAGCAAGCGAGTTCTGATTAGCCATAATCCCTCCCACTTTAGCTGCCGCAAGAAAAACATATTCCGGACACTCAGCCTCAAAAAAATTCTCCACATCTACCTGCCGAAGAAGATCTAACTCCGCATGTGTGCGAGTAATTATATTGGTATATCCCTGTCGTTTCAATTCCCTAACGATCGCACTTCCCACCATCCCTCGATGGCCTGCGACAAATATCTTAGCGTTCTTTTCCATATCACTTCACAATACCCTTTTCCAAATACTCCGCTAGATTTAACTTAACCTGCTCACCCGCACGTTCAGCAGCTACTTTTGCCATATCCGCCTCAACCATGATTCTCACCAAATCCTTAAACGAGGTCATCCTTGTTGGATCCCAGCCTAATTTTTGCTTTGCCTTTGTTGGGTCTCCCCACAAATTCACCACATCCGTAGGCCTATAAAAATCAGAGGAAACTTCTACCAATATTTTACCTGTCGATTTATCTACTCCTATCTCATTAGCTCCTTCACCCTCAAATTTCAGGTCGATGCCAACAACTTTAAAAGCTTCATAGCAAAACTCTCGAACAGAATGTTGTTCTCCCGTAGCTATCACAAAATCCTCTGGTGTATCTTGCTGTAAGATAAGCCACATACATTCCACATAATCCTTGGCATATCCCCAATCACGCAATGAGGAAAGATTACCTAAATATAACTTTTCCTGTTTTCCTTGGGCTATACGAGCTGCTGCTAACGTGATCTTTCGGGTTACAAACGTTTCCCCCCGTCGTTCCGACTCATGGTTAAAAAGGATACCCGAGCAACAAAACATGTTATAAGCCTCACGATACTCTTTCACAATCCAAAATCCATATTGCTTTGCTACCGCATATGGACTATAGGGGTGAAAAGGGGTGTTCTCGTTCTGAGGAACTTCCTCAACCTTTCCATACAATTCTGATGTAGAGGCTTGATAAATCCGGCATTTATCTATTAAGTCACAATGTCTCACCGCTTCTAAGATTCGAAGTACTCCTGTCGCATCTACATTCGCCGTAAACTCCGGAGAATCAAAAGAAACCTGCACATGAGATTGGGCTGCAAGGTTATAAATTTCATCGGGTTGAACAATTTTCACAACCTGCAGAATGCTCATCGAATCTCCTAAATCTGCATAATGTAAATGAAAATGGGGTAAACCTTCAAGATGAGCGATTCTTTCACGATAATCAACCGATGACCGACGAATAGTTCCATGCACATCATACCCCTTATCCAATAAAAACTCAGCAAGGAAAGAACCATCCTGCCCGGTTATTCCTGTTATCAAAGCGACCTTATTCATTATTTTATTACTTTTTATCAACTTGTTATCTATTTAGACCTATATTCCACAAACCCTATATTCTAATCCATTCAGGCATCCACAAATCATATCTGATATTTCTATTCATCCATCTCTTTGGAGTGACCACTCTTCCCCCTCTCTTATTCAAAAAGGCTCCCCACCAAGAAAAAGAACTATTGGCTATAATTAAGTCTTTACAATGAGTCATTAAGAACATATCCCAGCAACTATCACGACCGATATTACCGGTCACAAAAATAATCTCATAGTTCCCCAGTAAAGGTAGAATATACTCTTCACACCATTTTTGATCATTCGAAAACAGATAAAATACGTGTTTTTCACCATCTTGAAGTATCTTATCAATAGCTCTTTTATAATAGTCTACCTCGCATATACCACGAAAGTTATCTGACAATAAGTAGTCACCCCGACGTATATGGATACCAACACTATTAGAAGATTCCATATTCTCTATATACTGCTTATTTTTACCTTCAGGAGATGGATGCTGGAATATTTTGCATAGCTTATCTCGCATAGACTCATAATAACCTATCGCTTGCCAATACCCTTCATAATAACATGACCCTTGTTTATTATATACCATAGGGTCATAAAAGAAACAATCGCTACTGTTTTGAATATATTCAGAATTCCTAACAGGTAATATCTTACGTGCAATTCGACTGATTAAATAATTGGGAATAAACCATGTTAATTTCATCAACTGCCATGCATTCGCTTTTTTAAGTTCTATATTAAAGAATATTTTATCTAATTCATATCCATTATGCAAATTTGCAGCACCTACCTTATTTACAAATAAATAATTAAAATGAGATATATCTATCCGTATTTCTTCTTTAGGAAAATGCTCTTTAAGACTCAAAGCGAAGGCATATTGAAACATTTGATTGCCTAATCCTCCTATGATATTAACCACTTTCACCTTACAATAATCATTTCCTCCAACAATCATTTCAAATCTCCACTTCTAGAATGTAGTCATAAAGCTCTTTAATCTATTTTCAACTGTCGATGTTTCATACTTATCAGAAAATACCTGATAAGTATAAGGGTTAAACAGATTATCAGATAACGACTCAATCGCCTTAATGAATTCTTCTGCAGTATTGCATTTCGCTCCTATACGAGAAAAATCACATTCAATTCCTTGAAATGCCTCATCTGTACCAATTATAGATTTCCCATAACTCATTGCTTCTATTACTTTAGTTTTCATACCCGACCCTTTAAAAATAGGAGCAACAACAGCAACTGCACTTTTATAATAAGATGATAAATCATTTACATAACCATCTAATTTCACATTAGAAGGTATTGTTTTATATGCTAAAGTCGGATTTTCGCAGCAAGCTCCCACTATACGCAAGTCAAGACTTATATAAGGAGCAATATGTTCAATAAACCATATTGCTCCCTCTATATTAGGATAAAAATTCGCTCCAACAAATAACAAAAACGGTTTATTTACAACTGATAATCCTAATACCAAACTCAAATCCACCTTAGGACTTGTAATCGGTAAAATCATTTCAGGCCGCCGACCATACAACCTTTCAAAACCATCACAATCTCGTTTATTAAGAGCAATTAATGCCGTAGCATATTTTACAGAAAACTTCTCATTAAACTTAATAAAGTAGCATTTAATTAAAGAAGTAAAAGAATGGTCATACAAAAATTCTTGATAGGCCATTAATGCATCCACATTATGTTCAAAAACTATAGTTTTAGCGCCTAAAATATATAGTTTTCTTACGATTTTACCATATAAAGAACCTTCTAAGAAAACATAATCAAAACGGCCATTACAATACGTATCAATTATTGATTGTTCTTCTTTTTTACTTACACCATAACACCCTAAACGCAACAAAGACAAAGCTATTATATTTATTGATGGCCGGGCAATCGGATGGCAAATAATATTATCCTTTCCAAATAAATTGGTTAGCATTTCAAGATTACGACGCATTACATAAGTTCCACCATTAAGAGCTGAAGAAAATTCTCGATGGACATATAATATTTTCATAATATTTTCGAATTTTATTCATCGCATATTATTCAATAACAAATCTCAATATACTAGATATTCAATAACCTTTACCACTCAGAATCTTCATCATACAATGGTCTAGCACCATATGCAAATCCTCCGCTATCTGCATATCATCAATAGGAATATGTACGTTGTGTTGGGCCATTTCTATCAACTTGCCCCCACTATACCCGGTCAAGCCCACTGTTACACCTCCTTTTTCATTCGCATAATCTATCGCTTTCAACACATTTATGGAATTGCCCGACCCGGAAATTCCAATCACAATATCTCCCTTTTGATAGAAGTTTTTCAATTGCTCAACAAAAATATCCTCAAAAGACAAATCATTGGCATAGGCCATCAAAGAGGGGATGTTATCGTTCAAACAAATGAACTTAAACTTCTTATCTTGGTTCATCGAAATACCTTTATTAAAGTCACACACATAATGGGAGGCCGTAGCGGATGAACCACCATTGCCCATTATGAAAATCTGTTTCCCTGACTCTTTGGCATCTACCAGCACATTCATCAAGTCACTTAAATCCGATTTACTAATCTTATCGATCGTAACCTTAAGCCTATCGAAATAAGCGGTTATCTCTTGCGTATAATCCATCATATTAATCACTGAATTTATCTCCTACATAAATTATCTTTGATCCAAAATCATCGAAATGAAAACTCATCTCATTCATCTCATTCATCCGTGTCCTAAAAGCATCCTGCCTCTCCTTCGGACAATAGAAAAGGATAAAGCCCGCACCTCCGGCACCCAACAACTTACCGCCCAAGGCTCCGGCACGAATGCCCCTATCATACATCTCATCTACCACACCCGTTGAGATACCAGAAGTCAATGACTTCTTCATCAACCATCCCTCATGCAGGATACGGCCAAAATCATCAAGCTGATTGCTCTCTAAAGAGAAACGAAGTTGATATGCTAATTGAACCATCTCTTTTTGAGTCTCAAACTTTCTAACGTCACTAATAGCCGCCGATTGGCTTTTCAGAATAGCATTGGCAGAATGCTCTCCTCCTACAAAGACCATTAACAGATTATCCTCCAGCTCCTTTTTCTTACCGGGATCCATGATTATCTTCTCCACGTTTACCGTTTCATCCCCATAAAAGCTAATGAAATTAAGACCTCCACAAGCAGCCGCATATTGATCCTGCTTTCCGATAGGCGAACCGACCTTATGAATCTCCACATCACAGGCTAGCTGCCCTAACTTCTCACCGCTGGTCGCTTTTCCCAAATAAGCCCGAACCGCATTCAACAGACCTACCGTAAAAGCAGAGCTAGATCCCAGGCCGGTTCCCGACGGGATATCCGCTATGGAGTTTAGGTCTACACCACTTAGCTGATACATTTTCAATACTTCTCGAAATATAGGATGATGGATATCATCTATACAATCAACTAATTCCGTCTTAGAATATTTCAATTGAATCTTCTTCTGATCAAAGAACGGATGGATAGCTATATACATGTATTTGTCTATAGAGGTACTCAATACAGCCCCCGTCGTTCGATGATAAAACGACGGGAGGTCAGAGCCTCCACCCGCAAATGAGATGCGAAAAGGGGTCCTCGATATAATCATTACAATACGTTTATTTAAATAATTGTTTTCAAAGCGTCTAACAGGGCGTAAGGTTTGTTCATCTCTATTTGGATAGAGGCTTTACAACCTGCGTTCTCTCCTGCCTGCACATCACTGGAACGGTCACCTATCATATAGGATTGGCCCATGTCTATATTCCAATCCTTAGCTGCCTGTAACAACATTCCGGGAGCTGGTTTCCTGCAAGTGCATTTTATCTTGTACTCTTTCCGTTCCTCCGGATAACCAGCGTCAGGATGATGCGGACAATAATAGATAGCATTCAAATAGGCTCGTTCATATCCTAACAAGGTCTCCAGCTTCGCATGGATATAATCCAACTCTTCCAAACTACAAAGATTACGGGCTATCACCGGTTGATTGGTCACGACAATCGCCAAATACCCTGTCTGATTAATATAACGAATAGCTTCTCCAACTCCTTCAATCAGTTCCACTTGCTCTGGCTTACAAAGCAGATTCACCTCCTTTGAGATAACCCCATCACGATCCAAGAATATGGCAGGTCGTGTATATCTCCTATTCAAGCGACCCACCTTCCCGCTCGTCACATCATCACATACGGAATAATAACGATCAGGAGTACCCATATCCTTGATGTATTCAAAAGACACGTATCCGAACAAGTTCATCCCTTTGTCCAAACAAGCGGGAAGCACATGCTTCTCTATGTGCGACTTCGTACCCACCTCTATCTGCTCTAGGACCTTCGGAGAGAAGATAAACAGTGCTGCATTCACCATATTATGGCTCACAAAATCATGCACATGAGGCTTGTTACAAAATTTCAAGACCCGTCCATCTGTCGTCAATTCAACAATATCCGAATCATAGGGGTGGTCATTAGGGTGAAGGAAGAGCGTAGCATCCGCCTGCTTTTCCTTATGATACGCAAGCATGGCATCCATGTCAAAATCCATCACCGTATCCCCATAAAACACAAAGAAATCCTCTGTCAGCTTATTTTTCAAACAGCCTAAAGCACCTGCCGTACCCAAAGGTTTCTCCTCTTTATAATACTCAATATTCACGTTCCATCGCCGCCCATCCTCAAAATAGTGTTCTATCTGGTCACCCATATGGCCGATGATAAACAAGAAATCCGTATAACCATAACGCTTAGCCATTTCCACCTCATACTCCAAAATAGGCTTACCCGCAATAGGGATCATTGCCTTGGGAATCTCGCTATTCACGGATACGATACGGGTACCTTGACCACCCGCTATTACAACCACCTTCATTTTCCTAAAGCTTTTTGGATGGCCAATCTTACAGATTCATTGGAGGTGTAAGCCGCTTTCCAGCCTAACGTATTCACCTTACTCAAGTCGTAACGGAACTCAGGCACATCACCAACCCATCCACGATCACCACCGGTATATTTGATTTCAGCGTTCAAGCCCATCTCTTCTATTACCATTGCTGCTATATCTTTCACCTTTGTCCGGCTGTCAGATCCCAACATATATACATTATACTCGTCTGAAGCATGGTCTATCACGTAAAGAATACCAGCCACCAAGTCCTTTACATACACATAAGGCTTACACTGTTCCCCATTGCCCAACACTTCTAACTCGGCTGGATTCTTTAGGAGCTTATGGATAAAATCATAAATCACCCCATGCGTAAACCGCTCGCCTACCACATTTGGGAAACGAGTGATCCAAGTCTGAATATGATAGGTAGAGCTAAATGCGCTAATAAATGCCTCACTAGCTAACTTGCCCGCACCATAGTTTGAGACGGGGCGCAAAGGGCCATAATCCTCATTTAAGACATCACTCGTCTCGCCATAAATAGCGGAGGTAGATGCAAAAAAGAACTTTCTAATTCCAAACTCTTTCAGATATCGAAGCACATGGTATGTCGTGTTAAATGTCAGGTCATAGTCCACCTGCGGATCTTTTCCTCCTTTTTGAATATCGGAGTTAGCAGCCAAATGATATACCATATCAAACTTTCTATCCTTAAATATATCTCTCATCGCCTCTGTTTGAAGCAAGTCTTCCTCGATAAACTCAAAACCGACTTTCCCTAAAAGGTGAGATATGTTTTCTTTTCTTCCCAGTATCAAATTATCTACCACCGTAAGGTTATGACCTCTTTCCATAAGAGCATCACAAAGATGGGAGCCGATAAAACCGGCACCACCCGTAATTAAAATTTTCATGATTGAAAGTATTTATATTTATATCGTTTTTTTACCACATACAGCATGCCCCGCAGAGTTATGCGATGGAACAACAACATTGACCTAAAATGAAAAGGTAAATTTGCTAAAAGTGAGACTCTCCTTAACAAGAGATTGATTTCCCTTTCTTGTTCTTTATTTACAAAATGATTTTGAAGAAAAAAGCCTAGCGTTCCAAAAAATATAGACAATGCTCTCTCCGCAAAATAACTTTTCATTCTCTTTTCCTTCACTCTATAATTCGAAAAGTCCAACAAGGAATTAGCAACGAACACACTATCTTCCAATTTCTTACCATCAAACATTTGTTGTGCTAACGAGCCCGATCTAATCCGATAATAATAAAAGGGGGAACTCGTTACACAAACATCTTGAGCCAAATACAATGCACGTGGAGTAAACTCATTATCCTCAAAATAAATCCCTGTCTTAAAATCAAGTTGATTATCTAAGCAAAACGATCGTTTATAAATATTCAACCAGACCATTGGCAAAGACAAATATCGCAACAGATAGTCCTGACCTTTAAATACTCCTTGTGCGGTAAAAACAAGTTGATTATTTTGCTGTTCCAAACCTTCACCATTTTCATTTACATACTTAAAAGCTCCAACCAATATATCTGGACTTAAAGGATAATAACGAACAAAAAAATTCGAAAAAGCAATTGGATCTATATAATCGTCACTATCCATAAAATAAACAAATTCACCTTTTGCTAAAAACAGACCAGCATTTCTAGCAGCAGATAGCCCCGCATTCTTTTGATTACATATACGTATTAATGGATTATTCAATAAATCAGGAACATCCTCCAATGAATTATCCGCATGTACATCTTGTACAACAATAATCTCATAATTCAAATTAGAAATTGCAAGAACAGATTCCAGACATTTTCGAACATAGTCCTTTACTTTAAACACAGGAATAATAATCGATAGCTGTATATAGTTCATATTATGATTATCAATTATAAAAACATTCTTATTCTTTTAATATATCATCTCTTTATATTAATTCCACTTCTAAATGATTCAAGTGCATACTGATCACATTTCAAAGAAACACCAATCCCGATTATAAACATTGATAATAATTTATCCATCCCAGGAGCTTCCCCCATAAACATAACAAGGATAGCACAATAAGTTGCCTTAAATATATTCCCAACAAAAGGGACTGCATATTGACATTTATTACTTACATTATAAACAACAGGAACTAATGAAATAAAAAACAATATACCACACTCATATAGAGATTGTAAAATTTGATTATGAGCACTCATATAGCCAGTTGTATATCGTTCTGAAATATAGAATAAATTCACAGTATCTCGAATACCATTACCTATAAATGGAGAATTAAAAAAACCGTCAATTACCATATCCCAAATAATAGTTCGATAAGAAAGAGTTAATTCCTTGCCTAATAATCCTTCTATAACATATGAAGCCAAAGATGTATTTAACAAAACATTCAAATTTCCAAGTAAAATAATAAAAACAAATACACCAGAAAACATCATCAACAATCTACAAAGTGATAAATTCCTTATCAATCTACTTAAAGGATTAGGAATAACAAATAAAATCATACAGAATAATCCTATCATATTACTTCCCGAAAAGACAATCAATATCGTAGTTATATGAACAATTAAATACATAAATAAATATATTTTATTGCCTGTAAAATAATAATCCAACAAAACAAAACAAAGACCTTTAATCAGTGGGTATCCAATATGATTTTCTCCTCCTAAAAAATACATATCACCTGAATTACTAACGAAGTATGATGGCGATAATATTAAAAAAATAAAATTAATTACAGCTAAAGAAAAATATAAAATAGATATACATCGAACAAAATAAACAGTTCGATATAGAGTATCACATTGCCATATTATCAATGCAGCCAAAGAAAAAATAGGATACATCACTGTAAATACAGTTCGAATATTTCCATCATTTATTATTGTAGATAATAACATACAGAAGAACGGCAAAAATATATACCCAAAAAAAGCTATCATTTTTTTCTCTCTATGCTTCAATAATAAAATCGCTATTATTATTATAGAAAAGACTTTTGAAACCGCAGTAAAAACATAAGTCAACTGTTCTGAATGTAAAATATTCAAAAGCTCTCGATCAAAAAGAAAATAAAATAATATAATGAATAAAGCTCTCATCTTATAAAATATAACTCTTCAATATTCATTTTAAACACATACTTATTAGGAGACTATAGAGACCATTTTTATCATAAATATTAAAATCCAAATAATTTTATTGTAATATCTATAAAGGATAATCATCTATAAATCAGCCTTTCGTTTCGCCCAACTTACAAATTCTTTACAAGCCGCAGCAAAACCATTACAATGGACATTCGAACAGAACATAGCCACATATCCACGAATACTTTCAGGCAAGAAAGTAAGTTTTTTACCTAATTCCTGTGCATAACGATCCACATCGCTCACCCAACTTCCAGCGAAATGATGGATCGTCATACTGTTCTCCGTTAAATAAATCTTACCATCCTCATATGATTTTGGACACAAATAATCTTGGGGAAGTAACGTGAATCCATTGACAGTTTGTTTCGTATTATTAGGAACGAACCCATATTTCAGGCAAGCATTCGTAATACGGGTAACATTTGTTGTCACATCTAAACTACCGTCAGGACGCTTGAAATGTAAGCCGTCATACTCATGGAGTAGTTCCTCAAAGAGGGGCTGACCCTCCCGACAGGCCATCAGGCCTGTCTGGATTCGAGTCTTTGTCTCAAATCCAGATACCGCCTCATACACCAAAAGATCATCCAAGGGCCTCAATACTTCTACGTCCGTATCCATATAGATTCCCCCTTCCGTAACCATAGCATATAAACGAACTACATCCGTTATAAAAGCCCATTTCTTTGCCTCATATGCTTCACGGACATACTCGTTACAGTTCAAGTCGAAGTTACTCTCATTCCACTCCTTTATCTCATAATCCGGACAATATTTCTTCCAGGATTCTATACACTTTACAGCCAATGGAGGCAACGGATTACCTCCAAACCAGCAATAATGAATTTTCTTGGGTATCATTATTTAATTAAATGAAAGTTGAAACAATACGTTCACAAGCCAATCCATCCCCATACGGATTCACGGCATGCGACATTTGATTATAATAGGTCTCATCATCCAACAGACGGGATACTTCGCCCACGATTTTATCATAGTCCGTACCTACTAATTTTACGGTACCCGCATCTAATGCCTCGGGGCGTTCCGTAGTGTTGCGCATCACTAATACAGGTTTTCCTAATCCAGGGGCCTCTTCTTGAATGCCGCCACTATCTGTCAACACGATTGAAGATTTTTCCATTAGACTAACAAATACCAAATACTCTAAAGGTTCAATAAAGAACATATTATCCAAATCAGAAAGATCCTTACCAAACACTTCGTGGATCGGTTTTCGCACATTGGGGTTCAAATGCATTGGATAAACAAAGTCCACCTCCGGATATTTCTCGGTCAATGTCTTAATGGCATTACACATGCGGATAAAGCCCTCTCCGAAGTTTTCCCGGCGATGCCCTGTGATCAACACCAACTTCTTCCCATTACTTAAGCGGCCCACATCATATCCGGCACATTTTAATTCCATATCAAGCTCGATATCCAGAGCCTTGTCATTCTTAATTTTGTCCACCACCCAATAAAGCGCATCAATCACCGTATTACCTGTAACTATAATTTTATCTTCAGGCACATTCTCCTTGAGTAAATTCTTTTTGGAAAGCAGAGTTGGTGCGAAATCATACGTAGCGATGCGTCCTGTGATTTGTCGGTTCATCTCCTCCGGCCACGGGCTATAAATATCATTCGTACGTAATCCCGCTTCCACATGACCAACCGGGATTTGCTGATAAAACGCAGCCAGCGCAACCGCCATACTTGTTGTCGTATCACCATGTACCAATACCACGTCCGGATTCACATCCTTTAGCACATCACGCATTCCAATCAAGACCCGTGCGGTTACGTCATACAGATCTTGTCCTTGCTTCATGATGTTCAAATCGTAATCAGGCTTTATATTAAATATAGTCAACACTTGATCCAGCATTTCACGATGCTGACCTGTAACACACACAATTGTCTCGAATTGAGCCACTCTTTTTTGGAACTCCTTTACCAAAGGAGCCATCTTGATCGCCTCGGGACGTGTCCCGAAGGCTAGCAATATCTTTTTCATACTTCAATGATTTCCCTAACAGATAAACCCATCACACCCTGTGATAGGGATCTCCTGTATCTTTTATCTTGCGGGCAGGAACACCCACAATCGTTATATTATTCTCTGTAAAAGATTTGTTTACAACACTACCGGCACCAATCATCACGCCATTCCCTATAGTGATACCTCCAAATAATTTCGCTCCCGGGCCAATCCAGCAATTATCTCCCAAACAGGGTGCCTTTTTGTCCAAACTCTCCCCTATATTCACGCAAGCATGTATATCACACCATTTTCCGATGCGGGCTTTAGTGTTCACTACAATCGTCCCATAATGGTTAATACGCAGTCCATAATCAAACACGTTAATTGGAATTGAGAATCCTAAGCGTATTCCAAAGTAATGATGCAAAAAGCCCCAGAATTTCCGACGAATAAGGCGTGTCACCCCCCCCGTTAACATTTGTTAAGTACTCATGATATCGCAAGGCTATCTCAAACTTCCATATATCATCGCCCACCAGACATGGTCTTTTTCGTGTAATCCCTAACGCCTGTTTATCCTTCTCTAAATAAAGGCGTAAATCCTCTTTTGTTTGTATCATATCCTATAGTTTAATTAAATTTCTTACACCTTCTATCATCCCCTTTAGATGGATCTTCACGAGATCTTTCCGCAAACACATATCCACCGCTTTCGCTAAACCATATCGAGGATATAATCTACGGAACAAATCGTATTGAGGATGACGGGAACTAGGCCGTTGTAACTGGCCATTACCAACAATAGCCTCTTGCACCTCTCGAGGCTCATACGCCACCTCTTCTTTCATAACCTCAAATAAAACCCTTGCTTTTTCCGTATTGATAAACACCGCAGACACTCCTTTCCCTAATTCCATCCTGGCATCCTTACCCAATCCCCAAAAGTCAGACAACGTGAAATCACCTACACGAACCGCATAGGCATAAGGGCATTTATAACAACTCCCCCTAAAAAACAAGCCTTGAATAAATCCAAACATGTAGGGATCACGATAATACGCCTTCTTTGAAGGCGAATCCGAGTATGGCTGGTTCTTCAAGAAGAACCAGCCAAACTCAATCTTAAAAGATTGAGTTTGGCTGGACATTTTCGTCCGAAAACGGATAGAATCCTCTTGTAAATCCACTCCCTTTTTACGATAATGGTCTATATTATCATTTAATAATTGTTGTGAGGGCACCCCGTGACATACCAAATCTGCCGTGATCAAGTTATCATAGTCTTTTCTTAAATAAGTTTTTAATCCTCCAACCTGACAAGGTGTACCAACAAACAGAACCTCTTTCCCAACTTTCAAATCTCCCCGTATTTGTTTAAAGGTCAATCCTAAATCACTCTGTACATATTTAGAACCTTTCAGCAAGTCCAATTCCTCCATCCTTGAAATCCGCACATGCCTAACGTGACGTATATCCATACCAGAACAGCCATACACCACACCTCCCGTATTCAGCACATGCCGGGCAATCGCTGTAGCCGCTCCACCAGACGCACAAGAAAATAGTTCCCTCTCGCTCTTTACTGTGACCGCATAGCACTCTTTAGGAAAATACTTTTCCGGAGGATGATTGACAGGGCAAACAAAGCCACACAATCCACAATCCACACATTTCTCCTGATCGATAATAGGATATCGGAAACCACATACATCCTTTTCAAACTCTATCGCTTGATGCGTACAACTATTCACGCATGAAAGGCAACCCACACACAACTCTTTAGGGCAAATCTCTCGCATATTATCTTTCTAACGATTTTTTCAAATACGACAATGATCTCTCTCGCTCGATCGACATTCTCTCTTTCACCAAATTATAATCTATCCCAGGCAACGTAGGAATCACCGACAAACCGCTCTCATCCAAGAAATAGTCCTGTAAACCCAATTTTGAGAAAAGATTCTCTATACGGGAATTTTGGTTATTCTCCGCCTGTTCCCTAAAACGTTTCAACGTATAAAAACGTCTCTCGAAATGAATAGCGAAAATAGTCCCATGGAAAGAGTCCGTAAAAAAACAAGAGGCCCCCCTGATCGTTCGAAGGAATTCTATAGGACCCGCAAACAAAGACTCGTCCGAATACCCCAAATACCGTTTATCCAGCATAAACATCTTTACACGTAATCCTCTCTCCCTCGCAAAAGCCCTCACGTAATCCAAATAGACTTGATTGTATGTCAAAAAATAACATAACACATATGGAGAACTGTCTTCCGGGCTTACGTCCACTAGTTTTTCCCAGTCTTCAGAAGACAATAACAAGGTGGGATCCAGCACCACATCAACCGGCTTATCCATAAACCGACGAAGCAAAGCCGCACCCTCCTCCTCTCGGACAGACAGATGAGAAAAACGATCTAACAAGGGCTTTACCCATTCGCTCCATTCTTCCGAACAATCCCGTTGCCCAATGCTTGGCGCATAGGCCACCTTTTTCTTTTCCGTAAATCCCGCATAATAATAATCTTGTTTAGGTAAAATTGGCGACCAAATCTGATCGCTGCCACACACATAGATGTCATATCTCTGATCCAGATCCATTGAGCTATTCCAATCATCATCCACGCTCAAATAGCTAGATTTAAATGAGGCATACGCCGCCTCTATCTGACGCATGCCATATATAAAACAAACATCGTCCCTCTTGAGAAAATGATAAATCTTAGATACCACTTTACGTAACCAACAACTTTCTTTACGCAACGCACGAACCATCTTTTCGTCCGAAACAATGGAGCATGCATACCCCAATGAACGAACAACTGTTTGCAATGCATACGCCTGAAGGTAAGTTCCAAAATTAAAGTAAGAGATCCACGTGATGACCCCTACTCTCCTTTGCTTCTTATCATCCATTTTTCACTAAACGTTCTTTTATATTTATGATTCTATTTTCTACAAACGCCCGTTCCCCGGAAGTCAATCCCAACACATAGACAGCAAATGCCACCGAAACTATCGAGCAGGCGGTCATCGCAAACAATCGAAGCCATCCCTCCTCCATTCCAGAGTTGACCGCTAATGGAAGCAACGAAGAGATGAACAAGACTCTCAATACGGGAATCAGAACTTGCTTTGAATAAGCCGAGAGCACATTTATTTCAAACATACCAGCGATCAATCGGCAACGTATAATCACCAAGAGCATCGAAACAATGGAGTAAACCACAAAAATCATAAAAGGAGGATAACCTACTTTCAACGCCACATACGATAGGGGAAAATTCAAGAATAAGGTCAGAGAGACCACTATTTGGTAATTCCGGATCTTTCCATAAGCCTTAGCCAATGTAGCAAACAGACTTGAAAGAATATCCAATAAAGCATTGGCCACTACCAGCCTACAAAATGCAGGAGCTAATTCAGGTACCGTACCCAACCATCGACTTAAGATGAAATCCATTTCCAACACCAACGGATAAGCGATAAACAACAACAAGAAAAAAGAGAACTTCATTCCCCGATAGGCCAACCCCATCATACCCATCACATTACCTTGAGCATATTCCTTTATCAGTTGCGGATTGACCGCAGTCTGAAAGCTTCCCAAGAAACGATAAACCGCCGCCGACACTTGTGAAGAAATACCATAAGCCGCATTAACTACCGTTCCAAAAAAAAGATTCAACACAATATTTACCCCCTGAAGGGTAAATCCCCAAGCCATTTCCCCCAAGGCACTCCAAGAAGCAAATCGTGTCAACGAGCCAAACAACCGAGTATCCCAAATACATTGATAACGAATCTCTTTAAATGAGAGATGACACACCATCACATAAGCTAATGTAATAACAATAGTAGCCACCAACATCAATCCACCATAAAGAGCCAAACTGTCATAAGCGATCCAGCCTAGAAGAAAAGCGATCGCCAATTTTAACATCGTATCCACGATACCGATGTAAGCATACAACCCCATACGCTCATAAGCAATGATTAACGCAATAAATGGCACTTGTACGATTGAGAAACCACAAGCCAGCACACTACAATGAAAAACAGACAATGCCGAATCCATGCGATCTATAGGTATTACCATCTTACATCGCAAAAAATATATACCAGCCGTTTCCAATAACATCATCACCACAACCGCTATTATCCCGTGGATTTGCAAGGCCATGCTAAAGGCCCGTGACACTTTCTCATAGTTTTTTCTGCCCATCTCATAGGAAAGGAATCTTTGTATGGAAATAGACATGGAAGAACTGATAAATCCCAACAAAGCCACGATTCCCCCCACCACATTATAAATCCCGAAATCCTCTACCCCCAATACCTGTAGCACGATCCGGCTAGTGTACAGCGTCACCCCCATAATTAGGAGCATTCGCATGTAGAGGAATAGCGTGTTTTTCGCTATCCGCTTATTATTCTCTGACGTAGCTGACATAAAAATGAGCACATAAGACACGCTTACCCCGCCGATACACCAGCGGGACAAACACATCGAATATTTAGATTTAAAATGAGTTCAAGCGATATTTATAGAGATAGATCACTGGGACAAATCATTCAGCATAATACAAATAGCAGAGTTTCTAGGATCTCTCATTTATCTCACCCTTCCCCCAGCACATACTTCCTGATCCCATATCGAATGCTCGGTACATTCGCCCCGTTCACGAACGTGAGGTGAGGCAAAAGGGCGCTGATGAAGGCACGGCTCTTGACCAGCTTGAGGGGAGACGAGTAGTCGGCTAGGATCTCGTTGTAAAGGTCCGTCAATACCGTCTGGCAAAGGGTGACCGTGTCCGGGCAGGCGCATAGGCGGGCCTCGTAGACAAGACGGGTCGCCTCGTCCGGGATGAACAAGGCCAACGAGGAGGGTTCAGCCGTCACTGGAGGGGCAGGAGAGTTTATCGGAGGAGACGGAGACTCATGAAGTCCCGATTCCGCGGGCGTAATCCAACGTTCCGTCCGTGTCACCGTCCCGTCACCCCAATGGATGTTCTGGATAGCGATGGTGGCATTGGGCAGGATCTGCACGTTACCTCCATTGACCGTAAAGGCAGAACGTGCCTGTTCCGCCCGCTCTTGATTTTCTGTCATATCCGTTTTTAATTTAAGTGTTAACAATAATCACCCCTTTCACGGGGGTATATTTTATTTCTATCCTCATTTCATCCACCGTACGTCCGTTTCCGTACCCGTCCCGTCCATCGCTATTCCGGGAACGGGCAGGAATGCGTTCCTTTACCGGCAGTAACCGAATAATCAATTTATTTTATCCGATCATGAAAGAGTCTATCTTTTCCTTTTTCAACGCCCCCATCACCAATCAAGTACCGAACGGGGTCGTCTGTGTCAGTCAATTGCACGCCTATATCACCACCAGCGAGTGGCTGCGTGAGCGTACCGATCAGGTACGTGCCGCATCGAGCGACGAGAAACGGTTCAGGCGGCTGAAACAGAGTTTGCTACCCTATGTCACGCCCGCCGGTATCTTCTCCTACCGCAAGGAAGATCACTTGCTCGTGCCCTCGGGCGAGTTCGTCATCGACATCGATCACCTCTCCTCACCCGAAGAGGCGATCTGTTGGAGGGACACGCTCTTCGCCGATGAGCGGCTACGCCCCGATCTCTCCTTCGTGAGTCCCAGTACCACGGGAATCAAGCTCCTCGTACCCTATCGCCTGTCGATCAAGAAAACCGTAGAGGAGTCTTTCGACGAGGCGGTACGATTCGCTTGGGAATACCTTGAGTGGAAATACGGGCTGAAAGCTGATGCCACGAACGCAGACCTCTCACGGGCTTGCTTCCTTTGCCACGATCCCTCAGCGAGGCTAGGAGACCGGAATTGTTGACAGAGGACAAGTGACAGTTGGTAGTTATAAATCATTATTCACCATTCATTATTCATTCATCATGAACCCATTATCAGATCTGGAGCGGCTCGTTGCCGCCATCGAGAAACAGGGGGCGAACATCGCTCCCACCTATCAAGAGTATATGCCGATCGCCTTCGCCATCGCCAACGATTGCGGAAAGGCCGGCCGGACATTCTTCCATCGTATCTGCCGGATGTCGGAGAAATATGTCTCTACCGAGGCGGATAAGCTATACGACCATGCCCTCAAAGGAGGCAATGGACGGAATGGCTTGGGATCCGTATTCCACTTGGCGGACCTAGCCGGCGTGAGGCTGGACAAATCCTTGGCCGAGGCCGGGAAACTTTCAAACTTTCAAACATTCACGCCTCCTTCACACACGCACACGTGTACGCACGAGGAACAGTCCGTGAAAAATGTCCCGCCCGCCTTTCCGGAGTATCCTTGGCCCGCTTTCCTCAAGCGGATGATCGACCGGGGCGATACCCCCGCCCAAAAGGATATCCTCCTGCTGGGAGGTATCACCGTGTTGGGAGCGACACTCAACAAATCGATCCGGATATCGTACGGGCGAAAATTCTACTACCCTTGCCTGCAAACGTTCATCGTCGCCCCTCCCGCCTCGGGAAAGGGAGCCCTCGCTTGGACACGCCGGCTTGCCGAGCCGATACATGAGGCGATGATGGCGGACTACCGGCAGAGGCATAAAGCTTACCGGGAGGAGAAGAGCCGTTGGGACTCGCTGGGCAAGAAAAAATCCGATACGCCGGAGCCCGAGATGCCTCCCCTCAAGATGTTCCTTATCGCCGGTAACAATTCCGGCACCGGCGTGCTGGAGAACCTCATTGAGGCCGACGGCATAGGGCTGATCTGCGAGACCGAGGCCGATACCGTAAGCACGGCCATCGGCACCGAGCACGGGCACTGGAGCGATACCTTGCGTAAATGCCACGACCACGAGCGACTGGCTTTCAACCGACGCACGAACCGGGAATACCGGGAGTGCCCGGCCTCTTACCTCAGTGTCTTGTTAAGCGGTACTCCAGCGCAGGTACGGCCACTTATTCCCTCGGCCGAAAACGGGCTGTTCTCACGCCAATTGTTCTACCGGATGCCGCCTATCGATGAGTGGGCGGATCAGTTCGAGCAGGGCGACGAGGACATGGATAGCCTCTTCTCCGATTGGGGGAGACAGTGGAAGAAACTCGTGGACTACCTACATGAGAGGGTCAATGTCATACAATTCCATCTCTCCGACACGCAAAAGGAGCAATTCAACAGCTGCTTCGCACGCATATTCGGGCACGCCGGCCTTTCCTACGGATATCCGATGCGAAGCTCCGTGGCCCGGATCGCTATCAATATCTGCCGGATCGCTTCCGTGGTGGCCTTCCTACGATCGGTGGAGAGTCTCCTCATCCCACAAGCCATTCTCGATTCTCAATTTTCAATTCTCAATTGTCCCGGTCTCTCGCCTGCCCCCGAGATCCCGGAGGAGAACGTACGGGACGGTATCGTTCCTTCCCTAGAGTTACGTATCAACGATGACGATTTTAAGGCTGTCCTCTCGCTCGTGGAGCCGCTCTACCGTCATTCGGCGGGCATACTCTCCTTGCTTCCGTCTGACGAGGTGCCACGCTCTCGCACACCCACGCCCCAAGAGGCCCTCTTCGCAGCCCTTCCACTCTCTTTCAACCGACAACAGGCCTTGGAGGAAGCAGAGAGGAACAACATCCCCACCGCCACCCTAGATACCTGTCTCAAGCGAATGCAGGAACGAGGCACGCTGGAGAAGAACGGCCGGGGCGAGTACAGCTTCGGCGGCCGTGTCACCCATAAGTAATCCCGGCCTCCCTCACACCCCTATATAACGTACCCCACGGGCGTGTGTGTGTGAGGGGGGGACGAATGTTTGAAAGTTTGAAAGTTTCATTCTCCCAAATCTATAAATCATAAATCAAATGTTCTTGCCATTAAGAAAGTCCGCACTAGCGGCATCCTATTTCCCGGAGCTGGCCTCCCATCAAGCTTGCAACCGCTTACGTCGTTGGATCATTCGATGCACGGAATTGCACGACAAGCTGCTGGAGACGGGCTACCGCCCCGAGCAACGTATATTCACGCCCCGACAGATCAGATTAATCATCCACTACCTAGGAGAACCGTAAATTAGTTGACAGTTGCGCACAGAGGTAAATAAAAACAGCCTACTGTCACTAGTCAACTGTCAACTTGGATGGGTATTCTAAGATCTTTACAATGCCCATCCAAGGCTTCTTATAATGCCTATTCAAAGGGGCTTACGATAGGCAGCGTAAGAAACCGGCGGTTATCACTGCGTCCCATGTTAATTAATCGTTATTCCCTACCCCGGGCATCAATCGGCATCACCGCCCCTTACGGCGGAACCTATCTTTGTAACATTGATCAGCAAGCAATTAATTTTCTATTATTAATCTTTAATTATCAAACTATGCCACAAGCATTTCAAGCACGAAAGTTTTTTATCCCCAAGACGGATCCTAAGCAGGAGGTGTACAAGCCGGTTCCCTATTATTTCGGTACCCTGTCCACACAAGATGCGGCCGACCAGATCGCCGAGGAGTCTTCGCTCACGAAGGGTGACGTATTGAACGTATTGGATCGTTATCAGCGGTATGTCATCAAGAACCTACAGAAAGGTTACAAGGTGGAGCTGCTAGGGTTCGGAACCGTCTATAACCGCTTCGTCACGGAGAAGGGGGTAGCGACCGCCCCCGAGGTCAAGGCTACGCATATACGGACTATCGTGCCGG
Organism: Parabacteroides sp. CT06; assembly: GCF_002257605.1. Lineage (GTDB taxonomy): Bacteria > Bacteroidota > Bacteroidia > Bacteroidales > Tannerellaceae > Parabacteroides > Parabacteroides distasonis. The sequence continues at coordinate 1,536,633 of NZ_CP022754.1, read as the reverse complement.
GATTCTCGCCTTCCTATACCATACTGAACGGGGCACGACGCTACTCGCTGCTGGGCGAGAAGACTTCGTTGCTCAAGGTGACGATACTCGGGACGCCGGTAGAGGAAGGGGGCGGTTCCGATTCTGAGTCGCCTGATGAGATCTGATGTGTCACTTTTGGCTTGACCCAAAAGTAACCAAAAGGTCAAGGCTGACGCTGACGGGCTACTTCGAGACCTACGCTCGCTGTCGCATCCCAACTCGCTTCGCTCAGACAGGGATGCTCCGGGCGCTCGCTGCGGTCTCTTCGCTTGACGCCCGTCCGCTGAGGCCGTCCAAAGGAAAGCCAAGCTTTCCTCTTATATCAGCCGGGATTCCTAATTCATAATTCATAATTTAAAATTCATAATTCATGAAAAAGTCCGTATGGAGTACCATTATCAAAGTGATCATCGCCGTAGCTACCGCCATCGCGGGAGCACTTGGCATCCAATCCTGTATTCTCTAATTTTCAATTTCAATTATCATGGGTAAGGTTTATTGTTTCTACCAGAATTACAGGGAGGTCAGCCTCCTTGTAATTCATTGCTCGGCCACACGATATGACAGGGATTTTCCTGTGGAGGCGCTCCGTTCATCGCACAAGGCACGGGGATTCGCCGATATCGGCTATCATTTCTATATCACACGGGACGGGGAATTACACCGCTGCCGGCCGGTCAATCAGATCGGGGCGCACGCAGCCGGATGGAACGACAAAAGTATCGGTATATGTTACGAGGGAGGACTCGACGAACAAGGCCGTCCAGCTGATACCCGGACCTACGCCCAGCGGTGTACCTTGATGGATCTGCTACGGCAATTACGAAGGGACTATCCGGAGGCACGCATCCTAGGACATTACCAATTAAGCCCTTACATACGCAAGGCTTGCCCTTGCTTTGACGCAAGGGAGGAGTATCTCGTCTTATAAAATAGATACCGGCTCGTCATTCACTCGCTAGATTGTCCGGTTTCACGACTTACTTTGTAAAAATACCCCCTATCTCTTTCAGCTCTTGCTCTTTATGATGCCTCGTTATGAAGCGGTTGATCGTCAAATGAAGGATAGACCATAAAACCAAGTTCAAGAGCAAGAGGTAGGTGGCGTTTACCTTCATGGCCAATAAGACATTCAATACGATGAAAAAAACAGATACGCACAGAATCGTCACCATCACCATCCGTACACGCATACCCGTACGAAGCAGCTTGTGATGGAAATGATTCTTATCGGGCAAGAACGGGTTACGATGATTACGAAGGCGATGAAGCACCACACGGATCACATCGAGTAAAGGGACCAAGACCGTGGAGAAAGCGATCACCATATAGGGATTTGGTAACTCCGGTAAGACTTGATTCGACACGCACAGATGGATGATCAGAAAACTGATCACGTAGCCCAGCGTAAGACTACCCGCATCACCCATAAAGAGCTTATGGCCACGGTTTGCGTTGCCAAAGACGTTGTAACACCAAAAAGGCATGAGGACTCCCAGCGTACAGATGGCCAACAAGGCGTAAACATATTGCATGCGGATAAAGAAGATCACGCTCAAGACCGACAGGGCGATACTGCACAAACCGGAGGCCAAGCCATCGATACCGTCTATCAAGTTAATGGCGTTCGTGATATACACCACGATAAAGACCGTGACGGGGATCCCCACCCAAGCGGGAACCGAGTACACACCGAACAAGCCTCCCAAGGAACCGAACCAATTACCGGACAGTACCAATAATAACGCCGACACGATCTGGACGGCGAACTTGTAACGGTAGCCAACACCCACTAGATCGTCGCAGACACCCACTAGATAGAGTAACGTCATGCCCACGAACAGAAAGAGATACTCATAGAGCATGTTGAACGACAGGCTCGATGAGCCCATATCCCAAAAGTACAGGCGGAAGCCTATCACAAGGAACATGGACATCAGGATCACCGGAAAAAACGACAGGCCGCCCAAACGGGGGACCGGCGTCGTATGTACCTTACGGGAATCCGGGACATCATATAACCGTTTCTTGTGGGAGATCACCAAGATCCTCGGGATGATCACCATCCCGAACAGCACGGAGAAAAGGAAGCCCGACAGTAGTAGTAATGTTATTTGCATGATTTGCGTATTAGTTATTTCTTCTTGTCACCGGCCTCGAAACCGTAACCATAGCCGTAGCCATAACCGTATCCCTTGCCGTAGCCGTATTTCTTGCCGTAACCGTAGCCGTAGCTGTTCTTGCGCTTCGTCATGTCCAAGCCGTTGATCACCGTCGCGAGCTTCGGGAACTTACGCTCACGCCGCAACACGTTGATGTAGCTGAAACCGGCCTTCGGTGTCACGTCCGCACGGCAGACGTACACGCACATGTCGGCCACACGACCGATGATCGCCGTGTCCGTAACCATGCCGATAGGGGCTGTATCCAAGATGACATAGTCGTAGCGTTCCTTCAACCGGGCGATAGCCTTCTCCAGCACGTCACGGGCGACCAGCTCAGTCGGGTTCGGGGGGATAGGACCGCCCGGGAGGATATCGAGGTTAGGGCTGATATCGGATCGCTGGACCATGTCGAACAACTCCACGTGATCCGGGTCGCTAAGGTAGTTCGTGATGCCCTCCATCTTACGGGAGATATTGAACACCTTGTTCAGGCCCGGCTTGCGGATGTCCATGCCGACCACCACCACCCTCTTGCCCAAGTAAGCCAAGCTCACCGCCAAGTTGCCAGCGACGAAAGACTTGCCCTCGCCCGGTTGCGTGGAGCTGAAAAGGATCACACGCTCGTCCTTGCCTAGCATGAACAAGAGGTTCGTGCGCAACCCCCGGAACATCTCCTCCATCAGGTCGTTCTTGTTCTCACGCACCACGATCGAGCCCTCACCCGTCTTCTTGACCAACGGGAGCTCCGCCAAGATAGCCACGCCCGTGATCGCCTCGACGTCCTCACGGTTCTCGATCTTGTATTTCAACAGGTCATGAAGGTAGACAATGCCCACCGGGATCGCCAGGCCCAAGATCAACGCCGCAAGCATGAAGACCATCCTCTTCGGGGCGACAGGACGCTCATCGGCGAGCGGCTCCTCGATGATGCGGCCGTTGTTTGCCGTGGCTGCCAGCGTGATGGCGTTCTCCTCACGCTTCTGCAACAGCATGACGTACAACGTGGCCTTGATCTCCTGCTGGCGGGAGATCGTCATGAACTCCTTCTCCTGCCTCGGGGCGTCGCTGATGCGGCTCTCGAACTTGCTCGCCTGACGGTCGATGTCCGCCTTGGCGATCTGGAGACCCTTCAAGACACTGTTCACCGTCGTCCTCACGTTGCGGCGCATAGCCTCGATGCCGGCGTTCATGTTGATGATGGCCGGGTTGCTGTCCGAAGAGGTGCGCAACAGGCGCTTGCGCTCGATGATCATCGTGTTGTACTGGTCGATGACAGAGGTGAGGTTTTGATCCCGCAGGCCCACGTTGGCAGGGATCACCTCGTCCATGTTCGCAGGATCGTCGATATAATTGCGGAGATACTGCACCAAGTTGATCTGCGTGGCGTTCTCCGTACGTTGTTGCTCATACCTCGAGCTTTCCTGCAAAGCCATCTGGGCGTCGCTCGTCAAATTCGTCAGGCCGGAGCGTTGCTTGAAGGCAGCGAGCTCGCTCTCCGTAGTGCCCAGCTCGCCGTTGATGATGCCGATGCGCTCCTCGATGAACTCAGCCGTCTTCTGCGCCACCTCGTTCTTCTCGTCGTTGGCGTCCTGGTTGTAGAACGACACCAAGCGATTGATGAAATCAACGCCTCGTCGCCTCACCGTGTTCCTCAAGGATACCTTGGCGATCGTCGTCGTCTTGGACGAGGGCGTCACGCTCAACTCCTTGCCGTAAGCCTCGGCAGTGGACGTGGGCGTATGGACGTGGGCCACCAGCTCGATCTCCCCGCCCTCCAACTCCGGTATGGAATCCATGCCCGTGAAACTGAAAACCCCCACGGGGGTGGGCAATATGGCGGGGAGCCTGTCGAAGCCCTGCTCCATCGTCTCCTCGTCACCCTCCTTGTCGATCTTGTACTCCGCTCTCACCGTTAGCTGACCCTCCTTCGTGTAGCGCATGCGCAGCTCGACGGGGGCCACCAGACGGTCCGCCTCCTCGGGGGTGATGAACACGTTAACGGGGGAGTTCTTGTATAACGGGGGGTTGAAGCCCAAGGCGTTCGACTCCTCCATGTCGATATACAGGCCCATGTCGTTCACCACCTTCTTGATCAACGTGCGGGACCTCAGGATCTCGACCTCGTTGTCGAAGTTGCTCGTCATCGAGAGCATGCCGAGGTCCTGTATGGCGGCAAGGCCGCTGGCGGCGTTAGCCCCCTTCTTATCGTCCTCCTTGATCAGCACCGACGACGTGACGTTATACACCGGCGTCTGGTAACGCAGGAAGACGTACATCCCGATGCAGCAGGCCAGCACGCTCGCCACGAACCAAGGCCAATAAACCATATACTTGAAAAACACGGCGTAAAGATTGATCTCACGATCCTCCCCCTCCGGATTGTTATTGTTATTATTATTATTGCTTGTATTTATACCATCGTCCACCATCTCTCTAAATTTTCAATTCTCAATTCTCTATTTTCAATTATTTAAGTATGTTCACCAACAGGCCGGCGATCGAGACCAAGATCGAGATCGAGCTCACCCACAACGTCGTGCTGTTTCCGATATCGGAGTTCTTCGCCTTCGTCTCGTTCGGCGTGACATAAAGGATGTCGTTCTGTTTCAAATAATAATACGGGGAGGTCACGATACCGGCGTTGTTCAGGTCAAGGTTGATGATCTTGCGCTTCCCGCTCTCGTCCTCGCGGATCAGCTTCACGTTGTCACGTAAGCCGTAGATCGTCATGTCGCCGGCCATCGCCAACGCCTCCAGAACGTTCACCTTCTCGTTGCCGATCGTGAAGCTGCCCGGACGGGCCACCTCGCCCAAGACCGAGATCTTGTAGTTCGCCATGCGCACCGTCACGATGGGCGCCTCCTTCAAGTAAGGCCTCAATCTCTCACGGATCAGGCTCTCCGCCTCGTTCTTCGTCAAGCCGCCGACCCTCAGCGTACCGATCACAGGGAAGTCGATCTCGCCGGAGTTGTTCACCAGGTATTGCTGCAACGTGGGCTGCGTCGTCGTGTTGATGTTCGTCAGGGCCGCGTTCAACGGGGTCTGCACCGTCAGGTTGAACGGGGCAGCCGCCTGAGGGTCCGTCGTGTTGACCGTGATGCTCAACAGGTCCTTCGGCATGATCTTGGCATCGTACAACGGGAGAATCTCCCCGAAATCGTTCACCACCTCCGGGTTCTGGAGGTAGGGCACGTTCTTGTAGGACGTGCACGCCGCCAGCAAAAGGGGCAGCGAGAATAGGAACAGTAGTCTTTTGATCTTCATGTTATCTTGTTATCATTTTTATTTCCTTGAACACGGATGACACGGACTTAACGGAAAAGGCGGGACAGGAAACCTTTGGGTTTCTCCGGCTCGTATTCCGACTCGTATTTATGTGTCAAGTCCTCATAGCTCAGTCCCTTGGTCACCATCTCGTAGATCGTGCCCCAGTCCGGGAGGCCGCCGAGGTTGCGGTCGTCGATGAAAACGTCCGCCTTCAGCTTGCGGGAGAAGTGGTTGTTCCGGTCTCTCTCCTCCTCCGGGTAGTCACGGTTCACCGCGTAGAACTCCAAGCCACGCTCACGGCAGAAGGACAGCGCCTCCTCCAAGAGCCCGCCCTCACGGACCGTCCAAAGGATCAGCTTATGCCGATCCGATTGCAATTTCCTCAACGTCTCGATGGCGAAAGGAAGCTCACGCCCGATCGCCGGATACTTGTGCTCGACGATCGTACCGTCGAAATCTACCGCTATTATCATCTCTTTAATTCTCAATTTTCAATTCTCAATTATAAAAGGGCCGGACCACCGGACGGCCGGAGTGGTATATGTTAAAGCGGGGTCAGCCTATCGGCCAAAGCCAAGGGGTCTCCTAGCCGCTAGAGACGGCCATTGCCATCCGGGGGATCCGACCGTTTCTTTTCTGCCCTTATCTAATTCTCGCTTAACCGGGGCAATCCCTCCACCTCGCCGGCGTGCCATTCACGGTAGTCCGCCAAGGGAAACCCGGGGACGGTCAATAGCTTGTAATCCGACCCGTCTCTTCTCAAGATATGCTTGCGGGTATATGAGCGGAGCGAGCGATCCGTAACGGACACCATCACGATCGGGAACGGGTAGGCGAACAGGCGCAACGGAGTGGTCTCGCTATCCGGGAACGCACGATGCAGCTGGTAGGCCGAACGCTCGAACGCTACCCAGTAGGGACCCGTGCAATACAGGTGTATTGAGTTTCGGTTCGCACGCTCACGATCCATGATCTCTGTCAAACGCTCACGCAACAGGTTCATCAGCCGGATGCCCGAAGGAACGCCGCATATGTCTCTCTTTTCTCTCATATCTTTTACTTATCGCCGTTCCCGTGCCCGAACCAACGGTCGTAATCACGTAAACGACGTATCAACACGGTCTTGCTCCTCTTGGGCGAGGCCTCCTCCATCCAAGGGTCAACCAGCTCGTGCGCCATGCGCTGGTAGAGGCTGCTGTCCGTACAGCCGTACAGCGTGACCAGCAACAAGGCACGGGATTGCCCCGCTTTTATCACGGGGAGCATACTGCGCACCGTGGCATGCAAACGATCGAACTCATCCTCATCGCCCAAAAGTTTATAGGCAGGAAGGAGCAACGAGTAAAGCTTGCAACGGATCACGTCGGTCTCACCACGGAGAGAGGCGTAGCCACACAGGACCTCACGGGCCAGACGGGCATCCTCATCCACTACCACGCCGGAGGCATGGTAACGCCCCAAGGCATCGTGCAAGCCCTCCGACAGACGGTCGTTGTCCAAATGGGTATACACGTGCTTGCCCCCCGTGTTCAGCTCGATCAACTCATACTCCCCAGCTCTCACCTCGAACAAGGGGACCCACAGACAGTCGAGGATACGCACCATCACGTCCTTATGCCCACCGCCCGGCTGCACCACCACCTCCGCCTCCATATTGGTAAAAGGGCCGGAGGTGATACGCACACGGTCGCCTTTCAACAAGCGGCCGCTATCTGGCACGTATACGGGAAGCTCGTTGGAGTAAGAAGCCGCGACCCAACGCAAGGTATCCATCTCACGATCCGAGAGGTACGGGAAATAAGACCGCCCGCCGGAGGAAACCCGGGGGAGGAAATTATACAGGGGAAGCGTACGCTTCAGGCGGAAGATCTCGTCCTCCGAGGCGTGGACGAACACGTAGTTGTACAGCAGGGGCCGTTTCGTGTTGACCATCTTGCCGCCCACCTTCCTCGCCTCGACATACGAGGGGGAGAAATACTCGAACAAGGCCTCCCCACGACGCTCACGGCGGGAAAGCTCAGCGTCCAGCCCCTTCGAGGGGCTGATCCTGTCACGCCCGCCACCGGCGGTAGGGAGCGTGAGCACGTACCAGCGGACAGCCTCTTGATCACGTCGCTTACGAACATGCGCCATGAACCTATCCGAGCACTTGCTTGTCAATATATCCATCTCTATGATTATCTTTTCTAGTGGTTATCCCGTGGCCCGAAAACAGACCCCACGGCAATTCAGAGCCCCACCAAGATTCTTTTATATAACCTTGATAAACAGCGTTTTATATTTTCAAATATGGCATTACTGAAAATTACCATCTCTTGAAATCTTAGGCTACTTGGGGAGTAGCCTAAAAGGTGCGAGAACGGTTATCACCCGGTTGTAGAGACGGGGCACGCCCCGTCTCCCACTGTCTGATAGTAGCTTTAAGTTACCATTTGGAGGGGATGAGACGGGGCATGCCCCGTCTCTACAGGAATACACACAGGTTATAAGGCATGGTGGAATGATACCGGGAACAAGAGGTCATTTCACCCGCATCACCATGTCTATACGTCTAGGATAAAACAGGAAAATCAAAAAATAGAGAGGATCAAACGCCTACAATGAGTAAACAAGCGCATTTGTTTGCTTGTTTTTAGTTATTTTTTACTACATTTGCGCCGTGAAAGAATACGCTACTCCCCAAGTAGCCTACTCCCTTTACCCTACTTTCGGTACATGATTGTACACACTCTCAAAACAAATTTTATTCACCGCAGACATCTTTTCCAACGAGAAACTTTTCAAATAGATTTGCGTAGTCTTGATCGATTTATGGCCCAATAGTTCGCTGATCATCTCAATCGGGACATCCTGTTCCTTCAAAATCATCGCAAAAGAATGACGGATCGAATATGAGGTGATCGGGATAGACACACCGCAGGCTCTCGCCAACCTCTTCAAATTCCGGTTAAAATGGGCCAAAGCGGAAGTGTACTCCTTGTAGGCTTCTTTTCCCACTTTTATCCCTTTCAAGAAAGGAAACAAATAGGGTGAGTCCTTACCTACATCACTTGACAGTTCCCTCAGCGACTCCCATGCGGTAGATTGTACCTCTATAAGCATCGGAGTACCCGTTTTCTGGCGTTTATATTCCAAAACCCCACCCCGGACATTCTCCTTTTTCAGATGAGCGAAATCCACGAATGCCATACCGCAAAACTGGAACATCAGGCACAATGCCTGCCGTGTTTTTCTCAGTTCCGGATCATCTAATGAGGCCGTCATCAGAGAACGTAATAAATCCTGTGGTAACGCCTTTTTGCGTTTGCTCTCTATACCCGTGAAAACTCCCTTAAATAAATAAGGGATATAGGGGGCCAACCCTTCCTCCACCGCCATGTTGTACACACAACGGATCCGACGCATATAGGTCGACACCGTGTTCCATGTACATCCTTTATTCAACAAAAAGGCCTGATAACGCCGAAGGTTCTCCTTATTGACATAGATATAGGGAATTACCTCCAACCCACAAAACCGCATGAATGAGTTCAATGCATCCTGATAGCTCTTCGCCGTGGAATAACGCCCATCCACACGCAATTTATAGATATACAACCTCATCCCTTCTACTAAATCCTTTTTCTCCATACTATCGCTATTTTTTCGTGATAAAACTTAGCAAATGTAATACAGATCCGGGAGGTTGAGCATATACAAAAAAAGGCGAACCAACCGGTCCGCCTTTATAAAATCTCCATTTCTAGATTATTTCAGTCCTCTATTCTTCAGCAACGGATCCGTACCCGGTTCCTTGCCACGGAAATTCTTGTACATATCCATAGCGTCGTCGATACCGCCCGGGGTCAAGACATATTTACGGAATTTATCGGCACATTCTTGATTAAAGATGTCGCCGGTTTCCTTGAATGCCTCGAAAGCGTCGCAATCCAATACCTCAGCCCAGATGTAGCTATAATAGCCGGCGGTGTAGCCGCCACCCATCGTATGGTTGAAGTAAGTCGTACGGTAACGGGAAGGGATTTGTTTCAGCAAACCACGACGGCCTAACGTCTGTTGCTCGAAATCCATCACATTCAAGTTGGCCGGAACATTATTCGTCTGGTCAACGAACTTGATCACTTTCTTATCCGCCGCATCACCACTGACCGCATGGAAATCCATATCCAGATAAGAAGCCGCCAGATACTCCGTCGTAGCGAAACCTTGTCCGTACTTACCGCTCTTATCCAACTTCTCGATCAACTCGGCCGGGATCACCTCGCCGGTCTGATAATGCTTAGCGTACACCTTCAATACTTCCGGCTCGAATACCCAATGCTCCATAACCTGTGAAGGCAACTCCACGAAATCACGAGGAACACCAGAAACACCGGAGTAATGCACGTCACGGAACAAGCCGTGCAAACCATGACCGAACTCATGGAACAATGTATTCGCCTCATCAGCGCTCAACAACGCAGGTTGTCCCGGAGCCGGCTGGCTAAAGTTACAAACGATCGTTACGACCGGAGCCACACGCTTGCCATCCTTATAAGCCTGCGGACGATAAGAACCACACCATGCGCCACCACGCTTGCTGGCACGAGGGAAGAAATCGAAATAAATAACGCCCAAATGAGAGCCATCCTTATCTTTGCACTCAAAAGCCTGCGCTTCCGGATAAGGCAACGGGATATTACGGATCGGGGTGAACGTGATACCATATAACTTATTAGCTACATAGAAAGCACCCTCACGAACATTATCCAACTTCAAGTAAGGACGAACCTCATTCTCATCCAAATTGAATTTAGCCTTCTTGGCCTTCTCGAAATAATAACGCCAATCCCAGCCCTCGGCCTCGAAATTGCCGCCTTCTTTCTTGATCTCGGCGTTTATATCGGCCAACTCATCTTTCGCTTTCGCCAAAGCAGGCTTCCAAACCTCATCTAACAATTGATAAACCTTATCCGAGCTTTTCGCCATACGATCCTCCAACACGAAAGAAGCGTAATCATCATAGCCCATCAACTTCGCTTTCGCCAAACGAGCGGCAACCAAATCACGAACCACTTCCTTGTTATCGTTCTCATTATTATTATTACCACGGTTGATATAAGCGTTGAACATCTTCTCACGCAACTCACGTTTATCGGAATATTGCAAGAACGGCATCACGCTCGGGTTCTGCAAGGTAAATACCCATTTGCCTTCCATCCCGGCATCCTTAGCCGCTTGAGCGGCGTTAGCGATCAAGGTCTCGGGCAGACCGGAAAGATCCTCCTGCTTGTCGATCACCAATTTAAAAGCGTTCGTCTCTTTCAGCATATTCTGTCCGAAAGTAAGCTGTAGCATGGAGATCTTGCTATTCAACTCACGCAATTTAGCCTGATCCTCAGCGGAAAGATTAGCGCCACCCCGAACGAAGTCCTTATAAGTCTCCTCCAATAACTTCATTTGCTCCTTATCGAGACCCAACTCATCCTTCTTATCGTATACCGCCTTCACACGAGCGAATAATTTCGGATTCAAGTTGATATCATCACTATATTTTGACAATAGCGGCGACATCTCACGGCTTAACGCCTGCATCTCATCATTCGTATTCACGCTATTCTGTCCACCGAAAACGATCTGGACCTTCCGAAGCAACGCACCCTGCTCATCCAAAGCGACAATCGTATTCTCGAACGTCGGCTCCTCCGGGTTATTCACGATCGCCTCGATCTCCTTGCGTCCCTCTTCCATGCCTTGCAATAGGGCCGGTTTGTAGTGCTCGAACTTGATTTGATCAAAAGGTGGAACTCCAAACGGGGTGGTATATTCCGCAAAGAACGGGTTCTCACCCTCCACGGTCTTCTTTTCGGAAGTACCGCAGGCAGTAAGCATAACGGCTAATCCTGCTGCCATAATTAATTGTTTCATCTTTACTGATTTTTTGATTTATGAGTTATAAATTGTTCTGCTCATTTTAGCCCTCTGTTCTCCAACAGCGGATCGATGCTAGGTTGTTTGCCACGGAAATTCACGTACATGTCCATAGCGTCGTCGATGCCGCCCGGGGTCAGTACGTATTTACGGAATTTAGAGGCAACCTCCGGGTTGAAGATATTACCCGTCTCCTTATAAGCTTGGAAAGCGTCGCAATCCAACACTTCCGCCCAGATATAACTATAATAACCGGCTGTATATCCACCTTCCATCGTATGTCCGAAATAAGTGGAGCGATAGCGAGACGGAATCTGACGGATCAGACCACGATCGCCCAAGACCTTCGCCTCAAATTTCTCGATATCCAAATCGGCAGGGATCTCTTTCAATACATGATAATCCATATCCAGATAAGAGGCGGCCAGATACTCCGTCGTAGCGAAGCCTTGTCCATACTTGCCACTCTTGATCATCTTGTCTACAAGGGCTTGCGGTATTACCTCGCCGGTCTGGTAATGTTTAGCGTACACTTTCAATACCTCCGGCTCAACGGCCCAATGCTCATCGACTTGCGAAGGTAGCTCCACAAAGTCACGAGGCACGTCGGACACGCCATAATAATGAACGTCGCAGAATAAACCGTGCAAGGCATGACCGAACTCATGGAATACGGTCTCGGTCTCGTCGGCCGTCAAAAGCGCCGGTTGTCCCTCCGCCGGTTTACTGAAATTAAATACGGTAGTAACCACCGGGGCTACCCGTTTCCCATCTTTATACGTTTGTGAACGGTAACCGCCGCACCATGCGCCACCTCCTTTGCCCGGGCGGGTAAAGAAATCCATATACAGCACGCCCAGATGCGTACCATCTTTATCCTTGCACTCGAAAGCGAGAGCGTCAGGGTCCGGTTTCGGGATGTCCTTGATCTCGGTAAACGTGATACCGTATAATTTATTGGCTACATAGAAGATGCCCTCACGTACATGTCCCAACTCAAAATAAGGACGCATCTCGTTCTCGTCCAAGTTATATTTCGCTTTCTTGGCTTTCTCGAAATAATAACGCCAGTCCCAGCCCTCGGCCTCGTAATTACCGCCTTCCTTCTTGATCTCGGCGTTGATATCGGCCAATTCCTCTTTCGCTTTCGCCAAGGCAGATGGCCAGATTTTATCAAGCAAGTCGTACACGTTCTTCTCGTTCTTCGCCATATTCTCTTCCAATACGAAAGCGGCATAATCCTCATATCCCATCAATCGGGCTTTCTCCAGACGAGCGGCAACCAGCTGCTTAACGACCTCCTTATTATCATTCTCATTATTATTGTTGCCACGATTCGTATACGCCTTGAAGATCTTCTCACGCAAATCACGCTTATCGGCGTATTGAAGGAAAGGCATCACGCTCGGATTATGGAGGGTAAACACCCACTTACCATCCAGACCATTCTCTTGGGCCGTTTGCGCCGCCTTGACGATCACGTCTTCCGGCAGACCGGATAAGTCCTCTTTATTATCGATCACTAATTGGAAATCGTTGGTCTCTTTCAGGGTATTCTGTCCGAAAGTAAGTTGGAGCATGGATATCTTCTCGTTCAGCTCACGCAACTTCGCCTGCTTATCCTCCGGCAGATTGGCTCCTCCCCGGACAAAGCTTTTATAGGTTTCCTCCAACAGCTTCTTCTGTTCCTTATCCAGATGGAAGCTCGCCTGATTCTCATATACGGATTTCACCCGGGCGAAAAGCTGGGGATTTAGGCTGATATCATCCGAATGTTTGGATAAAAGGGGATAAAGCTCACGTTCGAGCTCTTGGATCTCGTCCGTGGTATTCACACTGGATTGGCCACCGAAAGCATACATTACTTTAGTAAGCAACTCGCCACTTTGGTCTAAGGCCACGATCGTATTCTCGAATGTCGGCGCATCCGGATTTGCCACGATCGCCTCGATCTCCTTCGACTGCTCTTCCATGCCTTTCAAAAGAGCCGGCTTGTAATGAGCCACCTCTATTTGGTCAAACGGAGGCACCCCGAACGGTGTCGTATACTCCGCAAAAAACGGATTGGGTGTAGCGCCTTCCGCTACATCGCTTTTCTTTGAGGAGGAACAAGCTCCCAAAATAACCGCTAAACCTGCGGCCATAAGCGTTTTATTCATGCCATTGTTATATTAGAATTACAATGGACAAAGATAACGAAGTTTTGCGTTACAATTCTATTTCAAATTGTTATTATTTAGAATCCGGAAAAAGATTTTCACAATTCACACAAAAAAGATCCCCAAAGGGAGATCTTCCCTTCGGGGACCCAATATGCTTTCACTCAATGTTCAATCGAATCGCTCTCTATACCGTCCTCGATATTTTCATTTTCGATCGTTTCTTGTAAATCTTGAATGTCATTAGACGTGTAATCATCCGACAATACCGAATTGGTAGACATGGTCTCATCGTGAAGATCATCGCTCTCATCCCATAACGTTTTCATTATATTCTCTGGCATATCTCTTATATTTTAAAGTTATATGCCTATTCAACAACCTCGACAAAGAAATTGTTGTTCCAATAAAAATAGTTCACTAATTTTAGCGAGATTAACGCAAGAAATAATATGAATCGAATTTGTAGTCTTTTTGGTATTCAGTATCCCATCATACAGGCGGGAATGGTTTGGTGTAGTGGTTGGCGGCTAGCTTCAGCGGTTAGTAACGCCGGTGGATTAGGATTGATCGGGGCAGGCTCCATGCACCCGGAAGTACTCCGGGAACATATCCGTAAATGCGAGGCGGCGACCGACAAGCCTTTTGGCGTGAATGTCCCGCTGATGTACCCGGAAATCGATACCTTGATGCGGATATTGGTGGAGGAAAAAGTGAAGATCGTATTTACCTCCGCCGGTAACCCGAAAACATGGACAAAGTATTTGAAGGATCATGACATGACGGTCGTTCACGTGGTAAGCAGCTCTAAATTCGCCACGAAATGCGAGGAGGCCGGAGTGGATGCCATCGTTGCCGAAGGCTTCGAGGCCGGCGGGCACAACGGACGGGAGGAAACAACTACGATGTGCCTGATCCCCGCTGTCCGGAAAGCGACCTCTCTCCCCCTTTTGGCGGCAGGAGGTATCGGAAACGGTCAAGCGATGCTAGCGGCACTCGCACTAGGGGCCGACGGCGTACAGATAGGCACTCGTTTCGCCTTGACCAAAGAAAGCTCGGCACACGAGAATTTCAAGAAACTATGCTTGAATCTTAAGGAAGGCGATACGAAGTTATTATTAAAGAAACTGTCTCCTACCCGTCTGGTAAAAGGAGATTTCGCTACGGCAGTGGAAGAAGCGGAAGCCCGGGGAGCGTCCGTGGAAGAATTACGTGAGTTATTGGGCAAAGGACGTGCCAAGAAAGGAATCTTTGAGGGCGACCTAAAGGAAGGCGAGTTAGAGATCGGACAGGTAGCGTCTTTATTCTGGGAGGAATTATCCGTGGAAGAGGTGATGAAAGAATTGATCCGTGACTTTAAGCTATCCTTAGAGAACGTAAAAACACAGTTGTGTTCGTGAGAAAACACAACTGTATCTGTGGATAAGCACAACTGTGTTCAAGAGAAAACACAGTTGTGTTCCTTATCATAATCGATACTTATACAATTGCGCCATGACCTTTTGGTATTGGTTTTGCAATTGCAGGTAGTTTTGCACGCTTTGGTAATAGGTCGTCACATCCACGAAATACTCGATCATAGAGATTTGCCCGGCCTGTATAGCCTTGTTCAACAAGACCAAGCTATTCTGCCTTTTCAGCACATCCTTATATTCATCGATAGATTTCTTTAAGGAGACAGACTGGTCATATAGCTGCCTCAACCCATTCTCTACCGTGAAAGAAGCGCTCTCCAACTGCATCTCCGTATAGCGGGCCTGAGCCTTCGCCTGTTTCACGTTATTACGGTTCGAGAACAACGGGATGGTGATTCCTACCAAGAAACCATTGAAACGCTCTCCACCCGAGGCGGGATTCATACGATACCCTAACTCAAAGCCGGGCAGACCTTTCGCCTTATTCACGCTCACCTGCCGAAGAGCTGTCGTCTGGTCGCTACGCAAGGTCTGTAATTGCGGATCGGATTGCATCGCCTCCGTCCGCAGCTCATCAAAGGAAAGCACATCCTTATCCGGCAAGGCGTAAACCGTATCCGTAAACTCGATAGCGATACCGCCGTTCAGGGTAGCCAGCTCCTGCAGCTTGGCAATACGGGAAGTCTCGTTCATCCGGGCCTCTGTCCGAGCGTTCAATAATTCCAGATCGATCTTGTTTGTCTCAAGGATATTCGCATTTCCTTTCTCCAAACGAGTCGCATAAAAAGCGGAAAGTTGCTCGGCGTTCCTAAGACGGGTATCCAATAGGTTCTTCTGCTGGTTCAACAGCACCAAATCTAGGCAAACCTCTTTCACCTGCAACAAGATTTGCTGACGAAAAGCCATCCCTTGACGATCCAAACCCGCGGATTTCGCCTTCGTCAGCTTATGCTTCCGGACATATACGGACGGGAAATCAAAGCTTTGGGAAGCCACGAACTCGCCCGTGAATCCCATCCCTTCTTTATTCCCCCAGAAATGCGAATAAGAGACCGAAGGGTCTGGCAAATTATTATCCAACTTCGCCTCCAGCTTCTGCGACTGGACCAACTGGCTGTTCGCCTGTAAATCCTTATTGTTCGCCTCCACGCTCCGGAGCACGTCCTCTATAGAAGTCTGGGCGGAAAGGCCGCCTGTCAATACAGACAAGGCGGCGATTATAATATATGATTTCATAAAACTTATTCTTTATTCTTGTTCATTATCAGATAAACAATCGGGATGATGAATCCGTTTAAGAACGTAGAGGTTAATAAACCACCCAAGATCACCGTCGCCATCGGGCTCTGGATCTCATTTCCGGGAAGATCGCCATTCAACGCCAACGGGATCAACGCCAAGGCGGAACTCAACGCCGTCATCAAGATCGGGTTCAAACGGTCAAGGGAACCTTGTATCACGGACTCACGCAATCCCATTCCCTCTCCCCGCAAATGCGTATAGTGGCTGATCAGCAGCATACCGTTTCGGGTAGCGATACCAAACAAGGAAATGAAACCGATAATCGCCGGGATACTGATCTCGCCGGAAGTAAGCCATAGGATAATCACGCCACCGATCAACGCCAACGGCAAGTTCAACAAGATCACGCCACTCTCCTTCACGTCCTTGAACTCATTGTACAGTAACATGAAGATCACCAATAACGACATCAACGACGTCAGCAATAAGGTACGGCTGGCCGCCGCCTCGCTCTCGAACTGGCCACCATATTCGATATGGTATCCCTCCGGCAAACGGATATTAGCCTCTACCCGATCCTGTATCTCATTAACCACACTTCGCAAGTCACGTTCCGATACATTGGCACTAATCACGATCTTACGTTGCACATTCTCACGATTGATCGTATTCGGACCGGTCACCGAACGGATATCGGCCACGTAGCTTAGCGGCACTTTCTGTCCGGCGGCATCGATCATCAGATTGCTAATATCATCTATCGTCGCACGGCTAGCGTCGGAGGTCTTCACGGTCAAATCGAAACTCTTGCCATCATCGTACACCTGACTGACGGCCTCGCCTCCCAACATCACATTGATATATTCCTCGAACTCCGGCAGGGGAATGCCATATTTAGCCAACAACTCACGTTTCGGGGTGATTGTCAACTGCGGGCGCTCGATCTGCTGCTCTACCTTCAAGTCCACCAGACCCGGGATCGTTTGGATAGCGGCCTTGATCTGGTTACCGACCGTAAACATCAGGTTCAAGTCCGTACCAAACAGTTTGATAGCGATATTCGCCTCCGTACCGGAAAGCATAGCGTCGATACGATGGGAAATAGGTTGCCCGATCTCTATATTAGCGCCGCTGATCGTAGATAACTTCTTGCGGACATCATTCATCACCTCATCCCGACTACGGTCTTGCAATTCGAAAGGAGCCTCGATCTCGGAAACATTCACGCCCAAGGCATGCTCATCCAATTCCGCACGACCGGTCTTCCGAGCCACAGTCTTTATCTCGGGCACTTGCAACAGCAACGCTTCCGCACGGCGTCCGATCTGGTCCGACTCGTCCAAGGAAATTCCCGGAAGCGAGCTTACGTTGATCGTAAAAGAACCCTCATTGAACGGGGGCAAGAAACTACGTCCCAAATGAAAGAAGATCACCAAGGCGACCACAAACAAAGCGATCGTGGTACCAAGCACCCATTTCTGGTAAGCCAACGCTAACTCCAAAGCCCGTTTATACACCACCTTCAACTTCCGGGCTATCCAAGCCTCACGCAGTTCCTTCATTCCCGTCGCTTTACGGTTCAGCAAATAGCTACAAAGCACCGGGGTCAAGGTAAGCGCCACCACCGTAGAAGCAAACAACGCCACGATAAAAGCGATACCCAGCGGAACCAACATACGGCCTTCCATACCACTCAAGAAGAACAAGGGCACGAAGCTCACCACGATAATCAAGGTAGAGTTCAAGATCGGCATACGTACCTCACGGGAAGCGTCGTAAACCACCTCCAAGGTAGAGCGTTGCTGATCCGGAGGCAAGAGCCGGTTTTCCCGGATTCGTTTATACACGTTCTCCACGTCCACGATAGCGTCATCCACCAAGGAACCGATAGCGATCGCCATACCTCCCAAGCTCATCGTGTTAATCGTCAATCCCATGTAGTGCAATACGATGATAGAGACCAGCAAAGATAACGGCAAGGCTAC
Organism: Parabacteroides sp. CT06; assembly: GCF_002257605.1. Classification (GTDB taxonomy): domain Bacteria; phylum Bacteroidota; class Bacteroidia; order Bacteroidales; family Tannerellaceae; genus Parabacteroides; species Parabacteroides distasonis. The sequence continues at coordinate 1,518,469 of NZ_CP022754.1, read as the reverse complement.
CAACGAGATCACCGTCGTACGTATATTCATCAAGAACAGGAACAAGACGATCACCACGAAGAAACTACCCTCAAACAAGCTCTTCTTTACATTATTAATAGAGTTATCGATAAAATGACTCTGGCGGAATATATCCGTAGAGACATGTACATCCGCCGGCAAGTTCTTCCGCAAATCGACAACAATCTCGTCCAGCTTCTCCGTCAACTTCTCCGTACTCGTATCCGGCTGTTTGGTCACGGTAATCAGCACGGCTGGCTTTGTCCGCTCGGAAGCGGTTCCCAGCTTCGGGCTTTTACCGCCGATCTTAACCGTAGCGATATCACCCAGCGTAACCGGATACTCATTCACGGTCTTCACCACACCCTGAGCGATCTCCTCCGCCTTCGAAGTCGATAAGACTCCTCGGATGATGTATTCGTTCGAGAACTCATACAATACACCACCATTGGCGTTCCGGTTCATATTCCGACAAACATCCAACACCTCGTTCAACCCTACACCGTAGTGCTTCATACGAGCCGGGTCCAACAAGATCTGGTACTCCTTAATATCGCCACCGATCACGGCCACCTGCGCCACACCGCCCGTAGACAACAAACGGGGACGGATCGTCCAGTCGGCGATCGTACGTAAGTCCAACAAAGACGTGGAATCGGCGGTCAAACCGAGGATCATCATCTCACCCAAGATGGATGACTGCGGGCCTAAGGTCGGTTTACCTACGTTCTCGGGAAGGCTCTCACCCAAGACAGCCAGTTTTTCGGACACGATCTGACGAGCCCGGTAAATATCCGTACCCCAATCGAACTCTACCCAAACCACGGAGAATCCGGTGGTAGACGAGGAACGCACACGCCGTACGTCCATCGCACCGTTCACGGCAGTCTCCACAGGGAATGTCACCAAGCGTTCCACCTCCTCGGGAGCCATACCGTTCGCCTCGGTCATGATCACGACCGTTGGGGCGTTCAAGTCCGGGAACACATCCACGTCCGTATTAAACGCCGTGTACGTACCCCAGATCATCAGCAATAGCGCACAAACCAAGATTACCAACCGGTTGTGCAATGAATAATAAATTATCTTATTTAACATGCAACATCCCTCCTATTAATGGCTATGGCTATGAGCCGGTATCGCGTTAGAAGCGGAAGACAACTTGATCTGGTAAGCGCCACGGGTCACGACCTCATCGCCCGGTTTCAATCCGGAAAGGATCTGTACCTCCGAGCCGTTATTCGCTCCCAGCGTCACCCATTGCTTCTTATAGCCTTCCTCATCCAGACGGATAAATACCGAATAAACGCCCTGCTCCTCGATAAGGGCGGAGACAGGCACGCTCAAGACATTCTCCATCGGCTTTGTCAACAAAAAGATCTCCACGAAAGAACCGGGGATAACCGCTCCTTTATTATCGAACTCGAAAGTCACCGGTACATAGAAAGAGTTCATATCGGAAGCCTTTCCATACGATAACAACCGTCCACGCAAATCAGACAATTTATAGAGAGCGTTATCATACGGAGTCATGAAATTAGCGGTTTGGATCATGGGAAGATCGTTGTAATACCTCTCAGACACGTCCGCACGCAATACCAAACGATTGTTTTGCGAGATCGTAGCCAAAGGCTGACCTACGGATACATAATCACCCTCTTTCACTTGGATGTTCTTCAAGTAACCATTCAAGGGAGAGACTACAGACACACCTTTCGCCGTCTGTTTTCCCGCTATCGCCTCATAAGCGACCTTGGCGTTCTCGTAATTCAAGCGGGCCTGCTCGAAATCCTTGGCGGATACGATCTTATCGCCTACCAAGGCTTGCATACGCTCGTATTCCTTTTTCGCTGTCTCATAAGCGAATTTAGCCCTTGCCGCCACGTCTCCATCCGAGAGGGCGTTGGAAGCGATACTCAACACGGCCTGTCCCTTGCGTACCGCCGTACCATCCACGAACGGCAAGCTACCAAACGAGATCACGCCGGGGACGGTAGCGACGATCACGGACTCCTCCCCTTGCGCCGCCATTACTCGTCCGCTCGTCTTAATCACATCCGTGAAAGGAGCGGGATTAACCGTTACAGTCTGCAAACCAACGGCCTCGGCTAAAGCCTTCTTAAAGACAATCTCGCCGGGATGGGTACCACCGGCCTCATGCTCATGCTCATGGTCATGGCCTTCGTGTTCATGTCCCTCATGATCATGATCGTGAGCCTCTAATTCATGATTATGCTCATCGTGTCCGGCTTGCGACGCATTTCCCGCACAACCGGCAAACAGGTAAGCGCACATCGCACCTACCAAATATATTTTCTTCATTGTGTAAAAAATCTTGATATCGTTAATAATAAATAGATAGGGGCAAGTCTGTCCTCACCCGCTCTCACAAACGAGGTATCAAGACATAGGAGGGGCACGAAGTCCCGAGGCACTCACTATCCAAGTGTCGTGCAGCGACTCAATGTAAGGGGCGTTCTCGTGATCAAGGAGCTGTCCGCAAAACGCCGGTTCAGGTGGATAAATGTAATCAAATAAGACGAGTAACGGCATCAGATGTATATCCACATCTCCATCCATAAAATGAGAAATATGCGTACTGAAATAGGCCAAGTTATGCCCGTCGCAACCGCAATCATGCGTATCAGTGCTTTTATCGCCATGCGCTTGCTCCGCGGTCAAGGATTGATAACAAGGCATCCCGTCCCGGTGATGATGGTGAGGGATAACCACAGAAAGCAATGCCAAGATGCCGGCCATCAGCACCACGTATTGTACAACCCTCTGTTTCATTTTCTCACGCATGGCACAAAGATAAGGATATTTTTCCGTTTTTTACATGAATGTTGTAAGTTTGCGGTAAATAAAAAGATAGATGAAGTTTGGAGTAAATAAAAAGGTATTATTATATACCGCCGGTTGCGTATGGATTTTCGCCGGTATCAATATCTTACGCATCGGTATCGTCACATGGTTAAACGATACCCATTATTGGTTATTCAAGATCGGGGAAGCGACCATCGTTTTCTTACTTTTCTTCAATTTGGTCTTTAAACGGCTTTTCTATAAACATTCCGAACGGATCTCCCGGAAAAACGGGAAACATTGCCCGTTCTCTTTCTTCGACGTGAAAGGTTGGATTATCATGATCTTCATGATCGCTTTCGGGATCACGATCCGTGCGCTCCATTTACTGCCGAATTCTTTCATTTCTGTATTCTATACGGGATTATCCACGGCGTTGATCATAACGGGATTCTTATTCTTGAGACAAGGAAAAACCGTTGGGAATTGAGAATTGAAAATTAAAGATACAACAATCAATAATTCTCAATTCTCAATTCTCAATTTTCAATTCCCAAGCTTTTCGCAGATCAACTCAGCCGCCTTCTTGCCGCTCATCAGCATGCCGCCAAAGATCGGTCCCATACGGAAGCTACCGCTTACGCCGTTAGCGGCCATACCGGAAACGAATAATCCCGGGTAGATCTCCTTCGTGTTCTCCACCGTCGTCTGCTCACCCAGCTCCACATTCAAGGAACGCTCGCCGATCACGCCTCCGGTCGGTGTATTCAATTGGATATCATTCTTACGGGCTACCACACGGGCGATCTCGCAATCATGCCCCGTACCTTCCAAGACAGCCTTTGCCATGATCGTCAACGGATCCACGTGCATCCCCTCACGGATTACCGGAGCCCAGTTCACTACCACACCAGCTACGGCATCGTTATGAAACACCACGTCCTCTACCGAATAGCAGTTAAAGATCGTAGCGCCCGCCTTCGTCGCCTGATAAATCAAAGCGGAAGTGGTATGTACCGAATCCATGATATACGTGCCGTTAGCACCCTCTTTATAACTTACGCCCAATTCCTTGATAATCGGCATAGCCTCTTCCTGCACCACGATATCGTTGAACATCATAGCGCCGCCCCACATACCTCCACCGGGAGCCAGCTTACGATCAAACAACGCCACCTTCTTACCGGCTTTCGCCAAGAAATAAGCGGCCACGATACCGGAAGGTCCCCCTCCCACGATCGCTACATCCACAGACAAGTTGCTCTTCAACTTCTCGAAGTAAGAGTCAATGATTCCACTTGAAACAATCTGTTCCATCTTAATAACTAATTAAAGTTTAAACATCAGGGAGCACATAGAGGTAACGCCCCCTTTATTTCCTAGTTCTACCTTATTTTCCCTTCGCCGGCATTACCCGGATCAGGTTCGATGGGTATAATCTCAGCCCGTATGACTCGGGCACCCCTATGTGAAAAGTCGGGGGCAAATGTACAAAAAATTAGTATATATGTACTCAACAGAGCCATAAAAGGCAAAAAACGCTCAGCCAAACAAAATGTAAGAAGCTTAATCTTCTTCCGACCAGTCATCAGACCAACCGAATTCTTTATCCCGGAATAATTCAGCTAATCCCGAAATCTGCTTGAACCGAAGTAACTCATTTTTATCCATTCCAATATTACGCATGATCCACTTATCAGACATCCCAGATTTGACCAACTCCGTAACAATCTCCGTCATAAGTTCCAAGTTGTGCATCCCTCGAGCCCTGTTATGGCGAATGGTTGAAGCCATTCGGTTTGAAATATCTTTCTCAATCACCGTTACAGGCAACATTCCTTTCTCACGATCATAAATCCTTTGAGATTGCTTCATAACCAGATAACGATGATAACCATCTACTATCTCATATAAATCATCCTCTTCAAGATAATAACAGACGCAAGGCATCGTATAGCCATCCTCCCAAATGGAAAGTTCCAATAATCGCATTTCCGGTGGTGCCATGATATTAGGGTTATAGCTGTTGGCTACAATTTTTTCTATAGGGACAGCCCTAACACCATATGCCGGACTAACAAAGTTTCCCATGCTTATAAAAATTATATTTGTCCATTACTTCTTTTCTCATATCCCTTTCTCGTTTTGTCTGGGAAAAACCCATATACTTACATGTATGATCGTTTTTCAAAATACAAACACACATACGTTTGTAAGTAGGGATTTCTTTAAACTCAGGTATATTGATATCATCGATATACTCCATCCGTACCGGTTTCTTATCCGTATGGTAAGCGGTACATTCTTCCACAATGATAGGAATATTAGCCGCCCGTAACTTAGCGATAGTCTCCTCACTGAGGCATCCTCCTTTTTCTCTCCAGAATTTACGGCTGACTCTTAACTTATTCAAATAGTTCTCACGAGTTTCTTCGGGTAAAGTATTTAGGAGAAAATACATATATTTCTCCCAAGAGAACCCGGCTGGGCACTTGATAGCCCTCCATCCCATAGCGGAGGTATTCCCATATATACCGGCAAAGCCAACACCGTTTACACGTCCAACCATCCTCCCCCACATGTCGGGATCGACAACTTTGTAAATGAACAGTGTGGATATCGCTTGGGATATGAATGGGCTCGCCACACGTTGCCGGGACAAAGGCACCCCTGCTTGATAATACAAATCATACAAATGATTATATGTCCAACCGAACTTTCCGTTCGCTATCCAGATATCCTGAGTTTTCCAATCATAAATAGGATATGCGTTATATATAGAATAATTCATTCTGCGAGTCCATTTATAATTAGCTAGTTTTCTGTAATTCTTATCACTATGTATGGCCCGCCACCTATTAAAACTCTCTTGGGTACGGATACCAACAAGGCAACATATACGCCGGCCCATTTTCCGTTGATACAACCAAAAAGGGAACATATTCTGAAAATCATAATCCCACATGTCCTCCTTGAAAAAGTCAAAGTCTTTCGCCCGGAGACATGAATGGGGCATCTCTCGAACCCAGATATCCCGGTACTCCTCGCTCCAAGGTCTCCAATATTGTTGAAACATAGATGTACATGTCTGGACTTTAAAAGGAACACAACAATGATAAATATCAAGGATATCGGAATTAGCGGCATAAACCTTTTCCACATATTCGGTCGTCTGGCTGTATTGAACCTCATAATCCATATGAAATACACCTAATTTTCGTCCCGGAGCGTATCTACGAATATAATCTACACACAAATTCAACAGTACACCACTATCCTTTCCGCCGGAAAAAGAGACGTATACGTAATCGAAATAATCAAAAATGATCTTCAATCTTTTCTCTGTCGCCTCGTACACATCCATTCTTCGCATCATGACTCTACCTCCGGTAAATAATGCATTTTATCATAATTTTTCCACTCAACACATGTCTGGAACTTTTTTTGTGAGAACACTTTTACATGACGTTTATGCACAACAGCCATAAGTGAAGCTTGAGATGAAAAATCCTTTATGACTTCTTCAAGAAGTTCACTCAATACCGAAGGATCATCACCACTCACGAAATAATTGTCTATAGAGTAATAGAGATGTCCTTTTTTTACAGGCATAAAACCAACAACAGCTGTTTCATGAAAGGCTATATACCAAACGTGGCTACGAGATGTTTTAAAAGGGTAATTGTTATTTTGTCGCAAAATGGCTGGATTCATGACCAAAGGTGCGACAAGTTCATATAACAATTTGTCCGTTCCCTGCAATGTCATAATTTTCATGGTCTGCACTTAATAATATTACCATGCAAATTTAGGCATTATATATAGATACCGTAGCCACAAAAACACAAAAATGTAATTTACTCTATTTATATTTAGTCACTCGCTCATAATCGATAACGCCTTTCCAATTCATACAAAAAGCGAAATCATACAGATGGCCCTCGCTATCCGTATAGCATTTCATATCCCGGGGAACATCCTCGAATTGCTCCTCCACGATACGCATATCTGCCGGCATCTGCAAAGGCAACAAAGCGGAAGGCTCGGCTTTTCCACTGATGATATCCAAGACCGCTTGGTTTTGTACACCGAAGTTCACCAGAATGGCATCCGCCGAACCCTCGAACTCGGACATAATCGTAGGCTTATCCATCTCCAAAGATACGATTACAGGCTTACCTTTCATTTTAGCCTTTGTCTCCAAAACAGAAAGCATATCCTGCTTATTAGCTGTTTTCACGGACTTACCTTTATAAGAACGGTTCGTGAAATTCTCAAACGGATCTCCCCCCGCCAAACTTGGGTTACGGGCATAGGTAGCGGTATAATCATTATACTGTAAACTGATAGGCATATAACCGTTTCCACCTTTCTCACAATCGGATTTATCATACCCCGTACCACTGTTCGGGCTCGTCATAAAGACGATGGCGAAATCCGCCTCATCGGGATTATCAACGACCGTAAGATACCATGACCGATACCCTCTACTAAAGCTTGCGCATTATTATTCCAGCGAGCCGCCACTTTCGGGCTTTGCACTCTCGTAACCAATACATGACGAACATTATCCTCGGTGAGGAATTTACGCTGCGCATCGGAAAGATCGGATGGCTGGGCTCCACTCTCATCAAAAGATTTGCCATTGTAGGTAGAAGTTCCAAACCCTTTCGAGGCACCGGGGATAGATTGATGGGCGCTATAAAGCATCAATCCGGCGATTTCCTCTGTAGATACTGTCCGGCCAAATCAACGGCACGTTCCTCGGGCGTAAGACGCCAATCCTCATACGGATCAAGCCGCCCGTTCCGATTCAGATCTTTGAAGGCATATCCGTCAACAGTAAGAAGTCTCACCCCCGAATTGGCGGAATATCCTAATACAGCTCCTTCTTGCTGGGTAACGATACGGATAGAATCTTTCTCCACCTCCGTCCACTTCGTGCCCGAACAAGCACAGGTGGAAACTAACAAGGCGCCCAACATACCATGGGTCAGCCGAACAGTAATAAAAGGTTTTCGCATACTTTCTTAGTTTTAATAGGTTAATCTCTATTCAATAATGGTTTCTCAAGAATACGATTTATCCGAAATGAGACGGACGCTTATTCAATCTGCGCTCGATAAAGCTTTTCATAAATTCCACGGTCTCGTCGATCCCTAATACGGATACATCGATCGAGAAATTATAAGAAGAGGCCATTCCCCATGTCTTATTCGTATAATAATTATAGTAAGCCGCACGGGATTTATCAGTCTTCTCCATCATGTTCTTCGCCTCTTCCACCGTCACACCATGCCTTTCCACGGTCTTTTGGACCCGGCTCTCCACTGAACTATGGATAAAGAAGCTCAAACAAGCCGGATCATCCCGGAGGATATAATCAGCGCAACGCCCTACCAAAACACACGACTCAGTCTCCGCCAATTTACGGATAGCGTCACTCTGTATCTTAAAAAGACCGTCATTAGACAAAATATCATTATAAGGCGTAAACATCCCTCCCATAAAAGAAGAGTACCCCATCGTAAAAGCGTACGATAAACCACTGGAGGCACGTTCGTCCGCCTTCTCGAAAACATCCTCGCATAATCCACTCTCACGGGCCGCCACGGTAATCAGTTCCTTATCATAGTAACTGATACCCAACTCCTTCGCCAAACGTTGTCCGATCTCGCGGCCACCGCTTCCGAACTGGCGGCCTATCGTCAATATGATTTTATTATCCATAGATTTCAAGTTTAATTCAACCATTTACAAACGTACAAAATTATTTTTAAAGCCACGATAATAATATAATAAACACTAAAACAAAAAATAATCAAAGTTTATACTTACATTTGTTTTCGAATAAATTTAGTACACTCAATTTATCATGAATAACATTCATTCCAATACAACATTTCTTAATGAGGCTATAGACAAGAAGACCGATGTAGAAGATGAAAAGACCGACTTGATTTTGGCCAATATGATTGATTTGCGAAAAACGATGTCGGATGTATTGTCACTTCTTCTTGGAGCCAAAAAAAACTCGGTTATTGACCAAGCGCTATTCCGCATCTTACAATTTTTCGATGTGGATCGGGTGTATATCGGAACATTTGACGAACAAACTCATACTGTTGATTTTACGAATGAAGTTACTTGTGATGGCATTATCTCTATGCGAGAGGATTTACTGCGTCAACTCCCGCAAGACGAGATTCCTTGGTGGTACGACAGTATCAAAAAGGGCATGGATATCGTTATTCATGATGTCTCTAAAATGCCGGAAGAGGCGAAGAGTGAGCAGCATCTTCTGATTTTGCAAGAGGTTTCATCCTTATTAGTCATCCCTATTTTCAAGCAAGGCAAACCATCCGGATTTATCGGCTTTGATTCTGTAAAAAAGAAACGGAACTGGAGTGCCTTAGATATAGAGAACTTACATATGTTGGCTGATATCCTTTCCATAGCCATTGAAAGAGGGGAAGTTCAAGGATTAGTAGAACATACGGCTATGCAAGTCATGAAAAGCGAGACGAAGTTTAAGATCATTTTCGACAAGATGCCTTGGGGCGCCGAACTTTATGATGAGAATGGAGTGTTGGTAGATATCAACCAAGCGGATCTCGATATTTTTGGTGTTACCCGTGAGCAGGCCGTGGGACTGAATATGTTCGAGAATCCTAATATCCCGAAATATGTAAACCAAAGCCTCAAAAACGGAAAAGATATATTCTTTCCTCTTAATTATGATTTCAAGGTTGCTTCTCAAAACGGCTATTACGATAGTCATCATGATTCTAAAACAAAGCATCTGTTGGTAAAAGGAGTCACATTAAAAGACTCTCTTGATAATATATTCGGCTATATTTATATTGTATTCGACGATACCGAGAATCACATCAAGCGGGAACAAATCGAAAATAGCCTAGCCCGGCTAAAAGTATCGGTAGATACCGGGGATTCCATTCTTTGGGAATACGATGTAGAGAATGATAAATTGACCGTAGATTTTGGCCTCAATGAAGACATTAATAATAATGAGGGGCTAAAAGCGATTCATGATTACAACTTCAAGAATCAAGAAGACTATAAATCCTCAATCCATCCGGATGATTTTGACCGGGTATATAATAAACAGTTCAAACCTCTCCTGCAAGGGAAGATCAATAACTTCGTAGCGGCCTACAGGCGTATCCTCAATGGCAAAACATTCTGGTTCAACTCCAATGTACGCTCCTATAAATTCAACGATGACGGAACGCCTAACAGGATCGTAAGCTATACCTCCAACATAACCCAGCAACGGGAAAAGGAGATCGAGCTAATCAAGGTAAAGGAAGCTGATAAATTGAAGTCCGCATTCTTGGCGAATATGAGTCATGAGATACGCACGCCGCTGAACGCTATCGTCGGGTTCTCAAATATAATCGCCGAGATTGATGATGAGGTAGAGCGTCAATCTTATTTAGATATCATTCATAAAAACAATGATTTGCTACTGCAACTGATCGATGATATCCTTGATTTCTCTAAAATCGAGGCGGGAACCATGGATTATCATTTCGAGGAAGTGGACATCAAGGATATATGTGGCGAAATCGCATTGGCAGACTCTATAAAGATGCCTTCAGACGTGGTTCTTATCTTTGATCTCGGCTCCCCATCCGTAATCGTTAAAACCGATGAGCGGAGGGTTATGCAAGTGATATCTAATTTCGTGAATAACGCTATCAAATTTACCACAAAAGGAAGTATCACGATTTATTATGAGATAGAAGGGGATTTTATCCGAGTCTGCGTGAAAGATACAGGTATCGGTATCTCCGCGGAAAACCAAAGACGTATATTCGAGCGATTCATCAAGGTAGATACTTTCCAGCAAGGTACGGGATTGGGATTAACCATCAGCCGAACCATTATCGAGGCATTAGGAGGTAAAATCGGCGTAGACTCTGAAGAAGGGGTGGGTTCCACTTTTTGGTTCACTCTGCCTTTGGACACAAAACGGACTGATATTGAGCTTTCACCGGATATCCCCGTCCAATCCGAAGAAACGCCCCGTTCAGATAGGCATCATTCCATCTTAATCGCCGAGGACGTTTATGAGAATTATTTCCTTTTGGAAACCTTGTTTGGCAAGCAATACCAACTTTATCATGCGCTAAACGGGCAAGAGGCTATCGATATGTTCGAGACATATCATCCGGACCTAATCCTGATGGACATAAAAATGCCGGTTATGGACGGATTCGAAGCGACTCGCAGAATCCGCACCTTATCCAAGACCATTCCGATCATAGCGCTCACGGCATTCGCTTTCGAAAGGGAAAAGGAGATCGCCAAACAATGTGAATTCACGGATTATGTAGTGAAGCCCATTGATATAAAAGAACTAAAGAAATTAATCGTTAAGGTATTGGCATAAAAAAGCGTGTTGCGATTGTCGCAACACGCTTTTTTTTACTTAGGCATCGGAGCGGCAGAAGGAGGAGGCGTTCCCAATCCCCATTCCTTATTCGCTTTCGGCCCCATCTCTAACTCTAACAAACCACCAGCGGCGATATCGCTATGATTGAACCAAGGCTGGTTCAAGGTTACGCCGTTCAACTTAGCGGATTGTACGTATTTATTCTCATCGGATGCGTTATTCGCACGGATCTCGAACGTATTGCCGTTACCCATATCCACTTTCACGTCGGTAAACATCGGGCTACCGATATTATAGGTAGGAGAACCCGGAGTCACCGGATAGAATCCCATCTGGCTGAAAACAACGAAAGCGGACATACCACCACCGTCCTCATCGCCCGGCACACCCATCAAATCATTGCGGAACCATTGATTCAATAAGGTACGAATACGTTTCTGGGTCATCCAAGGCTTACCCGCATAATTATACAAGTACGGGATATGCAAGCTCGGCTCATTCGCCATAGAGAACATACCTACGTTACCCGTATGATCCGGAAGCGTGGAATAGAATTGCCATTTAGACATACCCAGCGGCGTATTGAACATGGAATCCAAGGCAGAGGTAAACGCCTCATTGCCTCCGATCAAAGAGATCAAGTCACCGATATTATGCTGTACGTCCCAACGATAAATATATCCGTTATTCTCATCGTAATAATCACGGGCACCTAGACCGCCATCATAACGGTAATCCAATGGATAGATAAACTTGCCATCCTTATCTTTCGGATGGAAGAAACCTGTCTCCGGATTAAATACGTTCCGGTAATTGTAAGAGCGACGCAAATAATAATCCGCCTCGTCTTTCTTTCCCAATTCTTGAGCGATCTGGGACAAGCACCATTCATCATACGAAGTACCTAAAGTCACGGCGATCGGCTGACGTTTTTCCCAAATGGATACGTTAGGCACCGTCTCTTTCTCTCCCGGTCTCAATGCGGGAATATAGCCATGTTCCTTGTAGAAATCATCCAACCAACCGGCGGGAGCGGCAGACCACGGGATCAAGGTCTTTTCCTCGATACCTTTCTTACAAGCGATATAGGCTTTTTCCAGCTCAAACCCACGCAAGCCCTTGCGGTAAGCGTCGATCACGGTAGCGACAGCATGGTTTGAGTTCATACGGCGTGTATCTCCTGTCACCTCCGGGAAGGTAGGCATCCAATCGGTACCCATCTGCTCCGCCATCAGGAGATAAGAGTTGATGATATCGTTCTCACGCTCATTATCGATCAAGACACGCAGGGGATGTGTAGCACGGTAGGTATCCCAAATCCAGTCGTCCGTATAGAAAGACCGTCCGCCATCCTCATGGATCTTTCCGTCGAAAGCACTGTAATAATGTCCGTCCTCGCTCAAGTTTATCGGGCGTTCGTAGCAACGATATAAAGAGGTATAGAATACGGTCTTCTCATCCTTGGTACCGCCTTGTACTTGTATTTTACCTAAAGCGTCGTTCCAATCGTTGCGGGCGATCTTCGCTACCACATCCACGTCGTAAGCGGCGATCTCACGCTCCAGATTCTTCTTCGCCTGTTCCTCGCTGATAAAAGAGATACCGTAGCGAACGCCAAGTTTCTTCACGTCCTCCCCGAAGGAAAGGGCGATAGCGGCATTGATACCTTCCACGGAAGTCTCGTTATAGTTGACACTGCCGTTCGACAATACCCCCGCTTTCACAGGCTTCTGGTTCGTCTCGGCATATAAAAAGACTTTCGTTTTCTTATCTATATATTGATAACCGCTTACGGCGTTACCATTTACTTGTAGCTGTCCGTTACGGCTGTTAAATACCAGATAAGCCGGTCCCTCTTTCTCGAAAGTGAGCGAATATACGGCACTTTGATGGGACGGGGCGAAGTCCACGTCGATTTCCTCATTATCCAGATATACCTGATAACGGTACGGCAAAATCTTCTCCCGGTCATAGCTATAAGCGATCACGGGTCGCAAGCCGGATTCGTCACCTTGATAAGGGCATAAATTGAACGCAGAACGCTCACGATGGTTTGTCACGATAATAGGCAAACCGCCCAGACGGTCACCCGTGAAGTCCGCACGCTCCGGATATACACGTAGCATACTGTTCGGCAAATGCACGGTCGGGAAAGTAGGCACCAATAAATGGCTGATGTTTCCCATATAAGGATTCACGTAATCCACCGGGTCCATCGCAGAAGGAGAAGTCCCTCCGCCACCGGCACATGACACCCACAGGAAAACGGAAGCCAAAAGGGCCATCGAAGTTTTAAGCTTTGTCTTCATTTTGTCGATTATTAATTCGTTAATTATTCTTTGCTCCTCAGCCGGGTACTTTCCCGGCAATCCGTGAGACGTTGTCTCACGGGTAACAGAGCAAACCGCTCACTGGTAAGGGAGCTATTTACTCAGCCGTCTTCGGACGATTTTCCGGGGCAGCTCCGAACTCCTTATTCGGCGTGTTGCCCATCACAAAGGTAAGATTCCCTCCCTTCACGATATCATCATACAGAATATAAGAATTGTTATAAGGTTTACCATTTAGCAACACGGATTGGATATATACATTCTCCTTGCTGTTGTTCTGGGCTACGACCTCGAAAGTCTTACCCTCCGGCAAATGAACGGAAGCCTTATCGAATAACGGGCTACCGAACACGAATACGCCATTGGAAGGATTCACTTGGTAAAATCCCAAGGCAGACATGATATGCCAAGCGGACATCTGGCCACAATCCTCGTTTCCGATGATGCCTTCCGGCTGGTCGGTATAGAACACATCTTGAATGTAACGAACTTTCTCGGCTGTCTTCCATTGCTCGCCGGCGTAAGGATACAAGTAAGTAACATGATGGCTCGGCTCATTTCCATGGGCGTACATGCCGATCAAGCCACTGATATCCGGAGAGGCGTTCTCCCCTAACTCACCTTCCACCAAGAACAAAGAATCCAGTTTCGAGATAAACGGAGCGTCACCACCCATCAACTCGATCAAGCCTTCCGGATGCTGGGGCACGAAGAATGTATAATGCCAGCCATTTCCCTCACAGAAATCGCCTACGCTATGTATGGACTGGATCGGATCGTACGGCGTACGCCAGCTGCCATCATTCATTTTCGGACGGATAAAGTTGATATCCTTATCGAAATACTGCGTATAATATTTACCACGTTTCAAGTAATTTTGGTAATCCTCCGTCTTGCCCATTTTTTTCGCCATCAAGGCGATACCCCAATCATCAGCGGCATATTCCATCGCGATAGAAGTAGCCTCACGTACCTTATCACAAGGGATATAGCCTTTTTCCAACACGTACGGCACCCCGTTTTGCTTCTCATAGACAGATGAAGCAACCATATAACGATACGCACGGTCGGCGTCAAAGCCGGTAAAACCTTTCAGATAGGCATCTGCGATAATAGGCACAGCGCTATATCCCGGCATTTGGTCCGTCTCACCACCAATCAACGGCCAGATCGGTAATTTCTCTTGCTGGTCGTAAATGCTTAACATCGAGTTCACCAAATCCGACACATATTGAGGCTTGATAATCGTGAACAACGGATGCAAGGTACGATACGTATCCCATAGAGAGAAAGTGGAATAGTTCTTCCAAGTATTGTTCGTATACACCTTATCGTCATGGCCACGGAAATCGCCATTCGCGTCGCAATACAACGTCGGAGCGATAAACGCATGGTACATGGCGGTATAGAAAATCTTCTTGGCACGCTCATCTTTCGTATCGATGGAGATACAAGACAATTGGTCATTCCATTTATCGATAGCCTCGTTACGAACCTCGTCGAAATCCCAATGAGAAAGCTCCGTACGTAAGTTAGCCAAGGCATTCTCACAACTTACGGAAGAGATAGCGACCTTTACCAAGGCGGTCGGGGCATCTCCCTTAAAGGTAATCACTCCCTTAACGGACTCGCCCGTCAACTCATCATTACCTGCGGCCTCATCATCGTTGAATACAGCCAAAGACTCGATCGGCTGATCACATTTCAACGTAAAGAATACTTTGTGACGTGGGCTCCAACCTTTGGAAAAGCGGTACCCCTCGATCGTGTACTCATCAATCTTCTTCAAATAAGTGTCATACGCTTTATCACCGATACCCTCCTTCAAGTTGATCAAGAGGCGATGCTCACTTCCCGACGGATACGTATAACGATGTAAGGCTACACGCTCGGTCGCTGTCAACTCCGCCTTTACGCCATTATCCATCAGCAAAGAGTAATATCCCGGAGCTACGGCTTCGTTGGCATGTTTATAATAGGAAGAAGCGGCTCCCTCTATATTATCTTGCTCGCCACGGGCGGTACGTACCTCGCCCGTATAAGGCATCAGAAGGATATCCCCCAGATCAGAACATCCGGTTCCGCTCAAATGCGTATGACTAAATCCGATAATGATACTATCGGAGTAATGATAACCGGAACACCAGTCCCATCCCTTAAAAATATTCTGAGGACCTACTTGAACAGCTCCAAACGGAACGTTCGCCCCGACAAATACGTGTCCGTGTTCTCCCGATCCGATATAAGGATCTACATATGCGGTAAAGTCTGTCTTGTTTTCCATCTTCTCCGGTGTAGCACAGGAGTATGCGAAAAATGTCAGGCATATCGCTATGCCTGACATTAATGGTTTATGAATGAAATTCATCTTAATTGCTTATTTCTTCTTTTTACTAGGTTTTACAGAAATAGGGGAAAGTTTATTGATCCCTTCCTCGTTTACGGAGAATGAGTAAGGCATATCCTCCGGATTAATACCACGATTCATATTCGGCTTGTCACCCATCTTGAAGTCAATCACGCCACCCTTAAACAAATCGTTATGATCCAAATAATTCTTGGTGTAGTTCTTGCCGTTGAACGTCATAGATTCGATATAGATATTCTTATCGCTGTTGTTCGGGGCGTTGATCACCAAGTTGTTTCCATTCTCAAAATGGATCGTAGCCTTCTTGAACAGCGGAGCGCCCAACACATATTGGGTCGTACCCGGAGCTACCGGATAGAATCCTAACGCTGAGAATACATACCAAGCGGAAGTCTGGCCATTATCCTCATCACCGCAATAACCATCCGGACCCGGAGTATACATCTTATTCATTACTTGACGCAACCAATATTGAGCCTTCCAAGGTTGACCCGCATAGTTGTATAAATAAATCATATGCTGGATCGGCTGGTTACCGTGAGCGTAGTTACCCATATTCATCACGGTCATCTCGCGGATCTCGTGGATCACACCACCGTAGTAGCTATCATCGAACAAAGGCGGCACAGCAAATACGGAGTCAAGCATCATCACAAATGAATCCTTACCGCCCATCAAGTCGATCAATCCCTGAGGATCGTGGAATACAGACCATGAATAGTGCCAGCTATTACCTTCCGTGAAAGCGTCACCCCATTTCAGCGGAGAGAACGGAGCCATGAACTCGCCATTCTCATTCTTGCCACGCATCAACTTGGTTTCCTTGTCGTACAGGTTCTTATAGTTCAACGCACGACGGGCATATAAATCCAATTCCTTTTTCGGACGGCCTAGTTGTTTAGCGATCTGCCAGATACACCAGTCATTGTAAGCATATTCCAATGTACGAGCGGCATTCTCGTTAATCTTCACATCGTAAGGAACATATCCCAACTTATTATAATATTCATGCCCCAGACGTCCTGTAGAAGAAACCGTCGGATGAACGTTTTCCGTACCATGGATCAAACCTTTATATAGAGTCTCCAAATCGTCAACCTTCACGCCTTTCATATAAGCGTCTACCAAGATAGATGCCGAGTTATTACCGACCATGCAACCACGGTGGCCCGGACTTGCCCATTCCGGGAAGAAGCCGCTTTCCTTATACGTATTGATCAAACCCTCTTGCATTTCCTTGTTTACAGACGGGAACATCAAGTTCAAGAATGGGAACAAACTACGGAACGTATCCCAGAATCCGGTATCGGTAAACATATAACCGGGTAATACCTCACCATTATACGGGCTGTAATGAACCACCTCGCCTTGAGCGTTGATCTCATAGAACTTACGAGGGAACAACAATGAACGATAGAAGCAAGAATAGAAAGTACGGTATTGATCCAAATCTCCACCTTCAACCTCGATCTTGCTCAGATGCTCATTCCAAACATCCTTACCTTTCTGAACCAAAGTATCAAAGTTATCGTTACCTAATTCCTTCATATTGATAGCGGCCTGATCGAAGCTAATAAATGAGGAAGCCACCTTAGCGTGGACGATCTCACCTTTCTTCGTCTTGAAACCGATAACGGCTCCTACATGGTCACTCGTTTGTTCCTTCGTTCCCTCTTTCAAGGAAGCGTCAGCAAATGTAGCCTCGTATGTGAAAGGTTTATCAAACTCGATCACAAAGTAATTCTTGAAATTATCGGGAACCCCACCGCTATTCTTCGTTGAATAACCGATGATCTTATTCTCCTCCGGAATTACCTTGATATAAGAGCCCTTATCCAAGGCATCCACCACGATATAAGAATGCTCGTTTTCCGGGAAAGTGAAACGGAACATAGCCGCACGATCTGTCGGCGTTAATTCCGTCACCACATCATGCTCCGCCAAATATACCTTATAATAATAAGCCTTGGCGATCTCCCCTTTGTGAGAGAACCAGCTCGCACGTTTATCTTGGTCGAACTCCGGTTTACCAACCACCGGCATGATCGCAAATTGTCCGTAATCATTGATCCACGGACTTGGCTGATGGGTCTGTTTAAAACCACGGATCTTGTTAGCCGTATATACATACTGCCATCCATCTCCCATCTTACCAGTCTGAGGAGTCCAGAAATTCATACCCCACGGACGAGCGATAGCCGGATAGGTATTTCCTGTAGACAACTCATAGGAAGATTGCGTCCCCATTAGCGGGTTTACATACTCTACTGGGTCAAAAGACTCATTCACAGCCGCTGCCGCAGGTTTCCCCACCCACATCAGCATCGCCGCTAAAGCTAAAGCCCAAACGCTTTTTTTCTTCATGATATAGCTATTTAATTAATAATATAATTTATCCGTTTTTGTGTTTTATATTCATAGTTAGACTACAAATATCCATTTAATTAACATGAATAGAAAGTGATCCTCGTGTCATTTATTTAGAAATATCCCTTTCTTTCTTATGAATTTCTGGCATTATACGAATATAGGTGCAAATCTAACAAAAAGAATTAGAAAAAAGAAATCCAATGAGCCAGATCATACTCTGTTCATCGCACTTTTATCACTATCGAAAAAGATTAAATATCACATGCTAGTTCCGTACGAACTATGTCTATTCTAGAATATAATATTACATATAAATGTAATCAATCTAAACTTAATTTAAAACAAGAGCAAAATGACAAAGAATGAATCTAAGCTATTATCCCTTCAAGGGATAGCTAAAGCCTCAGCGTTCTGTTTGTTGCTTTCCGCTTTTTCTGTAAACGCCGCCATGGCCGCTCCCGCTCCCGCAGGCACGGTTGATGAAGTAATGGCAGTGCAGCAAGGCAAGAAAGTAACAGGTGTGGTTATTGACGGTACAGGTGAGCCTGTTATTGGCGCTAACGTGGTGGTGAAAGGCACTACAAACGGTACGATCACTGATTTCGATGGAAATTACACGATCGAGGGTGTGTCCGCAAACGATGTGTTGGTCATTTCTTATATCGGTTACTTATCTCAAGAGGTTCCTGTAGGTAATCAATCGATGATCAAGGTGACATTGAAAGAGGATACCCAAACATTGGATGAGGTTGTAGTAGTAGGTTACGGTACGATGAAGAAATCTGACGTGACAGGTTCTATCTCTACGGCTAAAGGAGATGATTTGGTAAAGAATCAAAGCTTTAGCGCATTGGATAACTTGCGTGGTAAGGTATCTGGTGTAAACATCTTCTCTAACTCTAGCCAGCCGGGCGCTTATTCAAACCGTGTGGTTATTCGTGGTATCGCGACAATCAACTCTTCTTCTAATCCGTTGTATGTAGTGGACGGCGTAGTAATGGAAAACTTCGACTTGGTGAACCCGAATGATATCGAGTCTATGGAGGTATTGAAAGACGCTTCCGCTGCCGCTATCTATGGTGCCCGTGGTGCCAATGGTGTCATCATGGTAACGACCAAACGTGGTAAGAAAGATGGCGAAGGTGTCGCTATTAGCTACCAAGGTTCTGTTAGCGTGAGCTCGATAGCACGAAAAATGGATTTGCTAAATGCACAAGAGTGGACAGACACTTTTATGAAAGGTCTGGAGAATGAGAACAAATGGTTAGGAACCAATTGGTCTTTAAATCGTACCGATTGGTTTACCGACCGTAATTACTTTGATGCAAACGGTAATCCTATTTACGATACGGATTGGCAGGATGAGGCAACTCGCACGGCTGTTTCCCACAACCACCAGTTGAATATTCAACAAGCGGGTAAGAACTCTTCTATGGGTGCGTTCTTGAACTATACCGATCAACAAGGTATCATGTTGAACACCTATAACAAACGTTTGAACGCTAAGATGGCTTACGACGCAGATCCTACAAAATGGTTATCTACATCTGTAAACGTATTGGTTAACCACACGTGGGGCCGTTATACTCCTGAAGATGGTGGTGGACAGGAAGCTCGTCGTACCATGATCGAAATGTTGCCTTGGCTACCTGTATATGAGCCGGGTACAAATAAGTATACGACTAGCACGTCTCCTTCTTTGAGCGGTTTCAACTTGGAGGGTATGTCAAACCCAGTATTTATCTTGAACGATCAGCGTAGAATGAAATATAACACCCAGATCTTCGGTAACGCCGCATTGACATTCCACTTAGCTGAAGGCTTAGACTTGAAGACTCAATTTGGATTGGATAGCCATAATATCACTTATCGTGGTTATTCTTCTGTCGGTTTGAACAATATCTCTATGCCGAATGGTTGGGCCGAATATGAGAACTGGAATACTTTGTATTGGCAGGAAGAGACTTATTTAACCTATAATAAGGTGTTAGGCGATCATCGTATCAACGCTATGGCCGGTTTGTCTTGGCAGGAACGTACTTATAGAAGAAATAAGTCTAAAACGGAAGGTTTCTCCGACGACTTCTACGAGGATTACAATATGATCGTAGGTACAACCCCTAAATCTCCTGAATCCGACTGGACTCGTTGGGCGATGAACTCTTATTTCTTGCGTTTCGCTTATACCTATAAAGATCGTTACTCCGCTACCGTAACAGGTCGTATTGATGGTTCTTCCAAGTTTGGTGATAACAACAAATATGCATTCTTCCCATCAGCCGGTTTGGCATGGAATGTCTCTCAAGAGGATTTCTTGAAGGATAGTAATTTAATCAGTAACTTGAAACTGCATACCAGCTATGGTTTAACTGGTAACTCTGAGATCGATCCGTATAAGTCTTTGGGTAAGATTAAGTCGGAGACTTTATTATTGAATGGTACACGTGCGCCATATTCCTATATGGAAACGATGCCAAACCCGGATTTGAAATGGGAAAAGACCGGACAATTTGATGTTGGTTTCAATTTAGGATTATTCCACAATCGTTTGAATTTTGATGTGTCTTACTACAATAAGAAAACAACCGACTTGCTGTTGGATTGTCCGGTGCCTCACTCAACAGGTTTCTCTACAATCTTCAAGAACATCGGTTCTGTTCGTAACCAAGGTTTAGATATCATGGTGAACGGTACTCCGGTACAAGGCGAATTTACTTGGAACTCTACGGTGAATTTGAACTTTAACAAGAATGAGATTCTTCATTTGGGTGACACCGACGCTGATGTTTACTTGTACGACTGGGTAGGAGGTGGTTCTATCCTTCGTGTTGGTGAAAGTATGGGTAGTTTCTATGGTTTGGTACGTAATGGAATCTTCACGGAAGAAGATTATAAGGCTGGCAAATGCGAGAAAAACCAAATCGGACGTCCAGACCGCTCAGAGTCTCGTGAGATCATTGGTAAAGGTTTACCAGATTGGACTGGAAGCTGGGTCAACAACTTCTCTTATAAGAACTTTGACTTAACGGTTGACTTCCAGTTCGTATGGGGAGTTGAGACTTTGCAGCGTTTCATGCACTCTACTTATGACCGTTTTGGTATGACTAATGGCTTGAGCAATATTCTGTATGACGGTTATAACGGTACAAATGCAGGTACGATGGAGCAAGCTATCTTCTTAGCTTATGACAAACCTCATGGTGGTGGAGATACAACGACTGACTCACAATGGGTAGCTAATGGTTCTTACTTACGTTTGAATATGCTTCAGTTAGGTTATACATTTGACTCAAGCGTAGCGAAGAAGGTAGGTTTGTCAGGTTTACGTCTGTATTTAAGTGGTAATAATTTGTTCCAGATTGTTTCCAAAGATTTCTTAGGTTACGATCCAGAGAGTACATCAGAGGTAAGTAGTTCTAGTGGAGTTTCTTCTGGTAGCCAATTTGGGCAGAACATGACATTCTTCTCATATCCGAGAGCTAGGACATTTACATTTGGTGTTAATGTAACATTTTAATTAATCTCATTAAATTAGACATTAAAAAATGAAAAAAATATCAACAATTGCGGTTGCCTGTGCCGGGTTATTGAGCTTTACGGCTTGTAACAACTTTTTGGACGAAGAGCCTAAGTCAACATTGACTGATGTCGCATACTATAAGACACAATCTCAAATGGAATCTAATGTAAACTATTTGTATCGTACGGGTGCGATCGGTAGTTATGTGGATTTCGGTAGTGCTTATATCGGGCCTTTCGCTTCTATTCAAGAAGAATTGACAGGATATTTCTCTAATTCTTATGAAGGACAGGAAATAGTTTGCCGTTATACCAGAGAATTGACCCGTCAACAAAACACGATGCAGTTAGCATCTAAGATGGACAAGGTTTGGGATGACTGCTATCGCGGAATTAACGTGGCAAATGGAGCGATTAAGCATATGCCAGAGGTACCTATGGATCAGGCTACTGCAGATCGCTTGACGGCTGAGGCTAAGTTTTTCCGTGCTTTCAACTATTTTTACTTAGTAAAGACTTTCGGAGCGGTTCCATTCTATACAGATCCCTATGAGCTGGCTGAGAACATGGAGCTTCCCCGTACGGAAACCTCAACCATCTATAACCAAATCGAAAGCGATTTGAAGGATGCTATGAATGTATTGCCAGAGGTTACTTTCGCCGCCAATGGTCATCGTATCACGAAGTATGTGGCCGCTATGACGCTGACTGATGTTTATATGTATCAGCATAAATATGCAGAGGCTGCTGAAACTGTGCGTATTGTCGTTAATTCAAATCATAAATTAACAACAAATGATGATTTGGCGATGAATAGCGCATTTAACAAATTGCGTTCTACAGATGACTTGGATGAGGCTATCTATGCCTATGAGTATGATAATCAGATTAGTCCGAGTAACTGGTTACCTACTTATGCTTTTGATGGTGACGCTTCTAGTAACGGTTTGTTTGGAACATATGCCATCACCCAGAAAGTACATGGACCGAATGACCGTTATCTGAATATTTATGAATCAAACGATTTACGTCGTCAACCGAATCAGTTCTACCACTGGACTTATACAAATCCAAAAACTGGAAAGGTTTGGAATTCTGTAGGTAACGCTGCTTGTTGTTGGTATTATTACGATGAGGATGCCTTACTTACTACAGGTCGTGGCACAAAAGACTGGAACGTATATCGTTATGCTGAAGCTTTATTGGACGCTGCAGAGTCAATCGCTCAATCAACTGGAGTGACTGCTGAAGCGGCCGGCTATTTGGCTCAAGTGAAGGCTCGTGCGAATATGGAAGGTAAAACCGCTGCGGAGATTGCATCATCTTTACAAAGTATGGGTAAACAAGCCTTCATCGAAGAGTGTTGGACTGAGCGTCTACGTGAGTTGCCTTTGGAATTTAAGATGTGGGATATGTGTGTACGTACAGGCATGTTCCCGAATATTTCCGAGACAACC
Organism: Parabacteroides sp. CT06; assembly: GCF_002257605.1. GTDB lineage: Bacteria > Bacteroidota > Bacteroidia > Bacteroidales > Tannerellaceae > Parabacteroides > Parabacteroides distasonis. Next base: position 1,495,201 of record NZ_CP022754.1, on the reverse strand, counting down.
CCGGGACAAGTAACCTACATTCCGTTAGTGGGTGCTAAGAACGCATCTGGAGCAACAATCAAAGAATCCGACCTATTATGGCCGTTATCCGTGAACGAGATCCAGCGTAACCCGAGTCTGACTCAGAATGAGGGATATTCTGCAAAGTAATATTTTTTATTTTAATAACTGATGGTTTTAAAGGGGAGGATGAGTTTTTCATTCTCCTCTTTTTCATTGTCCTCTCTTTTCGATTTGTCTGGCGATTATCAATTTATCATTTTGTAAATGAAAGTCCTTGAGGATTGCTTTTTTAGAACTGAGGCACGTATCATCTACGAAAAACAAGAAAAAATATTCGCAATCTGCTGTATTATAACATATTGTTAAAAAAGCACCTTTTATTCTAGCGAGATTTATTCATTCTAATTCATATTTACAGGGTAAAAGACCCGTTTTCATTTGAATACGACACCCATTTCTTCCCAATCTATCACTTCATACTACCGCTCTTATCACTTAACGCCACCGTATACGTTGGCCAACGGCACAGTTTGCATCGGTTAATACTACTTATTGTATCGGAAAATGATGGTTTTTTGAAGAAAATAAGGTCCTGAATGTCTTTTTTTTCCTAAAGTTTAGGCTGGCTGAGTCTTTTTAAAAAAGAGGGCTGTCAGAGAAATGCTTCTTTTTAACATGAATTGTCAAGGTTTTCGGTATTTTACTTACTATTCATATACCTTAAAAAGCAGAGAAAACATAATAATTGTACACTAATATGAATGTGGCAATGAATAAAAAGGAGAGAATGAAAAACTCATCCTCCCCTTTAAAACCATCAGTTATTAAAATAAAAAATATTACTTCGCAGAATATCCCTCATTCTGAGTTAAATTCGGGTTACGCTGTATTTCATTTACAGGGATCGGCCAGTATAGGTCTGTCTCCTTGAACTTAGCACCACTACCATTCGTAGCACCGATCAAATCAACAAATTGAACCTCACCCTTGTTTGTAGCGGAGATTTGAGGGAATTTACCTGTACGAACACAGTCATCCCAAATCTTCATTTCCAATGGGAACTCACGTAAACGCTCTTTCCAGCACTCTTCAATAAAAGCTTGCTTGCCTAATCTTTGAAGCTCGGAAGCGATTGTAGAAACATCCTTACCTTCCATGTTAGCACGTGCCTTAACTTGTGCCAAATAGCCGGCAGCCTCAGCGTTTACACCACTAGACTGAGCGATAGCTTCAGCGGCAGATAATAATGTTTCAGCATAACGATAGAAGTTCCAGTCTTTCGTACCCTTACCAGTCTCTAAGATAGCAGTTTCATCGTACCAGTACCAGTTACAAAGCATCTTCATATCCAAAGTTGTTCCATCAACCGGATGTGTATATGTACGATGGAAGAACTGATTCATCTGGGCACGCAAGTCTTTCTCACCATACACATTTAAATAGCGCTCGCTAACACCATACACATTTACCCACAAAGAGTACTTGTTTCCAGTAGAAGAGTTGGCGAAGAATGTCGGAGAAATCAAATTGAATGCGTGAACAGGGATATTACCGTTAGGAGAAATAGCCGCATCATATTCACGGGCATAAATAACCTCTGGCAGATCATCTGTTGTACGTAACTTATTGAACGCACTACCTTCCGCAAGGTTATCGTTAGTAGCCAAAGCGAATTTTCCGCTATTGATTACATCTTTCAATGGAGTAACCGCATTAGCGTACTCGCCTAGTCGCATGTAAACATCGGCCAGCAACATATCAGCCGCATATTTTGTCACACGGTGACTATTTCCCGCGAAAGTAGCATCAGGCAAATTCTCTACAGCAAACTGTAAATCAGGAATAATAACAGTTTTGTAAACCTCCGACGCAGCTGTACGAGCCGGATATTCAACCAAAGTAGCATCTTCTGTTGGCTCTGTAATCATTGGAACATCACCAAACATCTTCACAAGATAGAAATAGTTTAGCGCACGGAAGAAACGAGCCTCTGCTTTATACTGAGCTTGTCCGTCCATCTCTACGCCATCCACATATTTAATAACTGCGTTAGCTACATTGATCGACTTATAACAACCTTTCCATGTGTCATTAGTCAAATAATTACAACAAGATTGCGTAAAGTTCTGACGAGTCAACTGGCGAGCATAAGAACAGTCTACTTCCTGGCCTTCATACTCATTCACAAAATAACCAGTTACCATGTTCATTACTGACAAGCTAGAACCTCTATAAGCGCCTGTCATATTACCCATCTTATCGGGAGCACCGTCACGATATAGATAATTGACATTGCCAATAATATCAGCACTTGTCTTATAATAGGTATCCAGCGTCAAGGATGACTTTGGTTCCTCATCCAAAAAACTGTCACATGCGGTAAATCCTACCAATCCCGCACATAAAATAGCCGTTGTTAATATTTTTTTCATCGCAATTTTCTGAATAATTAATTAATTAAAATGTTACATTTACACCCAACGTAAACGTTCTAGCTCTCGGATAAGAGAAGAAGGCCATATTCTGACCAAATTGCTCTGGAGATACCGCACCATTAGATGTAGAGATCTGGGATGTACTTTCAGGATCGTATCCATTAAAGTCTTTCGCCGTGATCAAGAATGCGTTGTTCACATTCAAATATAGGCGTAAGCTACTAAACGGAGTCTTTGCCAATTGATTTGAGTCGAAAGTATAACCTAACTGGATTAAGTTCGCACGTAAATAAGAACCATTAGCCACCCATTGAGAGTCTGTCAATGTATCCTGTCCTGCGTGACCACCGTTGAACAACCAGATAGCTTGCTGCATAGAATTAGGATTCGTTCCATTATATGCGTCATACAAGATATTTGTCAAACCGTTAGTTTGTCCGAAACGGTCATACGTAGAGTGATAGAACTGTTGCAAGGTCTGAACACCAGCGACAAATTGTAGATCCAATGTGAAATCCCAATTCTTGTAACGTAATGTATTGATCATAGATCCAGTCCAATCAGGTACACCTTTACCTATGATCTCACGCTCAGAAGAACGTTTCGCACGACCGATCTGTTTCTTCTCACAGTTACCAGCCTCATAATCCTCGATCGTATAAACGCCTAAACGCTTATAACCATAGAAACTACCTACACTCTCACCAACACGTAAGATGGAAGCACCACTTACCCATTCGTTCTTCAAGATATCCTCGTCATTATCACCTAATGATAAGATCTTATTCTTATTAAAGTTGGCATTGATAGAGGTTGTCCAAGTGAAGTCTTTCGTATCAATATTGCGAGTAGACAACATCAAATCCAAACCTTGGTTACGGATAGAACCGATATTCTTATAAACTGTCTCGAAACCTGTTGTATGAGGAACCGGGGCATCCAATAACAGATCAGAAGTCTTCTTGTTGTAATAAGAAGCATCTAACGTGATTCTATTATTGAACAAACCTAAATCAAAACCTATATCGAATTGAGCGGTTTTCTCCCATCTCAGATCAGAGTTTGGTAATCTATTCAAATAAGAATAGGAATTACGTGTTCCATTCAATAATAAGGTTTCGCTTGTAACTGTTGCCAAAGATTTGTAAACACCAATCTCAGAGTTACCGGTCAAACCATAGCTAGTATGCAACTTCAAGTTGCTGATCGTATTTTGATCAGACATAAAGTCTTCTTGCGTGATGTTCCAAGCCAAACCTGCTGATGGGAAGAATGCGTATTTATTATTCTTACCAAACTTAGAAGAACCGTCATAACGACCAGTAATTGTAGCGGAGTAACGATCCTTGAATGTATAAGCGAAACGTAAGAAATATGAGTTCATAGCCCAACGTTCCCAATAAGTCTTCGGAGCATCAGGCTTCGTACCTGCGTCCATATTGAAGTCCTCAAAGAAATCGCTAGTGAAGTTCTCTGTATACATTCTAGAATAGTCATATTTACGCTCCTGCCAAGACAAACCGGCCATAGCATTGATACGGTGCTCACCAATCGTCTTGTTATAAGTCAAGTAAGTCTCTTCCTGCCAATAAAGAGTATTTGCGTGATATCTTTCAGCACGTCCATGTTGGTCATATGCCAAATTCACCAAGTCACTTGGCATATATTTGTGCAAAGTCTTAAAGTTAGCGTCAACACCGAATTGAGTCTTCAAATCCAAACCTTCGATGATATGGAATGTCAAGGCTGCATTACCGAATACTTTTGTATTATAGTTCATATTCTTATAAGTCTTCAAGATATGAACAGGGTTAGACATTGCCTCAAAGTCCATCGGCATACCTTCTGGAGTATTAGTAGAAGTATACTTTCCATCGTATTGAACCGGCATCCAAGGAACCATCTCGATCATAGTACGACGAGCGTCCTGTCCACCGCCATCCTCAGGAGTAGAGTTGCCCCAAGTATGATTTACAGCTAAATTGACCGCTGTAGACAACCATGTCGTAGGATTGGCGTCATAAGCGATCTTCGCATTCAAACGTTTTGAATAGGTATTCAGCATGATGCCTTGGTTATCAGTATAGTTCAAGAATGCACCCATAGATGATTTCTCGCCACCTTGCTGAACATTCAATTGATGGTTATGAGAGATCGCTGTACGAGTTGCCTCATCTTGCCAATCTGTATCATAAAGAGGATTACCGTTAGAATCGAAGAAACGACGATCTGTAAACCAATCCGCACGATTAGTAGACCAGTTAAATGGATTGCCATCCTTATCAGATCCCCATCTATTCTCATTCTCAATACCTTGCATAAAAGCATCGCACCACTCCTGCGCATTCATCGTATCCATCTTACGAGCGCGATGAGCCAAGCTTACAGAACCAGAGTAGCTAACCTTCGTTCCGCCTTCTTTGTTACCACGTTTCGTAGTAACCATGATAACACCATTGGCACCACGAGCACCATAGATAGCGGTAGCGGAAGCATCTTTCAATACCTCCATAGACTCGATGTCATTCGGGTTCATCAAATAGAAGTTCTCCATTACTACGCCGTCCACAACATACAACGGATCAGAAGAGGCATTAATTGTCGCTTGACCACGGATAACAACACGGCTACCATAAGCACCCGGCTGGCTAGAGTTAGAGAAGATATTTACACCGGCAGCCTTACCACGCAAGTTATCCAATGCACTAAAGTTTTGAGCTTTTAACATCTCTTCTCCTTTAGCTGTAGAAATAGAACCTGTTACATCCGATTTACGCATCGTACCGTAACCTACTACTACTACCTCATCCAAAGTCTGTGTATCTTCTTTCAATGTAACATTGATTGCAGATTGGTTGCCTACAGGGATCTCTTGAGATAAATAACCAATATAGGAAATCACCAAAACTCCGTCGGCGGGCACACCCTCGATCGTATAATTTCCATCGAAATCAGTGATCGTACCGTTTGTAGTGCCTTTCACCACCACGTTAGCGCCAATAACAGGCTCACCTGTACCGTCAACAACCACACCTGTTACTTTCTTGCCTTGCTGCACTGCCATTACTTCATCAACCGTGCCTGCGGGAGCGGGAGCGGCCATAGCGGCGTTTACAGAGAAGGCAGAAAGCAGCAAACAGAACGCTGAGGCTTTAGCTATCCCCTGAATGGATAATAGCTTAGATTCATTCTTTGTCATTTTGCTTTGTTTTTTAATTAAGTTTAGATTGATTACATTGTCTATGTAATTTTTATCGTTATAGATGGACATAGTTCGTACGGAACTAGTGCGCCATTCATGGTCTATATCATTAAAAACTGGGCAAATGTATAACTTTTTTTGTAAACTAGACTTAAATCTATAGTATTTTTTTAATAAAAATGACACATTTATCACAAATCACCCCTTGAAACCAAGAATATCAGCCCTTAAATGTACTAAAAATATATTGTTCCGTACGGACTTACAATAGTATCATCGCCTTTCTATCACATAAATAATTAACTATCAAATATTAGCAGTAAAAACACTTTAAATTGGTTACAATAAACAAATGTTAAATTTATTGAGATTCAAGGCTAGGCGAAAATGGCACTAGTATGGCTTCTATGAAAAAAACAGATAATGTATTCAGAGACTGGATAATATGAAAAAATTTAGCCCTTCTTTATAAATAAAAGAAGAACCACATTATCTACAATCTTTCTACCAAGAAAGCGCCATAGACTTATTCCCACAAGGCTTGAAATCCAATAAGGCATTACCCGAAACAGAGTCTCTCATGACACTCTTCACCCATCACTCTAACACAAGCAAGTCTTCTGCTTAGAATAATACCGATTTATTTGGGGTTAGATCCTATCAAAACATTCAATATACAAACATAAGACAAACTGGATAAGGGCGGGCAAACCCCGCCCCTTACCATGCTACCAAGATAATTTTATAAACTTATTCTCCCACGGAGCGAAACTCAACGGATTCCCCGAAACTGGGTCTCCTACGACATCACAAACCGTAGTTTTCACAAAATTAATTTTATCTGAAGTTACGGAGAAAGTAGCTGGCTTCCCGCCTATCTCACGCAATTGAAGCATAACAGCATTCTCGCCTTCCACAGGCCTCATGTTTACCAACAACAAATTCTCCGGTACGATCTTGAAAATGGAAGCCGATTGGAGAGGCTCCACCTTTTTATCTCCGGCAGGCAAAACACGGGTCAAGAACGGAATCCGGTTTTCCCAAGCGAACTTAGTCGCATACTCAATAGAGTTGTCTTTCGAAGAGTTGATGAAGTAACTCCATTGCATCTCTCCCATTTGGTCCGCATTGAAATTGGTTACCCAGTAGTTGTTCATCGGCCATGAATACATATTCGTGGACTGAGGTACGGCTCCGGCTTTATACCGCCCCGTATTGATCGCCCCAAATTGCATTAATGGTATTTCTTGGCTACCCATCACGACCTGTGACTCTCCATTACGAGCCGTAGCGAAGTTTTGCACCGTGTACCAATCGTTAGAGGAGCCCGGGATTTGGTCTACACCCGCCTCAATCGATCCGCCGGGTACATCTAAATGGATCTTTCCTCCTTCAACCTCAAACGGGAAAGCGATATAAACCGCTTCCGGATCTGTTACCGCTTTTTTGCGCAGGCGATAAACTACCTCGATTTTCTTTGTTACGTTAAATACACGGAATTCCACCATCAAATTATTCGGCTCACGTCCCGCTATTGTCTCTCCCCGGAAACGATATGTATCCCAGACATCGCCTTTCTCATATTTCTCGAAACGCATCTTCTCTGGGCGACGGCGGAGGAATTGGGGAGCACGATATTGTTCCATCGGATGACGGCTATCGATAATCTCATAAATAAACTCTCCCATCTCCCATTCCGCATCCGGCGTAACCAATTGTTTGTTCAAATCCTTATCATATAATTTACGAATCGTACCTTTACGGGTATTGAAGTCGATGGCATACCAAGGATTCTCCACATGTGTCTCTTTTAATTCCGTAGTGCCCTGTATTTCCGGACGTGGCGCATCCTTCACCTTTATATAATACTGTGCGTATCCCAAAGCCGGGACTTCTTTCACGTAAAAGTTCCAATAAGTACCATCGGAACGGCTTTCGCCGGCTTGTGCGGGAATTACGTTGCCAGCCGCATCCACGATCTCGAAAGCCTTGTCTTTCGGAAGAATCTGATGATCGACATAAGCTTTAGCGATACCGCTATAACTCCAGTTGAGCGTATTGAATACAGCGATAGACGGAACATCGCTTTTGGGCACGAACGATTGTAATATACCCATAGTGGCCTCTCCCAGCAAACCGGAATGGCGATAGGCTTCCCACGCATACGATTGTTTCAAGGAGCGTTGTTCCCAAGTTTCCAGTCCATAAGCATTACGTACGCTCTCACTATGCCCGAAAGTATGCTCATCATAGAACAAAAGAGCTTTGTTGATGTCCTGAATTCGATCATTGATGTCTGTCGGCAATTGAGCGCCTAGCATTTTGGCGAATGACAATCCGGCTTGGTTCGCGATAATATCCGAGTGAGTCACACGAGATATGGCGGCCTCGCGGGCACCGGAACCAAAACCATCCGTCCACCAATCCGGCCAAGCTCCACGAATGGTCTCGATACGATCCGCATATTGGCTCTCTACCGTCTTAAAGAACTCGCTGGCTACCGCCGTGCGTAATTTCGGCCATTCATACTTCTCATTCCATTTTTGTAGCATCTCACAACTTTTCGTGGATGGAGGCGCATTATCCGTAAAATAACCCGAATGCTGGGCGGCCAATATATCATACGGATAGTTTTTCGCTTCCATTTGATCCAGATACGCTAAGACCCGTTCCTCGAACTGCTCAAAATCATCGGTATGGATACCAAAGAAATTTCCTTGGTTATAATGCTCGGCACGATAGGTCAAGACCTTCTTCCCGGATGGAGATTCCCACCAGAATACGGTAGGTTTATCAAAACAGATCAACGCCCGGTGGCCATGGGTTCCCATATTCACATATTTCACGCCGGCATCCGCAAAATACTCGCTGAAGCACCAACCGATTCCATTCACGTCGTCTTGCATAGCTACCTCGGCACGCATCCCATTCTCACGGAATTGCTTGATCGGATAAAGGGAGGCGGCGAGCGTTTGCTCATCGGGTAATTCGTCAAAGTTCAAGTACATTGTAGCTAATTCGATACGACCCTCTTTTACCCGCTGCTTCAGGCGAGCGATCTGTTCCGCCGGACGGCATTTCAAATATTCGCTAACCGCCCAAGCGATCTCGCAAGTCCAACGGAATTTAGCGAAATCCGGATAATTATCCGTAGCGTCGCAATAATCCAACGCATAATCAATATATCGTAGATGTTCCGCTAGGATTTCCATTTGGGAACGGGTATAACCGATATCCGTATGCGTGTGTTGCACCATATTCATTTGCCAATGGCGAACCGGTTTTACCGTCACCATAGTCTCCTCTTTCTCTTTCCCACTTGTCAGCGTCAACGGTAATTGGCGAGTCGTGCTAACCTCGGGTATCTCGATTCGGAATACATTATCCCCGGACACCAGTTTCTCTTTACGGCTTTGCTCGCCTAAACGGATCGTTACTGTAGAAGGCTCTCCTTCATGTTTCACGGAGATCTCGACCTTTTGGGTCAGTCCGTTTTTCGATTTATAAACCGCCGGCAATACACGGCTCTTGACATCCGATAATCCCGGAGACGCATGGACCGACAATGTCCCAATCAACAAAGCCAATCCTGCTGATAAATAAGTTCTTTTTTTCATTTTATCGTGTTTTTATGGATATAAGTCCTATATACAGCATACATATTAATAATAGCATCAAGCCGGCTACCTGCCCGAACATATCGGCTAAGCCTCCCATACAAGGCGTAATCAAGGCGCCTCCCGATACCCCCATAATCATCAAGGCCGATACCTCGTTGGATTGCTCCGGACGATGTTCCAACGCGAAAGAGAACAGGATCGAAAACACATTCGAGCAAGCCAAGCCAACCAGTACGATCATAACGCCCATGCTCCACAAGCTATCCGAGATAAGCAATCCCACGAAAGCAAGGATAACGATCAGCATGCTTCCCCTTAAGAAAGGTCGTGACGAGATCCTCGCCAACAATATAGCCCCCAGGAAAGAGCCTCCCGTACGAGCGGCGAAATAAAGGCTACTCCCTAATCCGGCCTCTTGCAACGGCATGGATAACTTTTCCATCAATAGCTTAGGGATCGTCGTATTCAGACCGACATCGATCCCGACAATACACAGAATCCCCAAGAAAAGCATCCGTATCCTAGCATCTTTACATAAAGCTAATGTAGAGGCGAACGAGGCTTCTTGCTCCTCTCCTTCCTCTTTACCCGGAATAGTCGTTATCAACCAGATGATAGATAACAAGGTAGTCACCGAATAGACAATGAATATCAACTTCCAATCTCCCCAGAAAGAAGAAGCTACACCTGCGATAATCGGCCCTAAGAAGGAAGATACCGCCTTAATAAACTGCCCTAAAGTAAGCACGCTCGTTACTTTATCCGGATTTACCACCCGCGCTACCATCGGATTCAAGGACACTTGCAAGATCGTATTTCCAATTCCCAGCAAAGCGAACGCAAACAAGATACAAGCAAAGTCATAGAAGAAAAGAGGTATCAGCATCGCCAAGGTCGTGATGGCCAAGGCAGCGACTACCGTATTCCTACGCCCGTGCCGTCCCATCCAGATACCGGTGGGGACAGAGAACAGGGCGAACCAAAGAAAGACCATCATGGGTAATAGGTTCGCCAAGGTGTCGGACAAACCAAAATCCATCTTCACATAATTCGTGGCAACTCCCACGACATCCACGAATCCCATCACGAAAAAGCCGAAAAGGATCGGGAATATAGCGGAGTTCGTACTTTTAGTTCTCATATCGATCTTTTGGTTGGTTACCCATTTCTAAAACCAAATGTCCACCTTGAACAATCTCCGAGAAAGGAATACGAGTATCCGTCAATGGTTTCCCGTTTAAGTCCATGGATTGCACGTAATCATTTTGCTTACTATTATTACGAGTCTCGATCACGAATTCCTTCCCTTTATAATAGCGGTCATTCAGCCGGATCGTAATCTTATCGAACAAAGGACTACCCAAAGCGAAAGAAGGCGCTTGATCCGTCAAGCCTTTCATATCGAATAAGCCTAAGGAAGAGATCACGTACCAAGCCCCGAGCTGGCCTTGATCCTCATCCTGTCCGTAGCCATAACCGTGGATGCCATCCGTACCATAGAACTCATTCAAGATCGCCCGCACCCATTTTTGCGTAAGCGAGGGACGACCGGCCTCGTTGAACATCCAAGAGATGTGCAAACAAGGTTGATTTCCTTGGTTATACAAGGTTTGCAAACCGGCGAAAGCCCCTACTTCCGTGCCTCCGCTAAAGATTAATTTACGAGACACCGTGAAGATGCTATCCAACCGATGGTTAAACACGTCCGCACCAACTTTAGCGACCAAGCCTTTCGCGTCGTGCGGTACATAGAATGTATATTGCCAAGCGTTACCTTCTTGGAATCCGCGCCATACTTGCATCGGATTGAAGTCCTCGATAAACGTACCATCCTTCTTTTTAGGACGGACAAAATTACAGGAAGGGTCATAGATACGCTCCCAGCCTTTCGATAAATCCATCAAACGGTTATAATCGTCCGTCTTACCCAGTTGCTTCGCCCATTGGGCCACAGCCCACGCGCTATAAGCATATTCCAAGGTATGGGAAGCGGAGAACATGAAAGCCTCGTCCGGCCCGTCCCCTTTATCCAAATGAGGCACATAACCATATTCCACGAAATAACGGGTATCGATCTTTCCCGCGCCCAACGGACGATTCTCCCCATCCAACTCATTCTTCAAGCAAGCCTCATAGGCCGTATTCACATCGAAATCCCGGATGCCACATTGATAAGCGCCAGCGATAATCGTACTTAATAAATTCGTACCAACCCCGGAGACATAACGGCTATTGGCGATTCCATCCGCCAGCCAGCCGGCATCCTTGTACACCAACAAATGGCTACTTATATAATCCGAATAATATTCCGGATAGGCCAAAGCCCAAACCTGTGTCAGATTCCATTGCGCTCCCCAAGCGGCATCGGTATTGTATAAGTTATGTATCGGTTTCCCGTCTTTCAAAGGGATTTGTCCTACCGAGCCGTCATTTCTCGGATAGGCGCCATTCACATCGCTAGCCAATCCGCGGCCCAATAAAGCATGATACAAACCGGTATAGAATTTCACCTTATCCTCTCGCGCCGGAGTCTCTACCCGGATACGTCCCAGATAGTCTTCCCATGTTTGGCGAGAGATCTCCCTTGCCTCGTCAAACGTAAGGGTAGCGGCCTCCGTCTCCCTATTTAACCGGGCATTCTCCACGGATGTATAGGAAAGACCTACTTTAGCGGTTACCGACTCTTGATCTTGGGTACGGAACGTCAGATAAAGTCCGGCCCCCACGCCCGTCGCTTTCCGTTCATCCGGACGGATATCCGCCCCGTTGAAAGCGCCATATCCAACGGGAGCCTTATCCAGCACCGCCGAGAAATACAAAGGAACCGATGCCCCGGGTTGATATTTCCTCACATATTCAGGCTCAGTAATCACCCAGCCCTCGATACGCCCGTCTTCCGTAAAGGTTATTTCCGCATCCCGTACGGCTCCGCTCTCTCCTTGGCGGTTTCCTATATCGAACAAGATATGGCTATCCTCTCCGGCCGGAAACGTATAACGCTGGATAGCGACACGAGGGGTAGCGGTAAGCTCCGCCCGGATCGAGTAATCTTTCAAGAGGACGGAATAATAACCGGCCGTAGCGATCTCGTCCGCACGATCAAAACGGGAACGGTATCCTATACCGGTCGAGTCGTCTACCGCCCCGGGAATTGTTTTCAATGAACCCTTTGTAGGCATCAGGACGATTCCGCCGATCTGGAACTCATGCAAGCAGGGGAAACCCTCGATCGATTGATCCCGATAATCGTAACCGGTCGCCTCCCAACCGGATTTATTCCCGATATGCCCGTTCGTAGAAGGGGCCGGCTTGGCCATACCGAAAGGCATCGCTCCCGGGGTAAAATGAAACCAACGGCAATGCGCCGTGCCGATCCGAGGCTCTACATATTGGCTAAGCTCTTCTTGCAGGGCCTTCTTGCCTTGTGTCACGCAGGATGTGAAAACCCCGCACAGGAACAAGAGGAAACAGACCGGCTTCATACTATACTTTCTCATAATTTATTTAGATAGATGGTTTAACGCAAAAACATAAGCACCCATAGCGATCGAGCGGTTGGCTCCTTGCTTGCTGAAGGTCACCCCTATCCGTTTACAAGGATCGTATCCTACCTTGCGATTCGTACCCGGGACTAGCACCTCGACAGCCTCTCCCCGGGCAAAACCGGCGAAGCTCTTCTCGTCGTCCAAGTCATACACCTCCTTTTGCAAGCGCCCGAAACGAGCACCGTCCATCATTCCCGTCTGCGCATTCATCTCTTTCAACAAGGCCGGCAGGATGTACTTGGATGCACCGGACAAACCACCGCCTATCACGATAAGCCCATCGATCAAGGTAATAGCGGAAGCCAACGCGTCCCCAGCCATCTCACCCAACTCCTCAAACGCGGCGATAGCCGCTTCCCGGTTACCCGGACGAATACCCTCGGCGATCTCGAAGATCTCTTTCGGGGTACGCGCCCCCACATCACCGCTCCGCTCCGCATAGACACGCATGACCGCCCGTATGCTGACGCTCTCCTCCACGATATACTCCGGGTACTTCTTGTTCCGCAGGCACCATACATATCCTCCCGCCGCGTTATCACCCCGCAAAAGCTCTCCATCGATGACAACCCCGGCACCAAAGCCTGTCCCTAGCGTGACACCTAGCAAATTCTTATATCGTTTCGTACTTCCCGCCTCCCGCAAACGGCGGTTGATCTCCGGGAGCACTCCCGTCAACGCCTCTCCGTACGCAAACAAGCTTCCGTCGTTATTGATAAATACCGGTATCCCGAATATATCTTCCAGAAACGGGCCTAACGCTACGCCACCCCGGAAAGAGGGGAAGTTGGGTAAATCGCCTATGATACCGGCTTGATAATCCGCCGGACCAGGAAAAGCGAAACTGATAGCGACCGGAGCTTCCGGCAAGCCTGCTTGAATTGCCTTAAAACCCTCTACCAAATTACCTAAACACTTATCCAAGCAATCCGCGCATGCCGGAAGAACTACCGGATCGGCTATCTCTTTTCCACCTTGGATGGCAGAGAAGACAAAATTCGTTCCTCCCGCATCCAATGTCATTACTATTCTATTGTCATTTGTGTACATCATATATTCCTTTTCTTTACTTAAAGAGGTCCCGCCAGTGCCACAGCAGTGGCACTACTTTGCCATTAGAGGTGACACAACCTTGCCTTCGAAGTGGCACAATCGTGCCATCAGTAGTGGCAAAGCAGTGCAATGCCTATGGCAAACGGTGATTATTGCCTAAAACGTACGTAAGCCTTTATAGTACCACAATATTTACCTACAGACGATCCATACGGACGGATCGTATATTCACCCACGCAAGCCGGGATGATAAAAGTCTCCGCGTAATGAACGATGAAAGGTTCGAATGCGCCTGTCGGGCTCTCCACGATCAACTCATCTCCCTTGATTACATTCAGTACTTGCACCCCTCCATTCGTATTGTGAGGCACGATATCCGTGAACCAATGACGGCGGGTCTCGATGAACTCGTTCTCATGCAAGCCGGTCCGCTCCTCCCGCCAACCGTCTCCCTCGGCGATCATCTCCACTTGGTTGATCAAGTTATGACGGACAAACTCCGTTTGCCGCTCCCATTGGATCACTTTCGAGCCGTGGCCGATATTAATAGGTCGAGGCAGTCCGTCCAATCCCAAGCGGCCCCAGTCCCAAAGCTTAAACGTAAAGATACTTGGCGTAGCGCTAATCTCAAGCACCATGGCACCGGCTCCCGAACAATGGACCGTTCCGGCGGGGATCAGATAATGATCATGGCGTTTGGCAGGCCATTTATTGACATATTTCTCCGTATCGAAAGGCTTTCCGGTCTGTTGGGACTCGTTTAGGGCAGCGATCATCTCGTCCGGGTTGACACCGGTTTTCAATCCCAGATAAACGGTAGCGTCCTCCTCGGCATCCAGCAGGTAGTAGCTCTCGTCCTGCGTATAATAAATCCCGAACGTATCCCGGATATATTGGGTGACCGGATGCACTTGCAAACTTAGGTTTCCTCCTCCCATCGTATCCAAGAAGTCGAAACGGATCGGGAAATCTTGTCCGAAACGAGCCTCGACCGGCCCGCCCAGCAAGTCTCTCGTCTTATAGAATACCAAGTCATTGGAAGGGATCTCAAACAGCTCTCCGGCAACTTTCAGGTATAAACTATTTTCCTCGGGCACGCAATCAAAACACCAACCGAAGTTATCTTGCTTTTTATTCAGATCACAGACCTCTTTCATCCATTGGCCGCCCCAAGGAGCCGGATCAAAGAAAGGTACTACCCGGAACGGAGTATGCGCCGTTTTCTCTAACCCTTCTTTCAATGTCTCCCCGGAAATCATCTTAGGTGTTCGGACGATATGGGTATCCAACCAATAATCGACCTTAGGAAGGACTTTCTTCTTCAGATTATCGCAAACAATCCAATCAATAAAATATCCTCGCTTATAATGGTACGACGGGGCTTCCTCCCGGTTTTCCACACCTAGCCCGTTCATCTCTTTTCTACGGGAACGCATCTGGATCTCCCAACGAGCCATATCCGCATAGATCAATTTGTCCGGAGCGGAAACGATCTCGGCGGCGGCGTGGCCATAAACGATTGTCCAGCCTTTTCCATCACGCAAGGACTCCCGGCAGGCGTTCACCTTCTCCTCATCCAAGAAATCCGTATAAGAGAAATGAGCCCGGCGGCCAAACAACCGGTCATCCGTCAGATAAGGATAGGTCATCGCCTCTATATCTTCTGCCGATTTAAATAAATCTCGCGTATTGATAAAACGATCGGGCGCGAGCGCTTGCAGTTCACGCATCAACTCCTCGTGATGAACCCCTTGGTAGCATTCCACCACCCAAACTTGTGATCCATTCGTTTCCGCATGTATCTCCGCCAATCGCTTCCGTATCGATTCCCAGCCTTTCCACAAGGTACCGTCTACAACGGTGGCCGGCATTTTATCATAATTACTTTTTCTCATCTCTTTTGACATTTAATATTGCACGCTTGTATTTAACTCTTATTTTTCTCTGCCCAATCCCTTAATAATTCAATCGCCTTAGATAACACTCCGGCCGATCCCTTGAAATTACCAGAGCCGCTGGGGACACCGCCTTTGCCATACCATTCGTAGAATCCGTCATTTTGGATCACACGCTCGATCATCGGATGGATCTCCGCATAAGCCTCCTCAACCATTCCATTAACGACAAGCTGCTGGATCATCCGACCGCCAAACCATGTCCAATCCCCGCCATTCTGATACAGATAAGCCTTAGACATTCCTCCATGGAAAAAACCATCCGGATACACGGGATATAAGGTCAGACCAATGCTTGGCATACCCGACAGGCGAACATTCTCAAGCATCTGGGCATTTACGGTACGTATCTCGTCTTTCGATAATAAGCCGGCCTCTATAGCGATAGCCGTCCCACCATGATAATGAATGGCAAGTTCATCAAAACCTTCCGGAATCGGAGATTTCTCCGGATAAATATGAGGAATGAACTTCTGGCGCTTTACATCCCATAGATGAGCCCGCACATTTCTCTCGATTCCCTCACGCAGACTTTTCCAACGGGAGGCTTGCGGAGAATCAGGAGCCATTTCCAACAAATAATCCAAGGCGATTATGAACATAGCGTTATCATATACATCGATAGCCGGATCCGACAAATCATTCATATCACATCCGAAATCGTCATTCGGCTGTACATCGCCCCAATCAGCGGTCATTGCTCCATAAAGCAATCCATATTTCTCATTATATCGTTCCCGCATCAGATAATCTACCATCGCGTTCATTCGCTCGAGAACGGTCTTCCCGACAACTTTCTCATTCAATATCTCCCGATCACCCGTCTTACGAATGTATTTACCTACGATCTGAATCAAGGAAGATTCTTGGTCCGTCTCTACCGTATTCTTAAAAGCGACATGTTTCGGAGCGGCATTCGAATAATAAGGCGTATCATCATACCATGTAAAATCTTCTTTCAGCACATAACCATCGATCATCTCATCATTCGGCTGTTGAAGAGCGAAAAACAATAAAATAGCTTCCCGCAGTTCGTGTGGATCACTCTCCTCGCAAGCGATCTCTATAAACGTATTCATATCACGAGCCCATATCTGGGAATAACCGCTACCTGCGTTAAAACCATTGCGGATGGTAGCACGAGCCATACTATCGACCTTCAACAAATTCGTATCAGACAATATCTGATTGGCCAATCGCTGTCTATCGGTTAATCCCGTACAAGACAAAAAAGATACAAATACAAAAGAAACTACAACTAGAATTTTATTCATGGCATTATGTTATGATTTATGTCGGCAAAATTATTTCAATAATCCAGAAAGAAATGCTACATTTGTTCCGATTTACTTGTACAATCTTATGATTTATAGATCATGGTCAAGATAAAAGAAGGATTTAAGGGAGAACGGTTCGTTTCTTTACCCGAGGAACTATTGGCAAGCTACCGGAGGGAACCGCTCATCAATAATTTATATGTACGCAAGATAGGTTTCTTCCCACGTGTTAAATATCATTTTCTCCAAAAAGAACATGGCTGTGACTACGCCATGCTTATTTATTGTACGGAGGGAAAAGGATGGTATCGTATCCTCGGTAAACAATATACCGTGGAGAAATACCAATATATCATCATCCCTCCCGGTATCCCCTACTCATTCGGGGCAGACGAGGGAGATCCATGGACTATTTACTGGTTACACTTCCAAGGGAAGCTTTGCGATCAATTCCTGCCGTCGCATCCGGTTCCGGTCACTATTTCGCCGAATGAATATTCCCGTTTACAAGATCGGTTACGGCTGTTTGAGGAGATATATAGCAGTTTCTCCATGGGATATATTAAAGAATATATGATTTATTCCTCCATGTGCCTTTACAATTTTCTGGCCTCTTTCATCTATCTGGAGCAATTCCGCCATATCATGATTCCCTCGCAAAAAGAATATCCGTTCACGGCACGGGTTATTCATTATATGCGTGAGAACATCCAGCAGAATCTTACCTTGAAGGAATTAGCGTCTTATTTCAAATATTCCCCTTCTCACTTCTCTGCTCTCTTCTTTGGCGAGACCGGGGTCTCGCCCATGAATTACTTCATACGCTTGAAAATACAGAAGGCTTGTGAATATATCGAGCTAACGAATATGAAGTTGAATGAGATCGCCACGCATCTGGGATTCGAGGATGCCGCCTACTTCTCGCGTACGTTTACGAAAGTTATGGGTTGCTCTCCTTCCGTTTATCGTAAAAAGGAGATGGAGATATAGAATTCGTTTGGATTTCTAGTATTTCTCATAAGAATAAAATATATTTGTACAATAGATATTTAAACGAACATAAAGTAAGTAGTTACTATGATAGACCTAACACAGTTCACCCCTTGGACTCTCTTTACGGATCTTGGATTCATTTCGATACTTCTATTGGTTGGCAAATTCATACGAGTCAAGGTAAAACTGATACAACAATTATTCATACCCCCCAGCTTGATCGCGGGCTTGCTAGGACTGGCGTTCGGACCTAATGGACTGGGGTGGATTCCGCTTTCCAATGACTTAGGTACTTATGCGGCTATCCTTATCGCCTTGGTGTTCGGCGCGTTGCCTTTATCTTCCCCGAACGTCTCCATGAAAGAAGTAGCGAAACGAGTCGGACCGATGTGGGCGTACGCTCAGGTGGGTATGTTATTGCAATGGGCATTGGTAGGCCTTTTCGGATTGTACGTGATCAAACTGATCTGGCCGGACCTGAATGACGCTTTCGGCATTATGTTGCCGACAGGCTTTTATGGCGGACACGGCACGGCCGCTGCTATCGGGTCTGCGTTCGAGGGATTGGGCTGGGACGAGGCTCGCAGTTTAGGCATGACAACCGCTACCGTGGGGGTTATTTGCTCGATCATCGGAGGTTTACTGATGGTCAAATGGGCGGCCAAGCATAAACAAACCGCTTTTATCTCGGATTTCGACGATCTACCGGACGAGCTGAGAAGTGGGTTGCTGCCAGAGGATAAGCGGGATTCCATCGGAGAAGCTACGACTTCCTCCATATCCATCGATACGCTGACTTTCCATGTGGCTTTGGTATTTGTCGTGGCTTTTTTGGGATATATGGTTAGCCAAACCGTAAAGGTGTATTATCCGGTATTGGAGTTACCTGTTTTCAGTTGTGCCTTTATCATTGGATTAGTATTAAAGAAATTCTTCGACGCAACAACCATATCCAGATATATCTGCCCGCAGACGACCCAGAGGCTGAGCAGTTCCTTCACGGATATGCTGGTAGCTTGCGGTGTAGCGTCTATCAAGCTAGGGGTGATCGTAAAATATGCCTTGCCGCTTATCGTACTCATCATAGCGGGCGTGGCGATCGTCTGGTGCATAACATTCTTCTTAGGAAGAAGATTAGCCAAGACCTTTTGGTTCGAGCGCATGATTTTCGCTTGGGGATGGTGGACCGGCACGATGGCCATGGGCATCGCCTTGCTGCGGATCGTCGATCCGAAACTTTCCAGCAAAGCGATGGATGATTATGCGATGGCTTACCTGCCTATCGCTCCCATAGAGATCTTATTGATCACCTTCGTCCCCATCCTTTTCGTAAACGGATTGGGAGTTTGGTTGCTATTAGCCTGCTTGGTCCTTTCCCTACTGATCTTGCTACTGGCGTGGAAGATGGGATGGTGGATTACTCGCTCTTGATACTATTTACCGGGTTCTCGTTCGCCGCTTTCCAGTTCTGGAAACTCACGGTCAATAACGTGATTACGGTTACGATCAATAAGGCGATTAAGAATACCCACCAATGAAGCGGAGTCTTATAAGCGAAACCCTCGAGCCACATCTTCGCGCCCTGCCAAGCGATCGGCGCCGCTATCACGAAGCAAATACCTACAATCCTCAGATAGGCCTTATTAAACATCAGCAGGATCTCCCCTACCGTAGCTCCATGTACCTTGCGGATACCTATTTCCTTACGGCGGTATTGAGTCTCGAACACCACTAAGCCAAATACTCCGACCAAAGAGATAATAATCGCCAGTAAACTAAAAACCGTAACCAGATCGCGTAGATTCTCCTCTTTCTGGTAAAGATGATTAAAGATCTCATCATAGAATTCTATATTAAACGGATAGGAAGGATCTAATTCTCTCATCGTCTCCTGAATGTGACCTACTACGGCATGAATGTCCGATCCGGCTTTCAAGCGGATATAAGAGATTGGCAAAGAATAACCAAAGTTTCCGACCAAGAAAGCGATATTATCCTCTCCACCACGAAGCGAGGTGAATTTCACATCGTCGGAGAAACCGATAAGATGACCGGGAGAATAGCTATCGAACGCGTCACCCACTTGCATATCCAACCCCTCCATCGCCGTACGATTGAATATATAAGACGTATGATCCGAAAGTTCGTCCGCCTTTGAGAAATCTCTCCCTTCTATAACCGGAATCCCCATCACCCGCAAGAAATTGGAAGATGCTATAATTATGAAATACTGAAAGTCCTTACCCTTATAACTACCGCCATTCGTGTTATACCCGTCCTTAGAGCCCACTTTCTCCATAGCGAAAGCCACATCCTCGATCCCCGGGTTCTCTTTCAAGCGATTCACATATGTATCGTGATGCTTATTGTACATTGTCTCATTCAGCTCCACGATAGCTACCTGATCCTTATCGAATCCTAAAGAGAAATTCCTCATATAACTATTCTGGATTTGCACAAAGCAAGCCCCGATAATCAACACGATCGAAACAACGAACTGGACACAAATCAATGTCGTACGTAACTTACGCCCGGAAGGAGATAACCCGAAGCTGCCCTTCAGCACCAAGGCCGGAGGAAAAGAAGTTATATAATAAGCAGGATAAATGCCCGCCAGCCAACCGATAACCAACGCTACGATGCCACACAAGAAAACGATCGGAAGATTTGAGACCAAACTCAAATCGGCCTCGATAAAAGGTAGCGCTTCCGCCCAATCCAATCCCCAAACGATAACGAGACTTACCAGCCATGCTATAAAACTAATAAGGGCTGCCTCTATCAATAAAGATCTGCGCAACAAAGTATCCGAGCTACCCAATACCTTCTGCGTATTGATGCTTTTGATTCGCAACGGAGTCAGAGAAGTGCTAAAGTTCGTGAAGTTAATAGCCGCGACAATGACGATCAGAAGGGCTATACCGAACAATAAGGCCGTGACTTCCTTGTTTCCGCTCCGGAATGTACCACCGTCTTGCGTCTCATTCATATAATAAATATCAGTCAGCGGGACGAGCCGGATCTGTTCTCCCTCATGGTAAATCTTCTTGAAATCAAAATGACGGTTGAAATTATCGGCAACCTCATCTGCCATGGCAGGATTATCAAGCAATAAATAACAAACCCAGTTACTTGAGCTAAAATTATTGATATTATAATCCGGATCGATCGCCGTATAGACCACGTTCCGAAGCTGCGTGTTCTCCGGGAAATCCTTATAAACCGCGCCAATCGTAAAGAGTTTAGCCGATTTAGTCCAGATATTTTCTTCCGCTCGCAACGTCTTACCAACCGCAGAGATATCTTCCCCAAACAACTTGTCAGCCAAGCTTCGGGGTACCATTACTTTCTCGGGATCTTTCAAGCAATCGATATCGCCTTCCACGATCGGGAACGCGAATATCTTCGGTAAACTAGCGTGGCAGGTTGTCACGATTTCCTTAAACCCAAACGGTTGCCCGTTTCTATCCACCGAGAGATAAACACCATTCTGGCCAAAAGAAGGAGTCAACAATGTACCCGCCTCTATATGCGGGGAAGATTGGATGACAGCCTCCACAAAGGCACGGGGTAATATTGTCCCGAAAGTACCCGGAATGGTCAAGTCCACCCTAAAAATCCGCCCGGACGTAGGATGGCAACGGTCAAAAGTCCGCTCAAAATTAATCTGTATCAAAATCACGATAAAAGCGGCGAAAGCAACCGCAAGACCGGCTACGTTCAATGCGGTCGCCATTTTAAACCGCCTCAACACACTTAGAAAGTTTCGAATAATCGTTTTCATTTTATTATAGTTTCATTTATTATTCCGTTTTAATACTATCCACCGGATTCGCGTTCGCCGCACGCCAACATTGGAAAGAGACAGTCAACAATGTAATAAAGCAAACGACGACTAAAGCCAGTAAAAACACCCAACCATAAACCGGTGTTTTATAAGCAAAATTCTCCAACCATTTCTCTACGCCAAGCCAAGCAACCGGAGCCGCGATCACGAAACAGACTATCACGATCCTCACATACGATTTATTGAACATCCGCAAGATCTCTCCTACTGTAGCTCCATGTACTTTGCGAATACCTATTTCCTTTCTCCTATATTGCGTATCAAATACGACCAAGCCAAATACCCCAACCAATGAAAGTATAATAGCCAAAAGTCCAAAAACAGTTATCATATCTCGTAAGGCATCTTCCTTATGATATAGATTGTCGAATATCTCATCATAGAACTCTACATCAAAAGGGTAAGCAGAATCTAGCCCTTTCAAGGTCTCTCGGATATAATCCACGGCGGCGAACATATCCGTACCCGCTTTTAATCGAATGTAAGAAACAGGCATCGTTTTTTTCGAACTCATGCAAGAGAACGCGATATTGTTTTCTCCATCCCGGAGCGACGTGAATTTGACATGATCCGTGAAGCCTATAATACGGCCATCGTGAAAATTATCTCCTTCTTTCATATTCGCGCCAATATGTGCCGCACGGTTAAATATGTAAACGACATTTTCCGATCCTTCATCTGCTTTTGAGAATTCGCGCCCCTCGGCCACTGATATCCCCATGACCTGAAAGAAATTAGAAGAGACCCTAATATTGAAATAGGTAAATTCTTGATCTTTATAAGTCACGGTATTATAACTATAATTATCGCCCGCCCCGACTTTCGCCGTAGAGAAAGCTACATCTTCAATGCCGGGATATCCCTTCAAACGGTCCACATAAGTTGTATGATGCTTATCGTATAGAGTCGGATTCAACTCCACGATCGCAATCGCGTCCTTATCAAAACCCAAAGAAAAATTCCGAATATAATGACTTTGAATCCCCATGAAACAAGACAGTATAATCAACAGGATAGATACTACAAACTGGAAACCAATCAAAACCATCCGTAATTTCCTACCGACTGGAGAAAGTCCAAAACTTCCCTTCAGAACCAAAGCCGGAGGAAAAGAGGTCACATAATAAGAAGGATATAAACCTGCGATTATACCTGTCAACATAGCGATCAATCCAGAAACAACAATTACCGGAATATTAACTGAAAAATCCAAATCCGCCTCAAGAAAAGGTAAAGCTACTGTTCGGTCAAGTCCCCATACTATCCATAAACCGATCAACCATGCGATAAGGCTTATCAGAACAGCCTCGATTAGTAAAGAGCCCCTCAAGATACGATACGAGCTACCCAAAACCTTTTGGGTATTGATACTACGGACACGCAAAGGCGTCAACGCCGTACTGAAATTCGTAAAATTTATAGCGGCTACAAAAATGATCAATATAGCTAATCCTAAAAGCAAGACAGTTACCTCAAGATTCCCTTTCCGAGACATGCTATAATTGTTAGGTTCATCCAAATAATAAATATCGGTAAGCGGGACTAACTGAACCCGAACCTCCGGCCGCCCTATTTTAGAGAAATCAAAATGCCGGTTAAAACTATCCATCACTCCTCCCGCTGAAGAGGATTGATCCAGCAATAGATAACAGATCCAGTTACTTGCGTCGAAATTATTGATCTCGTAATCCGGATCAATCGACGTATAGATCACATTCTTTAGCTGCGTATTATCCGGAAAATCTTTATATACCGCCCCTATCGTAAAAAGAGTTTGCGATTTCGTCCATACCGCTTGCTCCGCATGTAATGATTTACCGACCGCTGAAACTCCTTTCCCGAAAAGCCTCATCGCCAAACTTTCAGGGATCATAACCTTTTCCGGCTCATCCAAGCAATTAAGATCACCTTCGATGAGTGGAAATTGGAAGATAGAAGGTAAAGTCGGATGACAGGTTGTTATGGTCTCTTCAAATCCCAACCGTTCTCCATCTTTTTTCTCAGTTGTCAAATAAATCTCCCCGAAAGAAGGGGTTAACAATGTTCCAGCCTCAATATGTGGAGAAGATTGGATAACTGCCTCAACCAATCCGCGGGATAAGATCGTATTGAGCCCGACCGCAGGTGTTAGCTCTACCCGATAAATACGATCGGAAGTCGGGTGGCAACGATCAAACATCCACTCAAAATTTACCTGTATCAAAATCACGATAAAAGCAGCGAAAGCGACCGCCAATCCCGCTACATTCAAAATGGTAGCTACCTTGAAACGTGTTAATACATTGATGAAATTACGTATGATTGTTTTCATGACTTACTCTATTTTATTGTTGCATGACCTCGGCACCGTTCTTGGAATCCAAATTACCCGTTGGCTCATCGGCCAAGATCATCTTAGGGTTGGAGACTACCGCCTATTCATTCTTGATACTATGTACCGGATTCTCGTTCGCCGCATGCCAGTTCTGGAAGGTGACAGTCAATATCGTGATGATCGAGACAAGAGCGAAGGCTATCAGATAAACCCACCAATACATCGGGGTCTTATAAGCGAAATTCTCTAGCCAGCGATGCACCGCATAGCCCGCAGCCGGAGCGCCCAGCACAAAGCAGATACATAAAATACGTATGTACGTCTTGTTGAACATCACGATAATCTCGCCCGTGGTAGAGCCCAGCACCTTGCGAACACCGATCTCTTTCTTCCGGTACTCGCTATCGAAAACCACCAAGCCAAAGACCCCTACGATAGAGATGAAAATAGCGCATAGCCCGAACAAGGTGATCAAGGAACTCAGATTCCCCTCTTTCTTATACAAATCATTCAACACCTGATTGAAAAAACGGATATTGAAGGGATACTCCGGATCGAATGTTCGCACGGCCGATCGCACATGATCCATGGCTGCCCGCAAGTCTGATCCCGCCTTCACCTTGATATATGCCCAGTTAGGACGACTCCCCCAATTACGTGTTCCCCATACGAAAAACGCCATGGGCGCTATCTCCGTACGGAAAGAGGCGAATTTCACGTCCGGTATGAAACCGACGATCTTTGCGCTGTCAATCATCGCATCCACCTCCATTTCATAGGCGGCACGCGCACGCTCATTAAAAATATAAGCCCCATAAGGATTGTTAGCGTCTTCCTCCCGAAAGTCGCGGCCTTCATTTACTTGTATCCCTAGCACCTTTAGAAAAGAAGGATCTACCGGCAGGCATTGAAAACTGATCTCTCTGCCTTGATACTCACGTCCCCACCCCATGTACTGGTCACTGCTGGAGAGAAGAGGCTCGGCGAACGTCACGTCATCGATGCCCGAGAAAGATTTCACCTGGCTCACGAAAGCCTCATGGCTTTTCCAGAGTTTAGCGTTCAGATCGGTAACGATAATCTCATCCTTATCATAGCCTAACGGGGCGTGCTGCATATAATAATTCTGCAAATACATGAATACCGCCCCAATAATCAACCCAAATGAAGCCACATACTGCACGCCAATCAAGACATTACGCATCTGGCGACCTTTTGGTGACAGACCGAAACTTCCTTTCAATACCAAGGCCGGAGAAAAAGAGGTCATATAATAAGCGGGATACAACCCGGCGCACAAACCGGTAGCGATCGCGATCAATGCCGTAGCCCCCAACAACAACGGATAATCCATCAAGGCAATCCGAGCGTCGATCAGCGCGGATAAGGTTGTGCCGGCAAACAAAGAGACCCAAAGCAACGCCAACAGGAAAGAGAGAACACTGATCACGATAGCCTCCAGAATCAGAGACATACGGATCACCGAGACCTCGCCACCCAATACTTTTTGCGTATTTATGCTCTTGATACGCATGGGCGTAAGCGCCGTACTGAAGTTCGTGAAATTAATACCGGCAATCACGACGATCACGATGGCGATCGCAAATAAGACAAGCATAGTAGATTTACTTGCCTTCGGAGCATTATCGTAAGTGACCCCGGAGTCGAAATGCACCTCCGTCAGAGGGTTCAAGACCAAAGACATTCCACCTCCTTCCCAAGAGAAATCTTTCGATAAGGTAGATACATCGAAATGCGCCTTGAAATTCTCGAACAAGCCGGAAGCGTTCGCCGGATCATCCAAACGGACGTAAAACATATAATTCCAATTGCCAAAGTTCTGGAAATTCTCTTTCGGATTTAATTGGTAATAGATGCTATTCCCCACGGATGAGTTATCCGGGAAATCCCGATACACTCCTCCAACGGTGAAAACACCTTTCGAATTAGCCATATGCAACTGCTTACCCACCGCGGATTGATTGCCGAAAAGCTTGCTCGATAGACTTAGCGGAAGTAATACCATATTGGGTTCTTTCAATTTATCGGCACTGCCGTCCAACATATCAAACGTAAATATATCCGCATACTCGGGAAATACACGCATCCATCGCTCCTTGAAATTATTCCGGACACCGTTCTCCTCCGTATAAAAGAAAGCGCCCTCTCCCCAAGGATCCAATAACGAACCGGCCAGAATATGCGGTGATGATCGGATAAAAGCTTCCGCTAACGGACGGTTTATAATAGCCTGTTTCGTTCCACTCTCATAAGCCACCTCTACCCGGAATATCCGATCCACATCCTTTATGCCTCGGTCAAAATTCCGGTCATAGTCCACTTGCATCATAATCAAGATGAAAGCGGAAAAAGCCACAGATAGTCCTAATACATTTAAAAGTGTCGCCATCTTGAAACGGCGCAATACGCTCAAGAGATTCCTCAAAATAGTTTTCATACGCGATTTATATTACCTATTATATTATTCGTTCTTAATGCTACGGACCGGATTCTCATTGGCGATATTCCAAGATTTCAGGATCACGCATCCCCAGATGATCGCCAGAACCAGTAGAGCCGTAGATATGAAAATAAAAACAGTCAGCGGTATCTTATCCGCGAATTGCCTCAACCAGCTCTCTCCTACGACTCGTGAGGCGATCACTCCTAAAAGGATAGCCGGGAAAGCCGTGACCAAAACGTCCTTAGATAAAAGACGTAAAATATTCGGGGCCGTCGCTCCATTCACCTTGCGAATCGCTATCTCCTTGCTCCTACGGTGCATCTCGTCCGTAATATATCCTAATAATCCCATTAAGGTGATCAGCAAGATAGCGATCGAGGCAACAAAGACACCGTCACGGAAATGACGGGTTCCCTCATACTGAGACTCTATGATCGTTTTCAGCACCGTAAAACCGACATCCTCATCCGGAAATAGTTCTGCGATCCGATCATTCATTTCCCGCAAATATTCCGGGGTTAGCTCGGAGACACGAACCGTAAAGTTACAATAACTCATCCGGTCACTACCAAACATGATGACCGGTAATTGAGGAGTGAAGAAGGAATTCACCATGAAATCGCGGGTGACACCCACTATTTTTCCCTTTAAATTACCCTCATCATCATAAATATATTTACCGATCGCACCATCCGTCCATCCACGTTTACTCACGAATGACTCATTCACTAAGATATCCCCGTCACCTTTTAGTGGTTGCCCCTCAAGCAAGGGGATTTTCATCAGAGAGAGATAATCGGCGTTATAGTTTACCTGCCGGGCCGTAAACAGCCAGTTTTTCTCATTATCCAGAATAGGGAAACCACCATAACCACTTAGAATGTCCATGGACGAAAATCCCGTAGCCGTGACATAAGGTAACTTCTTGAACTCGGCGGTAAGTTTGGCCGTCTTCTGATCGTCCATATTATCCAAGGAGGCATACACTATATTTTCCGGATCATATCCCAAATCATTATTCATTAGCCGATCATATTGCAATAACACGATCACCAATAATGTAATGACAAACGCTATCCCCCCAAACTGGATAAAGAGCAAACTCCGCTTCCATCCCTGCTTACCCGAAGTAGATACCCGGAATACTTGGGTAACCGGGATAACGCTGAACAAACGGGCCGGTAGCAAGGCGGACAAAATGAATATAGCCAAGATCATGATCGCAGGAAGCCATATAGTCTGCGCATTCAATAAAGTGCCCAAAGTAGGAACAGCCGCCATATCCGCTACATATTCCCGGAAAGCGAATAAAAGCAATGCCATACATACGAGGGCCACTACAAATAAAGCCGCCGTCTCAAACAAGAACATATTGAAAATGTCCTTGCTGGAAGCTCCATTACATTTGTGTACTCCTACGGATCTCGCCCGGATCGGCAGAGAAGATACCGAGTTCAAGATATAATTCATCGCCGCCACGAATAACAAAGCGAAAGCCAGTACGCTCATGATCACCACCATCCGCTTCACCTCGATACTTTGCGTATATATCTCCGAGACCGGCTTGATATAAAGCTCCATCTCAAAACCTTGTTTCCTCTCCCTTTCTACATCTATATATTTAGGCAATAAAGCCGGTATCTTCTGATTGATTTGTTCCGGGACCACACCCGGTTTCAGGCGGATATAGCCCAGATAACTATCGTCGGCACCCCAACCGGCATAGGCACCGAACTGGGTTTTCATATTAATGAAAGAAGCGACAGCGTCAAAACGTAAATGACTATTTTCCGGTATGTCACGGAATATCCCGGCCACCGTATAAGGATAGTTTTTTCCGTACAGCAGTTGTTTCCCGATCGGATCTTCCTTGCCAAATATACGTTCAGCCATTTTTTCCGATAAGAAAACTTGATCTTCGATTCCCAACAAACGGTCATCCCCCCTTAGCACCTTGATTCCCATCGTACGGAAAAAAAGGGAATCCGCCATCATCAAACGGGGCTTGAACCGATCCTCACCATGATACAATACGGCCCCGTACCTTCTCCGGCAAACCGTCGCGTACTGTATCTCGGGGAACTCTTGCCGCAAAGCCTCCGGGATCGGGGCAAAGATGATACGAGACTCATCTTCCTCTCCCGCCTTATCATCATTGTATCGCACATGCACGCTATACAAATCTTCCACTTGGTCAAAGAATGTATCGAAGCTCAATTCAAAAGCGACCCTAGCGAACAGGATCAATCCCACTCCAAGTCCTAGTGTCAAGGACAGAACCTTGATCACATTTCCCCCTCGGCCTCGAAGTAAATAACGGATTGTATAATATAGCTGTCTCATCGATTTATATTTAAGTTAAATTGAAAGCTAACCGACCTTCACAGGCCAATTAGCTTATAAAAAACTCTTGTGTGTATGTGTTTATGTCATGTTGACTAAATAAATTCACTGACGGAAGAAACAACGCTACCGTCGAATAAATTGATCACACGGTGAGCGAAACCCGCGTCGTGCTTGGAGTGCGTCACCATTACGATCGTCGTTCCCTCCTTATTCAGCTCGGTGAGCAGCTGCATAACCTCGGCACCGTTCTTGGAATCCAAGTTACCGGTTGGCTCATCGGCCAAGATAATCTTCGGGTTGGAAACTACCGCACGGGCGATCGCCACACGTTGCTGCTGACCTCCGGAGAGTTGCTGAGGGAAGTGAGCCGCACGGTGGCTGATATTCATTCGTTTCAAGATATCCGTTACCATCTGTTTACGCTCCGACGCCTTGATCTTTAGATAAGTCAACGGCAGCTCCACGTTCTCAAAAACGTTCAACTCGTCTATCAAGTTGAAGCTCTGGAACACGAAACCGATGTTTCCCTTACGGACCTGCGTACGCTCTTTCTCTTTCAAGTGTCCTACCTCTTGGTCGCCCAAGTAATAATTTCCCTCGGAAGGGTTATCCAGCAAACCCAGAATATTCAACAACGTAGACTTACCGCAACCGGAAGGTCCCATGACAGCGACGAACTCGCCATCTTTTACCTCCAAAGAAACCTTATTCAACGCAATTGTCTCAACCTCTTCCGTACGGAAAAACTTACTTAAACCTTCGATCTTAATCATAACTGTATTTGTTTTAATTGTTATCTAACTGTTTAATTTACCATATCTAATTCAAATAGTGTGCCAAACTAACTAAATATTTAATTATCAAACAAGTAGTATTTTACTTTCCAAAACAGACTGTCCAATTATTTGACAGTGGTGTACAAAATTTAGACACTACTATCCAATATCTTGACATAAAGAAACACCTCCCAGCTTCACAGATGAGAGGTGCTATTGTTGACTTATCTACATAGTAAAACCTACATGTCACTACTTGATCTTATCTCTATATCTTTTTCCTCCGGCATGTCGAAGTTCTCAATGACTGTCAAGAGAAGCTCCTCTTCATCAACATTTATAGAATAAGAAACTGTATTTTTACCCTTCGAGAAACGGATAAACCAACTAACCACCCCATCGTTCTCATTCTCGATCACTTGATAAGCCTCTTCCTTGTCCCGCTCAAAAGCGGATTTAATTTCTTGTTGTAATGCGGCGTGGCCCTCCACGACGAAAGAAGAGACTATCTTATATACCTTTTTAGTTTTCGGATCTTT
This sequence comes from Parabacteroides sp. CT06, assembly GCF_002257605.1. GTDB lineage: Bacteria > Bacteroidota > Bacteroidia > Bacteroidales > Tannerellaceae > Parabacteroides > Parabacteroides distasonis. Next base: position 1,464,832 of record NZ_CP022754.1, on the reverse strand, counting down.
ATTCGTTACTACGCTTTTATCGATCGTCTTATCCGCTTTACATTTCTGCACGACAGCCTCCAAATTCTTCTGTGCCCATAACTCTGTACTGAAACTTCCCACCAAAAGGCATAATACCACCCAAAAACATTTACTTGCTTTCATAACTTCTTTTGTTTATTAGTTAATTTACTATTTATCCAATTCCAAGATCTTATAAACTTCCTTACGTACCTGAGTATCCGGAATATTCCTCAGTAGAGTCTCCCGTTTCTTCTCGAACCGCTTATTCATCCTTTCCGGCAAATAAGCTATTTCATCCGCATTTCTTAAGAGCTGATCCGCATTCTTCTCCATCGCTTCCGCCGCTCGGGATATGACCTCCAATTCGGGTTGTATCTTCTTTATATCTGTCATTACGACACCATTGCGCACGATGTAGCTTCCCTCATAAGGGTTAAAAGAAGCATTTTGATTCATAAAGACCGTATTCACCAAAAACAACAAAAGAGAAGCCGCCACGCAAACTGCGATTGCCCATCCTATTTTTCGTTTATAAGAAATTTCCTTAGCGGGTAGCCTCAATTCCGGAGTCTCGCTAAAATCCAAGGCAATGCCACTCTCGAAATATCCGAATACCTCCCGATAACGTTCCAGATGGGCGGGAATATCCGGACGGGCGAAGAACTCATACAACACTCGCTCCTCCTCGTTCGAGGTCTGACCCTCGAAGAAGCGGTCTAATAAATCCTCTATAGACTTGTATTCCTCTGTTTTCATAACGTCTGCATTTTAAAGAATTGCTCTCTCACCCGTTTACGGGCACGGGAAAGATTCATACGTACCGCCTCGGGGGTACTTCCGGTCAACCCGGCGATTTCCTCCACCTCGAAACCATCCACGTGTTTCATGCGAAGAATGGTCTGTTGAAGTCCCGGTAGTTTATTGATAAGCCGCATTACATGCTCCAAACTGTCTTTTTGTTCCAGCTGGGTATAAGGCGTGTTGGCATCGCAGATAAAGAATTGTTCGTCCGCCTCACCTTCCGTGCGTTCACGGACTTTCATCCGGTTCAGGCAAAGGTGCTTGGTGATTTGTACGGACAAGGCCATTACATTATTATAATAGTCCAACTCGCCACGCATATACCACAGCTTCAAAAAGACTTCCTGCATGACATCCTCGGCATCCTCCGGGTTATCCAGCAGCCTTCTCGCGTAAAGGAATAGTTTCTCCCGCAAAGGCAATATCTCTTTTTTAAACTGTTCTTGTTCCATTCTATCTTAATGACAATCGAGAAAAGAAAACGTAACATGGTTGGAGAAAATAAATTCATAGTCTTTGTCATACTGCTATCCCAGTCGTGCCATTGGGATGGCACGATAATGCCACGGCGGTGGCACGGCGATGCCATAGCGGTGGCACAACAATGCCACGCTGATGGCACATCCGTGCCACAACCATGGCACAAGTCTGGCACTATAGATTATTGTAAAACAACACTATACATCACAGATGCGGATGCACTTCTCCAAGGAAGCGATCTTGTCTTCTTGGGCGGGGACGAACTCCTGCCCGACAAAACCTTTATAGCCTGTCTCCATAAGAGCCTTGATGATAGCCGGATAGTAAAGCTCCTGCGTCTCGTCGATCTCGGCACGGCCCGGACTACCTCCGGTATGGACATGGGAGAAGTATTGGCTATATTTCCGGATATTCTCGATGATATTCCCCTCCATGATCTGCATATGATAAATATCATATAGTAACTTAAAATTAGGGGAACCGATACGGCGACAAAGCTCCGCGCCCCAAACCGTATGGTCGCACAGATAGTCCTTATGGCCGACACTGTTCAAAAGCTCCATGGTCAAGACGACCTTATGCTTCTCCGCCAAAGGGATAAGGCGCCTCAACCCCTTCTCGCAGTTCTCCCAGCCTTGCAAGTCCGTTGCGCCGTTACGCCTGCCGGAGAAGCAAATCAAGTTGGTCAATCCAGCGTCCGCCACCATCGGGATCACCTTCTCATAACTGGCGACCAACTCGTCATGCAAGGCCGGATCATTGAAACCTCGATCTATCCCAAGCCCGGCCCCTTGCGCCATCGCCACCGTCAGGCCATGTTTTTGTACGACCGGCCAATCCTCCGGGTCCAGTAGCTCGACGGATTCAATCCCTATATGCTTGCAGATCTCACAGAACTCGTCCAGATTATAATCGCCGAAACACCATTTGCTTACGGAGTGGCGGACATTTCCTTTCAAGGGTTCCCTCACGTCTGTTTTCTTTTTAGCGGCTACCGCCGCCTCGATACCTGTAGTCGCCAAAGCCACGCCTCCAGCTAAAAATGTCTTGATAGCCGTTCTTCTTGATATGTTTTCCATGTATTCGAATTTGATAGTTAATAGGAGACAAATATAAGAAAAATCGGATATAATATCCTGAGGCGTTGGTATTACATCCAAAAACACTACTTTTGCATCGGAAGTCACTCTACATGAAAAACACATCATATACAAAACGATCTATTTATCTGATCCTATTCTTTATAATAGGATGCACTTCATCCCTATACGGAATGGAAGGCGCAGGTGTGTATTTCAAGGCGAGCCTATGCGGAAAAATCTATAAGCATTTTTCCTTTCTTGTAGAAGAGGACATCCGTCCGAGAGATGACTTTAAGGAAGCGGAATGGTTCCTCACCACCGTTGAGGTAAACTACAAGTTTAATAAATATCTTCTGGCAGGAAGCGGATATATGTCTCTAGCACGATACAAGGCATCCGACGAGTTACGAAACCGATATTATCTCTACGCTACGGGGACTTATTCGGCCGGACGTTTTACCCTCTCTGTCCGGGAACGTTTTCAAAGTACCTATAAGGTTCACGCCGAACATCCCAAGAATTATCTGCGTTCGATGCTGACCCTCTCCTATAAGATCGGCAAGAGTGGTTTCTGTCCTTTTGCCTACACCGAGGTCTTCAATGATACGCGAAATAAGATGCGGTCCGATAAGATCCGTTTCTCCACAGGAAGTAATTACCAACTAAACCCGAACAATAACCTCCAACTCTATTATCGCTACCATATATTTAATGTAGACGATCCCGTGAATTACCGCCATGCGATCGGTATCTGCTATACCCATCGTTTTTAATAAGAATTTTCGTACCTTTGCGTCCCGAGTGCTTGATAAACCTCGTTAAAAACAAGAAGACATGCAAAAAACAGTTACAGTACCTTTCATGCTGCTAGGTATACTTTTTAATATATGCCTTGTAGCGTCCAATCTTTTAGAGACAAAAGTAGTGCAAGTAGGCGGTATAACGGCTACCGCAGGTTTGATCGTATTCCCGATCTCGTATATCATCAATGATTGTATAGCGGAAGTCTGGGGATTCAAGAAGGCACGGCTAATTATCTGGAGTGGCTTCGCCTCTAATTTTCTGGTGATCGCATTCGCGCAATTGGCGGTATTATTACCGGCCGCCCCTTTTTGGGAGGGGGAGGAAGGTTTCAATTTCGTCTTCGGGATGGCCCCACGTATAGCGGTCGCCAGCTTGATAGCGTTTTTGGCCGGTTCTTTCCTGAACGCCTATGTGATGAGCAAAATGAAAATCGCCTCCAACGGAAAGAATTTCTCGTTACGAGCGATCGTATCTACCCTTATCGGTGAGAGCGCCGATTCCCTGATCTTTTTCCCGATCGCCTTCGCCGGATTGATCCCGGCCGGAGAATTGCTTATCATGATCGGGACGCAGGCGGTACTTAAATCCTTGTACGAGGTTATCATCCTTCCCGTCACCATCCGTGTCGTAAAGTACATCAAGAAAGTAGACGGGAATGATGTGTATGATCTTGGTACCTCGTATAATATCCTAAAGGTTAAAGACATTTAGGCCGGGACCAAACAATGACCGGCCTTCATTTGAATAGATGCGACCAATCCTCCCTTTGCTGCGGCATATAGGACTTCATTCCCAATAATTCAGCCGCCCGGCAATTCACGGAAGCGTCATCAATCAGCATAGTCTCCTCGGCTAAAAGATTCGAGTCCTTCAGTACGTACTCAAAAATATCCGCGTTCGGCTTCAGCATATGCAATTCGTAAGAGAGGTAAATCTTATGGAAGAAATCTTGGGCACAAAGACCTTGATAAGAGAAATAGGTATCTTCGGACCATTTCCAATGAAGCTCGTTCGTATTGCTCAGAAGCATCGTATTATAGCGTTCACGAAGCTCCAATAGCAAACGCAACTTATTTTCCGGGACGTCTCCCAACATGGCGATCCATGCCGTGTCGATTTGTTCGTCCGTCAGGGGCTTCCCCGATAAGGCACGAATATCATCGCGAAACTGTTCCACCGAAATCGTTCCCAACTCTAATCGCTCAAACAAGTCCTTATGTTGATAGTTATTCGTGATCTGTTCCCGGATATTCTCCACGCCCAAATTCTCGAAAGCCTCGATACAACGGTTGCGAGTCAGGTTAATAAGCACACCGCCCAAGTCTATAATCAAGTTCTTTATGCCTTCCATATCATTTCTTTTTATACCAGCTACGACGTCTACGATGTCGTCTTTTCTGTTGATAACGATTGATCCGCTTGTAAACGACCCAGACAAACAACAAGCCGAAAACAGCGAATATCAATATAACAATCCAAGAGTTAAGATTGTCACCTTTTACCCGGCTCCACATTTCCAGAACCACCTCCGTCTCGTTCCCGAAATCACGGATCATGGCACAACGTTCCACGACCTTCCGGTCCGGATATTGAGCCGGGTCTATCTGGATACGCTCCGCTCCCGGTCCGAAGAAATAACTTACGTCCGAGAACTCGGTCTGCGTTGTATCGATCTTTTCCGCCAATATTTCCGGGGTAGCCACGGTGCTGACATATCCGGTCACTTCCATATTACGGCTGACGATGTCCGGACGGCATAGATAGTCCATAAAATAACTGGCGGCCTTCACGTTGCGAGCGTATTTAGGGATCGCCCAACCATCGTACCAGATATTACTACCCTCCAAAGGAACCTCATACCCCAGATCTACGCCTACGGCACTCGCCTCTTCCATGGCCCAGACCGCGTCGCCGCTCCAAGTGAAATTCAGCCACGCCTTTCCTTTCGTCATCATCTCCTTACCGAAATCGGCCTCCCAACCGGCGATATTCGGTTTCATTTTCTTTAAGTATTCCTCGGCGATAGCGATCATTTCCGGCGAGCTATCGTTCATCAATTGCTCCACCGTGATGGTACCGTCCGCCAATTCCCTCGCATGGGCGTAGATGATGGCGGTTCCATAGGCGTCGCGATAGCTATCCTTCATCAAGATCTTATTCCTGAAACGAGGGTCCCAAAGGCATTTCCACGACATGACCTCGTCCCTCGAGACATCGGCTTTATTATACAACAGGCCGGCGGTTCCCCACATATAAGGAACCACGTAGTCGGTAGTCTTACGGCCCGGCTGACTTAACTTATTCAGTTCCTCTTGGATATAGGGAGAGACATTGTTGATATAATCCGGTGTCTTCCCGAAATTACGGTCGATCGGTAGCAAGAGATTTTTCCGCAGCATGCGCTCAAGGATATACTCCGAGGGACAGATCAAGTCGAAATCCTCATGCCCCCGTTCGATCTTGGTCAACATGATCTCATTGATATCAAAGACCTGATAGATAATCCGGACCTCCTCACCCGTCTGTTCCTTATACCATTTCGGGAAATCCGTCAGGACGTCCTCGTCGATATAATCTCCCCAGTTATAAATCTTCAAGATCTTACTTCTCTCCTCGTCCGAGCGCCCGCAAGAAGTGAACAGCCCCATAAGCAGGGCCAAAACAGACAAAATCGATATAAATTTCTTCATTTTCATTTACGCTCGCTTCGCTTTCTCAGCACGTTTATTTATAACAATCAACAATACTAACACGGTTACGAATATAATCGTTGAGAGGGGACGCAGTTCCGGGGTCAATCCTCCTTTCCGGGCATCCGCATAGATAAAGGTGGAAAGGGTTTCCAAGCCCTCATTACCAATCGTAAATATGGTCACGGCGAAATCGTCGATAGACAGCGTGAAGGCAAGGATAAAGCCACTGATCATACCCGGACGGATTTCCGGGAAGATCACCTTCCGCAAGGCCTGAAACGGAGTCGCCCCCAAATCCAACGCCGCCTCGTAGATATTCTGGTTCATCTGCTTCAAGCGGGGCATGACGCTTAGCACCACATACGGCGTACAGAACGTGATATGCGCCAGCACGACCGTCGTCAAACCTTGAGAGATCCCTAAGCTGACAAACAACAGGAACAAGGAAATACCGGTAATGATATCCGGATTCAACATCGGGATGTTATTGACAAAACTCACGGCATTGCGGGCCCTCGCCTTCAAATTAAAGATCCCGATAGCGGCTACGCTCCCCAACAAGGTAGATACCGTAGCGGCTATCATGGCGATAGCGAACGTATTCCAAAGGGCGCTGACCAACGAATGTTGTACGTTGCCGGCAAAAAGAGAGCTATATAATTTCGTGGAGAACCCGGTCCAGTTACCCAGCACTTTCGCCTCCGTAAACGAGAAGATCATGATAATCAAGATCGGCGAGTAGAGCAACAAGAGCAAAGCCCACAGATATCCCTTAGCTAAATATTTCACCATCAGATAAGCCCTCCCTCATTCGCCGAATCACTGCTCTCATTGCTGAACAATCCCGTGATTCCGATTAATAACAACATGATAAGAGAAAGCGCCGCCCCGTAGTTCCACATACCGTTATTGATATTCTCCTGTATGGTCGTACCGAAGAGCTTGATATTGTTCATCGTCAACAACTCGGCGATGGCAAACGTAGAGATGGTCGGCATAAACACCATCATGATACCGCTCATCACTCCCGGCATCGATAGTGGGAATACGGCCTTGATAAATACCTGCGACGGATTCGCCCCCAAGTCTTGCGCCGCCTCTATCAAGCTGTGATCCATTTTCTGGAGCGTATTATAAATCGGGTAGATCATAAAGGGCAGGAAGTTGTACACCATGCCAAAGATCAAGGCCCCCTCTCCCAGTGGGAAATTCAAGAAATCGAACAAAGCCACGGTAGCCAACGTACGGATCAAGATATTGACCCACATCGGAAGGATAAACAAAACGACCATCGTACGGGAAGTATTAAACCGGGCTTGGCTCAATATCCAAGCGGCCGGATATCCCAGCAGCAGACAAAGAATGGTCGTTATCAAAGCGATCCCGACTGAATACACGAAGGTGTTTATCGCCTCGGGATGGATCATAAACTTACGGAAATTGGCGAAGGTAAACATCCCCTCGTCATTCGTAAAGGCGTAATACACGATCAAGAGGAGCGGTATCACGACAAAGATGGCCAAGAACAGGACATAAGGAATGGTCCAGTTCCTTCGTCTCATAAAAAATGCAGAAAACGTATTGATCACTTCCTTCCCTTTTTAAGCATGAATAATTCGAATTTTATCCGGGGCGATCGTTATGCCGACATGATCTCCATCATCCCATACATCGTTGGTATCGACAAAGATGTCCTCGTCCCAATCTGTAAACACGGTCAGATGATAATGGTTGCCTTTGTAGAGGATAAATTTCACCTCTCCGGTCAGGCGACCGTCTTCCTCGTTATCCTCCAAGATCACATCTTTAAAATCGATCTCGACTTTCACAGGCGTATTTGGCTCTATATCGGTTACCTCCTTGCATTCGAACGTACAGCCTAGGAATTCCACATGCGTAGCGTCGATAAGCTTTCCCTCGAAGGTATTGCAAATACGCTCTTTCTTCATTACATGGATATCGAAAGGCTTGATAAGAAGCCCGACCTCGCTACCTGCCTCGAAACAGTGATAATCCTGTACCATGAACTCGTATCCGTTCGGGGTTTGCACCATCATCTCATAATGCACGCCCTTAAAGATGGAGGAGGTTACCGTACCCGTCAACATCGCCGCCTCCGACGGCTCGAAGATGTAAATATCCTCGGGGCGCAACACGACATCTACCGGCATTTGCTCCCCGAATCCCTCATCCACGCACTCGAACTCATGACCGGCGAAAGAGACTTGCCTATCCTTGATCATCGTTCCGTTCAAGATGTTACTCTCACCGATGAAATCAGCGACGAACGAATTGACCGGCTCGTTATAAATATCGATCGGGGTACCGATTTGCTGGATCTTTCCCTCGCTCATGACAACGATCGTGTCGCTCAGCGTCAGCGCTTCCTCTTGGTCGTGGGTCACGTACACGAACGTAATGCCTAAGGACTTATGCATCTCTTTCAATTCCATTTGCATGTCCTTGCGCATCTTCAAGTCCAAGGCCGCCAACGGCTCATCCAGCAATAACACCTCCGGCTCATTCACGATAGCGCGAGCGATCGCCACACGTTGCTGCTGGCCACCGGAAAGGGAATCGACATCCCGATCCTCATAGTCTGTCAACCCTACCATTTTCAACGCCTGTTTCACTTTCTTCTCGATCGTGGCGGAAGGAAGTTTCTTCAGCTTCAGGCCAAAGGCGATATTATTGTACACATTCAGATGTGGAAATAAAGCATATTTCTGAAATACCGTATTTACGGGACGTTTATGCGGCGGCGTCTGCGTAATCTCCTTCCCGGACATCGTGATAACGCCCTCGGAGGCCGTCTGGAAGCCGGCTATCAAACGCAACAGGGTAGTCTTTCCGCAACCGGAAGGCCCCAAAATGGTTACAAACTCGCCCTTGCGGACCTGTAAATTTACATCATTCAGCACGGCCTTCTCGCCAAAATACTTCGATACGTGCTCCACGCTGATAATGCGATCCGATTTTCGTATTGACATTCTCGCTTGATCTAATTAGAATTAAACAATCATGAACAATGTTCTTATTTATTTTTGCGCGAATGTACAGATTTTAATAAGGCCGGGCACTATCGTTTTTACAAAATCTGACCTTACACCGGATGAGAAGCGTCGCATTTCTCCAAGATTCGACCACGCGCCCGGCGCGAGGTCCAATATTTCTCCAAGATTCGACCGCACACCCGACGCGAGCCCCGTATTTTTCCAAGATTCGACCGCGCACCCGGCGCGAGGTCCCGCATTTCTCCAAGATTCGACCGCGCACCCGACGCGGGCGGGATATTTGGGAAATATTCAATCCACGTATATCCGGTAGCTCCCCGATCCCAATCGGTACACAGCCTTCCCATCCTTCAATCCCACGGGCGTGATCCCCTCCTGCCCTTTCTCCATACGAACGGACTTCTCCGATTTGGCGGGCAGATATAAGGTAGCCGTCGTATTAGCGGGAATGGTTGCCTCGTATATATAGCCCTTCTTTTGGATTTGCCATCCACTCTCGATACGGCCATAGGCGGAATCGTAATGACCCCGGATGAACGAGAAGGTTCCGCCGATACGGGGTTGAAGGATGATGTGCTTATAGGCGGGTTGTTCCTCATCCCGCTGGATACCCAAGGTATAAGCTATCATCCACTCCTCGATAGCGCCATACGAATAATGGTTGAAAGAGTTCATATCCACAGGGCCGAAGCCATTTACCAACGTGTAGGAATTCCAACGTTCCCAAATCGTGGTTGCGCCTTGCAGGACAGGGTATAGCCATGAAGGATAGGCGGTTTGCTCAAATAATTTATAGGCGACATCGTCATAACCATTGTCGGATAATACCAAATTCAGGTAAGGCGTACCGATAAAGCCAGTGGTAAGCGTATAATTATGTTTCTTGATATTCTCTACCAGATGCCGGATCGCCAAGGGTTTGTTTTTCTCATTGAACAGATCGAACTGGAGAGGAACCACGTATGAGGTCTGCGTATCCACGATCTTCGCCTCGGTAGCCGCCGTTCCGGGCCACATACCTACTTGCGAATCCTTGCCAAAGATAGATTCCACCGTCGGGGCGAACGTGCGTCCTTCCTCGTTTACGAACAAGTCGTTAAAGGACCTCTTCACGTTCTCGTAGAAAGTACGGAAACGCCTTTGGTCCGCATCCTTCCCTAAACGTTTCGCTACCTGCTCCATAATCAAAGCGTCGTAGGCGGAATAAGCGGTGTTCGTCAACATGGAATTCGTCGGCTCGATAGCCAGCCAATCGCCGAAACCACCGAAGGGCTGTACATAGCGTACGGCACGACGCTCCAAATAATCCATATAAGCGACCATGGAAGCGTAATGTTGCTCCAGAATACGCACGTCTCCGTATTGTTGATACATTTGCCACGGTACGATCACGCCGGCTTCCATCCATCCCATGGCACCTCCGCCATCCTCCGCGCCGTGAGGCGGGAAACCGACCACGGGTATATAGTTCGCGTAACTACCGTCATCTCCTTGATTATCCCGGACCGAGTAGAGCCAACGGGTGTAAAACGGATCGACATTCATATTATAAGTAGCCGTACGAGCGAATACCTGCGCATCCCCTGTCCAGCCCATACGCTCATCCCGTTGCGGACAATCGGTCGGAACCGACAGGAAATTACCCCGTTGGCCCCAAATGATGTTATTAAACAAACGGTTGACACGCTCGTCCGATGTCTCATAACCGCTCGTCCGCGCACCGATAGATTCCAGCACGATCCCTTTCACCGCCTCCAAGGGTAACGGCCTCTCCAACCCGTGAATCTCCACGTAACGGAAACCATGGAACGTAAAGCGAGGCTCATACGTCTCACCCGCCGCATCCCCTCTCAGGATATAGCGATCCGTGGAAAGGGCGCTCCGGTAATTATCCGTATAGACTTGCCCTTTCTTCTCCTTATACATCGCGATCGTGTACGGGGCGACCGGCTCGGTAGGGATCGTTTCCGGATAATTCATCTCCCCGAAACGGATCGTGATTTCCTGTCCGGCCTTTCCCTTGAAAGTCAGACGGGGAACACCGACCATATTCTGCCCCATATCATAGACATAGACGCCGGGAATAGGCTCTACCATGGACTGAGCGGTCAGGGTCACATTATTTTGTATCGGGCTGCCTACATATCCTTGGATCTCCACATTTACCGGAGGAGCGGCGAATAAGGTCGCCGGTTTCCATGACGAGTCATCAAAACCCGGAGCATCCCAGCCGTTCACCTCTTTCCGGGCATCATATTCCTCTCCATTCTGAAGGCCGTTAAAAGTGATCGGTCCCCGGTCATAACATTTCCAGCTATCATTCGTAACGATCGTCTCACGAGTACCGTCGGCATACTCGATCACGATCTTTCCCAATAAGGACTGGCGGGTTCCGTATTGATCCTGCCAACCGGTAAGGAAACCGCTATGCTCGCTCCACCATCCGGCGCCCAACATCGCCCCGATACCATTATCGCCCGGTCGTAGCAAATCCGTTATATCATACGTATTATACATGATACGGTAACGGTAATCCGTCCAACCCGGATTCAGATAATCCTTTCCAACCTTCTGCCCGTTCACCGAGAACTCGTAGACACCCCTAGCGGTAGCATATAAACGGGCGCTCTTGACCGGTTTCTCTATCTTTATCGTTTTCCGGAGCATGGGAGCGGATACGTTCTCGCCCGGATACCAGACATTGAGCTTTCCCTCCCCTTTCTCCACATAAGTCTCGGCAGGATTGTACAGAAGCGTATTCCACGTATCCTCGCTGATACGCAAGTTGGAGAATGTAGCGGTCTGCCCTTTAGGTTGCAGGAAACCGATCGCGTACAAACGGCAATGATAAACCAACTCTCCATCCGGATAAGGATACACGGTGAAAGCCCCTTCCTTGCCTCCCCAGAAATCACCACGGCTCTTCCGTTCTTTCTCCTCGGGAGTCAAAGAGGAATTCACCAAGGTCTTTCCATCGATCTCTATATCCACGAAATATTTCAAGGCATATTGGGCCGTCGTCACCTTCAACCGGATATGATGCGCCTTATGCTTATCCGAGGCTGGGATGATGGAGGCCAGACTCTCCGAGGCGTCTTGCGTCGTTTTTCCATCCGTGGTATGGCGTAGAATGAAACGGGCGTCCCCCGAACCATTCAAGTCCAGTTCAGCAGACACATAATTATCAGCGTCCCTCGCCCCAAAGACAAATGCGGCTTTATCATTACCCTCGGCCACCCGCACATCATAGTCGATCACATAATGCGAGCGATATTTGGAGAGTTGTGTCTCCGACGAGCCGATCCAACGGGCGCCACTCCATCCGGAACCCAGAAGACCGGTCTCGAACCACGCAGGCTCGGTGGAGGTAATTTCCGTTCCCGATTCATCCCATACGGAAACTTTCCAATAATAGCGAGTGGAAGGTTGCAATGCTTTTCCTTGATAAACTACGCCGACCGATTCCCCGGAAAGAACCTTTCCCGAATCATAGATATAACGCCCGGCAGCCAATTGCTCCGGACTATCGGCCACCCATAACCGATAAGCCTGCCCACAGGCCCCATAGCGATCGGACTCCATCTGCCAGTTAAAACGTGGCTGACTGACATCAATTCCCAGTGGATTGGTTTGATACTCAACCTGTAGGTTCTTCAATACGGTAACCGCACCCAGAGGTAACCATCCGGCCAGCAACCCTAAGATTATAGACAAAATACATCGTGTGCTCTTCATAATACAAAGAATTAAAATGATAACGGTACAAAAATATCCATTATTATCTTAACTCTTTGTTTCATTTTTGGGAGAAGATGTAGCAGTTTTGACACTACTCAATCTTTCCTACCATCTTGGACGGGTCTACCCAACGATCAAACTCCTCGGCGGTCACATAACCGGACTCGATAGCCGCCTCCCGCAAAGTCTTATTTTCTTGATAGGCTTTCTGGGCGATAGCGGCGGCCTTGTAATATCCTATTTTCGGATTCAAGGCGGTAACCAGCATTAAGGAGCTATCCAGATGGCGTTTGATGTTTTCGTTCACCGGGGTAATGCCTTTTACGCAATGTTCGCTGAAATTCAGGCAACCGTCACCAATCAAGCGGGCGCTTTGCAAGAAGTTCGAGATAATCACCGGCTTAAATACGTTCAACTCGAACTGCCCGTTGGAGCCGGCTATCGAGATTGTCACGTCGTTACCCATTACTTGAGCGGCGATCATCGTCAATGACTCGCATTGCGTAGGATTCACCTTTCCCGGCATGATGGAGGAACCCGGCTCGTTCTCCGGCAAATGGATCTCACCGATACCGGCACGAGGACCTGAGCCCAACATTCGTATATCGTTCGCGATCTTCATTAAGCTGACCGCTACGGATTTCAAGGCTCCATGCGCCTCAACCAAGGCATCATGGGTAGCTAGGGCCTCGAATTTATTCGGAGCGGTTACAAAAGGAAGCCCAGTCAACTCTGATATCTTCTTAGCGACACACTTGTCATAATTGACCGGGGCGTTAATACCGGTCCCAACCGCCGTACCTCCTAAAGCCAATTCGGAGATATGCGATAGGGAATCCTTTACTTTCCGTATACCATATTCTAATTGAGCCGCATAGCCACTGAACTCTTGCCCCAATGTCAATGGAGTGGCATCCATAAAATGAGTCCTCCCGATCTTCACGATCTTCATGAACTCCTCACTTTTTAGCGCCAACGCACGATACAGACTCTCCAATCCCGGGATCGTCACCTCCGCTATCACCTTATAGGCGGCAATATGCATAGCGGAAGGAAACGTATCATTGGAGGATTGCGATTTATTCACGTCATCGTTCGGAAGCAGCACTTTCTCCTTATCCGTTAGCTTTCCTCCGGTCAACACATGCGCCCGGTTGGCGATCACCTCATTGACATTCATATTCGTCTGGGTCCCGCTCCCCGTTTGCCATACAATCAAGGGGAAGGAGTCATTTAATTTACCCGCCAAGATCTCGTCGCATACCTTACCGATCAACTCGCATTTCTCCGGAGACAAGACACCGGCGTCTTTATTAGCCAAAGCCGCTCCTTTTTTCAAGTAAGCGAACGCCTCTATCACCTCTTCGGGCATCCGGCTAATATCGGTGGCGATCTTGAAATTATTCACGCTCCGTTGTGTTTGCGGCCCATAATAAACGTCCGCCGGCACTTCCACCTCACCTAAGGTATCTTTCTCTATTCTATACTTCATGACACATAAGTTTTATTAATCTCTTCTATGTATAAACTATCTGGATATCGAATTGTTTATGTTACATTCACGAGTATATCATGAAAAGACATTTATCATGGAACAGAATTCAGATCATAGAGAAACGGCTTATTTCGCCTCCGATGTTTTTTAATAGTTTTTCTTCTCGTCAATAATGTATTCGGGACGGGCCTTGATCTCGTCAAAGAGGATACCGACATATTGCCCTAACACGCCGACCGTCAATAACTGTACACCTCCAAAGAAGATAATGGAAGTCATGATAGAAGTCCAGCCAACCTCGGCGTTACTAAAACCATAGATCTTGCCCAACGTGAACCAAACCGCCAAGATTATACCGACCAATACGGATATAAACCCGAGACTCGTCGCCAAACGCAACGGCTTCTTCGAGAAATAAAGCATTGCCGTCGACGCGAATTTCAGCATCTTACTAATCGGATATTTCGTCTCGCCGGCGATACGCGCCTCACGCTCATAATAAAACGGCACTTGGTGGAAGCCCACCCAGCTTATCAAGCCACGGATATATTTTCCCCGTTCCTTAAAACGGTCGAACTCATTCATCACCTTCCGGTCCACTAAACGGAAATCTCCTGTATCCAGCGGGAAATGGACCTCGCTCATATAATTCATCACCCGGTAAAAAGCCTTGGAGGTGAACAGCTTGAAAAGACTCTCCCCTTCCCGTGACTTACGGACGCAATAAACCACGTTGGCATTCTCTCTCTCCTGCACTTCCAGCAGATCCGGAATCAATTCCGGCGGATCCTGCATATCGGCGTCGATGATAATCGCCAAATCAGCGTCACAGTTATTGATACCCGCCGTTACCGCCGGTTGATGACCGAAATTCCGGGAGAAGTGAATCACCTTCACATGAGGATCGGTAGCGGCTATATGATCCAACAAAGAACGTGTCTTATCCTGACTACCATCATTTATATAGATAATCTCCGTAGGGTTCGGCAACTTTACCAAGACCTCTTTCGTACGCCGATACGATTCCTCGATCACGGCTTCCTCGTTGTAACACGGGACTATAACCGCTAACTTCTTCATGCCTTTTAAGCTTTAAAGGTATAAAACTTATTTACTAAAAAATTAATCACCGTATAGAAAGCCATTCCAATCAAGTGGTTGTAGTAATGATCGATCGTAAGTCGGGAATTCAAGATCAGTACCAATCCGTACTGTAAAGCATAACAAATAATAAAAGCGATCGTGAACCGAACCGCCCCTTTCGTCCATCCGGTGGAACTTCCCTTGAAAGTCCATTGCTTGTTCCAGATGAAACTGTTTAATATGCCTGCCACATATCCCGTTAAGTTAGATAAACCTTCCCGGCATCCGAAGAGTTTCATCATCACCCAGATAACGATCATCGTTATCAAGGTATTGCTCAACCCGACTACACCATACTTAATAGCTTGCTTAATCGTCTCCATTCTTATTTATAATCTCGGAAACCTCCTCCGCTGTCAATTCCTTGACATTCGTGATCGTGAAAACATTCGAGAGGAAATCGCCGTATTGGTTACATTCATTGATCACCCGATCCAACGTGGCTTTTATATCCGTACGCACCGGGATCAAGAACACCAACTCCACATACTGCTCACCGATCGTCAAACGCTCGATCTCGCAGTCCGTTTTCGGCAGATAATAAGCGAACTCCCGCTCGATTGTCTGCCGCTGATATTCTTGGAAAGGTTTCTTGCCTTTAGACGTCATCAAGACATAGAAACGCAGCTTCTCCCCTTTTCCTCCCAAGCCGGTCGAGATATAAATTTGTTTCTCGTCGGAGAAATCGGACTCTAAGGAGATACGAGACTCCATCAAAGCCATGTAGGCCCAATCTGTCACTTCTGGGTCCGGATGCTGGGTGTATTCCTCCAACAAGCGGTACGCACGGACGGATTTCGAGGTAGCCAATTGAGATAACAGATATCTCTTCTCGGGCTTGTCCTTGGTTTCCTCCGTCAACAAAGTGTTGTACAGGGTCTCGCACTCATCCTCCGATAAGGGACGGGGAGGCCGGTTTTCCTTCCGTACGTTTTCCGAGTATTTGAAATACTCCATCTGAAGTTCAACCGGCACACGCTGTTCTAGTATATGGAAATGTCCCTCCATCCTACTGAAGGAATCACGGAACTTTTTGAATACATCACCTTCTTCTTTCATAGATCGTCTTTTTTTCGTTATTAAACTCCCATAAACAAGAAACAAGAACAAAGGTAATGTTTTTTCCGGAATAAATAAAAATAACGTTATTTAAGCTCCCGCATAAATTAAGAACCCAAGTCCGATCACGAATAAAATAAACATCCCGACATTCAGACGATTGGAAATGGCTGGTGCTCCCTTGAACTCTTTCCAGATAAGGATGCCCCATAAAGCGGAGACTAGCGTAGCTCCTTGCCCCAATCCGTAAGATATAGCCGCTCCCGCTTTCTCTGACGCTATCATACTGAAAGATTGACCGATACACCAGATAACACCCCCCAATACACCCACGAGGTGCGTACTCATATTTCCCTTAAAATAACCGCATATGGAGACAGGCTTACCTTCCACCGGATGTTTCATTGCCAATGTGTTAAACAAGAAATTACTAACAAATACTCCTATGGCAAAAACAAA
This sequence comes from Parabacteroides sp. CT06, assembly GCF_002257605.1. GTDB lineage: Bacteria > Bacteroidota > Bacteroidia > Bacteroidales > Tannerellaceae > Parabacteroides > Parabacteroides distasonis. Next base: position 1,448,061 of record NZ_CP022754.1, on the reverse strand, counting down.
TACGGCGGTATAAGGCGTCAACTTCCCGGGTGCCGGAGAAGCGAAATTCTCCATATCCATGGAAGCGGCGACAAAACGATAGAAAAAGGCCATGATCACGCCGGCCACAACCGATATAAGGATCCCCTTCCCCGATACTTTCTTGGTACCGACCAAGGCTTTCTTATAAGCCAGGCCATTCAAGATGATGGCGACCGTGATTAAAGCTACACCGATAAAGATATAAGTTGGTTCCCCCTTCGCCGCCCCGAAATAGTTAACCAATACGCCTAGCACCAAGGCTAATCCGATCCCAACCGGAAAAGCAACCGACAATCCGCAAATGGCGATCGCCGCAGACAACAAGATATTGGCAGCATTAAAAATAATACCGCCCAAAAAGGCACTCCCTAAACTAGCGAGGTTCGCTTGCGCCAAATCCGGCAGGAAACTGCGTCCTTCCGTCCCGATGCTACCCAAGGTAAAGCCGGAAATCAGAGAAAAGAGCAAGACACCAATCACGTAGTCCCAATAGAAGAACTCATATCTCCAAGTCTTGGAGGCTAATTTCTGCGTATTCCCCCACGATCCCCAACAAAGCATCGTAACGACACAGAATATGACAGCTAAAGAATAATCTTGTACGATATACATAAAAATACTATTTAATAGATCGTTGATGCATCATATAATTCTCTATCAAGGAAGCGACCTCCGTAGGCGGCATCTTCTCGATCAAACGAAGATCACGGCCATTGGGATTTGCCACCCAATTGTTAGTCCCCTCATCATCTACGACATGAAAGGTTCCTCGCTCTACATCGAAATAAGGCTCATAACCTTTTATAGCGACCAATACCGCCGTATGATCCCAGCTCATGCGCCCTTCCGGGTCTCCCTCCGCAAAACAAAGGGCATACGCATCTTTTACAGGACTGTTCTCCACGTTCATTTGCACCAGTTTCTTTCCGGTCAAGATTACGTTCCCGATCTCAAAACCGCTAAAGACAATCTCTGTAGGCCATTCCTCCGCTACGACTTTAGAGGCAGGGACATCGCAATACACATTGAATTCTTTACCTTCCGGAAACAGGCCCGCCATAGAAACCAAACGTTTCACTTTCTTGGCGACTAATTCCTTTCCGGAGAGATCGCTATATTCATCAGCTCCCGATTGAAGCAAATCCCTTAAATTAGAGAAGAAACCAATCGTACAAATAACAACGCTGGTATCCGGTTGTTCGCTCAGAATCTTACGATACACCTTCAGGGCATCCGGAGCGTCGGAAGTCTTCGCCGTATGATGCGGATAGTTAGCGGGTAACTCGTCAGTCCACTTCGTTTTATGCCAAGTAGTCAAGGAGGCCCCCGGTTCGCTCTTTGGTGCCCCTACCGGTATGTCCGGACGGTTGAAATAAGTATTCAGCACCTCAATGCAAGGCACCACCCGCTCATCATGGTTGGAGGAAAGAGTCGCAAGAATATTTACCTGACCGCTATCCGCCAAGGCATGCATCAAGGCCATAGCGCCCACATCATCATAGTCCGGACCTAAATCGGTATCTAGAATAAGATTTACCGGTTGAGGCTTATCGGTTTGAGAAACATTCCCCTTACAGGAGATAAACAAGGCGAATAAGCCCATCAGAAACAATGATTTCTTCATAATCTTTATAATTTTATTGGTGAACAATCTCTTTCGGAGCATCCGAGTAAATCAGTATCTCACCGAAATGTACGGAGACATCATTACGTGGATTTAGCCATTTAAACGTAGCCGTATGTTTTCCCTTGGGCAGCTGATACTTCCAAAACAGGTCGTTCCTACGAGTCGTATAGGATGCCGGAAGGTTCGCCGTCTCAACCAGCTCCCCATCTAGGTACATCTCTACTTTCGCTACGTATTTATCATCTTTAGCGTTCACAAAGCCTTTGAATACGGCGCCTGTTCCCTCAAATGGAAGTTCTCCTACATCGGACAAATTCTTATTAACCGCCACTTTCTCTATCGGATACATACCCTCGAAAGCCTTCTCGTAACGAACGGCTACAGGTTGCTGGCATTTGATCGTCACCTCGTCACCTGAAACGGAACCGCCGTTGCGCTCTATCACTTGCAACGCTTGATCGAAGCCCATTTGGTAAGTCTTATTCAATGAGATGGTCGTATAGGCAAAATCCATATTCTCCACCTCTCTCAAGTTCTTCATCCAATAATCCGGTATACGGCTATAACCAAGGATTGTTCCTAAGATACCACCCGCAGAGGCTGGGTTGCAATCCGAATCTTGTCCACAACGGGTAGAGATATCCAATGTCTTATAGAAATCTCCCTCACCATAAAGCAAGCCGATAAGAATGTATGCGCTATTGATCACGGCATCGATATTGAACGGAACGAAAACGCCATCCGGACAACCAATATCCGAGCTCCATTTCTTCTCACACTCAAACCAAGTGCGTTTCCAATCGTCCGGATATTCCTTATGCCAGCGGATCACATCGCTCATACATTTATAATAGGTACTTTGCTCCGGTATCGTCTTTAACGCCTCGGTCACGATAAACTCGATATCATCCGAGATAAACGATAACGAATACATCGCCCCGACATACACACCGCCGTACCAACCGTCTCCGTAATTCATGATATGCCCGATCTTATCAGAAATCTCGGAAGCCGTATTCGGCATACCCGGCGACATCAGTCCGGCATAGTCCGCCTCGATCTGATAATCCAGATCATCCGCATGAGGGTTATTCAGCCAATGGCCGGACGCCGGAGGCATGATCCCTTGCAAAATATTATAACGTGCCGACTGGTTAGCATGCCATAACGTATATCCCGCCGTAGCGAACGCCATGGCGAATGAGTCCACAGGAGCGTCCAATCCCAACCGGTCAAAGACATCCACGAATGTAAGGTCCATATAAACATCATCGTACAATCCGGGTACATTCTCGTACCACCACTTGATATATCCGTCCGGCCATACGATCGGTACGTATTCTTGAATCATCGTTCCGTTATATTTGAACTCCGTCGGACCGCCATACGTACAGCCTATGGTTTGTCCGGCCCAACCTCCCTTAATCTTATCCATCAACTTTTCTTTACTAATCGTAAACTCAGCGGGCACCGTCGTTTGATCCTTTGCCGAGGGTTGTTGGGAACATGAGGTCGCCCCTAGAAATAAAGAGGCTACCGTTATCACCGCAAATACTGTTTGTTTCATAATATTAGATTGTTTTTATAGATTAATCAAAAATATCCACCTCATTCCGGTAAGGAACAGAAGATTGCGCTCCCACACGAGTCACGGAAATGGCGGAAGCTTTGCAAGCGAATCTCACGGCTTCCCTTAAATCCCGCCCCTCAGCCAAAGCCACCGTTAAAGCGCCGTTGAAAATATCCCCGGCGGCAGTAGTATCAACGGCTTCCACTTTTATCGCAGGAACCATATCTACCATGGAATCACAATAGATCAAAGCTCCTTTTGAGCCTAAAGTAACGATTACGTTCTGTACTCCCATCTCCATTATAACTTGCGCAGCCTTCTTTGCGGAAACCTCATCCGTGATCTTCACGCCAGAGATCATCTCTGCCTCTGTCTCATTCGGGGTAATCATATACAGATGCCGGAGTAACGTAGCCGACAAAGTTTGAGCTGGAGCCGGATTCAATATTACCCGTTTGTTCTTCTTCGATGCCATCTTAGCGACAAACTCGACAGTATCCATAGGAATCTCCAATTGCATTAAAATCAAATCGGCTTTTTCTATCGCCTCTTCCGATTTCGCTAAATCAGAAGGTAATAGATTAGCATTAGCTCCGGAGGCCACCACAATACAGTTTTCAGCATGAGCATCCACCGTAATCAACGCTACGCCAGATGGATTCTTCGGATCTGAGAAAATATAGGAAGTATCAATCCCCTCTTCCTCAAATAGCTGCTGGGATTGATGTCCGAATATATCACTGCCTGTTTTACAAATAAACGAGACCTGTCCCCCTAACCGCGCAACAGCAACCGCTTGATTCGCTCCTTTCCCACCCGGGTTCATAAAAAATGTTCCGCCTAATACCGTCTCTCCCGGACGAGGGAGATGATTCGTCTTTACGACCATATCGGTATTGCTACTTCCAACAACCAATATATTATGATTCCGTAAGTCTTTCATGCTTTTCTCTTATTAATCATTCGTTTAACAAAAATATCATATATTCCGCTTGGTACACCAGATTTCATGTTAATTTAAATTCATTCACCGATGTCGCAAATATAAAAAGATCCAAAATATAAAAATCATCAATTAATCTTCATCGTAGATAAACCCAAATCGATATATTTGCATCATACAATTTCTCATATTCACTATATATCAAACACTTGATAACATCAAAAGTCCATGAATAACACATACATATTATTAATGCTTGTCAACACCTTGACAAAAGCTGAGAAAAGATATTTCCATCTTTGCGCAAACCTTCAAAACGGTGATAAGGTATACCTCACCCTTTTTAATCTAATAGACGCTAATACGTCTCCCGAACAGCTGTATACACGCTTTTGTCAGATTCAAGACGGGAAGAGTTTCGAGACCGCAGTCAAACATTTATATCGGGTACTTCTAGAATGTTTAGTTAGACTAAGAGAAAAACAGGATGTCCAAACAAGAATTTTCAATTATATATCAAAGGCTGGCGTATTATTCGAACGAGAAATATTTGATGAAGCTTTCATTGAATTAGATAAAGCAAAAAAATTAGCGATCACTTATGAAAATGATTCCTTGCTTTTATTGATTCGGAGAACGGAACTGAAATACTTAAGCGCTCTCGATTTTAAAACAATCTCAGAAAAGCAGCTGGTAAACAAGCAAATGAAAATCAATGAAGTATTAAAATACGCAAGAACCCTTAATCAACATACACAGCTATACGATATTCTTAAACACCGTTTAATTAACAAAGGCTATATCCGTTCCGACAAACAAAAAGAGGATTTAAACGATCTCGTATTGAGCGAACTCCATTTAATCGCAAACAATTCCTACCAAGGATTCGAAGCGCAAAAGTTACATTTGCTATTCCAAGCCACTTATTATCTTAACTCCGGCAATTATAAATCGGCTATCCGATATTACCAAGAGCTTATCAACTTATTTAACGACAACCAACATTTAATATTAAATCCTCCTATCTACTATTTAAGTGCCATACAAGGTATTTTAGACAGTTTATGTATTGCCGGATTATATCATGAAACTCCCTTTTTCCTTTCTAAACTAGAAGAATTAACACAAAATGAGTACTCCACTGAATTCATCTTACATCTGAAAACCTTGATATATATCTACAAATCCAATAGCTTGTTACAAGCCGGAAACTTTGAACAGGCCTTAGAGCTAAGGGATAAGCAAGAAAATGAATTACTAAAAAAAGTAACATCATTAGGACTTGAGTCTCAATTACGGTTATATCTAAGCTTCGCTGTATTAGGCATGTATACGAAAGATTATGTACAAGCTCGCAAATACATGAAAAAGATATTTAGTTTGGGAAAGTTATTTTGCGCATTTCCTTCTTACAAGATAGCAAGATTGGTAAATCTTTTACTCCAAGCAGAATTAGGCAATTATGATTTCTTTGAGAACGAAATTATTTCCATCAAAAGAAACATCCGCTTCGAGAAACAGACTTATATCACAGAAAAGTTAATATTCAAGTTTATACAGGGCTATCCGCTTCCATCATACGAGAAAGCTAGAAATAAACGCTGGCTACAATACCAAAAAGACATTCAAAAAATCGAACAAGATAAATATGAACGCCAACTTTTAAAGACATTTGATGTCCTTGCTTGGATTGAGAGTAAATTAACCCAACGGTCGCTGGCAGATATTTTTGCAGAAAAAGCTCACTGATAGATTAATGCCAGAGCAAGTCATGACGTATGTAAAACCCGGCTTTCCATAATACCACTCATCTGCTGCAACGCCCAATCCACCAAGCCTTGGATATGGGGAATAAGACTTAATCCTCTTTCCGTTAAGCAGTATTCTACTCGGGGAGGAACTTCCGCATAGACCTTTCGTTCGATCAGACCATCCGATTCCAACGTGCGCAAGGTTACGGTCAGCATACGTTGCGATACATCCGCAATGGTTTTATGGATATCACTAAAACGCATGGTACCGTTAGCACTTAAAGTGATAAGCACTAGCATAGACCATTTATCTCCTAGCCGGCTCAATACGTCTCTTACGGGGCAATTCCCTGTCGGATGAAAGTTTTTCATTTTTTAACCTTTTCTATTTACTTGAATCTCAACAATGGTTACATCCATGTAAGTTCCTTATTTATAAGTGCCTTCTTGTTTTCTCTAAAAAAGGGGCTTACTTTTACGCCACAAAAGTAATAAACTTACGAAAAATAACTATTGTATCACTTAATAATTTACGATTATGGCAAAGAAAGTAGCAGTTTTAGCGGTAAATCCAGTAAATGGATTTGGTTTGTTCCAATATTTGGAATCATTTTTCGAGAATGGCATTACTTATAAAGTATATGCGGTAGCCGATTCAAAAGAGATCAAAACGAACTCTGGCATAGCTTTGACAGTAGACGATGTGATCGCTAATTTAAAAGGGCATGAAGATGAATACGACGCAATGGTATTCGCTTGTGGCGATGCGGTTCCTGTTTTCCAGCAGAACGCTAGCAAACAATACAATATCGATCTAATGGATGTGATTAAGAATTTCGGGGAAAAGGGTAAAATTATGATTGGACATTGCGCTGCCGCTATGCTCTTCGACTTCACCGGAATCACGGAAGGAAAGAAGCTAGCGGTACATCCGTTGGCTAAGCCTGCCATTAGCAAAGGACAAGCAACAGATGAGGATTCCGTAGTCGATGGCAATTTCTTTACAGCGAAAGAAGAACATTATATCTGTACTATGATGCCTCAAGTTTTGGAGGCCTTGAAGAAATAAGTTCTAAGTATCTTAGCTTCATCAGCAAAGTATCTTAAGTTCGTCGGCAAAGTAACCTAAGATACTTTGCCGATGAAGTTAACTTCGTTGCCGATGTAAGTTGCCTATAACATATCCACCGGATTCTCATTCGCCGCCCTCCAACTTTGGAACGTGACCACTCCTACCGTCAGGATACTGATCCCTAGCAATGCGACAAAATAAATCAAATAACCGACAGGGGCTTTCTCCATAAAATTACTGGCCCATCTCTCCATAAAATAATAGGAAACTGGAATCGAGATAACAAAACTAATGAGCAAGACCTTTAAATAGACTTTATTCAAACGATATAGTATCTCACTCACGAAAGATCCATACACCCGCCTTATACCAATTTCTCGCCGCTGATAGTGGACATCAAACAATACCAGACTTAAAATACCTGCCAATGCCATCCAGATAGATAAAACACTGGATAAAATAACCCGGTCGCCAAACTGGATTTCTTTTTCATACAGATGCCGGGAGAATGTATCGCAAAACTCAAAATCAGGTAAACATGAAGGGGAAAGTTCGTTGAGCATATTCCTAATATAAAGTAAAACATTCCCTTTATCAGCCCCCGGCATCAACTTTATATAAGCGTAAGGCATATATAATTCTTCATTCGTCACAAAAGCGACAGGATAAGTAGCTAGCGACTCCGATGCTTTATGTGTGGAAGCGATCACCACCTCATCCGTAAATCCTAATACCCGGGCATCATTCCCCCAAAAGGTTTTCATACGGTCACCCACATGAAGGTTTAATTGCCTTTTCGCTTTTTGGTCAAAAACCAAAAGTAACTCTTTATTCCTCCCATCTTCCATCCTTGAGACACGTCCCTCGTTCGCGGTAATATCCATAAGGGATAAAAAATTAGGTGATACATTCAAATAATAAAAATAAATAGTCTCTCCATTAAACTCTGCGGCCCCGCCAAGATTCTCATTAGTCGCTCCTATCTTACTAGCGGCGAAAGCCACATCCTCAATTCCCGCATAATCACGCAAACGGTTGGTAAAATTCTCTTTATATTTCTCGGTTATCTCCTTATTCAATTCTACGACAACTACATTATCATTCCCGAAACCAAAGGAATGACTCCGCATTGTCTCTATCTGCTTATAAATAAACAGTGACAGGACGATCAATATAATTGAAACCGTATACTGAAAACCAACCAGACATTCCCGCATTCTTTTTCCCTTTGGAGACAAACCGAAAGAACCGTTCAGCACGATTCGCTGAGGAATAGAAGTCGCATAAATAGCCGGATATGCACCGGCCAATAGTCCCGCACACAAAGCCATAAATAATCCACCCAAAAAAACTATTCCCTTCATATGAAAGCCTCCTCCAATGCAACCTTCATAAACCAATAACAGCAACAAGGATATAGCATAAGACAATAACGCAAAAAGAAAAGACTCCAACCAAAGAAATCCACGCAACCACCGTACCGAGTCCCCTAGAATTTTGCGGATGTTAATACTTTTTATTCTTGCCGGAACCAATGCCATTGTAAAGTTTATAAAATTAATCACTGCTATCAATACCACTAGAAACGAGGCGCTAAACAACAAATCTGTTTGTCTTTTATTCCCTGATTTTATGTAAGTAACGCTATTCATATCATTCATATAATAAATATCGCATAAATTCACCAAACGGGTCTGTACCTCTTGGAGCCTCTCGTATTGCTTGAAGGGGAATGCTTGGTTAAACTGGGAGCAAATGAGATCTTTTTGTGACGGATCATCTAAAAGGACATAACAAAGGAAAATCCAGTTATCCCAATCATCCATACAATAAGTCGACGATAAAGAAGTATAAATGGCATTATTCAATTGTGTGTTTTCCGGGAAATCTTTATAAACTCCTCCTACGACTAGTGATTTCCGTTCCTTGCTCCAAATCTCTTCTTCCGCAAGCAACTCCTTACCAATAGCCGATGACTCGCCAAATATCTTCCGTGCCATACTCTCCGGCAAAAGGCATTTCTCCGGATCATCTAAGCAATCCAGTGAACCTTCCACCAATTGGAAGTCAAATATAGAAACGATCCCCGGAGTACAGGTTATCACCGGTTCCTTATAACCTTTGAGAATCTCGTCCCTCCTGATCGTAAAATAAACTTCCCCTACGTAAGGATTTATGATCGTACTTTCCAATATATGTGGAGAAGACGAGGCGAACGCTTGGGCAAAAGGCAGGATTTGCGTAGGCCATTGACTTTTACTTGTCACACAATCCAATCGATAAATAGCCTCGGCTTTCGAGTGTATTTTATCAAAAGTTCGTTCGGATTCCGTACGGATAGCTACGCTATCAAATAAAGTAAAGGCGATAACGAGGCCGCATATATTTAGTGTTACCGCCATTTTATTTACCTTCAACGTGATAATAAAATTTCGATATATAGAGTTCATGATACGCTTGTTTTTCGTATATAATAAATTGACACAATTCTCCCCTATACCCTTAAAGACAGGGCATAATCATGTCTAATCCAGCATACGACAAAGCACATAGCAAGAGTATCGTTCTTGCCAAAAGACGGATTTTAATCGAACATAACTTACCCTCCGTTCGTAAAACAACAAAGCTACCGACAGGGTAAACAAAGCGAGGAAAAAAGTCAATGAGGCAATAAGAAACAAAAGCTTCTCCCCAAAAGCGGGGAAAGACGTCAAAGGAGTTATGATTTCTTGAAAAGAGATGAAAGCAGCCGGCTCTTTATTCGCTATTGAAAATAAAGATGTAGAAGCACACACCCGTACCTCCTTTTGGGAGAAAGAATCGTTGGCGACCACAGTCAATGCGGCAAAAACGACCATGCACAAAAACATTGCCCTTAACCATTTCATAACAAGAACAAAATTGATCAAAGGCAAATGTATGGATTTTCACTCAATAAATCCAAACAATAAGCATGCAAATAACACGAATATGTAAATCATTGATTATCATCATCCTTAAAAACATGATTATATTTCTGAAAAAACACGTACATGTTTTCCACAAAAGTCGTACATGTTTTTCGGAAAACACGTACACGTTTTTACCGGATCATACGACAGAAGACAAGAACAAATATAGAAATAGACAATAACCCTCCTTATTATGATGAGAATTTCCCTCATCAGTATCGTGTAAGTTTGAGACTATATCAAAACCCAAGCCCCAACTCAAAGGCGAACCGGAAACTATCCGTCGAGCCGAACCAAGAATATTTAGTGGTGAACTTATTCAAGAAAGTAAGCCAAATCCCGCCACCATAGGAAGTATGCCAACTATGGGAACGCTCACCGGGAAACCAGACCCTACCATAATCAAAGCCCGCGAATAGACCATATTTTAAGGGAGTGAACGGATTCTTTAGTTTTCCCATGTCCAAGCGTAAATCCGAGTATTGGTAAAAGGATTGCTTTCCGATAAAACGGTTATCACGAAATCCCCTTAAATCAATCGTGGCGGCTTGATAGAACTCATAGTCATTATCGAATAATACCGTCCCCTTCATCAAGGAGGCCCAAGTAAAACGATCCGAGAACCGTACGTTCCATGAAAGGCTTCCCTGCGCATAGGGGAAATTACGCTCCGGCTTTTTCAAATTCATTTTCCATCCGGCCGTCCATTCGGTTTCCAATAGGGGAAGCCACGAATAAGGCTGTTTCGTTATCCGGTAAGTAGCCCCAAGACCCACGAAATAATTCGTACGGAAAATAGGATGATCTTCTCCATAAACCGTATAAATATATCGATCATCCGTACGTTTAGCCTTATACATATCCAAAGAGCCAAAGAATGTCACCACCTCTTCCTTCCTCAAATCCATCTCGAAGGATGGATTAAGCATATACGTCCGGAGCTTCACCCGGTTATAATTCTTTTTTTCCTCTTTATAGCCCGCCGTATTATTTCCAAATCCGAAGAAGTTCTCGAAGTTACGGGGTGAAGAGATGGAGGCATTCAGGTATAAACGTCTCCGGCCGTCATAATTAGGGAAGACACCTGCATACATAAACCCTTTCAAATAATTATACCCGATCCGATGCTGATAGGTAAATGGGGCTCGTTTAAAGCCATACATCGTATATGTAAAGAACGTACCCAAACTTATACCTTTATCCGAGTCATATATTCCCCACGGGGTAAAAGATATCTTATGGTATTTTATCTTCTGGTAATCATATTTATAATCCTTATCATAGACATGTATTTTCCGGTTATGATTCAATTGGTATTGGTTCTCCCCCTCTCCGGAGATCAAGTATATCGGAAAATCTTTCCGTGTATTTCCCTTCACTTCAAACGTATCGTTTCCCGCAAGCCCGTATAACCACAGTTCCTTGGTTTCCCTGCCGGAGAATTGTTGTTCCAACCTACAGTCTCCGGTCTCGGGATCATAAATCCGTAAAATAGTTCGGTCCGGCGCTTGCCGCTCGATCAAGAAATAATCGGATTGATTGGTTCCGGCAACCACTGGCGTACGTTGCAATAAGCGATAATATTGGCTGGCAACCGCTTCCAGTTCTAGCCTCCTTCGTTTCAACTTTCGTTTAATCAGTTCTATCTCATCATGTTTTACACCTTCCGGCAAATAAGTAAAAGCGCTATCGATCAAAGAGTCGGTCATCTGTTTCCGAATTTCTTGGGCTTGGCGTATCCAAACCGACTCATCACTGCGGCCTGCTACCGCCATATCCAGCGCAAAAGCTAGCTTATTGATTTTCTTTGTATCTTTTAAAATCAAGCTATCATAATTACAGATAAAATCCAACGATAACATCTTCAACATTTGCTTGAACAATACTCCGTCCACCTTCGTGAAAGCATGATTCCTATCGATCACGATCGGGGTATAAATTACGCTATCATTGACGGTATGTGATTGCCACTCCCAGTTTTCGTTCGTCTTATTCCAATCTCCGATCCACATATCGAAAATACGTTCCCGAATGTATAGATTTTGATCCGCCATATAGTTTTTACTCACTTGAAGGCTGTCTAGAAAGTCTTCCGTGGTATACAAATTAGACCTTAAATTAATATCCGGAACATTGATTAGATTGACCAGCCTATCTTGTATGTCGCTGCCGTCCGCAACCGTGTCTTTCCGCATGTGGGAAGGAATATAGTAAATACTGGAGGGAGAAAAACTCAATCCCGCGGACTTCGCTAAATAATCTGCGACCAAAAAGGTATAGGGATTGATAATCGTATAAGCATCTCCTAAGAACTCATCCAAATAGGTATTCTTAAAATCAGCCTTATTATATATTTCCCGGAAAAACTTCGACTCCAAGAAACTCGTAGAGCCACCCAAGGGCTTTAGCAAATACAATTGCTTACGCTTATTCTCCAACAATAATCCGTGAAACCCTTCCGCTTGCCCGACGATGTCCATCCCACCCCCCAACGTTTCTATCGTAGCCGAAGGAACCCTGATCGGGATCGTATAAAGGTGACGATAATGCCTCCCCCACATCCAATTATAGATCTTGCTTTTACCACTATCCGCTTGCGGATAAATGGACTTACGTACCCAATCTTGAGATTGGGAATAAAGCAAGCCGGGCATAAGCACAAAGAGTATGAGTATGATATATTTATAGGATGACCGCATGGACAATTTCTTTCTATCTCTGTTTTACTAATAACAGGGGTAAGACAAGAGTTGTTTTGTTTTTTTAGCCTAAGAGAAGAATCAAGGACTTAACGTATAAACAAGCAATAATTATATATTTTTGGCAGACAAATCTAAAATCATGCTATAAAACATTATTCAGAAAGGTTATAAATACAAAGAAGAAAGTTACTTTTACACGCAATTTCAATAATATTGATACGCATGAAGAACATAAATACACTGTCGGGCTTGTCTGTTGCTAACTTCAGCAAGCAAATTGACGGGAAAGAAACGGCGCTTTATACCCTGTGTAACAAGGTTGGAGCAGAGCTAGCGATCACGAATTATGGAGCGAAAATCGTCTCGCTGATGGTTCCGGATAAGAACGGAAAAATGACCGATGTCGTTACTGGCCATAATTCGATTGAAGAGTACTTAACATCAAAAGAACCTTATTTCGGTGCCATTTGCGGTCGTTATGGAAATCGTATCGCCGCTGGAAAATTCACGATCGACGGTGTTACTTATGACAAATTAGCCATAAATAATGGCCCCAATAGTTTGCATGGCGGAATCAAGGGATTCAATGCGGTCGTATGGGACGCCAAGCAAATAGACGAGCAAACCATTGAATTGAAATATACCTCCGCCGATGGCGAAGAAGGTTTCCCCGGAGAACTAAAGACAACCGTAACTTATCATCTGACAAATGAGAATGAGGTCGTTATCTCCTATCAAGCCTCTACGGACAAACCTACGGTCTTGAACCTAACCAATCATTCTTATTTTAACCTATCCGGTGCGGGAGATCCTTATATAGGAGACCATATCCTCACGATCAACGCCGACTATTACCTGCCTACAGACAATACGGCAATCCCGTACGGACCTAAAGAGAAAGTAGAAGGTACACCGATGGACTTCCGGACTCCTCATGAGGTAGGCGAACGAATCAATGACAATTTCGAACAGCTTATATTCGGTAAGGGATATGACCACACATACATATTAAATAAAGAAGACAACGAACTTTCTTACTGCGCTCGCTGCTCCTCCCCCAAGACCGGTATCGTAATGGAAACTTATACGACTCAACCGGGCGTGCAATTGTACACAGGTAACTGGATGACTGGGAATTTCGAAGGTAAGAACGGACAACGCTACCCGGAACGGGCCGCTTTATGTCTGGAAACCCAACATTTCCCCGATAGCCCCAACAAACCGGAATATCCGACAACGGAACTCCGCCCGGGCGAGGTTTTCCAAAGTACTACTATTTATAAATTCAGTGTAGAATAAGAGAATAATTTAAGTAATCTAATAATCTAAAACAACAAAAAAGAAATGGAATCAACAGCAAAAAAGAATTACACATTGCCTATTATCATGATGGTGGCTCTCTTCTTCATGATATCTTTCGTGACGGGCCTACAGAACCCATTCGGTATCATCGTTAAGAACCAGTTCGCTGCCAGCAACTTCATGTCGCAGCTGGGTAACGCAGCTAACTTTATCGCCTATGCCTTCATGGGTATTCCGGCCGGTATGCTATTGCAGAAGATCGGTTACAAGAAAACCGCTTTGTTAGCGATCATCGTAGGTTTCTGTGGTGTAGGCATTTCTTATCTTTCCGGTGTGGCTGGTAGCTACGCTGTTTATTTGACAGGTGCTTTCGTGTCCGGTTTCTCTATGTGTATGTTGAATACCGTAGTAAACCCGATGTTGAACACGCTAGGTGGTGGTGGAAACAAAGGTAACCAATTAATTCAGGTTGCCGGTTCCGTGAACTCTATCGGTGCTACGATCGTTCCGGTATTGGTTGGTTATTTGATCGGTGACGCTGCTAAGGCTCAGATCAGTGACGCTAACCCGGCATTGTTCTTGGCTATGGGTATCTTTGCCATCGTATTTATCGTATTGTTCTGCATGCAAATTCCAGAACCGCATATGGTTAAGGAAAATGAAGCCAAGACTCCGGACAAGCACAGCGCGCTTTCTTTCCGTCACTTCATTTTAGGTGCCATCGCAATCTTCTTGTATGTGGGTGTCGAAGTAGGTATTCCTAACTTCATGAACTTGTTCGCTACTTCTTCTGAGATCGGTATCGATCCTACAGTAGCCGGTTCTATCGTGGGTACATATTGGTTCTTGATGATGATCGGACGTCTGTTCGGTGCCTCTTTCGGAGCTAAGATCTCTAGTAAGGCGATGTTGTCATCAGCCGCCACGGTAGGTATGATCTTTATCTTGATCGCTATCTTTGCCCCTGCTACGACTAAAGTTAGTATGCCTGTATTCTTGTCAGATATCTCTTTCGGTATGGTTGAGGTTCCTGTCGGAATCATGTTCATGGCTCTTTGTGGTTTATGTACTTCCATCATGTGGGGTGGTATCTTCAACTTGGCAGTAGAAGGTTTAGGTAAATATACGGCAGCTGCTTCCGGTATCTTCATGGTAATGGTTTGCGGTGGAGGTATTCTTCCGTTGATCCAAGGAGCCGTAGCCGACGCTGGCGGTTTCATTACCAGCTTCTGGGTGGTATTCCTAGGATTGGCATATTTGCTATATTACGCTTTGATTGGTAGCAAGAACGTAAACAAAGATATTCCTGTTGAATAATAAGGACAGGACATAATATAATAAAGAAGAAATTATCCGGCAGAGTTTTCTGAATGGATAATTTCTTCTTGTTTATTCAATTATTTACCTTAATCAAATTAAGTATCATGCAACAAAAAATCAGAACTAAATTTAAAGAGTTATTTAATACCGAAGGTAGCTTATACACATCTCCGGGACGTATTAACTTGATCGGTGAACATACTGATT
Source organism: Parabacteroides sp. CT06 (assembly GCF_002257605.1). Classification (GTDB taxonomy): domain Bacteria; phylum Bacteroidota; class Bacteroidia; order Bacteroidales; family Tannerellaceae; genus Parabacteroides; species Parabacteroides distasonis. The sequence goes on along the minus strand of NZ_CP022754.1, from coordinate 1,432,595 downwards.
ATAATGGAGGTTTCGTTTTTCCGGGTGCCGTAGATAAAGGAATGATCGCCGAGATCAAACCAAATGGGACGGGCAAAGTCCGGGCGTTCTCCATCGACTTAAATGATTACGCTGAATTCGGCTTGACCGAGGAGGACGCTCCTTCCGCAAGCTGGGCAAGATATATCTTTGGCGTATGCCGGGAGATTATTAAACGAGGTGGCAATATCCAAGGTTTCGATACCGTATTCGCTGGAGACGTACCTCTGGGCGCTGGAATGTCTTCTTCCGCCGCATTGGAAAGTACTTATGCTTTCGCATTGAATGACTTATTCTCATTGAACATCGATAAATTCGAGTTGGCTAAGATCGGTCAGGCTACAGAACATAATTATTGTGGCGTGAATTGCGGTATCATGGACCAATTCGCTTCCGTATTCGGCAAGGCCGGAAGTTTGATCCGCTTGGATTGCCGTTCTTTGGAATATAAATATTATCCGTTTAATCCGGTTGGTTACAAACTCGTGTTATTGGATTCGGTCGTTAAGCACGAGTTGGCGTCCTCAGCCTACAACAAACGCCGTAAATCCTGTGAGAACGTGGTAGCCGCCATTCGCCGCAACCATCCGGAAGTAGAGTTCTTACGTGACGCTACGATGGAGATGCTGAACGAGGTAAAAGCGGATGTCAGCGCAGAGGATTACATGCGTGCCGAATATGTTATCGAGGAAATCCAACGCGTACTCGACGTATGTGCCGCTCTGGAGAAAGGCGACTATGAGACTGTCGGCGAAAAGATGTACGGCACGCATCAGGGTATGAGCAAGCTTTATGAAGTTAGCTGCGAGGAACTGGATTTCTTGAACGATATCGCCAAGGAATGTGGTGTAACCGGTTCTCGTGTCATGGGTGGAGGATTCGGTGGTTGTACGATAAACTTGGTTAAGGATGAGTTGTACGACGATTTCGTGAAGAAAGCCTTCTCTGCTTATAAAGAGAAGTTTGGCCGTGAACCTAAATTATATAATGTAGTAATCAGCGACGGAGCACGCAAGCTCTGTTAATCTTTAAAATCCATAAAACGATGTCAGCAGCTTTTTATCAAGACGAAGTAAAATTCTATGTTGCCGTAGATTGTATCATTCTAGGGTTTAACAATAAGGAGTTGAATGTTTTATTATACAAACGTTCGTTCGAGCCGATGAAAGGACAATGGTCCCTTATGGGAGGCTTCGTGAAATCCGGGGAAAGCGTGAATGAAGCAGCATCACGGGTATTAACGGATTGCACGGGTATCGAGCATCTTTTTATGGAACAAATAGGGGCTTACGGAGATGTATCGCGTGACTTAGGGGAACGGGTTATCTCCGTAGCTTACTATTCCTTGGTGAATATGAATGATTTCAGCCCCGAGATCTTGGAAAGCCATAACGCTACTTGGACCAAGATATCCGAGCTTCCTGACTTGATTTTCGACCATAACCAAATGATAAACGATACGTTGTCCGTCCTTAAAAAGAAGGCGGCAAGCCGCCCTATCGGTTTCAATTTGCTTCCCGAGCAATTTACCTTGCCCCAACTACAGACATTGTATGGGGCCATTTACCAAACCCCTTTAGACAAACGGAACTTTCGCAAAAAGCTAAACGCCATGGATATTCTGGAGAAACTGGATATCAAAGACAAGAAAAGTTCCAAACGAGGAGCTTTCCTCTACAAATTCAACGAGAAAAAATACAACAAATGGGTTGAACAGGGTTTCGACTTCTCGCTCTAATCCGAATGATGTATATCCGCAAGAATAAGGCGCTCAGCGGGCTATCTTAAATATCTCTCAATTTATCAAAAATATAAGAAGATAGGAACCTTTACCGAAAAGGAATTGTTTGATTGATATAACGGCTCTTACAAAGAGTTTGATTATCTTTGCAGTCAAATAAATAATTCATCTGATAAAATGAACGATATTCAAGTAATGAACAAAGCAGCTGATAACATCCGTATACTGGCTGCGTCAATGGTGGAGAAAGCGAACTCCGGGCACCCGGGTGGCGCTATGGGTGGTGCAGACTTTGTTAACGTACTGTTCTCAGAGTTCTTAATATACGATCCCAAGAATCCCAAATGGGAAGGACGCGATCGTTTCTTCCTTGACCCGGGGCATATGTCTCCGATGCTTTATTCCGTACTGGCTTTAAGCGGCAAATTCACATTGGATGAACTTCAACAGTTCCGCCAATGGGGAAGCGTTACTCCGGGACATCCTGAGGTAGACGTTATGCGTGGTATCGAAAATACGTCCGGCCCGTTGGGACAAGGACATACTTATGCGGTAGGTGCGGCTATCGCGGCTAAATTCTTGAAAGCACGTCTGGGTGAGGAAGTAATGAACCAGACTATTTACGCATATATTTCCGATGGAGGTATCCAAGAGGAAATCTCCCAAGGTGCCGGACGTATCGCCGGAACTTTAGGACTGGACAACTTGATCATGTTCTACGACGCTAACAACGTACAGCTATCTACCAAGGTAGAAGACGTTGACGCAGAGAACGTAGCCATGAAATACGAGGCTTGGGGCTGGAAAGTCATTCAAATAAACGGTAACGACGTAAACGAGATCCGCAAGGCTTTAAAAGAGGCTAAGGCAGAGATCTCCAAACCGACTTTGATCATCGGTAACACCGTTATGGGGAAAGGTGCTGTCGGCGCTGATAACAGTTGTTACGAGAATAAGGTATCTACTCACGGACAACCTTTATCTGCGGCAGGAGCTTCTATAGCGGATACGATTAAGAACCTAGGAGGTGATCCGGAACATCCGTTCGCAATCCTTCCTGAGGTAGCCGAATTATATGCCAAACGCACGAAAGAATTGGAAGTAATCGTCGCCGAACGTTACGCCGTGAAAGACGTATGGGCGAAAGCTCACCCGGACTTAGCGGCTAAGATGGAGCAATGGTTCTCCGGAAAGGCTCCTCAAATCGACTGGGCCGCAATCGAGCAGAAAGCGAACCAAGCGACCCGTGCCGCTTCCGCTACCGTATTAGGAGTGCTTGCTACCCATGTAGAAAACATGATCGTCGCTTCCGCCGACCTTTCCAATTCCGATAAGACAGACGGCTTCTTGAAAAAGACCCATGCTTTCGTGAAAGGCGACTTTAGCGGAGCTTTCTTCCAAGCGGGTGTAGCCGAGCTTTCTATGGCTTGTATCTGTATCGGTATGTCTTTACATGGTGGCGTGATCGCCGCTTGCGGTACATTCTTCGTATTCTCCGATTACATGAAGCCTGCGTTACGTATGGCCGCGTTGATGGAGCAGCCCGTTAAGTTCATCTGGACACACGACGCTTTCCGTGTTGGAGAAGACGGACCTACGCACGAGCCGGTAGAGCAAGAAGCTCAAATTCGTTTATTAGAGAAATTGAAGAATCATAAGGGACACAACTCCATGTTGGTACTTCGTCCGGCAGACGTTGTGGAGACAACAGTCGCATGGAAACTAGCGATGGAGAACGTTTACACTCCTACCGCGTTGATTCTTTCCCGTCAGAATATCACAGATCTTCCCGCTAAGGAAAACCGCTATCAAGAGGCTTTGCAGGCGGAAAAGGGTGCCTATATCGTCAATGAAGACGCTAACGCGGATGTAATTCTTTTGGCTTCCGGTTCCGAGGTATCGACTTTGGTCGAGGGCGCCGCCTTACTTCGTGCTGAAGGCATAAAGGTTCGTATCGTTTCCGTTCCTTCCGAAGGTCTATTCCGTTCACAAAGCAAAGAGTACCAAGAATCCATTCTTCCCGCAGGAAGCAGGATTTTCGGCTTAACCGCTGGTCTTCCGGTTAATCTGGAAGGTTTGGTAGGTCCTAACGGCAAGGTATGGGGACTTGAGTCCTTCGGTTTCTCCGCCCCTTACAAAGTATTGGACGAGAAATTAGGTTTCACGGCTAAGAACGTTTATAACCAAGTAAAAGAATTATTAGCATAAAGATGGGTATAGTAGGTTTGTGTAGCGATCACGCTGGTTTTGAGTTAAAAGAATATATAAAGACAATCCTCGATAAAAGGGGATTGTCTTATAAAGATTTTGGAACTTATTCTTCTGACAGTTGCGATTATCCGGATTTCGCCCATCTGATGGGCAAGGCCGTAGAAGCTGGCGAGGTTTATCCGGGAATAGCTGTCTGCGGTACAGGGAATGGCATTAGTATGACCTTGAACAAACATCGGGGTGTCCGTGCCGCCTTATGCTGGCGAGAGGATATCGCGAAACTGGCACGTGAGCATAACGACGCGAACGTGTTATCAATGCCCGGTCGTTTTATCAGCAAGGAAGAGGCTAAGAAAATCGTTGAGATATTCTTGGATACACCTTTTGAGGGTGGTCGCCACCAACGTCGTATAGACAAGATCCCTTTGTAGAGTCCGCGTAAAAGTCACTTTATAAAATAAAGAAGGCTCTCCCATGGTTCGCTTACCATTCGGAGAGCCTTTTCGTATCACCGTTTAAACGGCAACGTACATGTAATAGATGACGGATGCCAAATTTGAGGACTTTCTACTATTAAACAGTCGATCTCGCTTTTTGTTCTTTCCATTTAGTTAAAAATGTACGGGCTACCGTCGGGAACAACTCCAGCAACAGTATTTCTTTCTCATTCTCAGCTAATAGCACATCCAAATCCTCCAATACAGGATTCTCTTGCATCACGTAATGGGAACCGTCGTAAGGCACCTCATTTTGTACGCCGGCGATTTTCAACCGAAACGCCGGATCTACCGGAATCGGCGTCTTGCCATACTCTCCTTTTACCAAGGCGATAAACTGGTTGGAAGGATTACTATACATCGGGCGACCTTTCAGCTCATCCAGCGCACAGGAAACCGCTTGCGCCCCGATAATCTGGCTCGTAGGCGTCACCAACGGAGGTAAGCCGGCATCCATCCGTACTTGCGGAATGAGCGACATCGCCTTCTCCAACAAGTCGATCTGCCCCAATTGCTTCAACTGGGCAACCATATTCGTATACATACCTCCCGGGATCTGCGCTTTTTTCACCAACTCGTTCGGCTCGGGGAAATCAAAATACTCCTCGATCGCACGGCAATAAAGCAGCAAATCGTCCTCCTTATCTTTCCGGGCGGCCTCGATGGCATCGTTGAAGAAGCGGTCGATCTCGGCGGGGAAACTATCCTCTACGGGATTAAAGGGCCTCGGGAATTTCTTCGCGGTATCGAACGCGGAAAGCTCCTTGCGGATCGTCAATAACTCCTTGTTGATCTTAGCGATCGCGTCCATATCAAGATCCAGCTCGATACCTAATTTCTTGCAGAAGATATAGACCAGCTCCACGGCGGGAGCGGCCGGTCCTCCGGCGAAGTTCCAGATATTCGTATCAACGATGTCCACCCCATTGATAATGGCGGATACGACCGACGCCAATCCATAACCGGGCGTACAATGCGTATGGAAATCCACCGGTACCTTCAGGCTCTTCTTGAACAATCGCACCAATTCCGCCGTACGAGCCGGAGGTATCAAACCACTCATATCCTTCAGGGTGATCATATCAGCGCCCAGCGACTCCAGTTGAAGGGCCTTGTTTAAGAAATACTCATTCGTAAAAACAGGCTTATGCAAGGGCCGTCCATGCAAGGCGGCTTTTATACGTTCTACCGGGGAATGGTGAGGATCTATCGTATAACAGATGGCACAGTCAGCCTTTCCCCCGAATTTCTTCACATAACGGATCGTGGATTTCACGTTATCCACGTCGTTCAAAGCATCGAAAATACGCATGATATCGATACCAGAACGAATCGAGTTCCGGCAAAAGCCTTCTATAATCTCGTCGGGATAAGGATTATAACCGAATAAATTACGCCCACGGGAAAGAGCGGATAACTTGGAGGAATTTCCTATTTTCTCTTTGATGATCTCTAAACGATCCCACGGATTCTCACCTAAATAACGCATCACGGAATCGGGAACCGCCCCACCCCATACTTCCATGGCATAAAAGCCTGCGTCTTTGTAGTAAGGAAGTACACGGTCTATTTGCGCTTGAGACATTCTTGTAGCGAATGCCGATTGCTGACCATCGCGAAGAGTCAAATCACGAATCAATAATTTACGTATCATACCAAATTTGTTTAGATCGTTTTAGTCAATATTCTGATTATATAACAAGATCTAAACAAATTTGATAAAGATTACGGGGTTAATAATAACCAATTTTTCTAAAACCTCAGTCTTTTACTTCCACAACGATCATTACGGGAAAGTGGTCGGAAGGGGTACGGGCCTCATATTTACTCAATGACACCTCTTTCGGGAAATTACCGTTTTGCTCCTTCCGGGCGCTTTCTTTCGCCTCGGAGCGATAAGTATCCGTTAAGATTCCATACTTCTTCACCTCAAATTCTTTCGTAAGAAAAAGGTGGTCGATACGGCTATCGGTCTTGCGGTCCGGATGGAAACCGTTGAAGGTACCATTCGGGGCATAGCGGAAATCAGCGATCTCATAAGAGTCACGCATGATACCGGAACCATCTAACAACTGATAGGACTCACTTGTTTGGTCCACGTTGAAATCGCCGGTAAGGATAGCGGGAAGTTTCTTGGGGAACTCCTTGATCTTCTCCAAGATCAGCTTGGCGCTCTCGGCACGTGCCTGTACGCCTACATGGTCCATGTGAAGGTTGAAGAACAAGAAAGTGAAACCGGTTTGCTTATCCCGGAACTCACCCCACGTACAGATACGGGGAAGGACGGCATCCCAGCCCTTATTCGGACGGTCGGTGATCTCGGATAGCCAGAAATCGCCATGCTCCAAAACCTCGAACTTGTCCGTGCGGTAAAAGATAGCCGAATGCTCTCCCGCCCGCTTACCATCGTCACGTCCCACACCGATATAATCATATCCGGGCATGGCTTGCCTCAAGTCCTGCAATTGCGGATATTTGCCCTCTTGGGTACCAAAGATATCGAACCCGTGAAATTGTACGATCTGGGCGATGTAGGGATAGCGTTGTCCCCAACCGTTACCGTTCGTGGAATCGCCGCCGTTGGCGTTACGCAAATTATAGGTGGCAACCACCATTGTCTCCGCCTGTAAGGTTAATACGGCGCAAAAAAGAAAAATAAAAGAATAAATAACTTTCTTCATGATCTATGTTTTTAATTATCCTCGAAAGCTGATAATATCGGACGGGCGATCCACACCTGCGGCTGCGGTACGTCCAATAGGTAAGCCATCGTACCGGCGATATCATATACCATCGTGCTCTCCGGGATCTTGAAGCCTTTCTTTACGTTCTTTCCATAGAAAACGATCGGGGTTTGCATCTCGTTCATCGTCTTGCCACCGTGACCGGTCTCGATACCGCCGTGGTCGGCCGTCAGTATAACCACCGTATCATCCATGATACCCGCCTCACGAACGGCGTCCATCACTTGCGTCAAGCAACTGTCCAAATGATTCACCATGGCGAAATACTCCGGGGAACTCCATCCCTTGCCATGTCCGGTACCATCCGGCTGATCGTATATAATCGCACAAAGGTTCGGCTTCTTCTCCTTGATATACTGAACGGCTACCGGGGTACATCCGTTCGGGTTCTCAGCCGACATCGGGGCATGCTTACGGAAGCTCATGGCCAAGGTATCCACCAGATAATTCATGCCTTCCCACTCATAGATATAGCCAATCTCAGCCTCGGGAGCCTTATCCCGGTACATGCCGAAGATATTCGGGAAACGGTTGTCGCTATTCACGACACGGGAAGGAAGCTCCGGCGTACGAGATCCCCACTCCGTATATCCGTGCAACTCCGGTCCTGCTCCCATAAACATGGAAGCCCAATTACAAGCACTCGACGAAGGCAGGATCGAACGATTCTCTAACGTGGAAGCACCTTCCGCCATCATCTTACGGAAAGTAGGCATATCCGCCCCATTATTCAAGCAATGGGCGCTCAAGCCGTCGAAACCAATCAAGATTACATGCTTTGGCAGATTCTTCTCTTTCAAAGGCACTTGCTGAGGTGCCGTATTACAGGCGCTCAGGCAGTATGCGATTACCGCACAACAAATAAATAAGATTTGCTTTTTCATCTTACCGTGTTTTTCTTTTATGATTAATATTGAAGTATCTTAGATTCCGTCAGACAAAGGTACAAAGTTTAAATAAAGTTCAAAAAGATCATTTATCTTTGTAGCTTAATCTAATCTTATTTTAATAAATACGTATGTACAAACATTTCCTGACAAGCGTATTGCTTGTATTTTTCATGCTATCCTGTAGCAAACTTTCCCCTTTTGAAGGAAAGATGCGAGAATGCGTACAAACCTCCCTAAGCTGGAGAAACGACACGACCGGTATCTGGGAAACAGCAGGCTGGTGGAACTCGGCGAACGTATTAACCGCCACCATTCGCTACGGTGCCGTAACCAAAGATCCGGCCATCCCTTCTGTCATAGAGGATGTATTCGAGAAAGCCCGTCATTACCAAGTAGGCGTAGACTCAACCGGTACTCCCCGTTATTGCGACAACTTCATCAACGATTATTACGATGACGAGGGTTGGTGGGCATTGGCATGGATCGAGGCCTCCAAACTGACCGGAGAGAAAAAGTACCTAGATATGGCCGAGATCATATTCGATGATATGACAACCGGCTGGAGCGACGCTTGCGGAGGTGGCATCTTCTGGAAAAAGAACCCGCTGCATTACAAGAACTCCATAGCGAACAACCTGTTCTCCCTGACAGCTATCCGATTATATAAAGCGACCCAAAATCCGGCGTACCTCGACTGGTTCAAGAAGAACGTAGATTGGTATATGCGAACCGGCATGATCAATACGGACATCTACCAAATCGAGGACGGCACGAAAGACGATTGTACCCCCAACCGCAACGCCCACTACACCTATAACCAAGGCGTAGCCATCGCTGTCTTAGCCGAGATGTATCTCCAAACCAACGATAAATCTTATTTGGAACTAGCGGAAAAGATCGCCGACGCTACCATCACCACACAATTGGTAACTGACGAGGGTATTCTCCGTGAAATGAAGCCCGAGATCGATGATAGCAACGACGGTGTCCAATTTAAGGGTATCTTCATCCGTCATTTAGCCTTCCTGTATGAAGTGACAAAGAATCCGGCTTACAAGGATTTCATCTTGAAAAACGCAGAATCCATCATCACAAAAGATTATGACCCCACATCCAAAAGCTTCGGTTGTTATTGGTACGGCCCTTTCCACAAGGAAAACTCGGCAGCAAACGCTTGCGCTTTGGAATGCGTGATAGAGGCTTATGATTTAACGAAATAGGTATCCGGAAAGACGCAGCTTGTCGTTATTCACACAGCCAGCGGGCGATATTCCGCTCTGGCTCCCCCGGAGCTGGAACGGATGTAACATACGGCTCTGGCTCATTGACAAAAAAACGGGACGGCGGACATCTCCGCCGTCCCGCCCAAAAGAGACAGCCTTATCTCTGTTTGTATTCATGTCAAGGCTGGTTTTTTACTGATAACGGGGCCATATAAACCCTGTTTTTCATATCGTGCACAAACATAAGACTTCTTTTTCACAAAAGAACAAATTCCTTCTTCTTTCTAGAAATACATGCTTTATAACATACCGCACTCCCTCTCGGTTGCTAGCGTGGACTTCTATTACAAAGGATAGGCGACGCAGCACGCTACGTCTCCCTCCGTTTTCTTTTTACCAATAATAGGTATCCATAATCTCCTTCATTTTAGGGGTATTCGTGTCCTCATCCTTAACATCTTTCCGCAGCTTCAGCATCTCCTCCTTCATTTGCCGGATGATCTTGGCGTATTGGGGATCGTTATAAGCGTTGTGATTCTCACGAGGATCGGATTGAAGGTCGTAAAACTCCCATGCTGGTGTCGTGGTCTTATCCTCCGAACCAGTCATATTCAGACGGTCGCCATAGAAAAACATCAGTTTATACCGCTCATTACGGATACCCATATGGGCCGGACGGTTCGAATGTTGGGTCCAATAACGATAATACATCTCCTTACGCCAATCCTTTGGGGTATTTCCTTTCAGATTATCGCGAAAACTATGGCCCTGCGATTCATTCGGGGTCTTCACGCCTGCGTAATCCGCCAGCAAAGAGGCAAAATCCACGTTCAAGATCATATCCTTATTGCGGGTCCCCGCCGGGATCTCTTTCGGGTAACGGATCACGAAAGGCATACGTAGAGACTCCTCATACATCATACGCTTATCGAAGAAACCATGCTCTCCTAAGAAATAACCTTGGTCGGATACGTACACCACGATCGTATTATCGGCGATTCCCATATCGTCCAGCGCTTTCAATAACTTCCCGATATTATCGTCGATCGTAGCCCCGCAACGCAGATAGTCGCGCACCAATTTCTGGTAAGCGGCGCTACGGGCGGCAGATCGATGCATCCCCTTCGTCGTAAAAGGCAACTCCGGATACCGGCACCACCATTTATCAGGGTCTTGCGACGCCACGTCCCAACGACGGGCCAACTCCTCCAAAGGCTGTCCGGAGAAAGTACGTCCATTCGTCTCCGGCCTCCAATCAAATAAGTTCTCCGGTTCCGGGAAAACAACGCCGTCATACAAATGCCTCATCCGTTCTGGAAAATCCCAAGGTTCGTGTGTAGCCTTGAAATGACAACACATCATGAAAGGCCGGTCCTTATCGGCCTCTTTCATCCAACGGATCGCCTTATCTGTCACGATATCCGTGGAGAAACCTCGTACCCGCTCCCCGAAATTACGCTCACCCGGCCAAGGGTCCGTACAATTTATAAAAGTAGGGTCTCGGTACTCGCCTTGGTCATGGAACACGGAATAGAAGTCGAAACCTTGCGGTTGCGTTTTCAGATGCCATTTACCGACCAAAGCGGTCTGATAGCCTCCCGCCCGCATTTGCTTGGCGATATTATCCTGCTCCGGATCAAAAGAATCACTTAACGTGTAGACACCGTTCACGTGACTATAGGCTCCGGTCAAGATCGCCGCGCGACTCGGAGAAGAGATCGAGTTCGTACAAAAACAATTATCCAATACGCAACCCTCCGCAGCCAAGCGACGGATATTCTCGTTGCGGGCATATTCCCCCAACACGCCCCCGTAAATACCCCACGATTGGGAAGTATGATCATCCGATAGGATAAACAAGATATTGGGACGTTCCTCTTGCGCCGGTTTATTGGCGGCAAAGAGAGACTGCCCGTTTCCCGAAAGACAACAGGCAGTCATTCCGATACTAATGATCGATTGTTTCATAAGTCATGACGTTTTTTCCCTTGTACTAAACCCGGTTCCCTACGTTCCGTACCCTTCATACGAGTCAAGTCATCCCCTAACTCATGGCGTTTCTGGTCCGCGATCTTCATCAATTTAGCGGCTTCCTCCGGATATTGGGTAATCACGTTATAACGCTCTCCCGGATCACGGCGCAGGTCGTACATCTCCGGCTTCATGATCTCCAGATTCGTCAACTTACCCGGCTGGCCGTCGTTTCCCGGCTCATAAGCCCCATAAGTAACATATTTATGGGGGAATACCAATTTGAACATTCCATCCGTAACAGCCTCCAAGTCATTCTTTCGATAGTAATAGACGAAAGACTCACGTGGGTTGGCGTCTTTTTTACCCTCGATCAACGGCAAGATACTTACTCCGTCAATCTTGCGAGGAGGAAGCGGAGCCTGCGTGATCTCGGCGAACGTAGGAAGAAGGTCGATATTAGAAGCTAACTTATTACAAGTCGTGCCCGGTAACGTCTTACCTTTCCAGTACATGATACAAGGAACCCGGTTACCACCATCAAAGGTCGTAGCCTTTGCCTCACGTAACCCACCGGCTGAACCGGCATGATTCCCGTAATTGGTCCAAGGGCCATTATCGGAAGTCAAGATCACCAACGTATTATCTTCCAAGCCCAGCTCACGCAATGCCTTGAATATCTCACCTACACTCCAGTCGATCTCCATCATCACGTCGCCATATAAACCCTGCTCGCTCTTTCCCTTGAATTTATCGGAAACGGCCAACGGTACATGGGGCATATTATGGGCCAGATACAAGAAGAAAGGCTTATTCTTATTCTTCTTGATGAAATTAACAGAACGGGTGGTATAATCCGTAGTCAACCGTGTTTGGTCCGTATTATAACCGATAATCTCATTTCCGTCATAAGTCGGCAAATCCGGGAAATTAAAGACCTCACCTTGTTGCGGATGGAAAGGCCACATATCGTTAGAATACGGCAACCCATAATATTCATCGAAGCCATTTTGCAAGGGGAGGAACTCCTTTTGGCTACCTAAATGCCATTTACCGAAGATAGCGGTACTATATCCTTTCTGTTTCAATACCTCTGCGATCGTCATCTCCTCTGGATGGACACCGTAGTTCGAATCTGGCCCCGGAGCGCCGGAAAAACCGATACGATTCGGATAGCAGCCGGTCAACAAGCCGGCACGAGAGGCTCCACTGATCGGCTGTCCTACCAAAAAGTGCGTAAAACGAATGCCTTCCGCCGCCATCTTATCGATATTCGGAGTGGTATATCCGTAAGCTCCATTAAAAGAAAAATCTCCGTAACCCACATCATCCAAATTGATTAGGACGATATTCGTGTAATCAGCGGCTATGCCTGCCATTGAAAAAGCTGAGGCGGCCGTCAGTAACATTAGTTTATTCTTCATGATATTATTTATTGAAATATTGGCTTTGAAGTGCCATCCTGTGTTTGGCACTTCAAAGATAACAGTTTTTAATTTACCCAAGAATTAATCCCAGTTCGGATTTTGCTCCAAATTAGGGTTCAAGACTGTTTGGTTATAAGGGATCGGCCATAAATAATCTCGTTTCGGATTAAAAGAACGTTTCACGACTTCTATTCCCTCATAATTATGCATCATACCATTATTTTCTTTCTCGGCGGTTTTCCAGCGCAAGATATCCGAATAGTAGAGTCCTTCAAAGGTCAACTCGATACGGCGTTCACGGCGGATTACCTCACGCATCTGATCTTTCGTCAAACCTTTTGGTACTTCCGGCATATTGATATCCGGACGCCTACGCAATTGGTTGATGGCATCATAAACTGACTGATCAGGACCACTCGCCTCATTCTGCGCCTCGGCATACGTCAACAGAACTTCCGCATAACGAATCAAAATGAAATTGAAAGCCGAACGTTCTACTAAAGGAATCGTTACATCATCCTCATAAGAAGTGTATTTCTTCACACCGAAACCCGTAGTCGCCACATCTTCTTTTGTGATCGTCTTTCCTAAATACGGATAACCGATGCAAACGATCGATTTCAATAAACGGGGATCTCTGTTCTCATACGGACGAGTCGGATCATAAAGTGGTGACTCTTCTATCGTCTTCCCGTCAACACAGAGATATGTATCAACCAGTTCCTTCAAGGGAGCCGGACGATTCAAGCGCCAGATATTCTGATCATAATCCGTTGGATACTCTGGCAATTTCGCTTCTATATCAAAGATTACCTCACAATTATATTTATTATCTTCGCTAAAGAAATGACGATAATCATTGAATAATTGATAAACGCCAGACTCCATTACCTGCTTAGCAGCTTGGGCCGCCTCCGCCCAACGAGAATTATATAATAAAGTACGGGCTTTTAACGCTAACGCAGCACCTTTTGTCGCACGTCCCAAGTCTGAGCTAGCATAGGTGTCCGGTAGCACGGCAGCGGCCTCCTCCAAATCCTTGACAATCTGATTCACTACCTCTTCCTTGGAATTGCGAGGTAATTCGGCTTGCTCATCCGCATTGGGAGCATCTATAATCAGTGGCACACCTCCGAATTTATCGACCAGACTTAAATAATAGAAAGCTCGTAAGAACTTGGCTTCACCCACCATCTTCGCCTTCTCCGACTCGTCCATATCGACACCTCCGACATTAGCGATGAAAGTATTCGTACGGCCAATGCCAACGTAACAGTTCTTCCATAAGCTTCCGATTAAAGCCGTAGTAGACAAATGTTCACCTTTTCCAATTGCTTGCGTACCATTCGCCTCGTTATAAGGCATCGCATTCGCTGTCAACATATCGAATTCCATCGTATGCAATGAACGCCAAGGTTTCAATGCGTTGTAACATCCCATTATACCGGCGCTCGCATGCTCTTTTGTCTTCCAGAATGTTTCCGTGGAATATTGATCGGAAGGATCTACATCCAACCAGCTATCACAAGCGGTTAAACTCATACAAGCGACAGCGACACATATCATCTTATATATTTTACGTCTCATATTATTATTCCTTATTATTTAAAATGTGACATTAACACCTGCCGTATAAGTCCGTACAGACGGATAGGCATACCAGTTGCTTCCCTTCAAGTTCTTCTCCGGATCAAAATCCTTCATCGGAGAGAACGTGAATAAGTTTTGCGCATTGACAAAGACCTTCAATCTCTTAACAACACCGCTTTTCAAGAAAGAGACCGGTACGTTATAAGAAAGTTGCAAGTTCTTCAAACGTAAATAAGAGGCGTTTCTCAACCAGAAATCATTTGTACGGAAATTCTCATTCAAGCATCCTTCATATGTAGTCAAGATAGGCAATGTAGCGCTGGTTCCCCGCTCGGGAGTCCAAGCATCCGTCAACCATTGTTCCGGCAAACCACAACCAAACCATAAAGGAGTAGCACCAATGCGGTCTCCATATGTATAGACATCAGTTACACCTTGGAAGAAAGCGCTCAGATCCCAATCCTTATATCCTAAGTTGATATTGAATCCATAAGTTATCTTAGGAATCACACCACCACGTATCTGGCGGTCATCTTCGGTAATTTTCCCATCTCCATTCGTATCCTCAAACTTCAGATATCCCGGTTTAGTAGCCGCGGTTTGATACGGACTATTCTTGATTTCCTCCTCAGATTGGAAAATACCGATAGCATGAAGCATATAATAAGAATCGATAGGCTTTCCTTCTTCCAAGATAAACATTCCATCAATGATTGTTTGCCCCTTCAAGCTAACGATCTTATTTTTGATAAAGGTCATATTTCCATTTACCTCGTAACGGAAGTCCCCGATATTGTTCCGATATCCCATATTCAACTCGAAACCTTTATTGCTCACCTCGCCGATATTACGGATCGGCCCATCCAGACCACCTACTTGATCCGGCAAAGTAACCTTACGCAAGATGTCGGAAGTACGTTTATCAAAGAACTCGAAAGAGAAATCCAAGTTTCCGTTTAATAAGCTAGCGTCAATACCGACATTCGTCATGGTCGTTGTCTCCCATGTAATGTTCGGATCGTTATAAGCGGTAATAGCCGCTCCGGATTGCATCGCTCCATTCAACGGGTAGTTATAATCCGTGATTGAACCATCATTTTTTATCACCTTCAAGTTCATTAGGTCCACGTAGCGGAACAAATCGATACGCTCGTTACCCAATTGTCCCCAAGAAGCTCTCAATTTCAGATTGTAGATCCAAGGAATATCTTTCATAAATTCTTCCTCGCTCAAACGCCATCCGGCAGAGAATGAAGGGAAAATACCCCAACGATTTCCTTTGGCAAAACGGGACGAACCATCATAACGAAAGTTACCCTCAAATAAATAACGGTCTTTATAACCATAATTCACCCTACCAAAATAAGACATCAAGACTGATCTCGAGGAAGTGCCCGCTACACTCGGATTACTAGAACCCGCATTTAATTCGTGCAACTCGTTCCCTAAGAAACCTTCTACCTTAGCGGAAAATTCAGTCTTATCATCACTCTCAAAACTATAGCCAGCCAAGACTTTTACGTCATGGGCATCATTGAACTTCTTGCCCCAAGATAAGGTATTGAATACCGTAACTGCCAAGTTATTCTTATCACCTTTATAAGCATGGCGTGTATTCTGACCGTCATAAACCACTCGTTTCTCCTCATTGGTCTTCAACTGATATTCGTATACATCAGGCGCAAAACGAGATTGCAGATAATCATATTTGTTTAAACCGACATTCAAGTTATAAACGATATCAAACGGAAGCTTATATTCCGCAGACAAATTCGCCAACATACGCAAGGACTTATGCTTGTTCTCGCCCTCATCGGCCAACGCCAACGGATGGCGATAGATATTATGCCCAGGAGTACGGATAAAAGTATCCGCATAGCGACCATCGGCCGTATAAGTCGGGTGGAAAGCCTGCGCTTTATAAGTCATCTCCACTAAGTTTGCCACACCCGCTACCGGCTCATTATAGATCTGATAATGCGCATTGATATTAGCGCCGATCTTCAAACGGCTATTTACCTGAGCAGTCGTATTCACGGCTAAAGTATATTTATTGGAGTCCGTACCACGCAATACTCCATTTTGATCGCCATAACCTAAAGATACGGAATACGTATATTTATCATCACCTCCGGAGAAACGCATGTTATGCTCCATGATAAAGGCATTATTATACATGATATCCAACCAATTATTCTGCGGATACATAATCGGGTCTGTCAACATACCTTGTTTGTACTCCTCGATTAACGCATCAGAATAATCCACCGTTAGTTTACCTTCGTTCCGTTGCGCTTGGTTTCTCATTTCCATAAATACGACCGGGTCATATACGAAATCCGGCAGATAGGTAGCCTGCTGCACGCCAAAATAATTATTATAATCGACGGTAAACTTACCTTTCTTTCCCCCCTTTGTCTTTACCAAGACAACGCCATTCGCCGCACGAGAACCGTAGATAGCGGAAGAAGCCGCATCTTTCAATACGGAAATACTCTCAATATCATTCGGATTTACCGCTTCCAACGGGAACTCGATACCATCCACCAAAATCAACGGGTTATTATCGTTCAAGGTTCCCTGACCACGAATACGAATCGTCGCCCCGTCCGCTCCCGGCTGAGCACCCGCTTGATTTACGTAAACACCTTGCGTACCTTGCAACGCTTGGGTCGAGTTGGTGATCGGGCGATTCTCCAACGTCTCCGCATCCAAAGAGGAGATCGCTCCCGTTAAATTCACTTTCTTCTGCGTTCCGTAACCTACGACCACAACCTCATCCAACTTCTGGGTATCCTCGGACAGGCTAACCATTACTTTCGAAGAATTACCGACCTCGACCGTACGATCCGTATAACCGATATAAGAAACTACCAAGATCGCATTGTCCGGTACTTCCAGACTGAAGTTTCCATCGATATCCGTAATCGTTCCGTTCGTAGTGCCTTTAACGACAACATTCGCCCCGATAATGGGTTCTCCCAACGCATCTTTTACTTGTCCGGTAATCTTTCGTGGCGAAGACTGGAATAAGGCATTCGGATGTGAGACACTTGAAACACTCTTTGACTTAATTATAATCTGCCGGTCTACAATCTCATATTGGTATCCCGTATTTTTCAAGGCTTGCTCTAAGACCTCCTCTAACGAGGCATTATTTGCTTTTACACTCGTTTTCCTATTTACATTTACTTGATTATCATTCAAGAAGAACGTGTACTCACTATTTTTCTCTATTTCTTTTAGCACTTCCGATATACTGCAATCCTGTTTATTCATGGAAAGCTTATAATTCTGTCCATAGGTAGAAGCGGATACAGTACATGCGAAAGCCAAGGATAACAACGTACTTATCTTCATGACTCGGTTTACTTTTCTGATTTTTTTTGTAACTTTGTAATGTTTCTGATGAATAAATTAGCAGGTGTGTCGGCCTCTCAACTCCTAACGCCTGCCGTCAAGAACATTTGATCAGGAGGAGAAACCTAGTTTGTCCTCCTGTTTTTTTATTAGACTTAAGAACTGTTAACAAGCATATCTTTTAGAATTTAACGTTAGACACTCATTTATCTCCCTTTATATATAGTTCATATTCATTGTCTTTCTCTCTGTATTTAATGGGCGACGTATTGCTCAGCATAAACAGGATTCGCTCCAAGGATTCATCCCGTACCTTAAACGTAAACCGATATTTTTCCGCTATCTCCTTCGGGCATTTTATCTTCCGCCCGAACCAAGGCTCCAGACGGGTAAGGATCATGCTCAAGCGTTCGTTCTCAAAACTGAGGACACCGTTACGCCAACCCGAATACTCTTCGGCATTAACCGTCTTAACTCTAACGGTATTCGCTTGTTTGTCGAAAACCAACATCTCGTTCGGATTCAATATCACCTCACGCCTGTTCTTCACATTGGGACCTCCCAAGCCAATCTTCACCTTACCGTTTAACAGGATCGTCTCCAATTTGCTCTCGGAGTCATAATTGAAAACCTCGAAGGCCGTGCCCAAGGCCGTTACATCCATGTTCTTGGTATGCACGGTAAATGGTCTTTCCCGATCTTTCGCCACGTCGAAGAAGGCTTGCCCTTTTAATTCCACATCACGGGTCTTGCCATCGAAACTCTTTGGGTAGATCAATTGGCTATTAGGCCCCATTCTCACGGTCGTACCGTCCGATAAGGAAACCGACTCTATGCAACGGACACCGGAGGCCATTACATATATATATTGATCTTCTTTCGTATGAGACCAATAAACTACGCTTCCTACACCTAAAAGTAGCAATATGGAGGCGGCTATCGCCGTAATCTTATAGACCCAGAGTTTACGGACACCGTTTGTCGCCATTGTCCGGGCTATGATTCGTTCCCACATGCGATTCCCCACCACGGGATTCACGCGATCCGCAGCCTCGTCCCATTGGGAACGCATACGCTCTTCCACTTTTGGGTCACACAGCAAACGTTGCCGATCTTTCTCATCCAGAGCATCCCGCATCAACTTCTTCAATATCGTTCTCGTATCTTCGCTCATGTTTATTATTCTTGTTCTATTTATAAATACACGCCATGTTTTCCTTCCCCCTATTGGGTGATAAAAAAATTTCACTTAGGTATACAAGAAATATAACGGATCTTCCTTGCTTTCCATCCTTATATTTCCGTCCTTTGTATTCAATGAAATTGGTTGCCGACGGTGTCGGCAGTATTTCCGACGCCGTCAGCAATATTTCCGACAGCGTCAGCAGCATTGCCGAGGGCGTCGGCAACCGATTTCATCAAATAGAAACGCCAAAGAGATAAACGTTAAATCTCCGAGGCATCCTATACATTATCCATTTAAATAACGAGAAAATCATGGGAAAACCAAGAAGTGGCATCCAAGTCAGTATTTATAATACACCGGGCAATGAACAATGCGGGCCAACATCCTGCGCACGAGTCATCACCAGAGATACCAAACGCATGAACGATATATGTGAGTATATTTCCGAATGCTCATCCGTCACCTCCGCCGACATAAAAGGTGTATTGGAGGCGCTTACTTCCTATATCGGCAGGGAATTATCCTATGGGTACAGCGTGGAACTGGAAGGATTGGGACATTTCTCGCCATCGGTAAAAAGCAAAGAAGTAACGGACCAGAAAGGAAATACTAAATCAAGCGCTAGCATACACGGCGTTAACTTCCGCTGCTCTCCCCGACTGAAGGAGATGGTAAAAAAGAACGCCCCCATCTTGGTTAAACGGGAAAATCTGCCCAAAACGGGAATCGAGGGAAGGAAGGCTAAGATGTTATCTTATCTAGAAAGAAACTCATATATAAATCTCACCGATTACGCCGGCTTGAACAATTGTACCCGCTACCGTGCGAGCGAGGATATCAAGCAATTTATCAAGGATAACGTAATAGCCAGCGTAGGATATCGAACACACCGGATTTATGTGCTGCCTGAAAAAGAAGACGGGCAAAACTAAAACTTAAGACGCAGTGGCACTTCCGGACTCTACAAATACGTGACCTAGGAAAGCGCTAGATAAACCAGATAAGTAACATGATATTTTTCTTCAAGAACTTCAAGGCTTCGCTGATTTGGTTCTCAACGGTCTTCTCGGAAATATTGAGTTGGAAGGCTATCTCTTTATAGCTTTTATGCTCCTTCCGGCTTAGATTAAAGATAACCCGGCGTCTTTCCGGCAATTCCTCTATCAAATGATCGATATACTCCCCCAAGTTATAGGCGGTGATCTCTTCCTCTAAATCGTAAGAGGTATCCATAGCGGACAAGACCGTCATTTTATAAAAGTCCTCGTTCACGTTCTTCCGGTGATGATTAAAGATCAAGTTGCGGGTGATGATAAACAGAAGCCCCTTGAAGTTATCATCCTCCCGGATGAATTCCCTCGACTCCCAGACCTTGATAAACACCTCTTGTACCACATCCTCGGCTACATCCCGATTATTCAAATAAAGCCCACAGAAATGATAAACCTTTTCCCAATATTGTTTATACAACATCGAAAAAGCCTCCCTATCTCCTTCTTTCAACGACTTTATAATTTGTCTCTCTTCCATTTAGCATCACATATCGTTTCGCGAAGATAATAAAATCATATACTAATAAAAGTTAATGATATCCCAGTTCTCCCGGACTTCTTTGTACTATTAATATAGCACGAGAAATAATGGAAGAACAAAACAAATATATAAGCGATTTATTAATCCGATATGTAAATGGACTCTATACACGGAACGATATAGAGACCTTGCGGAAGTTAGCCTCATCCATAACCGAGCGAGCAGAATTAGAAAGCGAAATGGACCGGGTCTGGAACGAGGCGCAAGACTTACCTCAATCCGATTCCCATAATCATCTGCTTTATAAGAAGGAGGCGCAAGACCTGTTGGATAAGACACGTAAAAGAGAAAGAAGAATCTCCCTATCCACTTTCATCAAGTATGCGGCGAGCATAGCGATTATCGTTTCCATCGGATTCGGAGCGAAACTATACCTAAATCATTCAGCGAAGCAGCATACATCTGCCAGCGACCATCTCCTAACGGAAATAAGCGTCAATCATGGCGAACATAAGCAAGTCACCCTTCCCGATGGCACGGTCGTTCATCTAAACGCCGGTACCGTCATGCGATACCCAACGGAATTTACCTCTGACATCCGTTTGGTAGAAATGGAAGGAGAAGCTTTTTTCAATGTCATGAGAGACGAGGGCAAGCCCTTCATCGTCCGTACCCGGCAAGCCGACGTAAAAGTACTCGGAACCTCTTTCAACGTAAAAGCCTATCAAGAGGATGAGTTGATGGCCGTCAGCGTTCGGACCGGAAAAGTTGAGGTGGATATGCCCGAAAGCGTAATGCGCCTATTACCGAACGAGCAGATAATCGTGAATAACACAAATGGAGAGATTCTTAAAAAGAACGAGGACGCCCAAAAAGTAACGGCTTGGCTGCAAGGCGGCCTTTATTTCAACCGGACACCTATCAGTAGCGTTATACACGATTTGGAGCGGATGTATAATCAAGAGATCGTACTCGATCCGAATGTCGTATTCGACGATTACATCTATGGCGAGCACGACAATAAAAGTCTGGAAGCCGTACTGAACGCAATTCAATATTCAACCGGCATCCGATACCGGAAAGAAGAAAGTCGGATCGTGTTATATAAAACGAGTCATTAACCTTAAAATCGATTTGCCCATGAAAGATACGACATAAGCTTAGCCACATAAAAAAGGGAAACCGACCTCTGACCTTCGATCTCCCTTTATCTTTCCCGATATGTACACCCTTGGATTGGACCCCCTTGGAGATTACATAAATCGGACTGTTTTTAAAAGTGTATAAAAACAACCTTTAAACATACAAAATTATGAACTTTCCAACTATTACTAGGAATAATTGGATGTGTTGTTCTATTATTTTAGTTTTTTTAGCGTTAGGCTCCCCTGAACCTCTGCAAGCGCAAGAAAATCAGAAAGAAAGAATAACAATTCAAGTCAAAAACCAACCCATACAGAAAGTCTTTGATGATTTGTCGAAGCAGACAGGATTAAAATTTTTCTATGGAGAAGCCATCGCGAACCGGAACGTACAGGTTAACCTAAAGTTCAAAAACGCTCCCGTCAACAGCGTATTGAACGAGATCACCCGGCAAGCCAATCTTTATTTTAAGCGGGAGAATAACACGATAGCCGTCAGTCTCGGAAACGCGGGCAACGCCTCCGTTCCGGTGACGCAAGACCGAAAAGTGACCGGTATCATTACAGATGAACGGGGCGAACCGATCATCGGAGCGAATGTCGTGGTAAAAGGTACGTCAAATGGTACAGTTACCGACCTGAACGGTCAGTACAGCATCGAGGCGAACGGTAAATCGATCCTACTCATATCCTACATCGGCTATTTATCGGAAGAAGTGGCCGTAGGCAACAACAAAACCCTCAATATCCAGCTAAAGGAAGACACCCAGAAGCTTGATGAGGTAGTCGTGATCGGTTACGGAACACAGAAACGAAGCAATCTTTCCGGAGCGATCTCGAAAATATCCTCCGAGGTAATCGACTCTAAGCCGGTTACAAATGTCCTGTCCGCCTTGCAAGGAGAAATTCCCGGTATGGTCGTTCAGCGAACATCCGGACAACCGGGTAACGAGGAATTCGACTTGAACGTGCGTGGCGCCTCCTCCACGAACGGAGGGAATACCCCGCTAGTCTTGGTCGACGGAATCCCCGGGGATATGAATATGATCAACCCGCAGGATATCGAGGCTATATCGGTATTGAAAGATGCCTCAGCCTCCATATATGGTTCCCGTGCCGCCGGAGGTGTTGTATTAATCACGACTAAGAAAGGAAAGAGCGGAGCACCGAAACTTACTTACAACGGGAACTTGGCGATCACGAAAATGACCGGAATCATGAAAGCCCCGACAAATTATGAGATGGCGATTATGGATAACGAGGCGAACATACACAACGGTGCCGCCCCACTCTATACCCAAGAGCTTCTGGATCGCATCTTAGCGAACGATCCGAACCCTATCGACCATCCCACCCAACCCGGCTGGAAGCTCTTTTTCACGAACACGGACTGGATGGACGAGTTGCTGACCAATGGCGTACAACATCGCCATAACCTAACAATCTCCGGTGGAGGCGAGAAGTCTAACTATTACCTATCCGCCGGCTACAGCAAACAATTTGGCGTGGTAAAATATGCAGACGATAATAATACCAAATACAATCTGCGTATGAATTATGATTATCGATTGGCAAAGTGGCTAAAATTAGAGACAAAGGTATCTTTGGATAACCAGAAACGTACGGACATAGGAAGTAATGGCGCTTGGGTGATCGGCGAGGCGATGTTTGATATGCCGAACTTCCCGATCTATAACGCCAACGGAGAGTTCTTCACGCAAGGAGGCTGGAGCAACGCGATAGCGCTGGCCAAGGAAAGCGAGACCGCCACGTTCAATACCCGGGAGATGAACGGTAACTTTAGATTGATCGCCGATATCACGGACGGACTCGTGTTTAACGCTCAAGTGGGCTTAAACTACAAAAACAAGAATAACGAGGATATAGCGAAAGCCATCCCGCTCTATACATGGGACGGTGACATCAATTATTATACGGGAGCAGGTAGTCCCGAACAATCCGCTGTAGATCGTACGACCGAGGAAACCATCTATCAAAATTATACGGCTTACTTGAATTATAATAAGAACTTCGGACTGGATCATCATTTAGATGCCATGTTAGGTATGGCTTATGAGGCAGAAGAGGTCCGTATGTTCATGGCACGCCGAGATAATTTCATCACAGACGAATTATGGGAACTCAACCTTGGTGGCACCGGAAATATGAAGAACGACGCCAAAGCTGAACATTGGGCGACAAGCTCTGCTTTCGCCCGTATCGGATACAGCTTCAAGAATAAGTATATCTTGGAGACAAACTTCCGCTACGATGGTTCCTCCCGCTTCGCCCCGGGTAACCGTTGGAGAATGTTCCCCGGCGTATCCGCTAGCTGGCGTATCTCTCAAGAGGAATTCCTAAAGAGCTCTAAGGTATTCAACGAATTGAAACTAAGAGCTTCTTACGGACAAACAGGTAATCAAGAAGGTATTCGTCTATACGATTATATCCAGTTGCTAAAATTCAGGGACGACGGTTGGGGAACTAAATTGACCTATCCTTTCGGCAGCGGTTCACAAACACAAGCGATGGGGCTGGATGTCTTAGCCGGCGTAAATCGCACATGGGAGATCTTGGAGAATATCAACGCAGGTATTGATGCCGCTTTCTTAGACTCCCGCTTAGGATTCTCTTTCGACTACTTCGTGAAGATGAACAATAATATGTTGATCCCCGTAACTTATCCCAGTATGCTAGGGGCAACTCCCCCGGATACGAACTCGGGCAAATTGCGTACGAATGGCTTCGAGCTTACCTTAAACTGGACGGACAAAATCGGTAATGTCGAATATTCCGCACAATTCCAATTGAGCGACGCTAAGAACAAGCTCGTGGAATACGGAGGCTCGGACACTTATGAGCTAGGCTTGAACAAGACGAGAGAAGGATATCCCATCAACTCCTATTTCGCCTATGTATATGATGGCGTAGTCAAGGACCAAGCGGATCTGGACGCTTACAAGAAGCTGGAAGGCGTACCCTCTAATATCGGTATCGGCGATGCCAAATTCAAGGATCTGAACGGCGATGGGAAAATCTCCACTTACGGTGATAAGGAAGGGGACGACGGCGACGCTAAGTATGTCGGCTCAACCACTCCCCGATATACATTCGGATTAAACTTGGGTGCCAAGTGGAACAACTTTGATATCAGCGTATTCTTCCAAGGAGTCGCTAAACGCACCTTGTTCCGTGAAGGTGAGTTCTCCATGCCTTGGAGCGACTGGTGGAGATATCCGCCTCAGTTCTATTATGGGCAAACCTGGAATGAGGATCGTCAAGACGCATATTATCCTCGTCTGACCCACGGCGATATCAGGCATTGGAACTACCAAGCGTCTACGATGCAAAAGATCAACGCCGCTTACGTACGCCTAAAGAACATCCAGATCGGATATACCCTGCCGAAAAGCTTATTGCAGAAGATCGGTATCGAGCGGACCCGTTTTTATGTAAGCGGACAAGACTTATTCGAGATACACGGGGTAAAAGGCGGTTGGGACCCAGAGTCTGACACCGGAGGTTTCAACTATCCGTTCCAACGTTACTACTCATTTGGTATCGACTTGACTTTCTAAGGTTTTCTATTTAATAAAACGAATATTATGAAACGATTCAATATAATTATCACGTTATCCGCCACCTTAGGACTATTCAGTTGTGAGCTGGATAAAATGCCAATGGATCAAGTGTCGGACGCTGTATTCTGGCAAAAGCCGGCCGACTTTGAATTGGCCGCCAACGATTTCTATTTTGGGCTCCAAGAGGTCTCCCAATATATAGACATGAACTCGGATATCGCCTTTGGTTCCGGCACGAACGATGTCAGCGACGGTTCCTATCTGGCCCCGGTCAACTCGGATGATTGGGACAACCCATGGAAATTTGTCCAATCTACCTCTTATTTGCTTAAGAAAGCGGAGGAATCCGGTTTGTCGGACGAAGAGATCGGACGTTGGAAAGCAGAAGCGCATTTCTTCCGTGCCTACAACTATTGGAAATTGGTGAAAACTTATGGAGGAGTACCCAAGATAGACATCCCGTTAAATACCTCCTCGGAGGAACTTTACACACCTCGTTCCAGCCAACAGGAGATCATCGATTTTATTATCGAGGACTTGGATAAGGCCATTCCTCTCCTTCCGAAGCAAAGCGGACTGACCGCTGAGGAATTAGGACGTACCACGCAAGGGGCGGCATTAGCTCTCAAGGCCCGTGCGGCCTTGTTCGAAGGAACTTGGCAAAAATACCACGGGATGGCGGACGCAGGCAAATACCTCGACCTAGCTATCCAAGCGGCCCAAGCCATTGTCGATTCCAAGGAGTATGAACTATATCGCGAGAAAGGAGAACTCAGTTACAAATATCTTCATATCCTAGAAGGCGACGACAGCAAGGAAGTCTTGTTGGCAAGACGGTATTACAAATTGAGAGCGACTCATAACTGGACCCGGGAACTATTATTAGGTGCCATGGTACCGACAAAGAACCTTGCGGACGTATACCTTTGTACCGATGGTTTACCTATCGATAAATCCAAGTTGTTCAAAGGATTCCAAACCCAGACAAGCGAATTTGAGAACCGGGATTCCCGGATGGCGCAAACGTTTGTCGTACCCGGTAGCGAGATATTCTCGGAAGGGGGCGGATGGGCAACCGTAGAGCCGGGATTCATCGGTAACAATTCTACCCGGACCGGATACATGATCCGCAAGTTTATGGATGAAACGCTTGATGCCGTACAATTCATTGGGGAATACGATTTCAAGGAATTCCGTTACGGAGAGGTCCTATTAATCTTGGCCGAGGCTTTATACGAGAAGAACGGACAGATCACGGACGAGCAATTAGACCTGACCATTAATGACCTGCGAAACCGGGCGAATATGCCTCGCTTGACCAATGCGTTTGTAGCTACGAACGGACTGAATATGCAGGAAGAGATCCGGCGTGAGAGAACCGTGGAACTGGCATTCGAAGGATATCGCCGGGACGACCTACGTCGTTGGGGCACGGCGGAAACGGTTCTTCCCCTTGCGATCCGTGGCGTGAAATTCGTGGGTACGGAGTATCAACAGAAATTCCCGGAGTTGGTGATCGGGCAGGATATACAGGTGGATAGCGATGGCTTTATCATCGCCCAACCCGCATCCGCCCGCAAGTTCCAGACACCGAAGCATTGGCTATCCCCGATCCCTTTGCAACAGGTACAATTGTCGAAAGGAACCTTGGAACAGAATCCGGGCTGGTAAGGGTTTTTCCAAGAATAAGCGACTATATATATGAGGGTAGGCCCTACCTATACGAGAAGGGAGGGCCTACCTATCTGGGAGGGGAATCCCATTTAAATATGAATTATCTTAAATTTTTATAGCATGAAGAAATACTTTTTAGCGATAGCTAGTTTTTTTATTTATTCTCATATCAGTCTAGGCCAAGTGTATCCGGGGCAGATGGATTCCACGTTTGTCCCTGTACGGAGTCATCACTATGACCCGGAGTTAACATTTGATTTTTGCGTGAATGAACCCGCTTGGAGCAATCAGGCGGGTATCCATTCCGCCTTCGGATCAACCGACCGGCTTTATTTCCGGAAGGAAGTACCCGTAAACCATGACAACGATTTATCATCTTCCTACTCTACGACCGTTTGGAGGGGGGAAAGAGCGAATGCCCAGATATTGGTATGGTCGTCAGAAGCGTTGGAACAAGTACGTGTCTCTACGCAAGACTTGAGGAGCGCCGAGGGAAACATCATCCCGAAAGATCGGATTACCTTCGAGTTGGTGCGTTACGTATTGTCCAATTATCCGTATGCCGAGAAAAAAGCCATCTGCGGGGAATCTCCCTACAAATCCGGCTTCTTGATGCCAGACCGTTTCGAGACGCTGGACCGCTTCGATCTCCCTTCCCAAACCACCCGTCCGGTATGGATGATGGTGGATGTGCCGAGAGGAACCGTTCCCGGCACGTATAAAGGACAGGTGGAGGTGCGGGCGAAAGGCAAGGCTCCTCAACTATTGAATCTGGAGATCGTGGTGCAAAACCAGTTGCTCCCCTATCCGAAAGACTGGAAATACCGTCTGGACCTATGGCAGAACCCATGGGCCGTGGCATGGTACAATCACGTGGAACCGTGGTCACCAGAACATAAGATGCTTCTCAAGCAGCATTTGAAGCATTATGCCGACGCAGGTGGTACCTACATCACGACTTATGGAGTACATTCTCCTTGGTCCGATAACTCCTATATGATCGAGGGGGGCATGATCGAGTGGATCAAGAAAGCAGACGGCACATGGGCCTTCGACTACAAGATCTTCGACGAGTACGTAGAATTAGCAATGGAATGTGGCATCGACGAGGCAATCACCCTCTATACCCCGATTCCTTGGGGATTCCGTCACCGCTATAAGGACGAGGCTACGGGCGATTATTCTTATATCAACTGGGCGCCAAGCTCAGAGGAATTCAAGAAGATGTGGAATATCTTCCTCACGGATTTCAAGTTCCACCTGGAAGCTAAAAGCTGGTTGGACATCACCTATATCGGAATCAACGAGAATCCGATGGAAGAGACCTTAGCGGCTATCAATGTCGTACGTAACCATGATAAATGCTGGAAGATCACTTACGCCGGCAATTGGCATAAGGAATTGGACGGACTGCTGGACGATTATTCTTTCCTTTACGGAGAGGAACCTACCATCGCCGAGCAAAAGGCACGGGCCGCCACCGGACGCACGTCCACCGTATACGTATGCTGTAACCCGCCGATCCCGAACAACTTCGTGTTCTCACCTCCTATCGAGGGACGTTGGATCAGTTGGTATGTAATGGCGTATGGGTACGACGGCTTCTTGCGATGGGCTTACGACGCTTGGCCGGAAGATGCCGATCGCGACGCACGTCATGGCTCTTGGGCAGCAGGCGATTGCTACATGGTATATCCGGGAGGCAAAAGTTGCATCCGCTTCGAGAAAATGAGAGAAGGTATCGTGGATTTCGAGAAGGTCCGTATCTTACGGGAACTGACCGCCCAATCGGGTAACGCTCAAGCTCAAGGCTTATTGAAGCAGCTAGACCAACATTTGTCTATCTTCCCGAAAGAGAAAGAGTTCGATGAGAACAAGATCTCGGCGGATGTACGTAAGGGTAACCTCATCATCCGTCAACTGTCCGATCTTTTGGCGAAATAATGGGCTTATATAGCAGGAAAGACATGAAAGCATATCGTTTAATCCTATCACTCATGGCAAGCGTAGCCGCAGGGCCGGCCTTCTCGCAAACAACACCTGTTGTTTGCGAGAAGTTCGACCAGATACAGCTGACGCACGTATTGACGCCCACCGGCCCGCTACCGACCGCCTTGGACCCGAATGGCGTATACCCCTATATGAGTTATAGCGAGACCTCAAATCGTCCGGTGCCTAAAAGGTACCGGATGATCTCGCTAGAAAACGAGAAAGTCAAGGCTATCATCTGCCCCGATCTTTGCGGGAAAGTAATATCCCTCACTCACAAGGGGAGCGGCAAGGAGGTCTTGTACAGGCCGGACGTAATCAAATACACACGGATATTACCCCGTTTCTATTTCGTGGCCGGGGGGATCGAGGTCAGTTTCCCGATCTCCCACTCTCCCACGCAAAATGAGCCGGTGCTTTATCAGATCGATCATACGGGAGACCGCACATATGTAACATGCGGAGAACGGGAATCTCATTACGGTATGCAATGGTCTGTAGAATATTCCTTAGGAGATAAAGACGAATGCCTTACCCAAAGGGTTGTTTACTACAACCCGGGAAAGCAAGCCTATCCATGGATGTCATGGTCCAACGCCGCCCTTCCTTGCGCACCGGATACCCAATACGATTTCCCGAACGGGACCGTATTATCCCATGCCTCCACGTTGGACACGATCGACTGGAAAACGGAAGGAATCCATCATGAACGGGATATCAAAGAGATGACCGGCTACTTCTGGAAAACGAAAGACGTGAATGCTTTCGGGGCCTACACTCCCTCCTTGGGCAGCGGGCTCTATCATATCGCCGACGAATCCAGTACGCCCGGTATCAAGCTATGGAGTTATGGCGTAGCCGGCGACAAGGAATGGTCTATGCTCAGTACCCCCGACCGGCAGCCTTACGTAGAAATCCAAGGTGGCCCGATCAGCGACCAATCTATCAAGCTCGAATTGCGTCCCGGCGAGAAAAAGAATCACGTAGAATATTGGATACCGACAGATCATCCTTTGGATATCTATTCCTTAAAGGTTCCGGCATTAAGGCTTCGCCCGATCGATCGCATCCCGCTATTCGACTGGGCCCGGAAGAATGAATCTTCCATCTGGATCGCCTTAGCCGATGCCTATAAGAATAAGTCCACGCTTCCCGCCGCCCCCTATCCGGAAGACGGGCAGTGGGCTCCATCCGGCATGGAAGATCTGGACGATGCTTTTCGTTGGGCGATCCAAATATCTCCCCGGCCGGAACGGGATTATTGGCAATTCCACTATGGGACTTGGTTGGCTGGAAGAGAACGTGTAGAGGAGGCGATCGAACAACTATCCATTCCGGATATCGATCTGGCGAAAGCTTTATTGGCAAGGCTATATGTTCGTCGGCAGGCGTGGGAAAAGGCGAGAGATACTTACGCCGCTATCCCCGAGACCTCGTGGTTGAACCTACATCCCCAGTTGGTTATCGAGCGGGATAAAGTATTAAAGAAGTTTGGAACAGAGGCTTTACCGGAACGGCAAAAATGGCTGGATAAGATAAACGCGTCCTCTGATGAATGGGTGGTCGAGCGAAAGGTACAGCTACTGATTGATAAGAAGCAATATCAAGAAGCCAAGGATTTATTACTATCCACCCATTTCCAGAAAGTGCATCAAACTTACACCCGTACGGGACTTTGGGAACAGATCAACGAAGGCTTGGGCCTCTCCCCGCAACCTGTACCGGAACAACTCGGCGAGGATCGCTTAGCCCGGTTCGGTGCCTATCGGGAATATGAATAAAGGGAGGTGTGTTTTTAGAGCAGTAGCTTCATATAAGTCTCCGCATATTTAGCCAGAAACGCCCGGATCACTTTCAAGGCCGTAGAGATATGTTGTTGTACCGTATATACCGAGATACCCAAACTGTCGGCTATCTCCTTATGGGATTTCATATCTTTACGGCTCATATCAAAAACCCTTTTTTGTTGTGGGGTCAACGTTTCAAGCGCCTTATCCAACAATGCGTTTAAATCCGTATCCAATACCGAGTCCTCCGTCTCGTTCGTGCTATCCAATGAGGCGGACCGTATCTTATCCCTCAGCTCCAACTCACGATCCAGTCCCGCCAACAGGTTTAAGATCCGATTTTTCACGATCGTATACACATACGGGCCAAAAGGTACATTCGGGTTCAAGAAACGGCGATTCTGCCAAATAGAGGCGAAAGCATCCTGAAAAACATCTTCCGCCATATCCCGGGATTTAAGGAATTTCAAGGAAAACCACATCAAGCGGTCCTTATACAGGGCATATAATTCACAAAAGGCCGACTCGTCCCCTTCTAGCAAGTCCGCCACAAGCCTTCTTTCTTTCTCTGAATCAATGTCTGCCATTCAACTTATTCTCCCACTTCGATTACATAGGTTCAAATGTATGCAAAATTCCCAAAGGTAAAAACAAATTGAACCAAAATCAGCAACTCCATCATACAGCTTTATAAACTCACGATAACAAACATCTTTGCTCATTCGGAAATAATCATGTATTTTTGTCTGTTCATTTAAGAAAGGATGATGTATTGATGAAAGTTTGTATCGCCGAAAAGCCGAGTGTGGCCCGGGAAATCGCGGAAGTATTAGGGGCAACCCAACGAATGAATGGGTATATCGAAGGAAACGGATATCAGGTAACTTGGACATTCGGGCATTTGTGTACCCTGAAAGAACCGCATGAATACGCGGAGAACTGGAAACGCTGGAGTCTGGGGTCACTACCTATGATCCCTCCCCGGTTCGGTATCAAACTAATCGAGAATCCTACGTATGAGCAACAATTCAAGGTAATCGAGAGCCTGATGCAAAATGCCGAGATGGTCATCAACTGCGGTGATGCCGGCCAAGAGGGAGAGCTGATCCAACGCTGGGTCATGCAAAAGGCAGGTTGTAAATGCCCCGTCTACCGCCTTTGGATCTCCTCGCTTACAGAGGAGGCGATTCGGGAAGGTTTCCAAAAACTCAAAGAACAGACGGAATTCAATAAGTTATATGAGGCCGGACTATCCCGTGCCATCGGCGACTGGTTGCTGGGGATGAACGCCACCCGCCTTTATACCTTGCGCTACGGGCAGAACCGGCAGGTATTATCGATCGGCCGTGTGCAAACCCCAACGCTCGCCTTGATCGTAAACCGGCAAGCCGAGATCGACAATTTCAAGCCGGAACCCTATTGGGAATTAAAGACCATTTACAGGAATACGACTTTCTCCGCCACGAAAGGTAAGTTCACGAAGAAAGAGGAAGGCGAGGCTTTTCTGGAGAAGGTAAAGGAACAGGATTTTACTGTTACCAGTATCACCGAGAAGAAAGGGAAGGAATTCGCCCCTCGCCTATTCGACTTGACCTCGTTGCAGGTGGAATGTAATAAGAAATTCGCGTTTACGGCGGACGATACGCTAAAGTTGATCCAATCGCTCTACGAGAAGAAGGTGACAACCTACCCGCGTGTCGACACGACTTTCCTTAGTGATGATATCTATCCGAAAGTTCCCAATACCTTGAAAGGGCTGGTGGATTATACGGAGCTTACCGCTCCTTTGATGAATCAGAAATTGCCGAAGAGCAAGAAAGTGTTTGATAACTCGAAGGTTACCGATCACCATGCGATCATCCCTACCGGAGTCCCCGCCCGCAATCTTACGGATACGGAACGGAAGGTGTACGATTTGGTAGCCCGTCGTTTTATTGCCGCCTTTTATCCGGATTGCGAGATATCGACCACTACGGTCTTGGGTCAAGTGGATAAGGTAGAATTCAAGGTGACTGGAAAGCAAATCCTCAAACCGGGTTGGCGTGTCGTATTCGGAGCCGAGCAGAAAGATCCGGAGGCTGAACCTACCGAGGAAGAAGGCGTATTGCCCGATTTCGTGAAAGGAGAAAGCGGCCCGCATAAACCGATCTTGAAAGAGACTTGGACCCAGCCTCCGAAACCTTATACAGAAGCTACTTTATTGCGGGCGATGGAAACCGCCGGTAAATTAGTGGATAATGACGAGCTGCGGGATGCCTTAAAGGAAAACGGCATCGGCCGTCCTTCTACCCGTGCGGCGATCATCGAGACTTTATTTAAGCGTAATTATATACGAAAGGAACGTAAGAATCTTTATCCCACCGCTACCGGCGCAGAATTGATCGGCACGATCCATGAGGAACTGCTGAAAAGCGCAGAGTTGACGGGGCTTTGGGAAAAGAAACTACGCCAGATTGAACGAGGGACTTATGAGGCCCGTACTTTTCTGGATGAGTTGAAGCAGATGGTAAACGAGGTCGTCATAAACGTCCTTTCCGACCAAACCCGGCGAACGATTACGATTGAGGATACGTCTAAAGCAGCTAAAGAAACTCCCAAAGACGAACCCAAGGAGAAAAAGGAAAAGAAACCTCGTAAGCCTCGTGCCAAGAAAGAGAAAGCAGAGGCTACTCCCGAATTGGAGCTTCCATCAACGGATAAGCCCGTTTGCCCCATCTGTCACAAAGGCTCTATCCTCCGGGGCAAAACCGCTTATGGCTGCTCTGAATACAAGAATGGATGTACGTTCCGCTTGGATTACGCTACGTATGGAAATAATTTAACGGATGAGGAGTTAGGTACGGTTATCAGTAAATTAAAGTCTATTTAAAATATGAGAACAGAATGGTTTCCTCTGGTAAACGAGGAAGGTGAGACGATCGGAAAGGCTACTCGCAAGGAATGTCATAGCGGAAGTAAGTTGCTGCATCCCGTAATCCATTTACATATCTTTAATAAGGATGGAGATCTATATCTCCAAAAACGTTCCATGAACAAGGATATACAACCGGGAAAATGGGACACGGCCGTAGGTGGGCATATTGATTATGGAGAAAGCGTGGAAGAGGCCCTGCGCCGTGAGGTTCGTGAGGAATTGGGCATTACCAATTTTACGCCTGTCTTCATCAAACGTTATATATTCGAGTCTTCCATAGAGAAGGAATTGGTAAACAGCTTCCGGACCACTTACGATGGCCCCATCACCCCCGATCCCGAGGAACTGGACGGAGGACGTTTCTGGCCGATCGAGGAGATCAAAGAGAATCTGGGAAAAGGCGCATTCACCCCGAATTTCGAAAAGGAATTCACCGCTATTTTCCTATAGGATAAAAACGCTACACTTCAGCTAGAATAGTTATTCAAGAGCCTGTTTATTCTTCGTAAGATACAGTTACATTCCACAAACTACGGCGTGAATCGTACAGACCACAGCATGGTTTGTATAATTCACGTCGTGGTTTGTGGAATGTAACTATATATGATTATCTTTATATATAGTAAATAAGATGTTTTGTCCTATAGTAATCGACCTATTATATTATAACTGTAACTCCATATGTATCTTACCTCGAAACCTAACAATCTTTGCCTAAAGCACTAATACCTCTACCTTAAATCTAATGTTTGTTCAGACCTTAAAACTAATCTTATATATTAATGTGTGGTTTATACATATCTTGCGCCGTCAAACCGCATTCCTTTTTCATACGGATGCAATAATCGAGCGTTCCTACCTCCGGCGTGATATTGTTGGAACCGAACGTGAACTTTACACCCGCGGCTTTCGCTTTCTGAATGATCGCTTTATTCGGAATATGATAAAGCTCGTTTATCTCCAAAGCCTTTCCGCTTTTTGCCAAGGCATTCACGAAACGGTCGATACGCTCTTCTGTCCAAAACATATCATATCGGTCACTCATCGCATCGGGAAGGAAACAGGAATTCACGTACATATCGACCGGCTCTTCCAAGACAGAACAGATACGGTCCAACATCATATCCATATATGCTTGCTCATCATCGATAATCACTTCCTTGTTTACCCATAGGTGCGTACGCCGCCCCTTATGATCCAGAAACGTCATGGCATCGGTAAACACATAGTCAAAGCTGTTGCGGGCCGCCTCCGAAAAGGTTGTTACCCACTCACGTCCTTCCGCTTGCATAGCCAAGATAAAGGGTTGGGTACGCATGGTATCCAGATAATTATACAACTCCGTATCGTTCGTGATCGAGAAGCCGATGCCACAATTGATAGCCAAGCCATAATTAACACCCGTCTGGCGTGACTGCCGTGCGGCTACTTCCTTCGTCAATCCACCTTTTAAATGAACATGATAATCAAGCACGGGGAAGTCCTCTTGGTGCAAACGAATAATCTCGTCCGTCTGCTCATCCACGGCATTCGCCCATTGAGCGGGAATGTCTATTCCTTTCGCGCTAAACGCCTCTAACGAGATATTCTTAAACTGAAGATTTCCACGTCCCGTACCCACCAGCGAGATAGTACCTTGGGATAACAATGCTTTAGCGTTCTCCTTCAAACGGAAAGGTTTGGAAGGCTCTATATATTCTACGACAGTCTCACCATTAATCCGCACCCGGACAAGCTGTCCTTCTACCCGGATATTCATCTTGAACCATTCGTTCTCTTTCACGAAACTCTTCGTCAGGTTCCGGACCGACACCAAGCTACCCGTCATCCGCCACCAAACCGGATCTTCCCGATCGTTGTTCAAGGCGATACGATATCCTTTACGATCCGTAGCGTCCGTATGGATACCAATATAACCTTTGCCACCGGTCGTGGTACGTACATCCATATCTAACTCGAAGTTCGTATAGCCTTTGCCATCGTTCAACAAAGCACGGGCGTTGGAACCGGCCAACGTAAAGACATCATTTTGTATGACCACGACGCCGGATGTCTTCCATGCGTTGTGATCGACCGTATCGGATACGTTCTCTTTCGTAAATCCCGTGAACACCAAACAGGCGATCACGACGGCAATCATTAATTTAATCTTCATGGCATCTCTTTTTAAAAGTTATGCCGCAAATGTATCCGGGAATAAGAAGCAAAAAGAAGATTGATATAAAAATGTAGACAGTATGATCCGCTATCCTATTAAATACAAATCAGTTAATAAAGATCACCATCCTAAAAAATGTAGATTGATTATAACGGATTCCGGTTAATCCCGATCCTCATCACCCAACCTTCAAACTCATCACGAGGCACTAACGCCTTATTACGTACCTTGGTCCGGTAGTTATAGATCGTACTCAACGAGCAACGAAGAAAAGCGGCTATCCTTACGCTGTCCGTAACCCCCAACCGCATCAAGGCGAATATACGAAGTTCCTTATTCAACAGATCCTCCGATTTCAAAACGATACGTTCCTCGGGCTGCAACAAAGCGTTGAAGTCCTTGACAAACGTAGGATATAATCCAAGAAAGATTCGATCGAAGTTAACATAAAGCGCTTCCACCTCATTCTCCACCATACGGGTCGAACGGAGCATCTTGAATAACTCGTCCAACTGTTTATTCATCGCCTTTTTCTGTAGCGATTTCTGGTAATCCTCCAGTTTATTAATATAGGTGGAGCAGAGATCGAGGAAATGAGCGATGTATTCCTCTTTGATATGGTTTGACTCCGATAGCTGTATATTTCGCTCTTGCAATAAATTATTCGTCTCGCTTATCTCTCCATTCAACTTTACCAAACAGGCATTGGTATTAACCAACTCTTCTCGTATCGCTGAGATCTTCCGCATCTGCCTATACACATAGGCAAGAGAAAGGATCAGAAAGAGCGTCAATAGGCTGATCAACAAGAAATAAGTCATCAATTGCCTTTTGCCCTGAGCTTCCCGTGTCTGATAGGAAGCATTAATGATAGGATAGAATTTAGAGATCTCATTCATGCGGAACTGTATATTGCAAGTAACGGCACCTTCTCCGCAGACCTCGCCTGTCCGTGAGCCAGATATTTCTGCGCCAGATTTATCTTATACCGATAAGAGGCCGTATCTAAGACAGACAATAACGAATCCTTGTATAAATCAAGTTGTTTCCTATATTCAAAAGAATCCAGATTCGTACTGTAATAAGAGAAAAACGAATAATAAGCCTCATAGAAATCCTGTTTCTGCTCTTTAGACAGCAACTCACGGTCTATGCTTCGCAACAGACCTTCCGACTCACGGTACATCCCGGAGAAAGCATAGAGCGTAGCCAGTCGTAAGCGGGAAGTATAAATGCGCACCGTATCCTTCATAAATGACGCTATCTCCATATTCCGCTTTATGTAATAGATGGCCGAGTCTTGTTGTATTTTCTTGAATTCCTCGTATAATTGGTGGTTGATCTCATATTCCTGCCACAACGATATCTTGCTCAAGAGAAACATGTCCTTTAGCTGCGTGATCCGTTGCTCCCGTTGCTGCAGATAAAAAGATCTATTCAAAACAGCTTCATCCAACTCCTTGGCCAACGTGCCCCCTCTCAGCCCTCCCCATGCGAAGACCTGAACCATCCCGACAATTAGAAATAAGATTACCTTTATTAGTTTATTCATTACACGAACTGAGAATTATCCAAAAGAAAAGGGTTCAGTCAAATCAACAGAGTATAAATAGCTTACCTCGGCTGAAGACTGAACCCAATATTTTAAAACGCCCCGAAAGGGTGTTATTTACACATCTCGTTGATGATCTGTATTAATTGACCGCCTAATTCCTCGGCTTCCTCCATCGTATGGGCCTCAGAGTAGATACGGATGATCGGTTCCGTATTGCTTTTACGCAAATGAACCCATTTATCCGGGAAATCGATCTTCACTCCGTCGATATCCGTAATATCATATTGAGAGAACTTCTCTTTTACTTTCGCTAAGATAGCGTCCACGTCGATCTCCGGCGTTAACTGGACTTTTTGCTTGGAGATAAAATACGGAGGATAAGAAGCCTTCAACTCGCTCGTCTTCATCTTCTTCTTTGCCAGATGAGTCAGGAACAAGGCGATACCTACCAAAGCGTCGCGTCCGTAATGGCTGGCCGGATAGATCACTCCACCGTTGCCCTCACCACCGATCACGGCATTCGTAGCCTTCATCTTGGTAACCACATTTACCTCGCCTACAGCGGCGGCATTATATTCGCAGCCATGAGCACGGGTAACGTCACGAAGCGCACGGCTGGAGCTCAGGTTACTTACCGTATTACCCGGAGTATGGCTTAATACGTAATCACTGACAGCGACCAAGGTGTATTCCTCGTTGAACATCTCGCCATTCTCGCAGATAATCGCCAAACGGTCTACGTCCGGATCCACTACGAAACCGACATCCGCTTTCGCATGTCCCATCAAATCGGAGATCTCTGTCAAGTTTTCCGGAATGGGTTCCGGATTATGAGAGAAGTTTCCATGAGGAGCGCAATGCAGCTTGAAGATTTCCTTCACGCCCAACGCATATAATAAATCAGGGATCACGATACCGCCTACGGAGTTCACACAATCGATAGCTACACGGAAATTAGCGGCCTTAATAGCCTCCACGTCCACGAGATCCAGATTCAAGACACTCTCAATATGTTTTTGCTTATAAGTCGCATTCGGGATTACCTTGCCCAAATGATCCACGTCGGCGAACTCGAAGTCCTCGGCGGCAGCTATGCGTAATACCTCAGCCCCTTCAGCGGCATTCAAGAACTCACCTTTCTCATTCAAAAGCTTCAAGGCATTCCATTGCTTCGGATTATGACTGGCGGTAAGGATAATACCTCCGCAAGCCCCTTCCATAGCTACGGCCAATTCGGTAGTAGGAGTCGTGGCCAGATCGATATCCACCACATCAAATCCCATACCGGTAAGCGTTCCTAGGACGACTTGTTTAACCATCGGACCGGAGATACGTGCGTCACGCCCTACAACGATCTTATTGGTCTCCACTTTTGTGTTTTTTCGGATGAATGTAGCATAAGCGGCTACAAACTTAACAATAGCTAACGGATTCAATCCGTCTTCCGGGCTACCGCCTATTGTACCGCGAATACCGGAAATAGATTTAATTAGTGTCATAAGTTTTCTTCAAATATATATTCTAGAATTTCGTAATATACAGGTTGACCGTTTGATTGATCATTATAGGCTCCTCTTTTGAAAGGCACTATCATTTTCACTTTAGCCCGATCTCCAACATACTTCAAAGGCTCTTGCATTCCCTCACTTACATAATAATAAGAGGGATCATAAGGTGAATTCTTCGAATAATCCCCATATGTAAAAGCGATAGGAGAAGTTCCATTACTATGCGGGCCATAGTTCTCAATAGCGACAATGGTAGAATCCATGAAGTAACTCATCTTACAACGGTACAACATTTTCGTCTTATATTGCACCGCTCTCTGATCGCTTCCCTTATCAATAATATTCAAATAGACACCATTATCCAAGAGCACAAACTGATTTTCCTTAAATACGCTATCAGCAGGAAAATCATCTAAGATCTCAAGGCCCTTATCATCGATAAAACGCTCGATTGCCTTTTTCTCATCTTTCAACATATCCGTGTACGACTTTGTCTTGCTACAAGAGATAGCAACTAATGCGGCACACAGAATCAACAGGATATTAAAACCTTTCTTCATTTGTTAGTCTTTAATTGAATGAATCGCAAATGTAAATAATCTTCGTCAAACCTTACGCATGTTTGCCTAAATCTTCTGATTTATTAGGATTAAATTCCTGTAAACCTTTCTCAAACACGGCTACGGCCTCAGATAAAGAGCCATAGAACTCACCTCCGGACGCATTTTTATGTCCACCCCCGTTGAAATAAGTAGAGGCAAACTGGTTGCAAGGGAAATCGCCCACAGAGCGAAGCGATACCTTTATATAATCGCTGTCCTCACGAATAAAGACACTAAAGCTTACGTTCTCTATGCTTAGCGGCAAGTTCACGAAGCCTTCCGTATCTCCTGCCTGGTACTGAAAACGATCCAGTTCCTCTTTCGATAACGTGATAAGAGCCGCCTGTTGTTCCGGATAAACCCTCATCTTCTCATACAACACATATCCCATCATACGTAAACGGCACTCGGAATAGACCTGATTCACCTTACGATAGATCAAATCCTTATCAATCCCCTTCTTGATCAATTCGCTGACGATCGTATAAATCTCCGGTTTATTCGAATTATAGGTGAACGATCCCGTATCCGTCATCATACCCGTATAGATACAAGCGGCGGCATCCCGATTCAATAAATCGAACATCCCCATACGACAAATAAAACGGAAGATCATCTCACTGGTAGAAGACATCTCCGGATACGACATCGTCACACGACAAAAATCTGCGGGGTTCAGATGATGATCGATCATCACCTTGCGGCCTTCTGAGGCGATCACCGCCGGAGCCAGTTTCTCGATACGTTTGGGTTCATTGAAATCGAGGCAGAAAATAACATCCGCTTCCTTGATCAATTTCTCGGCGAAATCCGGATATTTCTCATGTATCACGACATCCTTAGCGCCCGGCATCCATCTATAAAAAGAGGGAAATGCATTCGGTACCACTACCGCTACATTATCCTTACCGTAAGCGGATAGGAAATGATATAAACCAAGGGATGAACCTAATGCGTCGCCGTCTGGTGAGACATGCGTCACGATAACAAAACTCTCGCCTTTCTCTACGTATTTTTTGGCTTTCTGAATCTTCTCTTCTTGAATGATTTTAGTGATCATATAATCTTTTTGTTTTCACCCCCAAAGGTACGACTTTTTTAGTTTCCGGCTATCAAAAAAAGTTCAATAAGGATCTTTACTGATATTATTAACAAAAGGGTTAAGGCGGCTAACAAAACTTTTGGTTCCCGTATCTTCATATATATCAAGCATAAAACAAGAAACCCATAACCTCCTAGCATCTCAAAGAAGCTAAAACGACCCGTAATCGTCGCATAAGGCATAACGCTAAACACGTCCACTACCCTTACCATGCCATGAACCAGCCCTTCTACGATCTTCTGTATCCAGTCATATCCATAGAAATCCACCGGATAGCCTAACCACAAAAAGGCAAAAGGAATCAAAAACATAGCCAAGAGAGTGACCGGTAGATTCGTAAACAAGAAAACTGTCGAAAATTGTCCAAAATAATAAAAACAGAGCAAAGCAGTACCTATCTGTGCAGCAATAGACACCGTAATCCATTCCCAAGGCATGGCCAACAAAGGATTTCTCACCACTATCCATTCCTTGAAACGAGGCACTAGGAATAAAATAAAAAACACAGCCAAATAGCTTAACTGAAAACCGACATCAAACAGATAATACGGATTATAGGCCAGCATACAGAAAGCGGCGGCGGCCAATGTATTATATCCATCCGTAACACGCCTAAGCGCCCTTCCTGTTAAATATAAAGATAGCATCAAGGCTGCCCGTACCGCCGAGGGCGCTAATCCTGTGATAAAGACAAACCCCCAAAGACTTCCCACCAGAATGATATAACGAACCCAACGTCCTATCCCCCATCTTGGCATAAACGAGCAAAAGAAAGATAAGAATCCACAAATCACGGCAACATGAAAACCGCTCACCGCTAATATATGAGACACGCCCGCCAAAGAGAAGCGCCTTTTCGTTTCCCGACTCATCGCTTTCTTATATCCCAATGTCAATGTAGCCAAAATAGATTTCTCCTCATCAGATAAACGCAAACGATCAAATGTATTTACCAAAGAATATTGAGCCTTGGTAGCCAATAAATCTAAAGAAGAAGCAGGCTCATTTACAAGCGCTATACGCCGGTCACTATACCAACAGACCTCAACCGCCAAACATACAATCAAAACGGAGACTATAGCTCCCCATATCCAACGGGAATCGTATTGCAACTCAGCATGCCCTTGCCCCCACGAGAACCCCAAAAAAAGAAAAACCAAAGCAGATAAAACCCCTAAAACATATAGGAGCGAAGAGGCAGGTAAAAACGCATAACATAAAATTCCGGTTATCCATAAAAAAAGCGGCCGTACAAAAGGCCGCTTTTGTATTTCCTCAATCATGATAGTTAGGTTTTGTGATATATTAATATGTTCTACAAAGCTTTCAAGTCTTTAATTGTTTGTATCGGATCTGGAGATTTGAATACGAAGTTACCGGCGACTAACACATTGGCACCGGCGTCAACCAAGCGCTTCCCCGTCTCTAAATTCACCCCGCCATCTACCTCGATCATAGTACTCAATCCCTTCCGGTCTATCATTTCTCGTAAACGAGCCACCTTATCTACGGAATGCTCAATGAAACGTTGACCACCAAATCCCGGATTCACGGACATCAATAAAACCATGTCCACATCTTGGATAATATCTTCCAATAAGCATATGGGCGTATGCGGATTCAAGGTGACACCCGCTTTCATGCCCGTTTCCTTAATAGCCGCTACCGTCCGATGCAAATGGGTACATGCCTCATAATGCACGTTCATCATATAGGCTCCCGTAGCCGCCACTTCGGGGATAAACTTCTGGGGCTCCACGATCATCAAGTGCACATCCATCGGCTTCTGGCATATAGGCTTTAATGCGTTAAGTACCGGGAAACCAAACGAGATATTCGGCACGAATACCCCATCCATAATATCCAGATGCAACCAATCGGCATCACTTTTATTTATCATCTCCATCTCCTTCCGCAAATCCAGAAAATTAGCGGAAAGCAGGGAAGGCGCTATCAAATGCTTCATAATCTTGTCTTTTGTTTTTACAAAAGTACACAAAAAAAGAAAGAGAACCTAATAATATAGATTCTCTTTCCGTAATTCTTAGTTCAACACATACCCGCAGAGCTCCGGACGTACAGCCGGTTCCGCTTGATAAGCCCTCGCAAACTGTTTCAAGAAATCCATCGTTTGCTTCCGAGGCGAACTTTTCGCCTCCGGGGCACTTTTCACTTTTTTCTCCAAATCATCCATGCATTGCGTAGAAAGCTTCCTCATAGGCACCTCTATTTTTATCTTGTTTGCTAATAAAACGTAGGGACCTAAGACTTATTGCATGGAAAGAAAATTATTTTACACCATAGATAGCTCGATACGGTTCTCATCGGCCATACGGCGCATATTCAAGATAGCGTAACGCATACGCCCTAAGGCCGTATTGATGCTAACCCCCGTGATATCGGCGATTTCCTTAAAACTAAGGTCTTGATAGTAACGCATCTCCAACACTTCACGCTGGTTATCCGGCAAATGCTTTACCAATTTCTTCACGTCAGACAATACTTGATGGCGCACGATATTATCCTCTATCGTACCATCGCAAAGCTTGATATTATTAAATAAGTCGATTTCTACCTCATCATTCGAGATCGTGTTTTCGCAACGTTCTTGACGGAAATTATCGATAATCAAGTTATGGGCAATACGAGTAATCCATGCCTTAAACTTGCCGTTCTCAGTATAGCGACCTTGTTTTATAGTCATGATAACCTTCACGAAGGTCTCTTGAAAGATATCCTCCGTAAGCTCTTTGTTACGTACTATGAAATAAATGTAAGAATGAATGCTACTTTTGTATCGATTTAATAAAATATCGAAAGCGGCATTATTACCTTCTGCATAAAGGACAACCAATTCCTCGTCGGTCATCATTTTTAAAGTCTTCATTACTTTCACATTTTTAGTTTATTCGAGTAATGTTTATGCTATAGGCGATGGGGTTTAACTGTTATACAATGTTATTTATGGAAGCAAAAGAACGAAAAATATTTTAAACCAACAAACATTTTATTTCAAATTATAAAAAGAATGTCCCCTGCCCGCACCTTTAACGTACGAACAGGGGACTTTACTGATCTAAAATATATGTATATTAGAACTTGTATCCCAATGTCAAAGCTACACGAGTCGTGTTTGTTTTCATCGTGGCGGGTTGGGCTTCGAGGAATGGTTTCGGATCATCTCCCGCAAACATATTAGAGAACGCATAAACATCTTCCTTATGCGTACGGAATACACAAGCCAAGTCCGTATAGAAGTTCGGGGTGAAGCGATAACCGATACCTACCGTATAATTCATGACCCCTTTATCGATCGTATAATTAGGAATCGTACCAACCGTAAAGACCTCTTTCTCTCCATTCTTCAGTTTATCCTTGATCGGACTATCGCTGTAGGCGACACCTGCTCTTACGGCAAATTGAGGAGTAACCTTTACCTCCGCACCTACACGGATCGTATTCATTGACTTGAAATTATCCGTTATATCTTGGTTAGTATACACGTTACTGCTACCATCCGTTTGATACATACGCATATTCTTATAATTCATCAACTCGTAATCAACGCTTATCAAAGCGGTCGTACCCAAGATAGCGGCGGCACTAAAGATCCATTTATCCGGAGAACGGAATTCATAGTCATAATAAGCATTATTAGGGGTAGCGGCATCTAGTTTACGCTCCTTCATCTCCCCTTTATCCATAAAGGTCAGATAAGAACCGGCCTCACCATAATAGCGATCTGTCATCTTATACCATGTAGGAGAATTATAAGCCACACCCAAGCGAAGAAAATCGGCGGGACGAACAATGGCACCCACATTAAATGAATACCCGGTACCATCCGTATCCAAGTAATTATCTAAGTATAAATTATTGCCGTTCGTAAATTCCTCATCATACGATGACTGATATCGATAGTTCAGATCCGTAATCGCAACCGTAGCGCCAAGCATCACAAGTTCCGATATATTTATACCGAAAGCCAAATCATATTGATCCACGGAACCTCGCTCTGAAACTTTTAATTGACCTCCTTGCAATAAATATGGACTCCATTGCCCATCCGCATTATTATCTCCGAACGCACTATAATACTCTTTATCATTATCGTTATATGAATCCATATAACCGGCATTGTATCCTAGAATAGATAGCCAATCACCCAAGTCTTGATTGTTATAAGGATTATAGTCCTTATCCTCCCCTAACAGTCCGCTAGGTATTCCTGCCGCACGCATGGCCACATAATCAGAAAGAGAAGTATTCAAATCACCTCCTGTAGCCATCGTATAGTTCCGGCTATAATTCTTCAAGCGATTATAAGAGAAACCAACGTTCCAGCTCACGATACCCTCATCATTCGCTGTCGGGAAATATCCTACGTAAGCGATATTATCGAAACTCACCTTCGTACGGCTGTTATCCACCTTCGAACCAAGCCAATCGGTCTT
The DNA here is from genome assembly GCF_002257605.1 of Parabacteroides sp. CT06. GTDB lineage: Bacteria > Bacteroidota > Bacteroidia > Bacteroidales > Tannerellaceae > Parabacteroides > Parabacteroides distasonis. Next base: position 1,387,738 of record NZ_CP022754.1, on the reverse strand, counting down.
CGCCGAGGCCGAAGACAAACTCAATGTCGTAACCACCTCCGAGCTTTTATAAATCGCCAAGCCTGCCGGGTTCGTATTCATAGCGGAAATATCACCACCTAACGCACCAAAAGCACCACCCATTCCTAAATAACGAGCCGTACCATTCAACTCCGTCTGGGAATACTTAAAGGCATCCAACTGTGACTGCGAAAAAGCGGTGCCGCCACACAGGGCAAGCACCGACATTATAATTCCTATCCTTTTCATCGTATCTCTAATTTTATCAACCTAACACTTTTACCTGCGACCACCACCGGCACGGCCACCTCCGCCACCAACAGAGCCTCCACTAGAACGACCTCCACCGAAGCTACCGGAAGAAGAACCTACCGAACTACTACGAGAAGGAGAGGAACTTCTAAATTGACTGGAAGAAGAGCGACTATTTGAGAAATCGCTACTGCTCCTAGAAGAGGAACGTGTTACCGGAGCTGAATATTGACGTCCGGAAGAAGATGCGGCTCCAGAACTACTTCTGGAAATCCTTGTTCTCGCCGAGCTATTACGTATGCCCGAGCTACTTCTTGTCGTTGCCGAATTTCTAACAGAAGAAGAGGAACGACGTCCCGCACCAGAGGATATAGCAGATTCCCTACGGGTAGATCCCGCACGTCCATTGCTCAATGAACTTGAAGACGAAGGTCTTGTAGTCGATCCTGAATTTCTCAAGGAAGAAGAGCCACTGCTCCGCCCACCTGTATAACCGGAACCTCTGCCACTCGCATAAGAGCGATTATCTCGATAAGAGGAACGTCCGTTTGAATAATGTCTACTTGGAGTCGAGTAGTAACCGGGATAGTAATGGTGATGATGTCCCCAATGGCCACCCCAATAGCCTCCACCCCAGCCCCAAGACGGGCCATACCATGGATCGTACCACGGACTATAATAGCCGGCATAAAAGCCTCCCCAGCCCCAGCCGAATCCCCAAGACGGGCCGTAGAAGCGAGATGAATAAGTCCACCAAGGGCTATAGCTATAGAACCAAGGATCGTACCAACCTGTATACCAAGGCGAGCCCCAGCCGTTGCCGACATTGATATTAAAATTCACGTTCGCGCTACCGTTCGAATAATCCGTATCATAGCCGTAACCATAATATCCGTCACTCAGATACAAATCGACTTGATCCGCTCCGGCGATCGTAATCTTACTCGGCGAATGATAACGAATGATACGTTCCGTATATTCAGTATCCGAACGACGCTCGGAAGAAGACTCATTCTCATCGCTATCCTCATAGATAACGGAATCATCCTCACGATAAGGCTCCTCTACCTCGACTGATGTATAACGACGGTTATATTCATCCACATCCCGGCTGTCTGAAGAAGCTGGGCTCTTGGCTGTAGCGACCAGGGCCCTAGACTCCTGTTTCGGCTGAACAACCTTTTTCTCTTCAACCTGTTCTTTCTTTTTCTTGTTTTTGGAAGAGAAATACACATCATCAAAGAACTCCTCCTGAGCCGCGGCACTAAACGCGATCAGAAGCATCATCACTAAAGATGTTAATTTCATGGGTTTCATATTTGTTTCTCCTCTACATTAAATAAATATTTTTCTCTTTTCATGTTTGACACCCTTTTATGCAAAGGGTTTAAACGCTTTTTAGTTTTATAACAATAAACTCAATGCAATGTATGTACAAATATAATCGGTTCACGCTAATGTCCCAAGATTTACATATACTTTAACTTATAAAACTCACACATTCATTGTTATCTATAAAAGAAGATGCAAAGTTGGCGTAAACGCTGCAATCTCCGCAAATTCTTATTATTTTTGTTTCAAATTATAACGAAAAAATTACGCATATGGTATTAGCCTCGACAATAGATTTCACATTGCCCTTAGCGGACCCGGTATTAAAATTTCTCTTGATTCTTTTAATTATCCTGGCCGCTCCCCTTTTATTAAACAAGCTGAGAATCCCTCACCTGCTTGGACTGATCATTGCCGGCGCAATTATCGGACCGCACGGCTTTAATCTCGTATTACGGGATAGCAGCATTATCTTGTCCGGGACGGCGGGATTGCTTTATATCATGTTTCTCGCCGGATTGGAAATCGACATGGCGGATTTTAAGAGAAATAGTACGAAAAGCCTAGCATTCGGCATGTACACATTCCTCATTCCGATGATCCTAGGAACGGTTGTCGGAATATGGGTCCTGCGATTCAACGTATTGACCTCCGTTTTACTCGCCAGTATGTTCGCCTCCCATACATTGATCGCCTATCCGATTATCAGCAAACTGGGTATCAGCAAAAACAAAGCTGTCAGTATCACCGTAGGAGGAACGATGATCACTGATACCTTGGCATTGCTCGTCCTAACGATCATTGTCGGCATGGCCACCGGACAGGTCAACGATATGTTTTGGATTCGTCTGGGGGTTTCCATCTTGATATTTGCGTTAATCGTATTATTCGGTTTCCCTTTCATTGGGCGTTGGTTCTTTAAGCATGTACACGATAATATATCACAGTATATATTCGTGCTGGTGATGGTATTTCTGGGATCTTTCCTAGCTCAGGTAGCGGGTATGGAGGCGATCATCGGGGCGTTCTTATCCGGACTAGCCCTAAATCGCCTTATCCCGCAAAGCTCACCCTTGATGAATCGTGTCGAGTTCGTAGGAAATGCCATATTCATCCCATTCTTCTTGTTGGGCGTAGGTATGTTAATAGATTATCGTACGTTCTTTACCAGTTTCGAGACCATTAAAGTAGGGCTTATCATGATTATCGTAGCTACGGCCGCCAAATACATAGCCGCTTGGATGACCCAAAAGACTTTCCATCTGTCCACAGATCAGCGAAGCGTTATTTTCGGCTTAAGTAACGCACAAGCCGCCGCTACATTGGCCGCCGTGATGGTCGGATATAACGTAATCACCGGAACAGACGCTAATGGGGAACCAATCCGGTTATTAAATGAGAGCGTGTTGAACGGTACGATCCTGATGATACTTGTCACTTGTACCATCGCCTCTTTCGCCGCCCAAAAAGGCGCTCATAACATAGCGGCCCAAGATATATCCGATAAGGAGGAAAACAAAAAAGAATCAGAGCATATCTTGATACCGGTCAGCAATGAAGAGACCGTGGAAGAGCTGGTCAACCTCAGCTTGGCGATCAAATCTCCCCAAAACAAGAACGGCTTGTTTGCCCTAAAAGTGATAGATAACCATCATTCAGACGAGAAAGCGTTAAAACAATCCCGCAGGGTTCTACAGACCGCAGTCAATACGGCTGCCGCCACGGATACCCGGATGAAAGATTTATTAAGATATGACTTAAGCGTATCGAATGCTATCGCCAGCGTGGTAAAAGAGCGGGAGATCACAGATCTGGTAGTGGGATTGCACAAGGAAAAAGATATACCGGCGGCCTTCCTAGGCCATATCGTGGAAAGTGTATTGGCGGAAAGTAGTGTAAGTACATTCATATACAAGCCCGCACAACCCATCTCTACCGTTAGACGGCATCTGATCATCATCCCGGAATTGGCCGAAAAAGAAATCGGTTTCAACCAAATCATCTTCCGGTTACGAAACGTGACCCAGAACACAGGTGCAGCGACAGTCTTTTACGGTTCGGAAGCGACCTTGAATGCCTTAAAGAAATTATTAGCCAAGAAAAGCGGAGAAGCCAGTTATATCGAATTCAACGACTGGGATGACTTCCTGATCGTTTTCCGGGATATAAAACCGGACGACACGATGTGGATTATCCTTAGCCGCAAGGAAGGACTTTCCTACGCTCCCGCCATGGCCCGTATCCCCAAGTACCTCAACAAATACTTCCAGGCAAACAGTTTCGTATTGGCATATCCCGTGCAGGCTGGCATGAACGAGGGTACTCGCTATCTGACTTAACCATTACGGAACCAGCCTCTCACGCCAAGACTTTCGAGGTGAGTACGGCATTTTCCGCTTGGCGTATCCCAGACGGAGGATCAAGGCTGGAATCTCGTTGGTGAAAGACAAGTCTTTCGCCAGCAAACCGGAAAGATCACGCACCTCACAAGGCTGGTTCAAAAAGGCGAAAGCGATATTCTTTTCCGTAGCTCTCAAAAGAAAACGTTGCAAACTCCGGCCTAGCGCAAACCATTCCGGTAGCGTATTTATCCGTAAGGCGAACAAGGCTAAATGAGAAGAAGAGTCCAGCTTCTTCTTGTCTCCCCTATTTTGTATGCCGGCTTTCAAGACACTTCCCATGATTGTCTCTGAGATAAGACGGGGAAGGTTCGGCGCCCCGAACACCGCATAACTCAGGCCGTCCGATGTAGCTCGTACATGATTCTTATTAAAACGCATCCATGATTTCAGCTCTCGCTTAAACAGACGATCGTTCATTTGCCGGTTATTCCCCGCAAATATATAAGAAGAAAGCGTATCGAACTCCCACTCTCCTTTCGACCACAAATGCAGACTGATATTTTCCTCCAAAGGCGTATTCCTCAAATAGCTCAGTTGATCCGATGGAATCATTTCCCCGGAATATATGCCTCGATTCGTCTGTCTCACCGAAATTTCCTCGATAAGCCCACTCGTCTCCTTAATCATCGATGCCTCCGACAAGAGTACGGTGATCTCCCCCGATCCTGAAAAAAACGGTAGCGGAGTATATCCTTTTGCCTCAGCCGCAATGCAAAGATTCTCGGTGGCGCATCCTAAGCTAATAAATAACTCACGGTTATCCGGATCTACGGCCGGAAGGGACTTACTCATATCCGGAAGAATCTGTATCCTATCCTTTTGCACACGAAACAACCAAGGTTGGGTATTATGCCCCGATGGGGCTTTCACGGCTTGTTCCATCATATAGATAAAATCCGGCCGTATATCACTTATCCGCAATGATCCTGTTTCCATATTATTATACACTTTCTCATTCTAGCGATGCCCGCTACCTCTTTCCGTTTGTGCCCGGACAAACGCCTCAAAAACAAAAAATCCCGTAAAGCTTTCGCCTTACAGGACTCTCTGCGGAAAGACAGGGTTTTGAACCTACAACTCTAACCGCTTATATTTCAGCTACTTCGCTTTCAAAATTTCAAATAGGTAACGAAACAGTAACGATTTTCAGATGTTGGGCTTGTCCAACTTTGACCGCTGTTTGTCTGCCTAACTTTCGGGTTCAAAGATACGGCTTTCTTTTGAAACTCGCAAATATCTGATAATAAATATTTTTGGGTTAGTGCAAGGTGCAAGCTATATATATAAATATATACTTGCACCTTGCACTAAAAAATATCTTGTCCTAGAAAAACTTTACAGATTATATTACTTTGTCCTATCTTAGCTTGACATTATCAGGAATTGAGTGTTTTAGTCCTGCTATGCCTTTACACTTCGGATCAAAGATAGGAACTTCTTCATTAAGTACATTCTTCTTTCGATAATAATTCTTCCATCTACGTTCTGTTTTAATATTTGCTTGATGAACCAAGGCAGGAACCATATAACTAATACTCTGATGTGGTCTTTGATTATTATATAAATCAATAATTCGACTAATGAAGTTAATAGTTTCCTGCCATGATTTTAGCTTAACATCGTATATCCATTCTGTTTTCAGAATGCCATTTATTCTTTCTGCTATTGCATTTTCAAGTGGATCGCCACTTTCCGTCATGCTAATTTGTACCTTATGCTGCGTTAGCAAATTAACATAACTGGCGCTGCAATATTGGCTTCCTCTGTCTGAATGATGAATAAGCCCGGAATATCCTTCCGGTAAACTATTTAAAGCCATTTTCAAGGCAGCAAGAGCATTGCAAGCACGAAGTGATGGAGCAAGCTCCCAACCAACGATCTTATGAGAATAGGCATCTGTTACAAGTGCTAGATAAGCAAAACGCCCTGCCATCTCAATATAAGTAATGTCGCTTACCCATAATTGATTGGGAGCCGTTGGTATATAATCCCTTATCAAATTGGGGTATTTACGCATCCAATGATTGGAAAAAGTCGTTTTTCTCTTATTTCTCACCCTTCTGACCAATAAATAATTACGATACAGTAATTCAATGAAAGCATCTCGACCTATGTGTATACCCATCACTTGGAATGTAGGTTGAAGATAGATTAATAACTTCTTCGCACCCATACGTGGAAAATCTTTTCGAGCATTGTGTACCAGAGACAAGATTACATCTTCTTCCACATTCTTATTGGCAACATAATGAGACTTTTCATAGTAAGCCTGACGGGTTTTGCCAAACAGCCGGCATAAAACATCTATCTTATATGATGGATGCTTTTGCCTTACTTCTTGGACTGTTTGGCACCAGATTTTTTTCTTATATCAACCTTTAGCTCACGTTCCGCAATATCAATCATAGTATCTAAACAAGTGGAACGCATTTTTTCTTTCGCCAGTTGTTGCTCTAGTTCACGGATACGTTCTTCCATTGCTTCAATAGGTAGCTTTTCTTCTTTCATAGGTATTATACTTGATACCACGAATTTACTACTTTCTTTGGGATTGGAAGCAACTCTTTTACGATGAACCCAACTACTGACCGTATCTCTCTTTACCTGAAAGCGTCGGGCTATCATGTCGACTGATTCATTACTGTTGTAGTAAGCAGTCAAAACACGCTCACGGAATTCTTCTGAATAGAATTTCCTTTCTCGTCTAATCATAACTTGTACACTTTTTATAGTTATTACTGTGTAAAGCTATTTTAGGACAAGTCAAAAAAGCACTGGGGTACAAATGGTTAAAACAAAATCCGTATCTTCGTAACCGATTAAAAACAAACGTGTATGATAATAACTAACCGTGAAGAAGTAATAGATAAAGCGTTCGGCGTATTTGTCAGGATGAACTACGAGAAAGCAAGCATCATCACGCTTGCCAAAGCCTGCGGGGTGACAAAAACGGGTATCGTTTATTATTTTCCGCACAAGTTGGATTTATTCATGGCTGTGGCGGACAAATACGTGTTGCAAATGCACGAACCGGAAAACAAGTTTGCCGCTCCTGCCGATACGTTGACGGAGTTCATCGGGCAATACGTGGCGGGAGTAGCCGCTTCCATGAAAAGGATTGTTGAACTGATTGGCGATAATAGCAGCCCGCATGATTGTAGTCCTAACTTCTACTACTTTCATTTCCTGTCACAAGTGCGCATGTACTATCCGGGTATCAGGCAGAAAATTGAGAAAATCTACCGACAAGACTATGACCTATGGGAGAAAGTCATACAGAAGGCAAAAGAAAGCGGGGAAATCAGGAGCAACACGGACGTGAAGAAAACGGCTATCTTGTTCCGGCAAATGTTTTTAGGACTGTCATACGAACAAGCATTTCTGAACGGTCTGAACGTGGACGAACTGGCAGAAAATTTTCGCCATATCTATTCGCTGCTTAAAGCCTGATACTCTTTTGTTTTTTTAACCTCTATTATTTTTGAACAGATGTTCAAAAAGTGATATTTTTATCTTATCTTTGGAGCGAAGCAAAATTCAGCGACATGGATAAGGTTCAGAAACAGAGAGGAAGCATCGTTCTGTACAAGGAAGAAAGAAACGGTGCGGACTACATACGGATAGAGTATGTAAACAGTCAGGCTGTCGCCCTGCTGCTCGCCCAAGATACGGACGTGGAAAAGACAGGCAATAGTTCTGCCTACATACCTGCCACCGCTTTTAAACTGCCGGATTTCTATGACCGCTATTCGCCCCACGCCTATATTGATTACAGCCGGGTTTACGTGCGGCATCCCAAACCTAAAAGGGAATACATACTGCCGAGAGGCTACCTCGAACTGCTGGAACAGAAGCGGTACAGCCTTTCCACCATAAAAGCCTATAAAATCTATTTCAGCGACTTCATGGAATACCACAAGGGGCAAGACCTTGACCTGCTGACGGTCGAGGACATAAACAGCTATATGCTCCACATGGTAAAGGAAAAGCACATATCCGCCACCCAGCAGAACATGCGCATCAACGCTATCAAGTTCTATTACGAGAAAGTCCGGAAAGGCAAGCGGCAATATTATGGCGGGATAGCCCGTGCAAAAGAGTACAAGGCATTGCCCGAAGTATTAAGCCGGGAAGAAATGAAAAGCATCTTTGCACAGTTATCCAATCGGAAACACAGGTGCATGATTTCTCTTATTTACTCTGCCGGACTACGCCGAAGCGAACTTCTGAACCTGACACCCCAAGACATCATCAGCGAACGGATGCTAATCAGGATTGCCGGAAAAGGCAAGAAGTGCAGGTATTCCCTACTGTCGGAAAAGCTGCTCAACGAACTAAGGGCTTACTACCGGGAATACAGACCGCAAAAATGGCTTTTTGAGGGCGAACAGGCAGGCGAACAATACTCGCCCAGCGCATTGGTTAAGATATTGAAAGAAGCGGCAAGGAAAGCCGGAATAAAGCATCGGGTACACCTGCACATGCTCCGGCACACGTTCGCCACCCACCTGCTGGAACAAGGGACAGACCTAAGAACCATACAGGAACTTATGGGACATACCGATATAAAAACAACGGCAATTTATCTGCACGTATCGAACGCCTATAAAGCAAAAATCCCCAATCCGCTGGATTGTTTGGATGATGATTAGACAATGATTTAATAGTGAATAGGAACTACACCATAAGGTGCGTTTATCGAAAAATTAGCAATAAAATTTGAAATATGGATAAAGACGAGATAATATCAAAATTAGGATGGTTTACTCAAATGAAGTCTATACCACCCTTAACTGATAAATTCAAAACAGAGCAAATTATCTTTTTTGAAAATATCATCCATTTCTTACAAGATAATGGATTGACAACTAAAGAAATACTAAAAAAAGGAGAAAAGCCTACAGATAATACTGAAATAAAAATTGGAGATTTAACGGAAGAGGGATTAAAGTTTTATCTGTATGGCATTAGAAAATGGCGACAAAAATACGATAGAGCAAAAGACGGGATTAAAGCAATCAATGACTTTGCTTTTATTGAAAAGAAATTAAAAGAATTTAGAAGTAAAAATATTGCTAACAAAGCGTGATAACGCCTAACAGCGTTCCCCGCTTAGCCATTAATGGTAATAAGGTATATGATAGACTATTTATATTATAGGTTTTATAGATTATGGCTTCATTCTTCTGTATCGGAAGGAGCCACATTTTTGGCAATGCTTTTGTTTTCGGTCATGTTAAGTACAAATGTATTAACCGCATGGGGTATATTAACCCAATACGGAATCATTGATTATCCGTCCGATACTCAATACTATATCATTGAAGGCAGTTTAATAGCATTGCTGTGTGGCAGATTTTTCTTCAAGAAAAGGTACAGAAGAATTATAACCAAGTATGAGGATGAAAACTCTGTGCAACGTAAAGTTGGAGTGTGGGCACTTACTGTATATATAGTGGCAACCTTTACTTGCTTTTTCATAGAGGCATTGCACAGACAGGGAAAAATATAATTTACCATTAACGAAGCAGGATAACGGACAAGCCGTTCCCTGCTGAACCATTAATAACAACTTAAAGATGAACATAAAAAACAAGATATACCATACAGCCTATTTTCTCCTATTCGGAATAATAGTAGGTATTTTAAGGTGGTCTATATGTATAGTAGATACAAATGGAACAATGGATTTCACTCCATTTTTACAAGCGTTCTTGTTGATAGTCGCATTGTTATTGTTTGTAATTTTGGATATTATTTTGCATAAAATAGCCTTGAGAGCGATTTCGATAACCATTCTATTGTGTTTCAATATATGGTCTTATACCTACTATTTCAAAATAGAAAAAATGCAAGAATATTGGAGTGGACTTAAATATTCACCTTATGACGCATATCTTCCACCCAATATTGATGATTTCATTTTTGTATGGTTGGCGAGCCAAATTCTTGTTTCTTATTTGTTCTTGGCAATAGGTATTTCATATCTATTGAAAAGAAAAGAGTTATTAACGAAGCAGGATAACGGACAAGCCGTTCCCTGCTGAACCATTACCAACAAATAGCGTACATATATGAATGATGTAACAAAAGTAAGAATAGTATATGAATGTAGCATAATAGGTATTGTTTTGCTGACATTCTTAAAAGGTATGTTCCCATACATGGGAGCATGGTGGCGAGTAGCCCTTATTGCTTCACTTGTAGGATTGTGGTTTTCACTATCTTATCTGAAACAGCATAATTATAAATGGGGGTTCAATTACATAGGAAATCATTTATACATTAACCTCTTATTGAAAGTACAGAAGTGGTTTCAGAACGCTACAATCATAGCCTTATTGATACCTGTATTCTTAAAAGACCTCTTGTATAATCAATATTGCTTAGTAGCATATATATTGCTTGTAGGTATGTTCTTGGGCGTGAAGCTGGCTACTTACACAGTAGAGTACGCTATATATAAAAGTAAATTCATTGGTAACAAGGAAAGATAACCCCTGAATGGTGTTCCTTTCCAAACCATTATCAACCATAAAGCGCATAAATATGTACGAAGAATTTTTAGAAAAGAGCCTCAATAATAAGAGGCAGGCAGTAGATGATACTTTTATTGCCAAATACGCCGATTTGTCCTACCCCGAACTGAATACTTTATGGCAGGAAGTCGGGCTGGGCAGTTATTGTAATGGGCTGTTTAAGCTTATCAATCCGTCCGATTACCAAGATGTGATAAACTCCTGTTATGAGAAGGAAGATGACAAATCGTTTCTGCCATTCATGTGTACGGCTTTCGGCGATGTCTTTGCCTATGTAAAGAACCCAAGACTGAATAATTACGTTGTTTATCTGAATGTCAGATACGGAACATATTTAATACTTCCTGCCAATCTTCGTGCAATTTTTAATAAGGTAATGGTAAATCAAAGTTTCTTGAAAGGTTGGTTTGACTTAGAAAATTATCCTGTAATACAAGAGAAACTCGGAACTCCCGACAATGACGAATGTTTCGGGTATTCCCTACTGTTGGCTATGGGAGGAAGTGAGGACATTGAAAACATCAAGATAGTCAAGACTATTCCGTACATTGACATCTGCACACAAACAATCGGTGAATTTGAAGTTGCAGATAAATATTGAGTATAGAACTGGTTGATAACAACGCAGGATAACGGACGAGCCGTTCCCTGCTAACCATTATTGCTAACTTAATTAAGGAAGTATGGAATTTACATTAAATATAGTATATGGTGGAGAACTTAATGCATCTAAAGCCTTAAGTCCCTTTGTGCGCAATATGAGGAAAATTATAAAAGATACATTTACTTCATTTGAAAATGAAGCTGTTACCATGTTTAAGGTAACATTGTTTTTTGATGGTGATATTTCATCCTATTATAACGGAACAGGAATATATCAACCAAGATATTACAATGTTAAAAAAGAATATGTGGTTAGTTTTTGCATTGACAGGACACAATGGACTGGGAATAAGGAAAAAGATTTAAACTATTTCATTTTTACAATAACAAGTTTGATGATTAAAAATGGAGATTTGATTTTGAATAAATTGGCTAAATATAAGTACGCATTTGATATTAATTCATACAAGCATTGTGTTGATATTTGCAGCAAAAAGATGAATGATATAGTGAATGAAATATAGCAATAACAAGCACCTGTTCCGCCTAACGGCGGCAAGCTGCAACCCATTAACATCAAAAAGCAGTGTACCATAATGGAAACAAGAGATAAACTTTTTACAGAAGAACAGTATTTGAAGCAACTGAAAATGTATGATGAAGATATTAGTTATTATGAACAAATGCATCTTTCAGGAAAACATATAGGTTACGATTCTTTGTTCAATTATAGGCTTCGTTATTTATTAGTACAGTATTCTATGGGACAGGATATTGATAAGCTGAAAAACAATTATGTGAAAGCCCTCAAAACAATGCCGAGATTTTGGACGGACAACGGATTTTATATTGAAATGTTGTGGCTTCTGTCAATAGGCATTATGTTGGATTACGAAGACGACCTTATACATGGTCTGGTGCAACTGATAAAAGACAGAGAAGCTAAAGACTATATTTATGATACATTGATTAGATACAGATTTCCTGATTGGGAAAGGACAACAAACCAAGTATTATATCCGTCACCCTATCGAATTGCTATCACTGTTACAGAGTTGGCTGAACAAGACAAAGCAGAAGCGGTGAAACGATTGGAAAAATACCTCAAAAAAGAATGGTATCGAGGACATTCTGATTTATCTTGGCATGACGACCATAAATATGGTATCAACCATGACGGTTATTGGTGTTTTGAAAGCGGTGCATTGGTCAAGGTCTTGGGGCTGGATGATAGCAGCCTGAAAGGGTTGCCCTACTATCCATACGACATGGTACACTGGAATGACAATATTAAATGAAGAAAAGGTATGAGTTACTCTGTTTGTGCATATTTGACAGAAGCCGATAAGGTAAAGTCTGTTTATGGAACTTGTGATAATCAGCTTATAAACCAATTAAAGGTTGCGTTGAAGCAGGAACTTGACACTCTGAACGATTATTTCAGCGATAGCCTGAACACGGATAAAGATGCTTATGCAGCGTTGGCAGATATAGTGAACGGAGAAATCCGTTATCCCGAAATTGCTTTCATGTACGGGTATGTATATGAAAAGATTTGCAACCATTATGGAACGCAAATCTACTGTGCGGAAAACCTTTGGCAATTGGATAGCCAAAGTACATTCATCCCTATTCCATTGAGCAGTGATTTTCCCTATATCATCAGCATACCCGTTTCAGATTTGGAGAGCAAGCGGACGGAATACACCTCACTACAAGAGGGTAACGGTATCGGAGATTATGATTACGAGCAGGAAATGGACGACTTGAATTTCATTTTCGATGAAGCCGTTGAAGCGCAAAAAGACCTTGTTATTATGGTGTATTGATATGGTACACTGGAATGAGAATAAAATATGATGTTAACGAAGCAGGATAACGGACAAGCCGTTCCCTGCTAAACCATTACCAACTAAAATATATAAATCATGAATAGAGAAACATTATTTGAAAGCTTTTATACAAAAGCAGAAAAAGCGATTAAGAAAATGGGGAAACAAAACATCAAAGATATCTATGCTATTTCCTTTTGGAAAGATAATCTTGAAGACGACCCCCGATGTCCTGTTATTACAATAGGCTATAACACTTTAACTCAAGTGGAAGTAGCAAAAAGGAATGCCAGTAGTTTAATGGAAGCCAAATGGAATTATGCTTTTTGGCTACAAAACGAAGTGGGTACTATTGGCGGCAATGATAAGAATCTCCGTCTGTATTTTAAAGAAGCCAATTTATTCTATACTCAACAAGAGTATTCGAGAGCCGAAAAAAATGGAGAAGAAAATAAGTTGGATGAACAAGACGACCAAATGCAGTCGGTCTTTATGGATATTATCATTTCTGTTATTCAAGAACTTCATAAAAAAGGTGTCATAAAAGAGCAATTAGGTAAAGAAGTTCCTGTCATTGTTCACGAATTGGAATATTACGACTTACCTATTATGTGGACTACAAGAAGTAATCCGAAATCATTGATTGATGAGTTCTTGAAATCTTATAATGATGGATGTTTATAAAAAGTTGGTAACAAGCGAATGAGCTGCCCTAACGGTCTGCTATTCACAACCCATTATCAATAATTGAACAGAAACGCAATGACAAAGGAAGAAGCATATACTTTATTAAGTTTCCATTCTTGTAGAAACAATGATATAGAAAATGAGAAATGGGAAAATGGATTTCTTGGTTCACTTCGTCCATTTCAAGGGAAACTATATGAGTGTAATTTTATCGAGATAATGGAATGTCTTAAAGTTCTTGCGGATGATTTTATGAAGCCGACAATCAAACAAACCCTATTAAGTGATGTGTATAGCATTATACATTTGGGTAAGAGGTGGATTGACGGGGCTGATTTTGTTACACAAGAGCAGCAAAAGCAAATCATAAAATGGGTTGATATGATACAAGATTGTTTCTACTACCTATTAGAAAGAGATGTTGATACTGCGTTTCTTGAATATGAAGAATATAGAATTAGTACACGATATGAGAAATGAAATTTTACAGTTGAAAGATTTGGGTCGTATGCCTAATGAAAGCATCAATGATACAGAGAGTATTGATGAATTAGTAAATACTTATGATGCCTTATTAGAACAAATACAACTTCCCATATCATTTGATGAAGCTATGGTGTTGGTACAAATCTTTCCTGAAAATGCTTTTTATGATTTGCAGTGGAGTTTATTAAAACTTGTAGAGTCTGTTTGCGTTGATGATGAGAATAAGTATATTCAGTTAATAAACTCTTGCCCAAGCCAAGAATGGCGGGACACTCTAAATGCTCGCTATGCAAATTATAAAAGGCACAAGGGGTAAAGTAAGTTCATAACAAGCCGGGATAACGGACTAACGCCGTTCCCCGCCAAGCCATTACTAACAATACGAATAACTCTTTATGATAAAATTCATTTTAGATGCGATGTATTATCAGATATTCATATTTAATAGGGATAAATTTATATTGGAAAATCCACATGAGCGGACGATACAGATAATATGTGGAATATTATTTCTTCCTGTTATAGTATTGGCATATCTACTGATAGAGGAGAATTTCAATTATAAAACCCCTTTTGTGTTTTTCATCATAATCTATGTTTTATTATACAAGACATTCTGTTCGTATTATATCAAAAGGAAAAAAGGTATGGAAATTATAAGGAGTAAACCTCTGATATTTAATAGCCAAAAGGTTTCTTCCTTCATATCATGGATGATTTATCCCATTTTGGTTGTATTACTTTATTTTATAATAACACATCGTCATTGGCTAAAAATTATACAATAAAGATTTAATAAGTTAGTAACAACGAAAGATAGCATCTGACGATGCTCCTTTCTAATCATTAGATATAAAGACATGAGAATATTTGTATTGTATTGTTTGTTCCTTTTCCCACTTAGCTATGTTATAGCGAAAAACGGCTATGTGGAACAAAATTCAGTAAAGTATCATTTTTTGACTGAACAAGATACCCTTTATATAGAAACAGAAAAAACAGAATTTGAAACTCTATATAGGCTGTGTTTTAATCAGCACGATGAAAAGAAGGTCATTTTTGAGTTGAAAGCGGTAGATGATAGCAATATTGACTTCGTGCAAAGCTATACAATCAATGGAGTGAGAAAGTTTGATTGCTTTGCTGTGTATGATAATGTGGCAGACGGAAACCGTTTCCTGTTCTTTGATTATGAAAATCAAGCAGCTTACATAACGCCTACTTGTTTTTCCGGTTTCTATCCGATATGCAGTTCTGTGGACTTTTCAAAAACGGAAGTTTTATTACAAAATGAGCACTCCCATTTGAAACAGCTAAACGACACATTAAGTATTGATAGTAAAGTGGCTTATGTACCATTTAACTGTAATAATCGAATTATAAAGGCAACTTTAGTTCCATATCCTCAAGCGAGAAAGGGCAATAGATATCTAATAACGAAAGATAGCATCTAACGATGCTCCTTTCTAAGCATTAGCTGTAATTATATGACATGAAAATCTATGAGAATAAAATATTGAGAATACTTGGATTTATTTTTATTTGGATTTATGTATTCGGTGTGGGCATTTGTTTTGCCGGAAGGTGGTATGCCATTGGAATACCGGGAGTGGTTTTATTGCTTGTATGGTTAAATCACAATCTTATAGGTGCTGCTATTCGTAGATATAGAGCAAGGCAGGCAATCAAACAGATAAAAAAGCATGGAACACGATTATCGGTTGATTTAAGCCAATGTAAAGTCAGTGCGCAGAAATGGAGTAGCAAGAAGTCAAGGATGCAAGAGCCAGTCTTTAAGGTATTCAATTCATGGGAAACCCAGTTTTGGAATGGTGTTAGCGGCTCTTTGTTTCCTGACATTTATCATAGTGAACAAGTAGTGTCCACTGCAATATGCACCGTGACGTACACCACCCCATACAAAGGAAAGACAAAAACATTTCGCAGTGATGCAATTTTGAAGGAAAAAGTTTCATTGGAAATGCTATTGCAATATTATGGAGTGGCAACGATTTACATAAATCCGAAGAATGACAATCAATATTATTTTGATTTGGATTTTCTAAAATAGATACAGCTAACAACGCAGGATAACGGACAAGCCGTTCCCTGCTAACCATTAACAATAGTGCGATGAATAAAACTGTTCAATCCATAATAGCATTGACAGCTTTCAGTGCTTTGCTGATAGCCATAACATTATTTTGTGGTGGCTTAGGCTTTGGTCGTCTGTTCGGAATATATGGCATTATGGAATATTGTCTTTTGGGTATGCTTGTAATAATAGATATACTGGTAATCTACAAGGTCTATAAACTATATGCAATGCAGCCTAAAACCATAATGTTATTGTTGGGTTTGGAATGTTGCTCTATCCTTTTGTGGCTTGCCTTTATCTGTATAGACCAAAGTTTATTGGATTGGCAAATTACAAACTTCATATTGCAAGCTGTTTGTTTAGACGGCTTCACGGGAGATGAACGAGGATTGAATATGCTTGCAGTCTTATGTGGCATTGTTTATCCCCTTATTGGGATTGGGTGTTTATTCACCGGATTGGGATTTGTAAATAAGTTAGTAACAACGAAAGATAGCATCTGACGGCGTTCCTTTCCAAGCCATTATGAATAAAGGAATAAAAAATACAGATAACTATTTTGAACGAGTGAAGCAACGTGCAAACCGGACGAATTACAGATACTATTTTTTTGACTACCTATATTTCAAGGGAGAGGTTTGGGGCAAGAAGATAGGGCGGATGTCAGGTTTTATACTGCTGTTTTGGTATTGGTGGTGGGTAGTAGTTCTGCCCGGCAACTTTCTCCTGATTAACAGTGTACCGGAATGGTCGTCCTTACATCTTGGCTATTTAGGTGCAATGTTTTTGCTTATTTGTGTATTTATTCTTGCACGATACAGGAAAGCCCGTGTACAGGCATTGTTGAACCGCTACCGCCGCTCTAAGCATATCAGCGCAGTACAGGCATATTTTCTGTTCCTGCTGCCCTTTGTACTTTTCTTCTTAGAAACATGGCTGTTCGATGAATGGGGTTGGACGGATTGCGTGAGGTGGAACAAATGATATGTCATTCATATATAAAACATCAGATATGGAACAACGGATTACATCATTATTGCTTCCCGCTCCCGAAGCGGAGTTGGAAGCGTCCTGCAAGGAACTGGACGAAAAGGTAACATGGCTGCTGCACAACAGCCGGAAAATGGACAACTACTTGGAACTTGAACCGTTCAGCAAGGACGGGCGGCTGTGCGCCCACGTGTGCGACACGCTCAAAAGCCTGCCGGAAACGCCGACACTGGCGGCATACAAGGACTACAAGGCAATCATTATCCTGCTGGGTATGTCCACCACCCATTACGCCATACTTGACGAACTGGCGGAACAGCACCGCAAGCGGGACGAGATACCCGAACTGACCGCCTACTGCGATGCGCTCCACTGGATGCGACCGGGACGGCAGTACCTCTGCAACGTGTACAACACGGTATGCCACGCTTTCCACCTGCTGCGGAGAAACCCGGTAAGGGGCAACCGACTGCTGGTGACGGAAAAGGAACTGCGCCACGCCGAACGGATGCTGCCGGAACTGGGCAGGCAGACGTTCACCGAAATGGTACGTCTGAAAGGCTACATGGTCTATGATGCCGAGAAACTGGCGGACAAATGCGGCATGGAATACGGCTCGTTCCGGCGAAAGGTAAAGAAAATGACCGGGTACACGGCTAAGGAATGGGTGATAAAGGAACGGGTAAAGGACGTGGAACACTACCTGTTGAACACAAACCTCACGCTTACCGAAGTGGCGTTCACCACCGGGTTCGCATCGACATCGAACCTGAACGACTTCTGCAAGGCGTATCTTTTAGATACCCCCGGAGAAATACGCAGAAAAGCGCAGGAAACAAGAAAATGCACAGTTACAAGAACGTAATGTGAAAAATCAAGAATAAAACTGATTTTTTATGCCCGTAACTTTGTGCTTCATAAAAGATAAGCACAAGGTTATGGAACATAAGATACCGTTGGAAACATACTTCGCCGGACTGCTTCAAAAAGTGGAATGGCAGATACAGGAATACGAGGACACCGCAGCGGACACGCTGACGCTCTGCCGCCTATGCGTGGACTACCTGCAAGAGATACTGGGCGAACTCAAAACCTTTATAATCTCCTACCCGTTCGCCAGCACGGAAGAAGAAATACACTTCTTCAAGGAACTGAAACCGCTTTTAGCGAGCAAAATCATCTATTACAATACCGTTTACAAGATAGAGGTGCGCTTCCCCAGCGGCAGCGAGGACGTGCAGCGGGACTACCTGCTGTCGGAAACCGACCGGATTTCAAGGTCGTTCCAGCGGAACTTGGCGTTCTACCAGTACCACCGAACGAAAGCCACCTACTTGGACAGGCAGTATTTCATACGTGGGAAGCCTGACATACAAATCATCGTGGACAGTTTCTATTACGAAACAGACCCACAGTTCAGCACCAGTCACGATTTCAAGGTAGCCAAGATTTTAGCCAACGAACTGCTGGAAATATACCTCACCAACCGTCTGCACGAGCTGGAACGCCGGGAACAGCGCAAGCGGGTGAAGAACGGCTTCATGGGCAGGCTGTTGCGCTGGACGGGGACGAAAAGGGCGTTGGTGGAACTTATCTACGCACTGGACGCCTGCGGCTGTCTGAACAAGGGAACGGTTGATATTAAGGAGATTGTAGCCTACTTTGAATACGTGTTCGACATAGACCTCGGCGACTTCTACCACACCTACATGGAACTAAAAGCCAAGACCAAAGACCGAACGGGCTTCCTCTCCACCCTGAAAGACAGGTTGCTGATGCGCATGAGGGAGCAGGATTAGGCAACCGTGCTTTAACAAAATTTATTTCGCCACAGGTGGGTACATCTGTGGCGTTTTATTTTTCAGGACACCCGAACTTTGCGGCAAATCAATCAGTTACCGTTATGGAAATAATAACATTCGAGTCCAAAGCCTACAAGGAACTGGACAACAAGATTACCGCCATTGCCGACTACATCTTCAACCACATGGAAACGGCAAGGCAAAGCGAGGAAGACATGTGGGTGGACAGCTACGAGGTCTGCACGTTCCTGAAAATAAGCGAAAAGACCCTGCAACGCCTGCGGGTGTCGGGGACTATCGCCTATTCCAACATCAGGGGACGCTACTTCTACAAGGTCAGCGAGATACGCCGGATGCTGGAAGAACGCCTGATAAGGAGCAACAAGGAGAACATCGACAACCTGATAACCAACCACCAGTTGTATGCTAAGGAAAGAGGAAATCTTAGAAAGGACAAGTAACGGGCTGGCGGTGTTCAAACACTACCTGCCCGGAAACTGGCGCATAGGTCGCAACTTCCTTAACCCGCTGTACGAGGACAGCAAGGCTTCCTGCAACATCTACTTCGACCGCCGGGGCGGTATCTACAAGATGAAAGACTTCGGCAACGACAGTTATAGCGGCGACTGTTTCTTCCTCGTGGGGCAGTTAAAGGGGCTGGACTGCAACCGGGCGGCTGACTTCGTGGAGATACTGGAAATCATCGACCGGGACTTGGGTTTGGGGCTGGCTTCCGGCACTCCGGTTTCCGTTCCCCCGGCAACCGTCCGCCGGGCAGTGCCGGACAAACCCGAAGAAACGTCCGAAAAGCCCGTCAAGCCCTACCAGTTCCGGGAACAGAAGTTCCCGCTTGCCGAACTGGTGTACTGGCAACAGTACGGCATCACGCCCGAACTGCTGGAACGTTACAAGGTCTGCTCGCTCCGGGAGTATCACAGCGAAACGGCAGAGGGCAAACCGTACACCTACACTTCATCGGTGGCAGAACCCATGTACGGCTACAAGGGCAAACAGCACATCAAGCTGTACCGCCCGTTCTCCACGCCCCGCTTCCTCTACGGCGGCAGCTTCGGCGAGAACTACAGTTTCGGGCTGGAACAACTGCCAGCCAAAGGCGACACGCTATTCATCACGGGCGGCGAGAAAGACGTGCTTTCGCTGGCGGCGCACGGTTTTCACGCTATCTGCTTCAACAGCGAAACGGTGACTATCCCTCCCACGCTGGTCTATCGGCTGACGTTCCGCTTCAAGCACATCGTCCTGCTCTTTGACATGGACAAGACGGGCAGGGAAAGTTCATGCAAGCAGGAAAAACTATTGGAAGAATTTGGCGTGAAACGCCTGCTGCTCCCGCTTCCGGGAACGAAAGAGGAAAAGGACATATCCGACTACTTCAAAGCCGGGAACACCCGTGAAGATTTCCTGAAGCTGTTTATCGAATTTTTAGACAACCTGTATAGCGACACATTGATTATGCTAAAATCATGCGAGATAGATTTCAACAACCCGCCCGCCAAAGCACAAGAGATTATTTCGGCGGGTGACGTTCCGCTGGGGACACAAGGCAACCTGTTCGGCATCACCGGGGGCGAGGGAACGGGAAAGAGCAATTATGTAGCCGCAATCGTGGCGGGCTGCATCTGCCCGGCTGGTGCGGAAGTAGATACGCTGGGCATACAGATAACCGCCAACGGCAGGCACAAGGCGGTCTTGCTTTACGATACCGAGCAATCGGAAGTGCAACTGTTCAAGAATGTAAGCAACCTGCTGGCACGTGCCAAACAGCCGGACAAACCCGATGAACTCAAAGCGTTCTGCCTGACGGGTATGTCACGCAAAGAACGCTTGAACGCCATTGTGCAGAGCATGGATAAGTTCTACTACCAGTACGGCGGCATCCAGTTGGTCGTCATTGACGGCATCGCCGACCTTGTTAAGAGTGCCAACGATGAAGCGGAAAGCGTGGCGGTGATAGATGAACTTTATCGGCTGGCTGGCATCTACAACACGTGTATTCTGTGCGTGCTGCATTTCGTCCCCAACGGTTTGAAGCTGCGGGGACATTTGGGCAGCGAGTTGCAGCGCAAGGCGGCTACAATCCTTTCGATAGAGAAAGACGATGAACCCGCCCAGTCGGTGGTGAAAGCCCTGAAAGTAAGGGACGGAAGCCCGCTGGACGTGCCGCTGATGCTCTTTGCATGGGACAAGGAAGCCGGGATGCACGTGTACAAGGGCGAGAAGCCCCGTGAGGAAAAGGAGAAACGCAAGGAAAGGGAACTGGTGAATGTCGCACATGACATCTTCGGGCGGCAGACACGCATCACCTACATAGACCTTTGCGAGCAGTTGCAGCAGGTATTGGACATCAAGGAGCGCACCGCAAAGAGCTATATCCGCTTCATGCGGGAAAGGGACATCATCACCAAAGACACGGCGAACCAAAGCTGTTTTGTCATCGGTTCATATCATCTTCAAAGGAACGCAAGCTGCCCGTAGGCGTATGGGCTGAACTTGTGTATTTTTAGGTGCTTGTGTCCTGCCCTGTTGTGATAACACGGCAGGATTTTTTCTGTTTGCACGTGATTTTTCAGGGTATTTGCTTAACTTTGCAGAAGTTACACGGAAAAGTAACGGCAGTTGGACGGCGGTTGCCGGAATATTGCCTTTATATATAACATATACGTTCGCCGAACGTCCCAAAGTAGAAAACTGGCACTTTTCAAAATGTGGGGATATTCAGCGCAGGATATGCTATGCGTTTGTCATAGCGTGGCTGCACTGTTTCCACATTTGGGTATGCCAGTACCTCTACTTTGAAACAGCGTCATGCCACGCTTTCTTTTTTGGGGTTGCGGCTAACGTGCCAAGACAGTAGGGATTTATATCACTTTAATACCTGACAATATGGAACAAATCAAAGCGCACATCGCCGTATCGCTGGACGGGCATACCGCCACGCCGGACTATGAACTGGACTGGATGCCCCGTGAGGTCAAGGAACTGGCGGCAAGGGAACACGCCGCCGCAAGCTGCCTGCTTATGGGGGCGAACACCTACAACTACATCTTTGAACACTGGGGCGGGTGGCCGCACAAAAGCAAACGGTCTTTTGTGGTGTCACACTACGACACCAACGTTACACCGGACTGCGGGGTGGAGTTCCTGACCGAAGAACCGCTGCAAAGGGTCTATGAACTGAAACAGGAAACCGACATGCTGGTGGTGGGTGGCGGCAAGCTGCTTACTTCATTGATTAAAGCCGGACTGCTGGACAGCCTGACAATCTACACCGTCCCGGTCATGGCGGGCAAAGGCATCGGTTTTGTCGGGGAAACATCCGGCTCGCTGTGGAAGCTCTCGGAAAGCAGGGTGCTGGATAACGGGGTGGTCTGTTCGACCTACCTGTTTGGCGGGAACATATAAAAAATGCGCCCGGTTTCCCTCCGGGCGCAACCACTAAAATTTCAATTATTATAAGCTGTAAAACCTATCACAATGAAATTTCAGCGGCAAAGATAGGCTATTTCTTCGGTTTCGCTTTCTTTTCGGGGAATGAAAAACCGACATTGAACTGCTCGTCCAGTACCAGCGAAGCATCGAAAGCCTTGCCGTTCTTGCCCTTGAAGCCCTTGATTAGCCCGGTCTTGCGTTTAGTCACCAGCTCGACAATCTGCTTGTCGGAAAGCTGCTTGTCGCACTTGTTGCGGAATATGGTAAGCGTGCAGTCCACGTTGGAACACTTCGCCACTTTCGGGTAGAACAGGATGCGCCCGCTGCCGCATTTCGGGCAGGGGCAGGTTTCACCAGTAGCGACAGATAGCTGCACCGATAGCAGTTCTGCGGTGATTTGCGTTGCGTACACCTCGATGCCCTTTCGGAACGTGTCGGCATCCATGCTGCCCGCTTCTATCTTGGCAAGGGCGGTTTCCCACATGCCCGTCATTTCGACATCGGCAATCTTCTTGTCCTTGACAATCCCATAAACGGCAAGCCCCTTGTCGGTAGGCACAAGGTTCTTCTTCTCACGCACGATGTACTGGCGGGCGAACAGCGTTTCGATAATCGCCGCACGGGTGGCGGGCGTGCCTATCCCGACATCTTTCAGGCTGGCTTTCAGTTCGGCATCTTCCAGTTCCCTGCCTGCGTTCTCCATTGCCGCCAACAGGCTGCTTTCCGTGTGCAGCGGTTTCGGCTTGGTCTGCTTTTCGAGCAGATCCACGCCGGAGAGTGGCAAATATTCTCCCTCTTGGAGTGGCGGCAGGCTGGCGGCTTCTTCATCCCCGCCCGTTTCCGGCTCGCCGAACACGGCACGCCACCCGGCTTCTTTCATCACAGACCCTTTCACCGTAAAGTCGGTATCTCCCCCTGACAGCAAGGCGGTGGTAACGTCTTTCACGCACTTGCCCGAAAAGGCTTCCAGCATACGCCCGGCTACCAGCTCGTAAACCGCCCGCTCGTCTTTGGAAAGTTCGCCGGGCAGGTTCTCGGTAATGATTAAGGCGTGGTGGTCGGTCACTTTGCCGTCATTCACGCTGCGGCGGTTCAGGGGTGTGCCGTCCAGCCCGGCGGCATACCCGGCAAAGCGGGAGTATTGCCCCAGCAGGGCGACACGTTCCGGCATTTCATCGAAAACGTCCTCCGGGATATAGCGGCTTCCGGTTCGGGGATAGGACATCACTTTCTTTTCATACAGGCTTTGCGCTATGGAAAGCGTCTTGTCAGCCGAGAAGTTCAGCTTCGTGTTCGCTTCCTTTTGCAGCGTGGTAAGGTCGTACAAAAGCGGCGGTTCTTGGCAGGCTTCTTTCCTCTCAACGGATTTAACCACAAGTTGCCCGGCATCCTTTACCCGTTGCAGGGCGGCTATGGCTTCGGGCTGCTGTTCCCACTTGGCGGTCGATTGGGCGGTAAAATTTATTCCCCCGCTGGCGGTCACCGCTTTGAGTTGCCAAAACTTGGCGGGTACGAAATTCCTGTTCTCCAAATAGCGGCCGCATATCATCACGAGCGTGGGTGTCTGTACCCTGCCCAGCGAGAACACCCCCTGCCCGGCAGCTACGCTCAACGCTTGGGTGGCGTTTATCCCTATCAGCCAGTCCGCTTCGCTGCGGGACTTGGCAGAGAGGTAAAGGTTATCGTAACGCTCTCCCGGCTGCAAGTTATCCAGCCCCTCACGGATTGCCTTGTCGGTAAGGCTGCTTATCCACAGGCGCACAAATGGTTTCCGGCAGTTCAGGTAATGGAAGATATAGCGGAAGATTAACTCACCCTCACGCCCGGCATCGGTGGCGACAATAATCCGGTCGCACTGGTCGAACACTTCCTTTATCACTTTCAACTGTTTCAGCACGCCGGGGTCTGCCTTGTACCCTTTCTCCGCTTTCACCTGACGGGGGATTAGCTGGAAATCGGGCGGCAGTATGGGCAGGCTCTCCCTGCGGAAGTTCGCCACGCCGTAGGCTTCCGGCATGGCAAGCTGGATTAAGTGGCCGAACGCCCATGTCACCATATACCCGTTGCCGGAAAGATAACCGTCATTACGCCCGGTCGCACCGATGATGCGGGCGATGTCCTTTGCCACGCTGGGCTTTTCTGCTATCAATGCAATCATAATTCTTTACTTTTTAATGGTGGATATTACATTTTCATTCCTCTGGACTTCTTGGGCTTGTCAGCTTTCAGGCTCTTGTCCTGCGCTTTCTCCTGCTTCTCTTTCTGCTTGGGGGTGGGCTTGTCCTGACCCTGTTTCAACGGCTCTTTGCCCTGCTTGGTGGCTTCGTTGGTCTTGCCCCCGGAATTGACCGCTACCTGCGTCCGGTTCTCGGCGGCGGGGGTAACGTCTTTCGGCTGCACCTTGTCGTGGGATTTGCCCTGTGCGCCGGGCTGTACATGACCGTTGAACTCAACGCCCTTGCCGTCCTTTAGCCCGGCTACCTGCTGTTCTGCGGGCTGCTGCCCCTGCTGCAAGAACTGGACGGCGGCACGGGGCAGGAACTCCAAGCCACGCTCCACCGCACTGACCTGCAAATAGGCACTGCGCTTCGTGCCGTCCCTGAATTGCAGGTTTTCCATTTTCACCGCTTGCCCGGCTTCAAAGGCGGCTTTCTGTTCCGGGCTGACTTGCACGTTACAGATTGTATCGGGGCATTTCCATTTGTCAGCCCGCATGTATTCCAGTTCGTGCGTGTACCTGTCCCGGCTGACAAACACGGGGATTTGCTCGCCGCTTTTCGGGTCTTTGATTTCAGCGATGCCGCCCAAGTTGCCAGTGCCTTGCAAGTTGCCCTGTTCCTGCTTGGTGAACCCGTGTTCATGGAACGGGCGTTGCAACAGCTTTTCGTCCTGCTGCACGCCGTGCAGCTTGGGTACTACCGTGCCGTCCTTTGCCTGATAGAAAGAGAGCTTGACATCGGTAGGTTTGAGGTAGAAGCCGCCCACCGTCCCCGAAACGGTGTAGGTATTTCGGGACTTGTAGCCACGCATCACCCGGTCGAAGTCCTTCGTGTTTTTCAGGGTGTCGGCGGTGATGCCGACTTTTTTCAGGTTCTCCCAGTCGATTTTTGCCGGGTCGAAGCGGTAACCCTGCTTGAACTCGTGGAAGTCGGGCTTCGGAACTCGAAGCATTTCAGCCCGCTTGTCGCCCTCCGGTGTAGGGTTGCGGTGGTTTTCCTCGATTGCCTTTGCGTCCCGCTCCGCTTCGGAAGCCTTGACGCTGAACAGTTCCAGCCCGGAAGTGTCCTGATACTTGCGGTAGAAGTTGGAAATGAAGTTGCTGAACACATCGCTGTTCTTGTCCACCTGCATGAACTCGCCACCGTGTGTTGGCGGTACGGTCTGCAAATTGCCCTCCTTGTCAATACCCTTAACGGCACTCACCTTTCCCTGCTGTTTATCCAAGACCAGCAGCACGTCTTTTTCCTGCCCCTCTGCGGGCGGGGTCATTCTGTTTGCCATAAATAATTGAAATTTTAGCGGTTACGGGAATAGTCCCGCCCAAAGGTAGCGACTAAATATGCTATATTTGGACGGGCGGCAAGGGCTGTCCGAATTTGTCCTGCGGTGTCCCGATTTGTCCGGGTGGGATGAAATTCCGCAACCATTGGTTGCAGAATTGAAAAGGGCATAAAAAAAGAGAGTGAATGATTTCACTCTCTTTCGATGAACCCTTTGTGAACCCTTTGGTCGTTTTTTGAAATAGCTAAAACTCAAGTAATTTGCATATTTTGCAAAAGAAAATCATTCGAGTATGAACCATATGTGAACCCTTTAATGGATTAGCGGGGAACACTGTTTAAGCGTCATCGCGCTTCGTTAGTAATCTGTTATTGCACTCGTTTCAAATCCCCGATAGATTGGAGTGACATTTCTATGTAGGGAATAGTTTTTAGAATATGGATGTTATCTATTGCTTCTTTACCACCCAATGCCAATGCCGATACAAGACATGGAGATTATAGAATAAAAATAATTCATCTTTCTTATTATCAGTCATTTGAATATTTTCTGTTTTTCTCTATTTTTGCCATTTTCTGTTATTCAGTACACTTTGAAATATCATTTTCTTTTGTACCTTTGCATCCGCAAAAAACAAAAGAAAATCAACTATTTAGTGTAATTACCCGGTTACGGCACCTAAATCGAGATAAAACCTCTAAACAATGGCAATGTTAGAAAATAAAACGAAAGAAAACCCCAAGCTGGAGCAAAATAAGCTCTCGGACGGTAGAATAAGCCTTTACTTAGAGTATTATTTCCTCCTCAAATTATTAAAAGTAATACTGTCAAAAAGAAATACCTTTTATTCTTACTCTTTTCGCCAGTACTTATATCTTGCAGTCAACAGAAAAAAGTTTAGTACGGTTTGGATATATAGACAAAAAACAGACTAAACTCCAAACATGGAAATTCAGATATTTTTTATACATTTCTTTTATATACAAATGATAGCCGAATTCAATTCATATATGAGTAACATAGACATAGACTTCTTCAAGGAGTTGTGTCTGAAACATGGAGAGTTACGACATTATAAAAAGAATGAGTTTATTCTCCATGAAGGTGATGCCTGTTCTTTCTTCGGGTTTATCTTATCAGGCGTAGTCAAATACAGTTGCACCAACCGGACAGAAAACAAGCCGTATAATGTCGGTTTTTCCTTTCCAAATGAATTTATAGCCGATTATCCCACTTGCTTATATGGCATGAAATCAGAATTGAATATACAGGCGATAATCCCGTGCGAGATTTACATCTGTTCTTCTACATTCTTACAGCAAAAATTCAAGGAAAATAATGAAAACCAACGGATAGCCCGTATCGCAGCCGAACAGATGTTTTTCCAATCATATTCACGTTATTTGGATTTATTCAGATTCACACCGGAAGAGCGTTACCTCCAACTTTTAAAAAAATGCCCTGCAATCCTTCAAATGGTATCACTAAAAGAAATAGCATCCTACCTTAAAATTACACCCATACACATGAGCCGAATCAGACGCAAGCAAAGTTTTGACAACAAAAAATAAACATAGGTTTAGAAATTTACATTCATAACAATATTCCAAGAGTATCTTAATCTGCCAAAGAATTCTTCTTTTTATCTTTGTCTTATCTTTGGTTGGTTCAACGAAGAGACAAAATAAAGATTGAATGAGTTAAACAAGGGATTAAAAAAAAGAATATGAAAACAAAAGAAATTCTTGGAATACTTATGCTATTCCTCTGTACATTCAGCTTTATAAGCTGCGACGATGATAATGAACAGACAAATGAATTAACCCCCGAAGCACTTTATCAGACTTCATGGCGTGGAACAGGGCATTGTGAGGCTTGGACAGTACAAAATATGGGGGTCGGTATGCAATTTGTAGATACTCGGAAAGGGAAAGTAAATTGGGAAGGTTACGATGAAATTGATATTACTTATACAATAGAAGGGAAATATATCACATTTAATAGCAATGCTTTATATTTGGGTGGAGCCCCTTGGATTATCAAAAGCTATACCCAAAAACATATAACCATTATACAGAATGAAATTAGTCCAGATAAAGAGAAAGTAGCTACAATTGAATTAGAGAAAATAGATTAAACTGAATCATGGGAACATTAAGTTGCATAAATGTATGCTACAACAGAACAATGAGAACCGTGAGATTTGCAAATTGAGCAAAGAAAGTCATAAATACCTTGTAAATAAAGGAAAAAATGCAGATTCATCTAATATTCCTTTATGTGCTATTATCGGGCTGGTCTATGGGCTGAAACACAAGGAAAAGAGATTCACCTTGTTCTTTTGTATAGGATTGGTTATTGGGTTAGGATGAGCAATTTATATGCTACTGCTAATAAGGTCAATGTAAATCAAAGGAATATGAAACTGAAATATATATTGAATGCTATACTATTTGTTTTGGCATTATCTTTTTTGTCTATGTGTATATTTAAGACTACAGAGTTAAGTTTAAAATGTATACAATTTGCTGTATCTATCTCTTGTATAGGAGCAATGTTTTCTACAAAAAGATATAGATACATATTTGCATCTATTGCTTTAATCATTATAGGAATATCTTTTTCACTTTAAATGTCCATAATAACGATAATGATTTGATTATTGAATGGTATAATAATAGTCCAGTCTACAGATAGCGACTAAAAACGGGGGCAAGGGATGCCCGAATTTGTCCTGCGGAGCTTGAAATTATCCGGGTGCGGTAAATCTCCAACTGTTGGTTGGAGATTTAAAACGGGTACAGACCGAAGTTAATCGCTTGCTTTAGACGAGCCATTTGTGAGCCATTTGTATAGTATTGTTTTCGGCTTATAATCAGCATTTTACAAAAATCGCATTATACTTGTGAGCCATTTGTGAAGCGTTTGGCAAGCCTTTGATTGAGTTTCCGTTATTCTCCTATTATCAGGTGACACGACAAAAAGAAAACATCTTCGGCAAAATCTTTGTTATGTTTTTGCAGGTGATTACATAATATACTATCTTTGCAGATAGAAACAAAGGACATAAATATGGCTTCATTCAGGAAAGAGATACTTGGGCAGATTGAACGGATAGATACCGGGCGTATATTCACGTTCCGGGATTTGTCGTTTGAAACGGAAAAGACCGCCAATGTTGCGGTGCTACTTTCCGAACAGAGCCGCAAAGGGGTACTGGTACGGGTTGAAAAGGGGGCGTACTACCGTCCCAAGAAATCAGTGCTGGGGCTGGGAAAGCTGCCTGTCTATCAGGATGAACAGTTCCGCTACCTGACTGAAAAACTGAACGGCTATATCACGGGGGCTTACATCTATAACAAAATGGGGCTGACCGAACAGGTAGCCACAACCATAACGATAGCCACTCCTAACCCGGTTCGCCGTTTCCGTTTCAAGAACTTGGATATAGAGTGCGTGAAAGCCTACTGCATGGTCTATCCGGATGAAAGCCTTGTCCCGTACTTGCGGCTGCTCGATGCGATAAAGGACATGAAGCGCATACCCGGAACAACCGGGCAGGACATCTACAACCGGGTCAAAAGCCAATATTTCAACGGGTACAGCCTGCCGGAACTGGAAAAAATCGTATCTTTGGCGAAAAGTTACCCGCCACGTGTCAGAAAGGTGGTGGCGGATATACTGGGCGACATCAGACAAACCGTATTGCAAACGGAAATGGCAAAGACCATTCTTCCCACGACACGGTTCAACTTGGATTATAAAACAGCATAGGACAGAAATATGAATTTACATTCGGACAAGGAAGCGTTCAAGGAAATTATCGCACTGGCGGCTGACCATTTCGGCTACGAGCAGTCGCACGTGGAAAAGGATTACTGGGTATCGAAGATACTGCGGGATATTTCCATGTCCGAATATGCGGATAAGACCTACTTCAAAGGCGGAACTTCACTTTCCAAAGCCTACGGGCTGATAGAACGTTTCTCGGAAGATTTGGACTTGTTCGTGTTCACGGGTGATAAAGGTGCGTCCAAGCAGGCAGAAAAGACATTGAACAAGAAACTTTCCAAATACATAGCCGAACTCAATAGTGACATATACAAGGAAGATTTGTCGGAAACGGGCGGTAATTACCGTAAACTGTATTTCTCGTATGACAATGTATTTCAAGGCGTGGGACTGAAAGAACATTTGGAAGTAGAGATAAAATCCTGTGACCTGCCGGACAAAAAACTGATGTTCTACCCGGCGGACAAGCGGGTTATCAAACCGATTGTGACCGCCTTTCTTGAAAGCATCGGGCAAGAGGAACTGATAAGCACCTACGGGCTGGAAAGTTTTGAAACGCAGTGTATCAACCCCCGAAAGACTATCTGCGACAAGGTTTCAAGGCTGGTAAAGCTGTCTTACAATGAGGATGCAGCCGCACTGTTGGCAAAGCATATCCGTGACGTTTACGACTTGTCGGCACTCTACCACAATCAGGAATATAACGATTACCTACATTCGGAAGATTTCTTGGATGCCATGTACCGGGTGACGATAGAGGACGGACTAAATAAAAACTCCCGTTCGCACTTGTCGCTGGCTGATGCACCGATATTCAAGGATGCCGAAGCGGTCATGGCGTTACCCGAAGTGGCTACGGCGTACACTACCGATTTGAAGAAACTGACTTTCGACAAAAGCAAGATGCCGCCGATAGGCAAGGCTGTGGAAGCATTGAAGAACCTGCACGAAATATTAGTGCGTTTTGAAGCCTACCGCACCAAAAAGCAAAATGAAGAACAACCGTAAAGCTACATCGGCTGTTCTTCACTCCATACATTATTATATATAGCTATTCTTCCTCCTTAATCAAGTGGCATAACTCCGGGTCGTTCTTAATCCGGGTTATCTCGTCCTCGACTATCTGCCTGACTTCCTGACGGATGCGGTCATAGTTGGCTTGTATCTCCTCCTGCATCCGGTCGTTGCCGTCCTTGTCGGTGAAGTCGATAATCTGCGGCAACTTCACGTAACGGGCGGTTTCCCGCTTCACCTTTTCATTGTCCACCACGATTTCACAGTGGAAAATCTTCTGCTCTATCCGTTCATCGAAATTGTCCGCTATTGCCCCCACGAACATACCTTGCGTGAGGTTGGATATTTTGCTGGCGGGTATCAGGCTGTCCATTTGGGTGCTTATCGAGGTGGATTTTTCCCGTTGGTTGATTGTCATGCTCTGCCGTTTCTGCAACACCTTTCCGAAACGCTCGGAAAGGATTTTCGCCGTTTCACCGACTACCTGACCGCTGAACACGTTGCCCACAGTATTTTGGATTACCCGGCTTTCCTTGTCCCCGTAGTCACGGGTAAGCTGGCTGTAATCCTGAAAGCCCAGCAGAACCGCTACCTTGTTGCTTCGTGCCGTAGCAATCAAATTGTCAAGTCCACGAAAATAAATCGTTGGCAACTCGTCTATAATCACCGAACTTTTAAGCTGACCTTTCTTGTTTATCAGCTTCACGATACGGGAATTATACAGTCCCAATGCTGCCGAGTAGATATTTTGGCGGTCAGGATTGTTGCCGACAACCAAGATTTTAGGCTCTTTCGGGTTGTTGATGTCCAGTGAAAAATCATCACCTGTCATAACCCAGTAAAGGGCGGGTGAAATCATCCTTGAAAGCGGGATTTTCGCACTGGCAATCTGCCCCTGCAACTGTTCTTGGGCGTCCGATTCCCAAGCATCTACGAACGGGGAAAGGTAATTTTCCAGTTCGGGGTAGCTGCGCAAAATGGTGAATACATCGGCGTATTTCTTGTTCAACAGTTCTATGGCATGGGGGAACGTGCAATACTTACCGCCTTGATAGATACGGAGATACCAAATTATAGCCGCCAAAAGGATAATCGGACTTTCCACGAAGAAATCGCCCTGCTTGCTTATCCAACTTCGATTGAGGTTAAGCATTATCGTGTAGCTTGCTTCGTAGGCATCCGCAATGTCCGACATGAAGCTGGCATTTATCGGGTTGCATCGGTGGCTCTTGCGTGGGTCGTCAAAATTGATAACGTAAAATTTCGGCTTAACCTTGTAGCCGTCCAAGTGGTTAAGTAAATGATTGTAAGCGATTTCCGAAAGGTCAGGAAACTTATAATCATACAGGTAGAGCGCAAAACCTTTCTCGATTTGCTGTTTTATGTAATTATTTACTACTGCGTATGACTTCCCGCTGCCCGGCGTTCCTAACACGATGCTCGCACGAAAAACGTTTACAACGTTAATATAGCCATTGTTCCACTTCTTCTTATAGTAGAACCGGGTAGGCAGATTTACCGAA
Source organism: Parabacteroides sp. CT06 (assembly GCF_002257605.1). Taxonomy (GTDB): domain Bacteria; phylum Bacteroidota; class Bacteroidia; order Bacteroidales; family Tannerellaceae; genus Parabacteroides; species Parabacteroides distasonis. The sequence goes on along the minus strand of NZ_CP022754.1, from coordinate 1,355,435 downwards.
TACTCGTTCTCGATAAGCCTTGTTTCCTGCTGGAAACTTTCGTTCTCGGTATTAAAGACATCATCCATGAGGTTGTTTTTCAACAACCGGGACATCCACGTACCCGCCATGAGCATACAGATATAGCCCACCGAAAGCGTGGCGATATAAAACACGGCATCCGCCGTATGTGGCAGCGGAAGTTCCAGCAGCCACCAGTTCAGGAAAAACAACACGACACCCGCCGCAAGGCTGCAATGTATCTTCGTCCACGTTATCTTTTCCTCTTTCACGCCCTTAGTGCCGATGCACGACAGGGCGAGGAACACCACCGCAAAAAGTTTTGTCCAAAGAACGGACGAGAACAGCCCGGTGGTGCGCTGGAAGTTCCACAGTATCTTGTCTATCACTTCAAAGGTCACTCCCCATTCTTTCAGGGTGGAGTAACAGAACCAGTACACGTTTATTCCCACGAATAGAATACTGACAGCCCGCATAAAGTCCATGACCCTTGCAAGCCCTCTCAAATCATCCTCTTGCTGCATAATTGTATGTTTTTAAGTTAGTCGATGTGCCTTGTGCGCTTCTTTTTCTTCTTTCTCTTTTGGCGGGCGGTGTCCTGCGGCTCGTCACCGCCTGATGCACCGCCGCCCAGCAAACCGCCGAAAGCACCCAGCACGGAAGCCACGCCCGAAACGATGTCGGCTTTCGGCGTGAAGCCCTGCTGTTCCTGATGCGTGGGCTGGTCTTGCTGCGGTGCTGCCACTTCGGGCTGGTGTATCTTTCCGGTTTCGCCCGAAAAACGTTCGTTGAACACGTTCGCCGAATACTCCTTGCCCAAGCGTGAACCGTTCAGCACCACCCGGCTGTCATGGTCGATGAACGTAACGCCATAGATGCGCCCGCTGTCGTTCTGACGGAATACCACGTCAATGCCCCGCTTCCTTAGCTGCTGTTCCAGTTCCTTGCGGCTGTGGGCGGTCTGCATGGCATTGGCTACAATCTTCCGGGTGCGTTCTTTCAATTTCCCGTTCTTGATTGCTTCGCCCGATTTCTCCATTCTGCGCTGCACCGCTTCATAACCTACCGACTTGCCGATGCGGGAAGCCTTTACCGGGTTGCCTGTCTTTTCGCCCTTGTCGTTCATGGCGGAATAGACAATGCCCTGATAGGGCTTGCCGTTTATCTCGCCTTTGACTTCCTCGGCGCACACGTTGTAAGCGGCAAGCAAAGCCTTATATTCCCCGAACGACTGGAAGCGGTAGCCGTAACAAGCCGCTTTCACGGTGTTGCCGATTTGGTGCTTCACGTCCCCGGCGGCATAGTCCACCTTTTTAAGTTCCGGACGTTCGGCACGTTCCTTTCGCTCTGCCGGGTGCAGCCCGTATTTCTTTTCCAGTTCACGGGTGATTTGCTTGCTGCGCCGATGCTCGAACCTGTCATTCAGCGGTCTGCCGTTCTCGTCCACCCGCAACCCCACGATGTGGATATGGTGGCGGTCGATGTCGGTATGCTTGTACACCAAATAAGGCTGGTCGCCATAGCCCAACTTCCGCATATACTCCCGTGCGATGTCGGAAAGCTGCTGGTCGGTCAGCACGTCTTCCGGGTGCGGGTTTATGGAAATATGAAGTATCGGCTTCTTGGTGGAAAGCTGGACGGGCATCTGCATTTCAAAGCTGCGCATACACTCGCCGATAGAGAAATTCCCGTCCTCGCTCAACAGCATTTTGTTGGAAAAAAGCACCTTTGCTTCCTCGCTGTCCACCTTGTTTTGGTTGTACGCCAGTGCGCCGAACATATTGCCGCCAGTGCTTATTTTGGCAACCATAGTTCCTTGCACTCGTTTGTCAGGTCGATAACCTGACGGTTTAACATAGATAATTCAGTGGTCGCCTTTTCCAGTTTATAGAGAAAAGCCAGTGCCTTTTTCTCCGAAAAATTGCTATGCAACGCCTTTACAACTTGGTTATAATTGACCGCCACGGCTCTGAACTGGGCGTAAAATTCGGTCAGCCGGGCGCAATACTCGACCGCCGACTTATCCACTTTCACCACCCGGAACGGCTCGCCGAATAGTCGGGCAGCGATGAACCGGGACTTGCTCGTGACGCCCGACTGCTCCCACTGCGAGAGGAAACGGGCGTTCTCCCGGTCGTTCAGGTAAAGGACATGGCGATGCTTCGCCGGGTCTGCGAGGGCGGGGCGACCGCCCTTGTTGGTTCTTCTTGTTTCCATGCTTCTTTGGATTAAAAAATTACGACTTCGGAGTGATTTTTACCCCCGCAAGGGGCAAGGCGTTTTCAGGCACGGAAAACGGTTTTGTATGCTACAAAACACACCTTGCTATTTTCTGACGAAAATCGAAATCCGTCACGGACGGATTGGGGTTAGCGTGAAACGGTAAGCCCGGTTATGCACCAGCCTGATTTTACACCCCTACCCCCTGCGGTTCGTTACTCCGCTGCAAAGTAACGGTGATTTATAATGCTGGAAAATAGGTAGTTGGTGGACAAATCGGGACAGTGCAGGACAAATCGGGACAAGGTTTTCAGGGGATGTTTTTTCTCCCTTTTTTTGCATCGGATTTCAAGATTGAAAGCATGATTTCAAGAAAGCATGATTGCAGGATTTCAATATTTCAAGAAAGAATGAAAGCTGGAAAACAAGATTGAAATAAAACAGTCTTTCAATATTTCAAGATTGCAATATTTCAAGATTGCAATATGGAAAGAATGAATGAATGAAAGCAATAAATAAATCTATCTATCAACCAATAATGAACGGAAGCAATATGGAAAACGAGAAAACACCCCTTTATGTCGCCTTTTCCACACAAAAGGGCGGGGTCGGCAAAACCACCTTTACCGTGCTGGCGGCGAGTTACCTATACTACCTCAAAGGCTACAATGTGGCGGTGGTCGATTGCGACTACCCCCAGCACTCCATTGCCGGGATGCGCAAGCGGGATGCCGAGCAGGTCGGGGCGGATGAAGATTACAAGCGCATGGCGTATGAACAGTTCACCCGGCTGGGGAAGAAAGCCTACCCGGTACTGTGCAGTTCGCCCGAAAAGGCGATTGCAACGGCTGACGAATATATAGCCGCCGGACACGTGCCGGATATTGTCTTTTTCGACCTGCCCGGTACGGTGAACAGCGAGGGCGTGATAAACTCCCTTGCGGGCATGGACTACATCTTCACCCCCATTTCAGCCGACAAGGTGGTGCTGGAAAGCAGCCTGTCGTTCGCAATGGCTATCCAAAAGCTATTGGTGAAGAATGAAGCCTGCCGACTTGCCGGGCTGTACCTCTTTTGGAACATGGTGGACGGGCGGGAGAAAACAGACCTCTACGCCGCCTATGACAAGACCATTAAGGAACTGGAACTGCCGCTGATGAAAACCTTTATCCCTGATACCAAACGCTACAAAAAGGAACTGGTGGCGGATAAAAAGGCGGTGTTCCGCTCCACGCTCTTTCCCGCCAGCCGCCCGCTGGTGAGGGGAAGCAACTTGGAAGAACTGATAACCGAAATAACGTACTACATCAAATTACAATGATATGGCAAAGCAAAACGGCGGGATGCCGAATATAGACGAGGATTTTATGAAAGAACTTATCTCGCAGGGTGTCCCCAGTAAACAAGATAATAATAAGACGAATGATGCACCGCAAGAAACACAAACAGAAACGGTGCGGGTGGAGAAACCGACACCCCGCAAGCGCAAGGGCGGTTCGGGCGACTACCGGGAAACCTACTTTCAGAAAGTGGAACTGGCAGACCGACAGCCCTTGTACGTGAGCCGAACCACGCATGAGAAGCTGATGCGTATCGTGACGGTGATAGGCGGGCGAAAGGTGACGGTAAGCAGCTACGTGGAAAACATTCTGCTGCGCCACTTCGAGCAGTACCAAGACGAGATAAACACCCTGTATGAAAGCCACTTCCAAAAGCCTGTCTGACTATGGTAATCCATTGCATACTTACCGGGCTTTTGGTGTACTACATCGCCCTGTGGCTGTGGTATCGCTACACGGACAGCCGGACATCACCGGGCAAAACGGATGATGCGCCGCCTCCACGAAACGGGGTTTCAGGCTACACGCTGATAGGTGAAAGCCGATACAAGGGTGGACTAATCGGGACAGCGCAGGACAAATCGGGACACCTCCCGCAAGCGGCTGAAAATGATACTATTTTTGCGCCGCAGGCTGACGGACTGCCGGAAGAAACGCCCGGTTACGAGAATGACGAACCCGACTACGAGGACGAGGAAATAGCCGGGTACATGGACGGTGACGATGATACCGGGCGGGCTACGGGCGTGAGCTTTGACGAACTGGGCGAAGCGGTGCGCACGGCGAACGCCGACAACCCCACCGAAACGGAACAGCGGCAAGCCGCCGGAACACTGGCAAGGATTGAGGGGACGAACCTCTACGATGCGGTGGTGGAGAACATCAACGGCGGGCTGGCAAAGGTGGCGGAACTGCTGGGACGCAACGAAGCGGAACTGGCTGCGGCTGCTGTCCCTGCCGAAGCTGGCAATAAAAGCAAGGAACACGAAGCGTTCGACATGAACGATTTCCTGTAATATAATAATGTATAAGCCTGACAGCATGAAACAGCGTGATTACGGTTGATTGGCAACCTGAAAACCAAACAGACAAACGGGACTATCCCCGACCACTAAAATTTCAAATTATTCACCAGCCGGGAAAGGCGGACTATCCACCCGCCGCCCGGCATTAAAAACAAATCACAATGAGAAAGAAAATCTTCTTGTCGGCGGCTATACTTGCCGCCGTGGTAAGTGCCTACGCACAAGGAAACGGGCAGGCGGGCATCACCGAAGCCACGAACCTAATCACCGGGTATTTCGACCCCGGAACAAAACTGGTGTACGCAATCGGGGCGGTATGCGGCTTGATTGGCGGGGTAAAAGTCTATAACAAGTTTTCAAGCGGCGACCCCGATACCAGTAAGACCGCCGCCAGTTGGTTCGGGGCGTGCATCTTCCTGATTGTAGCCGCCACTATCCTGCGCTCGTTCTTCCTCTAAACCTGCGGCTATGTCTGACGAGTTGTTGAGGGCTAAGCCCGAAAAATATCAGGTAAACAGGGGTGTCGGGAAGCCCGTGGAGTTCAAGGGGCTGAAAAGCCAGTACCTCTTTATCTTTTGCGGCGGCTTGCTCGCCGTCTTCGTGGTGTTCATCGTCCTGTTCATGGCAGGCGTGAACCAGTGGCTATGTATCGGTTTCATCGTGTCGGCTTCGCTGCTGCTCGTGTGGCAGACGTTCCGGCTCAACGCCAAGTACGGCACGCACGGGCTGATGAAAGCCGCCGCACGCAAACGGCATCCACGCTTCATTATCAGCCGAAAGGCGATACCCCGATTATTCACCTACAAAAAAAGAAAGGAAGAAAGACCATGAGAAATATGTTAAAGGCTACCACGCTGGAAAGGAAATTCCCCCTTTTGGCGGTGGAGAACGGCTGCATCATTTCAAAGGATGCGGACATAACGGTGGCTTTCAGGGTGGAACTGCCCGAACTGTTCACCGTCACCAGTGCCGAGTACGAAGCCATACATTCGGCATGGTATAAGGCAATCAAGGTACTGCCCGACTACTCCATAGTACACAAGCAGGACTTCTTCATCAAGGAGAACTACCAGCCCGACACGGAAAGGGACGAGCTTAGTTTTTTAAGCCGCTCCTTTGAACGGCACTTCAATGAACGCCCGTTCCTGAACCATTACTGCTACCTGTTCCTGACAAAGACGACAAGGGAGAGAAGCCGCCGACAGAGCGACTTCTCCACCCTATGCCGGGGCAGGATTGTACCGCAGGAGATAGCCGACAAGGAAGCGGCGGCAAAGTTCATCGAAGCGGTCGGGCAGTTTGAACGGATTATGAACGACAGCGGGTTTGTCACCCTTACCCGGCTGGCGGCATCGGAAATCACCGGGCAGGACGGAAAGGCGGGCATCATCGAGAAATACTTCTCGCTATCGCAGACAGATACCACCTGCCTGAAAGATATCGGGCTGTACCCGGAAGAAATGCGTGTCGGGGACGATATACTGTGCCTGCACACGCTTTCGGACGTGGAAGATTTGCCCGGAAAGGTCGGGACGGACTGCCGATTTGAGAAACTTTCCACCGACAGAAGCGATTGCAGGTTAAGTTTTGCCGCCCCGGTGGGCGTGCTGTTGTCGTGTAACCACGTCTATAACCAGTTCATCTTCATAGACGACCACGCCGAAAACCTGAAGAACTTCGAGCAGACCGCCCGGAATATGCAATCGCTCTCCCGCTACTCCCGTGCCAACCAAGTGAACAAGGAATGGATAGACGAGTACCTGAACGAAGCGCACAGCAAGGGGCTTGTATCGGTACGCTGCCACTGCAACGTCATGGCATGGAGTGACGACCGGGACGAACTCAAACGCATACGCAACGATGTGGGAAGCCAGCTTGCGCTAATGGAGTGCAAGCCACGCCACAACACGGTCGATACGCCCACGCTCTTTTGGGCGGGCATACCCGGAAACGAAGCGGACTTCCCCGCAGAGGAAAGTTTCTACACGTTCTTGGGGCAGGCTCTCTGCCTGTTCGTGGAAGAAACGAACTACAAGAGTTCGCTTTCGCCGTTCGGCATCAAAATGGTGGACAGGGTGAGCGGTCGCCCGCTGCATATCGACATATCGGATTTGCCCATGAAGAAAGGCATCACGACAAACAGAAACAAGTTCATACTTGGGCCGAGCGGGTCGGGTAAGTCTTTCTTTACCAACCACATGGTGCGTCAGTATTACGAGCAGGGCGCGCACGTGCTGCTGGTAGATACGGGTAACAGTTACTTGGGGCTGTCCCAGCTTATCCACAACCGCACGCACGGCGAGGACGGGATTTATTTCACCTACACCAACGAAAACCCGATAGCGTTCAACCCGTTCTATGTCGAGGACGGGGTATTCGACATAGAGAAGAAAGAGAGTATCAAGACCCTTATACTCACCCTGTGGAAGCGGGACGATGAAGCCCCGAAGCGGTCGGAAGAAGTGGCGTTGTCAAACGCCGTGAGTGCCTATATCGAACTGACAGGCAAAGACCGTTCGGTAACGCCCTGCTTCAACACGTTCTACGAGTTTGTCCGGGATGATTACCGCCGACAGCTTGAACAGAAGAACGTCAGGGAAAAGGATTTTGACATTGACAATTTCCTGAACGTGCTTGAACCGTACTATCGTGGCGGTGAGTACGACTACCTGCTGAACTCCGACAAGGAACTGGATTTGCTGCATAAACGCTTCATTGTCTTTGAGTTGGATAACATCAAAGACCACAAGATTTTATTCCCGGTAACAACTATCATCATCATGGAAGCCTTTATAAACAAGATGCGCAAGTTAAAGGGAATAAGGAAGTTAATACTAATCGAGGAAGCGTGGAAAGCGATTGCATCGGCGAACATGGCGGACTACATAAAATATTTATACAAAACCGTCCGAAAGTATTTCGGGGAAGCGATTGTGGTAACGCAAGAGGTAGAGGATATTATTTCTTCCCCTATCGTGAAAGAGAGTATCATCAATAACTCGGACTGCAAAATCCTGTTAGACCAAAGAAAATATCTCAACAAGTTCGACAGCATACAGAACCTCTTGGGGCTGACCGACAAGGAGCGTTCGCAAATATTGTCTATCAACATGGCGAACCACCCCGGACGGAAGTACAAGGAAGTTTTCTTCTCGCTGGGCGGCACGCAGTCGGCGGTATATGCCACAGAAGTTTCGTTGGAAGAATATTACACCTTCACGACAGAGGAAAGCGAGAAAATGGAACTGTTCGCACTTGCCGACAAGCTGGGCGGCAACCTTGAACTGGCTATCAAACGGCTTGCCGAAAGCAAACGTAACCCCCAATCATCAACAACTTAAAAATTAGGAACATGAAACGGACAAACAGACTGTTTCCCATGCTACTATGCGCCTGCCTGTCATTGGCTGGCTGCACTGTCAGCGGGGAAAAACAACTGGAAAAAATGCGTGGCGAATGGGTACACGTCAAGGGACACCCGGCTTTCACGCTCTCGGAAACGGGCGGCAGATACACCGTCACCCGGAAAGCGAATGTCAGGGGCAGGGTGCTGGAAACCGCCTATCAAGTGTCGGAACGGGACGGAAAGCTGTTTATAGAAACAGGCTTTGCCATACTGCTGACGTATGACAAGGGACGTGACCGGATAACCCTTTCACCCGGCGGCGAATACAAACGAGTTACAAACCCTAAAAACAGAAAAAGATGAAGAAAACAATTCTCTTTATGGCGGTGTGCCTTTGCTTCATCGGCAAGGCATCCGCACAGTGGGTGGTGTCAGACCCCGGCAACTTGGCGCAGGGCATCATCAACACCACCAAACAGATAGTGCAGACTTCCACCACAGCTAAAAACACGCTGGACGGCTTCATGGAAGCGCAGAAGATTTTCCAGCAGGGAAAAGTCTATTACGATGCGCTCAAAGCGGTACACGATGTTGTCAAGGGCGGCATCAAGGTGAAGAAGTCCATTGAACTGGTGGCGGAAATCTCCGAAATCTACGTGCGCAACTACCAGAACATGCTGGCAGACCCGAACTACACGCCGGATGAACTCACCGCCATTTCAGCCGGGTATGCCAAGCTGCTCTCCGAAAGTGCGGACGTGTTGCAGGACTTGAAGAATGTAGTGAACGTCACGGGTATGTCGCTGACGGATGCTGAACGGCTGGTAATCATCGACAACGCTTATCGAAGCCTGCTCAACTACCGCAACCTCGTGAACTACTACACCCGAAAGAACATATCCGTGTCCTACCTGCGGGCAAAGAAGAAAAACGACACCGACCGGGTGCTGGCTCTCTACGGCTCGGCGGATGAACGCTACTGGTAACATCAAATCGGTATGCCTATGTTATTAGCAGCAGTGGATTTTGACAACCTGCACCAAGTGTTGCGGGTGCTGTACGATGAAATGATGCCCTTGTGCAGCAACATGACAGGGGTAGCCAAAGGGATAGCCGGGCTGGGAGCTTTGTTCTATGTAGCCGCCAAAGTGTGGCAGTCGCTCGCAAGGGCGGAAGCCATAGACGTGTACCCGCTCCTGCGCCCCTTTGCGCTGGGGCTGTGTATCATGTTCTTTCCAACATTCGTGTTGGGTACTATCAACACGGTGCTGTCGCCAGTGGTGAAAGGGTGCAACCAGCTTATGGAAACGCAGACTTTCGACATGAACGAATACCGGGCGCAGAAAGACCGACTGGAATATGAAGCCCTGATGCGAAGCCCCGAAACGGCTTACCTCGCATCGGACGAGGAGTTTGACAGGCAACTGGAAGAACTGGGCTGGTCGCCCTCCGACATGGTGACTATGACGGGTATGTACATGGACAGGGCGGCTTACAATATCAAGAAGTCCGTCCGGGACTGGTTCAGGGAGTTGCTGGAAATGCTCTTTCAGGCGGCGGGGCTGATTATTGACACGCTGCGCACGTTCTTTTTAATCGTGTTGAGCATACTGGGTCCGCTGGCGTTTGCGATTTCCGTCTATGACGGTTTCCAAAGCACGCTGACCCAGTGGATTTCACGCTATATCTCCATTTACCTGTGGTTGCCCGTGTCGGACTTGTTCAGCAGCGTGCTGGCACGCATACAAACGCTGATGCTCCAAAAGGACATTCAGGAACTTTCAGACCCGAATTTCATTCCTGACGGGAGCAGCACCGTGTATGTAATCTTTATGATTATCGGCATCGTGGGCTACTTCACCATTCCAACGGTGGCAAGCTGGATAGTGTCGGCTGGCGGTACGTCTGCCTATAACCGCAACGTGGCACGGGCTGGGTCAGTCGCCGGGGCTGCGGTCGGTGCGGCTGGCGGAAAGGTTTCGGGAAAACTACTCAAATAAACAACATCAATATTTAGTATATGGAATTTAAGTCATTAACGAACATCGAAACGAGTTTCCGGCAAATCAGGCTCTTTGCGCTGGTATTCATCTGCCTGTGCGCACTGGTGACGGGCTTTGCCGTGTGGAACTCGTACAGCTTCGCCGAAAAGCAGCGGCAGAAGATATACGTCCTCGACAACGGCAAAAGCCTGATGCTGGCACTCTCGCAGGACATGGCGCAGAACAGACCCGTGGAAGCCAAGTCGCACGTGCGGCGTTTCCACGAGCTTTTCTTCACGCTCTCACCCGACAAGGACGCTATCGAAAGCAACATCAAACGCTCGCTGTTCCTCGCCGACAAGACCGCTTTCAACTATTACAAGGACTTGGCGGAAAAGGGGTATTATAACCGGGTGATTTCCGGAAACGTCACGCAGACGGTGGAGATTGACAGCGTGAAGTGCGACTTCGACCAGTATCCCTACAAGGTGAACACGTATGCCCGCCAGTTGATTGTCCGGGAAAGCAGCCTGACGGTGCGAAGCCTTGTGACCTCGTGCCGCCTGCTCAACGCCACACGGAGCGACAACAACCCGCACGGCTTCATCATCGAAGCGTTCACCATTACCGAGAACAAGGATTTGCAAACCATTAAGAGATAGCTTTATGGAGAAAAAACGAAATTACATCGGAAAGGTGCAGGACTGGGTGGACGACCACCTGCGCCGAATGTGCGGACGGATTACGCCGGGCAAAAGGCTGGCGGTTATCCTCGTGATGTTCTTCTTTTTTGGCGGCTTGTCTATCTACATTACCGTTTCATCAATCTACAACATCGGGAAACGGGACGGGCAAAGGCTGCAAATAGAACACATCAAACAATACCCGCTACACGATAGCGACAGTATCAACCCGTTAAACAGACCGCAATATGGAAGAAGTACAGAAGAATGAGAACGGCACGACCGTACCGCAGGCGGACGGGAAGCCGAAAAAGGAAGATAAACCCAAACGGGAACTTACCCCGCAGCAGGTGCAGCAGCGCAGGAAAATGATAGTCTTCCCGCTGATGTTCCTTGCCTTTGCCGGGTGCATGTACCTGATATTCGCACCCTCCGGCAAAGAGGACGTGAATGTGGAAAGCGTGGGCGGCTTCAACGCCGACATACCCCTGCCCGCAGAGGACGGGATTATAGCCGACAAGCAAAAGGCTTACGAACAAGCGATGATAAGCCGCAAACAGCAGGACAAGATACAGTCCTTGCAGGACTTCGGTTTCACCGGGAACGATGAAGCGGAAGAACCGCAAGCGGAAATCGACCTGATGCCGGAAGAAGACCCGAAGCCACAAAGGGGCGGCGGTGCTTCTTCGGCATACGCTTACCGGGACATCAACCGCCAGCTAAGCACGTTCTACGAAACGCCCCCTGTGGACGAGGAAAAAGAGGACTTGAAGCGGCAGGTGGCGGAACTGACCGACCGACTGAAACAGCAGCAGAACGCCACACCTACGGCTGACGACCAAATGGCACTCTTGGAAAAGTCCTACGAGCTGGCGGCAAAGTACATGAACGGCGGGCAGGGACAAATCGCACAAGTCCCGGTAACGGGCGGCATTGACCGCAAGCCGGATGCGGTGGCGGTGCAGGCTATCCGGGAAACGACCGTTTCGGGATTGCAGCAGCCCATGAGCGATGCCGACTTCATCCGGGCTTACAGCCAGCCACGAAACTACGGCTTCAACACGGCAGTGGGTACGGGGTACGCTATGGGAAAAAACACGGTAGCCGCCTGCATCCACCAAGACCAAACGCTGGTGGACGGGCAGGCGGTGAAACTACGGCTGCTCGAACCCATGCAGGCGGGAAACATAGTCGTGCCGAAGAATACCCTTGTGGCGGGAACGGCAAAGGTGCAGGGCGAACGGCTCGACATACTGGTGTCCTCGATTGAGTACGCTGGCAACATCATCCCGGTGGAACTCGCCGTGTTCGACACGGACGGGCAAAAGGGGCTGTCCGTACCGTCCTCTATGGAGCAGGAAGCGTTCAACGAAGCTATGGCGAATATCGGAAGCGGGCTGGGTACAAGCATTTCCTTTGCCCAAAGTGCCGGGCAGCAGGTGGCTATGGACGTGACAAGGGGATTGCTGCAAGGAACGTCCGGCTACCTCGCCAAGAAGTTCCGAACCGTGAAAGTGAAGCTGAAAGCCGGGTACAGGGTGATGCTTTACGCCAAACAGCAATAATTACTCAACAAATATTCATCCACTAAAATTTTAATTGACAATGAAACAGATTTTTGTATTGCTCGCCCTCTTGCTGGGCGTGTGTGCGGCAAACGCACAGGAAACCGACACAGTGAAGTATGCGGCTGGCAACGACTTGTACCGGGGGATTACCCGGAAACTCCCGTACCGACAAATGGTAACGCCCTACGGCGTGGAAGTGACCTTTGCCAAGACGGTGCATATCATCTTCCCCGCCGCCGTCCGCTACGTGGATTTGGGAAGCAACCACATCATAGCGGGCAAGGCGGACGGTGCGGAGAACGTAATCCGGGTGAAAGCCACGACAGAGGGCTTTCCGGGCGAAACGAACTTCTCCGTCATTTGCGAGGACGGCAGTTTCTTTTCATTCAACGCCAAATATGCACGTGAACCGGAAATGCTCAACATCGAAATGAAAGACTTCTTGGAGAACGAGGACACCAGCGACTTTTCGCATACCCGCATGAACATCTATTTCCGGGAACTGGGTAATGAAAGCCCGCTGCTGGTGAAGCTGATAATGCAGAGTATCTACAAGAACAATGACCGGAAAGTGCGCCACTTGGGTAGCAAGCGTTTCGGCATACAGTTCTTAATCAAGGGGATTTACACCTATAACGGGATGCTCTATGTACACACGCAGACAAAGAACAGTTCCAACGTGCCTTTCGATACGGACTTCATCAAGTTTAAGATAATCGATAAGAAAGTACCCAAGCGCACGGCTATTCAGGAAACGGTGCTGGATGCGGTACGCAGCTACAACGAGGTGGTAGAGATTGCAGGAAAAAGTACCGTGCGCACGGTGTACGCCCTGCCGAAGTTCACCATTCCTGACGACAAGCTGCTGGTCGTGGAACTCTACGAGAAGAACGGCGGGCGGCATCAGACCATACGGGTGGAAAACGCCGACATCGTGAACGCAGAAGTGATTGACGAACTCAAAATCAAATAGGGAATGAAAAGACACATCTTTATAATGATGCTCTTTGCGCTGTGCCTGACCTCGTTTCAGGCACACGCACAAAGATACCTGCCGGGCATGAAAGGCTTGCAGGTCACGGCAGGCATGGCGGACGGGGTGCATTGGAACGCTGGCAGTGATTTCGCCTACCACATCGGGGCGGCGTACAGCGTTTACGCCAAGAACGCCAACCGCTGGGTGATTGGCGGCGAATACCTGCACAAGAAGTATGACTACAAGGATATGAGAATACCAGTCGAACAGTTCACCGCAGAGGGCGGCTATTACCTGAAATTCCTATCGGACAGGCGAAAGACTTTTTTCCTTTCATTGGGCTTGTCGGCTCTCGCCGGGTACGAAACAAGCAACCGAAGCGAAAAGCTCTTGCCGGACGGCTCTACATTGCTGGATAAGGACTGCTTCATCTACGGCGGTGCGCTGACGCTGGAACTGGAAGCCTACCTGACTGACCGGGTGGCTCTGCTACTGAACGCAAGGGAACGGGCGTTGTTCGGCTCGGACATCGGGAAGTTCCACACGCAGGTATCTTTGGGGCTGAAATTCATTATCAACTGACCGCTATATAATAATGTATATGAAGAATGTAATGTATAAAATCATCATGGGCTGCTGCATCGTGGCCGTCCTTGTGCTTGTCACCGCCTGTAATGACAACTTGGATATTCAGCAGGCGTACCCGTTCAGCATCGAAACGCTGCCAGTACCCAAAAGGCTGAAAGTCGGGGAAACCGCCGAAATACGCTGCCGACTGGTGCGTGAGGGCTACTATCAGCCGACTACCTATCAGATAAGGTATTTCCAGCCGGACGGCAAAGGAAAGCTGGAAATGGATAACGGCACGGTGTTCCTGCCCAATGACCTTTACCCGCTGGAAAAAGAAACGTTCAGGCTCTATTATACCTCGGCATCGACAGACCAGCAGACGATTGACATTTATATCATCGACAGCTTCGGGCAGATGCAGCAACTTTCGCTATCGTTCAATAATGACAACAGCAAGGAAGAAACGGAAACGATAACCCCTAAACAATAAAATGACATGGTAAAAATAGAATTGGATATAAAAGGTATCTCGTGGTATATAGAAACCACGTTGGAAACGGATACAGTTCCGGCAGTAGGTGACATCATCATTGTGGATAAGGACTGCATTTCCGAACGTGACAGTGCTGAATTGTGGAAAATACCGTCCAATCAGGTTTTCAAATGGGCGGACGAAGAAGATGATGCGCCCGTAATGGTATGGTTCGATTGCGACACGGAAATGCTTGTCACTAAGCGGACATGGAAATATGACACCGAGGAAGAAGAAACCGTGTGCATACTTGGTGTAAAATTCTTCCAACATGAAGATTTATAGATTTTATTTCCTTATCGGTTGCATATATACGTGAAAAGCAACGATAGACAGGGGACACCAAATAGGGAATGATACGCAATGCGTATGTTATGGCAGTCCACCCGCTGATAGTTCGGCGGGTGGACTTTTCATGTTAGGGAACAGGGCGGGTTTCTTTGCCACTTTATTTTCCGGCACTCACGAAAGAAAGTGGCGGCGGCAAACAGCCGCCGTTCTCTATCAACTGGTTTTAAGGCTCTTTATGGACGTGTATCTCTCTAACCACACCTTTACCTGCTCCATGTTATATTCGCCCGTGATGATTGCCGTATGGTCGTCTATGGCTACAAACCGGACACTTTCATAGCTGTTTACCCAGCCTTGCAGGGAACAGACACCCCACGTTGCAACATCTTCAAAAACACTGCGGTCTATCCGGCTGATTGGCTCGCCGAAAACTACCGTCATTATCTGAAAGTCCGGTTTGTCCTCCAACAGTTGCAAATGGTGCAGCGTGCCGAACTCGTCAGTTTTGCGCCCCCACGCCCACACATCATTATACAAATCATCGCCCCACTGGTGCGGGTGGTCGAAACGGACTTTTACCTCTATGGTGTGTTCGTTTTCTTCTGTGTCCTCGATAACGCCCGTTACCATTAAGCCCGTAAAAATACACTCGCAACGCCTGCCGATAAGCTCCTTGTTTACTTCTGTCGTTTTCATGTCCCTAAAATTTACTTGTTTATTACTCCGTTCTTCTTCGCTACCCATTCGTCACGCCTGCGGCGGCACTCGTCCAGCGTTTTGGCTACCGTACTGAAAAGTTCGCCGTCCGTGTGGCGGTAGTCATATTGATAATAAATTTGTCCCCTGAAAGCCCCTAAACGGCATTTCACGAACTTTTCTTCTCCCGGTGTTTGGGTGATGCTCACCCCGTTTTTGTTAAGTGACTGCATGATGTCTTATTTTTTTAGGGTTATAAACTTGGTTGTTTTTAGCGGGCAGGGCTTTGACACCCCGCCCGGATTGGTTGTTATGCCGCACGGAACACAAAGCCGTCATCAAACCAGTAATCGCACATGAACAGGTCACGGGCAAACTTTTCATAATCGAAATAGGTCTTTGCGAACTCCGGTAGGTCGTAACATTCCTCGATAATTTCATAGGCGAAATCCTCTTCATCGTCATATTCCCCTTGATATTCATCCCGGAAATCACGTACAAGGTCGTCCGCATCTTCCTCGCCCAAATCATGGCTTTTATAGTTGCACCACACGAAAAAGGCTTCCTGCTCGGTGTCGCTCAAATCCTCCACCGCATCACGCAGGGCGAAGAAGTTTTCAGAAATCCAGCTTTCGCCGATTAAGCCCTCCGGCACGTTCTCCCAGTCCTGAAACATGTATTCCGCATCTTCCTCGTCCTTGTGAAGTTCCCGGCAGGCTTCATAAAATTCTTCCTTGTCCGAATAGTCCGAAAGGTCGAGCCATGCGCCGGACAATGAACCGTTGTTGTACTTGGCATAAGTGCCTACATAAACTTTTGCTTCCGATAATACCTTTGCTTCCATATTGCTGTAATTTTTTAAGTTTTTAATTTTATGCGGATTTGAGAGGTGAGGGAGTTGAAGTTTCACTGAACTTTTTTCCTGTTTCCCGTAAATCCGACTTTTTTTTTATGCGTCTTCCGGTCGGGTCGGTCGTTTTCGTTTCACATAGGCGTAAAAGGGTAGTGTTTAGAGTTTGCAAGGTTTTGGGCAAAAAATACCTCGCAAGGCAGGGAAGATTTTTTCGCCAAACCGGAACGGCTCGACCTTGCAAAATCGTGAAGAACACGTAACTACCTTTGCCTATTGAAATGATTAAAACGACCGTCCCGGCTGGGGGACTGCGTAAGAGGAAGATTTACAGATAGGGAAACCGGGGAAAAGTGCCTGTTCTCTTTCATCTTTTAGGGAACACTCCATGCGGGCGGGAAAGGCAAGGGTGTTGTGAGCTTGCTTGCAATACGCTTGTGCGGGTTTCCAACGGCTCTTTTCACGGAATACGGTCAGCCATGCCACGCACGGCTGGCGTTTCGGGGAATGTGCCAGTTGGAAAAGGATATAAAAATGCGGGTAGTCGGTGGACTGCCCGCAAGGTGGAAGAATGTACTTCATTGGTATATAGTTTGTTAGGCGGAATTTCGTTACCGAAATCGTTACCTATTCGTTTTTGTCACGGTTATAGGTAACGAAACCTACCGGACGGCGTTCTTTCTGTTGTTTCGACTGGCTTAGAAGCTGGGTAAGGGCTTGGTACAGTTCGTTGAACTGCGCATCGGTGCTTACCTCCAGTTCCTCGATGCGCCTTGACAGTTCCTCGTAACCGATTGCCATTTGGCGCATGAGGATAAAAGCCCGCATGATTGAAATGTTTACTTCTATGGCTACTTTGGAGCGGAGAACCGAAGAAAGCATGGCTACGCCCTGCTCGGTGAAAGCCATAGGCATAGCAACGCCGAAGTTGTAAGCAGGGGGTATCACATTTTGTGATACCCCTATGGATAACAGCAAGTTAGCTTCCTCTTGGGTGAGTACAAACATAAAATCACCCGGAAAACGCTCGATATTGCGCTTGACCGCCTGCTTCAAGGCTCGTGTTTCCACTTGGTAGAGTTCTGCCAAATGATAATCGAGCATCACCCGGCAACCTCTGACCTCAAAAATCTTGTTTTGGATAATCTGCAAGTCCATAATCGTATATTTTAGGAGATTTAGCAATGTTGGAATAATAGTAAGGACTGGTCACAAATTGTGACCAGTTCCCAATAATCAAGATTACATGGCGACTTCCTTGTAAATCTTCTCGATGCCGATAAACTTCTTGTCAAGCCCCTGCATATCGCTGCCTATCTTGCTGTTGGTGATGCGGGCGTAGATTTGCGTAGTTTCTATGTTTGTGTGTCCCAGCATCTTGGATACCGTTTCAATGGGTACGCCCTTTGACAGCGTGGTGGTCGTGGCGAACGTGTGCCGGGCAAGGTGGAACGTCAGGTTCTTTTTAATACCGCATATATCGGCAATCTCTTTCAGGTAGGCGTTTAGCTTCTGATTGCTGATTACGGGAAGTATCTTGCCGTCCGGCAACTTGCCCTTGTACTTCTTCAAAATCATCTTAGGAATATCCAGCAGGGGGACATTCACGTCCGTGTTGGTCTTTACCCGCTTGGTGATTATCCAAAGGTTGCCGTCAAAAGACTTTTGGATATTCTCCTGCCGCAAGTTGGCGACATCGCTGTAAGCCAAACCGCAGAAACAGGAAAAGACGAACAAGTCCCTGACGTGTTCCAGCCGTTCGGAAACCATTTTCTTTTTAAGGATGATTTTTATCTCGTCCTCTGTCAGATAACCCCTGTCCACTTTCTCCAGCCGGATTTTGTAGCTGGCGAAAGGGTCGCCCACCAGTATGCCGTTGTTGCGGGCGATGATGATGATACGCTTGAAGAACTGCATGAACTTGGCAGTGGTGTTGTAGCCGCACTTGCAGGCGGTACGCAAATACAACTCAAAATCGGTAATGAACATCGGGCTTATCTCCTTTATGGATATGTCCGATACGTTGTACTTGCTTTGGATAAATTCAGCGAGGTGGCGGCGGGTCACTTCATATTTGCGGTAGGTCGCTATCGTCTTGGATATGCCCACAAGCTGCTTCACATCGTCATTGTGCTTTTGGAACAATGAAAGGATTGTTTCGTGGCTCTCGCTATGACCTAAAAACTCGTTTTTCACTTTCTCGGCGGTCACGTAGTTGTCACGCCGCTGCATCTCGTGGTAAATGGTATTCAGGGAAGAACGTATGTCGTCCAAAAGGGCGTTTATCCTCCCGGCATCCCTGCCTTTGGCTTTGCCCGCAGCCGTGTTCCAGTTGTCGGGCTGGATGCTCTGTTTCGTACTGAACTGGCAAAGTTTGCCGTCTATGGTGATGCGTGCCATAATCATAACCTCGCCGTTTTTCTTTTCAGAACCTTTCTTCAAATAAAAAAGAACCTTGAATGTCGATTTCATAACTCACTTTTTTTAGTTGCAAAATTAATTTTTACCTCTCGTTTTCGAGTTATGCAGACTATGGACTAATCAAGTCATTATCAGGTCATTTGAGGACAAATCGTTACCGTTTTTGTCCGGCGGGGAATAGGTAACGATTTAGTAACGAAACTTTGTCTTTTACCGTACTTTTGAAGTCTTGGAAGCAGGACTTTCGGGCAATAAAAAAAGCCACAAATCATTGATTTGTAGCTTTTTGTCCATTTGCTGACCATTTCTGTCCAGCACGTTCAGCGGAGAGACAGGGATTCGAACCCCGGGAACCTCTCAGTTCAACGGTTTTCAAGACCGCCGCAATCGACCACTCTGCCATCTTTCCAATAAGTAAATCGTGTGACCTGGGAGGGGCTCGAACCCTCGACCCAATGATTAAGAGTCATTTGCTCTACCAGCTGAGCTACCAAGTCAACATGTTATTTGTTTGAGTGACCTGGGAGGGGCTCGAACCCTCGACCCAATGATTAAGAGTCATTTGCTCTACCAACTGAGCTACCAAGTCATTCTGTTTCGCTATCGTTACTTTTTCAAACCACCGTTTGTTTCTCGATTGCGGGTGCAAAGATAGAGGTTTTATTTTTCCCCGCAAACTTTTCGACTACTTTTTTTCATAAAATTTTAATCAAACTCGTAAATATCCGAGGGTGTAGTCCGCTTCAACGCTACCAATGAGACATCTTTCCCTACCCTTATGCCCTCTTGGAAAAGACGTATATCCACTGTCTTATAGGCCAGTTCGGGATGGTTATTGTCCCGGCTGAGATGGCAAAGCCAGATATTCTTCAAACCGGTATTATAATGGGTCGCCAAGAACTCCGCGGCCTCCCTATTACTCAAATGCCCGGTCGGGCTCGCCACCCGCTCTTTCAAGAAAGCAGGATATGTACCGAAACGAAGCATCTCCTCGTCATAGTTCGCTTCCAATATTAAATGGTTCGCCATGCAGATATATTTCCCCACCGTGTCCGTGATATGGCCTACGTCGGTAGCGAAAGTGAATTTATGATTACCATACTCGATATGGTACCCCACATTATCAGTACTATCGTGAGGCACCTCGAAAGCCGTGATACGGAAATCACGGATAAGGAATGGAACTTCTTTTTCTATAACCTTGCGAGAGACACATAAGGTCTCCTCCACATACCGGCTCTTATCAATCCCCCGGTGCACGTCGGCTGTCGCATAGACAGGAATGCAAAGCTTCTCGCCCAAATACCCGACCGTCTTGATATGATCCGCATGATCGTGGGTAATCAACACGGCCACGATCTTGGTAAAATCGATCGACCGGTCCTTCAATACTTTCTTTATGGTCCGGATTCCGATACCTGCGTCAATCAGCATACCGAATTCCGAAGTCCCCAAATAATAGCAGTTCCCACTGCTCCCACTCGCTAAACTCAGAAATGATAGTTTCATACTCTCCTATTCCGCAACACTGCTTTTTTTCTGTTTTACATAGTATACACTAGGGGCGGAACGTCTCAGGGATCGATACCTCCCCGATCAACGAGCAGTTCATATGCTCCTTCACCTCGTCGGGTGTCAGCCCATGGCCGAAGAGGAACATTAGCTTCGTCACGGCGCTCTCCGTCGTACTATCGAAGCCGCTCGTCACGCCTGCCTCCAACAATTTGTGCCCCGTCTCATAACGGTGCATCTCCACACTTCCGGCCCTACACTGAGTAACATTCACGATGACGATACCACGGTCTACAGCCTCCTTCAACATATTCAAGAACCATTCCTCGCACGGAGCATTTCCGCTTCCGAATGTTTCCATCACCACGCCTTTCAGACCCGGGATATTCAGGATACTTTCCACTACTTGCGGAGAAATTCCGGGGAATAGTTTTAGTATAGCGATATTTCGGTCCAACAAATAATGCGGCTTCAGCGGCTTACGCGATACCGGATGATATACCTGCGGCAGATCATACTTGATATAGATACCCGCATGAGCCAAAGCCGGGTAATTGTACGAACGGAACGCGTTAAAATTATCTGCGTTTATCTTACTCGTACGATTCCCCCTCAATAAATCATTCTCAAAAAAGATACAGACCTCCGGGACCAACGGTAAGCCGTTCTCCTTGGCGGCCGCTATCTCGATCGCCGTAATCAAGTTCTCCTTCCCATCGGTACGCAACATCCCGATCGGTAATTGCGATCCCGTAAGGATCACCGGCTTACTCAGGTTCTCGAGCATAAAACTCAATGCCGATGCCGTATACGACATTGTATCCGTGCCATGCAGTACCACAAAGCCGTCGTATTTCTGATAATTATCGGCGATGATTTTCACGATCTTCATCCACGAGTCCGGCCCCATCTCCGAGGAGTCCATCGGAGGATCGAACTGTATCGTGGCCACCGAATACCCCAGTTTCTTCAACTCCGGCATATTGTCCTTCAAATGCTGGAAATTAAACGACTCTAACACTCCAGTCTCCGGATTCTCGATCATACCTATCGTCCCACCCGTATATATCAACAGGATGGAAGCCTTTTCTTGTTGAGTATGCATGTCCATATAATTATGCAAAGTTAATAAATTATTCTTCTCCTTTCAACACCGGAACACTTATATGATATTTTACGGCGATTATACGTGCGAGGAACACGCTCAACGCCGATACGAACTGTATCATCGCCGCCGACATAGAAGTTTGCATACATATATAATATATCAAACCGCCAAAGACACAAGCCAACGCATAAATATCTTTCCGGAATATCAAAGGTTCCTCATTAATCAATATATCCCTCATCATACCGCCAAATGAGCCGGTTATGGTTCCCATCACGATCGCCACCCACATGGGAAACCCGAAATCCAAGGTCTTGGCGATACCTACCACCACAAACAACCCCAATCCGATAGCATCGAATATAAAAAATGTATTGTTCAAACGGATCACGTATTTTCGGAAAGCGATAACGAACAACAAAGCCAAGGCCGAGACAATCAAATAAGAGGCTTGTTCCATCCAAAAAGGCACCGCATTCAATAAAATATCACGAATCGTACCTCCTCCTACAGCGGTCACGACACCCACCACATAGGCGCCAAACCAATCAAATTGTTTCGCAGAAGCCAATCTTATGCCACTTATGGCAAACGCAAAGGTCCCTGTATAGTCACAAAAGGTGATAAAATCTATCATTTTGTTTTTTTCGCAAAAATACGGAATAGTTCGCAAATAACAGCATTTATAGAAAGAATACCTAACAATAATTTAAACCAAACGAATCCCTTAATGTTTATTATATATAAGTTTGCGGAGTGGTTATAACCGTAACCTATTGATTTTTATTTACAAAAGAGAATTGAGTTAGATGAGGATGAAAAAATGCATGTTGATCGGGTTGATCTGTCTGCTATCCAGCCAATGGATGTGGGGGCAACACTTCCCTCAGATGGATGCCCGCAATTACGTGAGCGACACAGCCCTTTTCATTCCACGCCGCCCTTGGTTGGCAGCAAGCGAGGTATTCGGAATGAACATGGCCGTCTGGACTTTCGACCGTTTCTTAATGAACGAGGATTTCGCGAAGATAAACGGACATACGATTAAGCAAAACTTCAAGACGGGGCCTGTTTGGGACACGGATAAGTTCTCTACCAATCTGGTGGCCCATCCCTATCACGGATCGTTATATTTCAACGCGGCCCGTAGCAATGGACTGAATTTCTGGCAATCCATTCCATTCGCGGCGGGAGGCAGCCTAATGTGGGAATTCTTTATGGAAACGGAACCGCCCTCCATCAATGACATGCTTGCCACCTCTTTCGGCGGTATAGAATTAGGTGAGATTACCTACCGGCTCTCCGACTTATTCATCGACAACCGCTCCCACGGGGCGGAACGTGTGGGACGGGAGATCTTATCCGGTTTGATATCTCCGATGCGGGCGATCAATCGTATCATCACGGGAGAAGCTTGGAGACACAGCAGCTCCAAGGGGCGTGTCTACACCTCGGTTCCCGTAAACTTCATCGTGGGTGTTGGTCCTCGCTTCCTTGCCGAGCAGGAAGGCTCCAAGCATGGCACTACGAGCATGCACGTATCCTTCAGGTTGGATTATGGAGATCCTTTCAATGATGACTTCTATTCGCCCTATGAATGGTTTCAGTTGAAGGCCGGGTTCGATTTCTTTTCGAGCCAGCCGCTCATCAGCCAAGTCAATGCCGTTGGGGCTATCTGGGGGAAACAGGTCTGGAGTAAAGGCCCTCGTAGTCTGGCCGCTGGAATCTTTCAGCATTTCGACTACTATGATTCCGAGTTAAAATCCAATAGTTCCCAAACGGTAGCTCCCTACCGCATATCGGAAGCGGCGGCGGTCGGTGGTGGATTGATCTATTACAAAAGAGGCACGCCGGACAATAAGGTAGATGTTTACGCCGAATTATACGGAACAGGAGTCGCCTTGGGAGCAAGCATCTCCGATTACCTCCGGCTGGAAGAGAGAGATTATAATCTGGGAAGCGGTTATAGCGTGAAAGCGTTTACCGGATTGGCCTACGATAAACGCTGGGCGTTCTTGATCGATTTGGAGAACTACCATATCTTCACATGGAAAGGATACGAGCCGGATATAGACTGGAATGCGGTGGACCCTACTAAGTTAAACGTACAAGGCGATGCCGGCAACGCACGTTTAACGGTATTTTCCACCACCTTAGCCTATATGTCCAAGCATAAATGGAATATTGCGTTGCGAAATCGTTATTTCTCCCGCCGTACCCATTATAAGTATCATAAAGATATAGATAGCTCCACGTATGATATTATGCTGACGCTTGGGTGGAGGATTTAATTCTTCCGCTCAAGCTCACGCAGATTCTCCATCTTCTTGCGCTGCATAAACTCATAGATGCCTTCCAAATGCTCCGTCACTTTTTGGTTTCCGAACTCATAGACCTTAGAGACCAGCCCATCCAAGAAATCACGGTCGTGGGATACGACGATCAACGTCCCGTCAAAGTCGAGCAACGCCTGCTTCAAGATATCCTTCGTCTTCATATCCAGATGGTTTGTCGGCTCATCCAGAATCAGCAAGTTCACAGGCTCCAATAATAGCTTAATCATAGCCAGACGTGTACGCTCGCCACCGGAAAGCACCTTCACCTTCTTCGCCGAGTTCTCGCCGCCAAACATGAACGCACCCAGCAGATCCTTGATCTTATTACGGATATCGCCTTGCGCCACATCGTCTATCGTCTGGAAAACCGTAAGGTTCTCATCCAGCAGGGAGGCTTGGTTCTGGGCGAAATAACCGATCATCACGTTATGCCCCAACGTCAACGTCCCCTCATGCTCGATCTCTTTCATGATACACTTCACCAAGGTAGACTTACCCTCGCCATTCTTCCCGACGAAAGCGATCTTATCCCCTCGCTCGATCATCAGATTAGCGTTTCGGAAAACCGTATGATCGCCATACGCTTTCGAGACATTCTCGATCGTCACCGGATAAGAGCCTGAGCGGGGCGAAGGCGGGAACTTCAAGCGCAAAGCCGAGGTATCTTCCTCATCCACCTCCAAGATCTCCAGCTTCTCCAGCATCTTCACACGGCTCTGCACCTGCAAGGTCTTGGAGTACGTGCCCTTGAAACGCTCGATGAACTCTCTCGTCTCGGCGATCATCTTCTGTTGCTCGTCATAAGCCTTCTGTTGTTGCTCACGACGTTCCTTCCGTAATTGCAAGTATTGGCTATAGTTTACCTTATAATCATAAATCCGGCCCATCGTCACCTCGATCGTACGAGTCGTGATATGATCCACGAACGCACGGTCGTGGCTGATCACCACTACGGCCTGACCGTTATCGATCAAGAAATCCTCCAACCACTGGATAGACTCGATATCCAAGTGATTCGTCGGCTCGTCCAGCAAAAGGACATCCGGTTTCTTCAACAGTAGTTTCGCCAGCTCGATACGCATACGCCAGCCACCGCTGAATTCACTGGTTTGCCGGTCGAAATCCTCCCGTTTGAAACCAAGCCCCAACAAGGTTTTCTCTATATCGGCGTCGTAATTGATCTCCTCTATGGAATAGAATTTCTCGCTCAAGGTAGAGACCCGCTCGATCAGCTCCATATAACCATCCGACTCATAGTCCGTACGAGTCTCCAGTTGCTTATTCAATTCAGCGATCTCCGCCTCCATCTCGTGCAGATGGGCGAAAGCCTGCGCCGTCTCCTCGAAAACGGTACGGCCATCCTCCGTCATCAAATGCTGCGGCAAATAAGCGATCACGGTATCTTTAGGGGCGGACACTTTTCCACGGCTTGGCTCCCGCACGCCGGCCAATATCTTCAACAAGGTAGATTTACCGGCACCGTTCTTACCCATCAAGGCGATACGATCTTTCTCGTTAATCACAAAAGAAACATCCGAGAAAAGGGCGCTTCCACCAAACTCTACTGTTAGTCCGTCAACTGAAATCATATGTTTATCTTAATACATTATTATAATGAAGCCGCGAAGATAAGAAAAATCCCTTTCATTAGGGATGTACAAGAGATTTCATACGATCTTTCCGGAACAAGACTAGGAAGAAATTGGTTACCGACGCCGTCGGCAATATTTTCGACGCCGTCAGCAATATTTCCGACAGCGTCAGCATTATTGCCGACGGTGTCGGCAACCAATTGCATAAGGGACTAATCCCTTAAACTACCTTTAAAAAAAGCAGAAGCATCCACATATTTTCCAACAAAACGCTTGTTTTATAAACAGAAACTCCTATCTTTGCACCCGCTAATACAAACAGCTTAAATTAATTATTCAAACATGGCAACAAAAATTAGATTGCAAAGACACGGTCGTAAAGGTTACGCCTTCTACCAAATCGTGATCGCAGACAGCAGGGCTCCACGTGATGGAAGATTTATTGAAAGGATAGGTTCTTATAATCCGAACACTAATCCTGCTACAGTAGATTTGAACTTCGAAAGAGCTTTGTATTGGTTACAAGTAGGTGCTCAACCTACAGACACAACTCGTAACATCCTTTCTCGCGAAGGCGTTTGCTTGAAAAAGCATTTATTGGAAGGTGTTAAGAAGGGTGCGTTCGACGAAGCCGCAGCTGAGGAGAAATTCCAAGCTTGGTTGAAGAACAAACAAGCTTCCGTACAAGCTATCAAAGAAAAAGACAGCGAAGCAGCTAGAGCAGAAGCTAAAGCACGTCTTGAGGCTGAAAAGGAAGCGAATAAGGCAAAAGCAGAAATCGTAGCTAAAAAGAAAGCAGAATTGGCAGCAGCTGAAGCTGCTAAGCAAGCTGAGGAAGCAGCCGCAGCGGCTCCCGCTGAAGAAGCTCCGGCAACTGAAAGCGCTGAATAATTCGTGCGATGCCAAAATAAAAAAGAGGACATTTTTCAATGCCCTCTTTTTTTATGCCTTTTCCACCAGCTACCGGATCTTCCTAATGCGTATAATCGATCAGCCGGATGCCATCGCCTAAATCGTTCTGGATAACATCCTTCATCCTTTTGGCGAAAGGACAGGCATAACCTATCGGCGTCCCTTTTTCTCACGGATCATCCTAAAATCAGTAGTACCGGGGCAAAAATCCTCTGTTTGCATACATCTGATAATTCCTACTTTCATAAAGCATCCCTCCCAATTAAAAAAGCCGTAAAATCTAAAATTCTACGGCTTTCCGATCTATAAATGATGATTAACTAAGTCGTGTTACTTCTTCTTCAACAAGAAAGTATCGATCTGTTTCACAAACTCCTCACGGGGAAGAGCTCCCATCGATATCTGAGGCTGTCCTTCCTTAGGGATAAACAAGAACGTAGGAATACTTTGTATGCCGAAAGCGGCAGCCAACTCCTTTTCCTTATCCACATTTACCTTATAAACTACGATATCATTCTTATACAGGATAGCCAAATCCCTTAAAATAGGAGCCACTTGCTTGCAGGGACCACACCAGTCCGCATAAAAATCGATGATACAAGGCTTATCACCTTCATATACCCATTTCGTAGCGTTCTTCTCGTAATTGAATACCTTTTGCAAGAACTCTGCCTTGTTCAAAGTAACGACCTCTCCCTTGGAGGCGGTACCAGCCTCACTTGATTTATCTGATTTAGCGGACATCGAGCAGCTTACTAATAGCAGCACAACCGAAACCAGCCATAAACTTTTCAACTTTCTCATATAGAAACCTTTTACTTGATTGATAAATTATTTGCTACAAAAATAGCAATAAAAAGGGGATTCCCACACATTCTATTCTTAAAAGAAAAGAATAAACAAAAAGAAAAAAAGCGCATAAGACTCTTGTATATTCCAAAAGAATGACTACCTTTGCAAAGCAATTAAATGAAACGTTTGATCGCAAAACATATTGGAAAGATGGCAGAGTGGTCGATTGCGGCGGTCTTGAAAACCGTTGAACCGAGAGGTTCCCGGGGTTCGAATCCCTGTCTTTCCGCAGAACCTACTGAACAAAACAAGAGAGTAAGTGGACAAAAACCTACAAATCGCTGATTTGTAGGTTTTTTTATTGCCTATAAGTCTTGTCTCCAATGCCTTATCAGAAGAAAATTCGGCTCACCCGATAATCAGTGGGGGTATCTTCAGGCTCATATATATTTCATTTCAGCCGGCAACCTAAGACAAATCGACCTACAGAAATATAGAAGTCGGCCAACAGATGAGATCATGGGATAACCATTGCCATATAAATCGCTGTCTTATATCCTGTTAATCAACAGGCCAACTCACTTGAGAAAGGCTTCCCAAGTGAATAACTAACCACTTCCAGACTCGTAAGCTTACGGCTACCCCCAGCCGTAAGTTATTCACTTGACAAGCCGTAAGTTATTCACCTGACAAGGCATAAATTATACATTAACCGTCTCTCCCCCGATGGTTATCGGGAAATGGCAGAGGAACTATAGATACAAGTGACACATTTGTCTTTTTGACAACTTGTAATCTGAAGTCCCGGAGAATCGATTATTCCGTACCCAAGTGCGTCTCGCTTCCAAATTCGAGAGAAAAAAACAGCAATTCTCTGTTTGATAGCTGTTTGCTAAAAAACGGCCTTTCGTTCCAGTCGAAATAATTCACCCTAGTTCATGTTTTACGGTCGTTAGGCGGTAATAATGCCCAACGCTACCGCATCTGAGGGCCGATGCCTATATATGTGTAGGCTTACGCCACTATATGTGTAGCTTGACGCGACTATATGTGTGGGTTGACACTGCTATATGTGTGAGTTGATACAGCTATATGTGTAGGTTGATACGTATATATTCGTTAAAAAGCGACGTTTATCGTGTTAAAAAGCGGTTGTGGCAGCTTGTTCGCGCTCCCCGTTTACGCTCGTTGCCTTTTATAGCCAGAGAGCCGTGTCGTAAAAAAGAAGGCATTTCAATCAAAAAGATACCATTCATCGCATTAAGCTGACATCCGCGATTCTTGTCTTATCCCTTTGAATTAAGTCTGTCCCCAATAAATATCGGGTGAGCCAAGTAATCGCATCCAGACATTGCATCTCTATGTAAATTCGCAAGCGAAACTCTTGCATAATCAAAAAAAATCAATACCTTTGCACCCGGTTTCAACAAGACCTTGGAGAGATGCTCGAGTGGTTGAAGAGGCACGCCTGGAAAGCGTGTAAACCCCTAAAGGGTTTCGCGGGTTCGAATCCCGCTCTCTCCGCAGAACTAACCAGATAATGAACAGTCAAGTCCCACAAATCCAACGATTTGTGGGACTTTTTAGATTTTTTGTTACCTACACTAAATCTTCTTGTTTGATCGAATAACACTTAGTGTTTGTAAGATGACAGACAATATTATTACCCCTAGCCCTATATAAAAAGCGGCGTTCAACTCTTTAGCCTCACTAAAAAGAAGCATAGCCAAGATAATGCTATAAATAGGTTCCAGATTATAACTCAAGTTTACCGTGAACGCAGAGATCTTTTTCAGGACTTGTATCTGAAGTAAATACAAACCAATCGTACAAACAGAAGCTAAAAGCAATAAATAAGTAAAATCTAATAGCCCGGGAACAATCGTCGATACAGGAAAATATCGCAAATAGAACGGTAAAATACAGGAAAGCCCGATAAAGCCACCTACCATTTCATACAAGAGCATGGTACTTGTTGAATAATTATTTCCGATCTTCTTATTCGTGATCGTGAACAAAGCCGCTAAAGCGGATGATATAATACCCAAACCTATTCCTAAACGATAGCGAGTATCGAAATGAAAAATCAGCACCACCCCGAATAAAGTCAACAAACTAAAAACAACTTCCTTGAAAGACACTCTATGACAATTAATCAATGGTTCTAGAAAAGCCGTAAAGAAACCTACCAGAGAAAAACAAACCACTCCAATAGACACATTCGAAGCCTTTATACTTCCATAAAAGAAAACCCAATGCAATCCCAGCAATAACCCTACTCCCCCTATTCTCAAGGCATCCCCGAAAGAAATTCGATTCAATCTTTTGCCGACGGATAAAACGAGTAAAAACAACAAAGACGCAAGCATCATACGATACCAGACCAATAGGGCTTCATTCAAGCTAATCAATTTTCCAAATATGCCCGTCGCACCTGCCAAAATAATAGATATATGCAGTTTTATAAATGCGTCTTTCACTATGTCACTATTCTATTTAATTATGGACAAATGTACAAAGGAAATATAAGCTATCGAATTCAAACTTGATAAATACTCCGTTTTTTACCCTAATGGTAACTTTTTTCTAAATGGAGAAGCCTACTTTTGTGCCGCAAAAATAAAAAGAAAAGAAACTGATGATGCAAGACAGTATTGATTTTGGAACAATGAACATTCCGAAGTTGTTCCGTATGATGTTTATCCCTACCTTATTAGGTATGGTCCTTTCCGCCACTATTAATATCGCCGATGGAATATTCGTAGGAAGAGGCGTAGGAAGTGACGCCTTGGCTGCGGTAAATATCGTGGCTCCTTTTTTCATGTTAGCAACCGGAATCGGGCTTATGTTCGGAGTAGGCGCATCTATCGTCGCCTCGATCCACCTTTCACACCAGAAAGTCAAGGTAGCGAATATTAATATCACGCAAGCGCTTTCGGTCTCATTATGTATTATGTTATCGCTTTCCTTGTTAGTGATGACATTCCGTGCTGAGGTCGCTCTTTTATTGGGTAGTTCCGAACAATTATTGCCCTCCGTATTGGAATATATGAACTGGATCGCCCCGTTCCTTGCCTTTTACATGTTATTGAATATCGGGTTATTCATTATCCGGTTAGACGGATCACCTACATACGCCATGTTATGCAGCGCTATCCCGGCCCTGATAAACCTAACATTAGACTATATTTTCGTTTTCCCATTGCATTGGGGATTAATGGGAGCCGCTTTAGCTTCCGCTATTTCCGTAATCGTAGGAAGTATTATGATCGTGGTTTATATCGTAGGTTTTTCTAAAGTATTACATCTTTACCGCCCTAAATTCTCGCTTAAAAGTATCTTATTGACAATCCGCAATATCGGATACATGGTAAAGCTTGGTTCTTCCGCGTTCTTAACTGAGGCAGCTATCGCTTGTATGATGCTGGTGGGTAATTATATATTCATGAGATACCTTGGGGAAGACGGGGTTGCCGCCTACAGTGTAGCCTGTTATTGCTTTCCTATCGTATTCATGGTGAACAATGCGATCGCCCAGTCTACCCAGCCGATCATAAGCTACAACTATGGCATACAGCAGTGGAAAAGAGTACGGCAGGCGTTTAAGTTAGCCCTGCTATGCGCTGTCGTGTGCGGAGGACTCGCCTGCGTGGGTACTATTTTATTCTGCCCGGAAGTCTCCTCCTTATTTCTCGGTAATCATGGCAACGCTTACGAGATAGCGGTCTCCGGCATTCCCTATTTTTCTTTGGGATATGTCTTTTTCGCTCTCAATATCGTTTGTATCGGGTACTACCAGAGCATAGAACGTTTCAAACCCGCTACGCTATTCACTATTCTACGAGGAATCGTGATTATCACCCTAAGTTTCATGTACCTACCTGTTGTCTGCGGAATTAAAGGTATTTGGCTGGCCGTACCTTTGTCGGAATTAATTACTTTTGTAATCATAGTGGTATACTATCTATTGAAACGTAGAAGAGCATGAAAGAGGAAGTTCGCCAGAAAGTGATGGAACGGTTTTCAATCTCTGAGCAGGCCATGCAGTTATTGCTGGAAAGCGCAGAGATGATGTCGTTTGTCCCCAAAGATATAATCGTACATGAAGGTGAGATAAACACGAATATGTATATCTTATCCAAGGGAATCTGGCGGGTTTATACATTTAAAGATGGGACGGAAGATACCTTTTGGTTCGCCGTGGAGAGCGAGATCGCACTCCCGATATGGGGATATACTTCCGGCTCTCCTTCTCTTTATACCATAGAAGCCGTTACGGAAAGCGAGGCGTATTGCCTATCCAAACAGAAACTAGAAATCCTATTTCAATCCTCCGTGCAATTAGCAAATATCGGAAGAAGGATTCTAGAGAATTTTATGCTTGAGATCGAGACTTCATGGTTAAGTTCTTACAAACGAACCGCCATTGAACGTTACGCCATTCTATTGGACAAGCAGCCCGAAATCATCCAATCCGTCCCCCTAAAATATATAGCATCTTATCTAGGTGTCACGGCTCAATCCTTAAGTAGAATCCGGGCGAAATTAGCTAGTTCTTTAACCTTTATCGTGTAAAGCCTCTTCATTTTTATAACGCATCGATAACCAACCTCTGACTTTTCATAAAGTCAATACGTTAAATCCGTAAATAACGATCAATAATCTCATAATAACTTTCTATCGCATTAGCGGATCGGAGCAAGTTCATATCGAAAGTCACTCTATTATACAAGTGATTTCCTATGATCTGATCTATGGAGATCCCCAACTTACAGGAAATTTGCGCAACCTCATCAATCGTAAAAGCGACCTCCCCACGAAGCCTGCGATACACCGCCTCTCTCCCGATACATAAAGTATCCGTCAAGAAATTAGCAAGATTTTGTCCGGGAGGTAACCTATCTTTCATTGCGGTTATCAATTCATTTACAATACTATCTTTCATTGCCTTATTCCTTATTTCTAAGTATTAATAATCCTTGATACATTTGGCAAATGTAAAACATGTAAACGATAGTTTTGTACGATAAAGAAAGCCTATGAGAATTGTTCCTTTTCTAATTAAGGCAAACGCAGACAGAAAAAGATAGAAAACGAAATTAAATAAAAAAAGCACCTATAAATTTCGAATCGCGCAATCGGAAGATCTAGGTTGTTTCATTTATCGAAACAAGTTCAAACTCTAAAACGTATTTATAATCTCCCTTTGTCTATTGAAAAACTGGATACGTTGCATCTCTCCACTCTCGGAGATCATGGTAGAGAACTTTTTTAAAGATTGAATCCAGTCTTTCAAGCTATTAAACATCTCAGTATCCTGTGTCGTAATAGAATTTATCGAGTAAACCCGTATCATACTTAACTGCAAAGAACTTGTTTCCAGATAACTATACGTAGCCTCAAAGTTAATATGCGATACATAAATTCGTACACTATTGCCAGCCTCGGTCTTTCCTCTCATGGCAAGTTCTTCCAATTCATCCACCAACACTAATAACTCCTCTTTGATACGTTGTATATCCTCACAGGAAATAAGATGGATATCGGAGAAATATTTAATGTCATTGACCAAATGATGGAAGATCATATTATCCCAAATATAATCCGTAGAATGGATATACTGTGTCAACGATACAAATTCTCTTTGGGTATCAACCAGTTTTTCCGGTATCTTCAGATTCTCAAAATGATTGCATTGGATATGCTTATTCTGATACATCCACTTAAATAAACGAAACTTTGACAAAAGGTCATGCTTCAAATAAAGGGTCTGAGGAATAGTATTGGAAGAGGTACCCAAAGCCGTAGTAGGATCATCCTGAAAGGCCCTAAAGATCTTCACATATCTAGACAAGATCGTAAAATAAGCATTAAAAGGATCATCGTGATCTACCACATTCAAGTCGAACACGGCATTGGCACTAAAACTAACCCCTACTATTTTATCCAATGACACACCCAATTTCCTTGAGATAAGAGCAGCCTCTTCCAAGGTGAAAGGAACCTCGCCACGTAAGCGCCTATAAATGGCTTCTCTGCCAATATAAAGGGTATCCATCAACAGATTCGCCAAATTTGTCTTAGGGGGAAGTTTTTCTTTTAAAGCTTCAATCAAGCCTGTATTTAATTCATTTATCATCATAACCATGTCGAATGAAAAATCATCTACTCTAGTAACATATATAGAGAGGGAGTTGTTTCGAGAACAAGTACATTCGTAGATGGATTTTCAAAGCACGTAGCTTTTCAGCTTATTCATATCAACTATTTTCCCTTCCCGGGAAATAGCCCCTTCCTCTATCATTTCCGAGAAACTACGGGCCAATGAAGGACGAGCCACTCCAAAATATTCCGAAAGCTCTGTTTGATTACGATCCTGCTTATAATGATCCCCTTGAATACGTTTAAGTATATAGTAAGCCAGTTTACCTTTAATGGTCTTAATCGATAATAATTGAAGACGTTCAGAAAGAAATTGTGTTCGGTTGGCGTTAAAAGCCATATAGCTTTGAAGAAAATGCTCGTTTGTCGCCAGCAAACGCATCACCGCACTCTTAGGTATTAAAATAATCTCGCATTCCTCCAAGGCGATAACATCTACCGGGAAGCGATTATTTTCCGCAAACAAAAATGCGGAGGCCAAAGGAGTAGGCGCCGATAAAGTCTCCACTTCCAGAATTGTCCCGCTTTCGGTGATCATCTCAGTCTTTACCCGTCCTTTACTCAATAGATAAAGCGAAGATAAGGCATCTCCCTGACGAGCCACCCAGTCACCTTTCTTAAACGACCTTGTCGAATAATCCAACGAACTGAAAAGAGCGGTTTGCTCTTCCTCAGACAATTTTCCGCAAATAGGACACAAACTCAGATTCATAAAACTTCCTTTTGCGGATAAAGATAAAGAAAATAATCAAAGAGTGTAACAACTGTTACAGATTAAACGACCTTCTCCCCCCTACATTCGCGATAAACTTTAAAAATAAAAGCTATGTTCTGTTATCAATGTCAAGAAACCGCCCAAGGAAAGGGCTGCACATTAAAAGGTGTATGTGGTAAGACCGCCGAAGTGGCCGGATTACAAGATTTACTGATGTACTTAATGAAGGGAATCTCCAAATTAACAACGACTTTACGCAAACAAGGCGTGGAATCATCCACGGCCAATAAGTTTATCGTAGACGGACTTTTCATGACCATCACAAACGCCAATTTCGATTCATCCAGGTTCGTCTCAAAGATCAAGGAAGCCTATCAGCTACGGGAGAACCTTCTCAACGAATTGCATCGACTGGGAATCCATCTTTCCTTAACCTGCGACTGTCTGACTTGGAAATCGGATAAAGTAGAGGAAATGGAGGTCAAAGCGAAAGAAGTAGGTATTCTTGCCACAGAAAACGAGGATATCCGTTCTCTATGCGAATTACTCACTTATGGGGTTAAAGGTATGGCCGCCTACGTGGAGCACGCTTACAACCTAGGTTTCGAGGATACCAGCCTCTATGCCTTTATGCAAGATGCCTTGGTAGCGACGACTCGATCAGACCTGACTGTCGCCGATTTAACCCAATGGGTACTTACCTGCGGCGAATACGGAGTAAAAGCCATGGCCTTATTAGATAAAGCGAATACTTCCACCTATGGCAACCCGGAAATTACGAAAGTGAATATCGGCGTAGGAAAGAACCCGGGTATACTTATCAGTGGGCACGACTTGAGAGACATTCAAGACTTGCTGGAACAAACCGAAGGTACAGGCATAGATGTCTATACACATAGCGAGATGCTTCCCGCACATTATTACCCGGCTTTCAAGAAGTATAAGCATTTTGTAGGAAACTACGGTAGCGCCTGGTGGAAACAAACATCCGATTTCGAGACATTCAACGGAGTTATCCTGTTTACGACCAACTGCCTTGTCCCTCCCCGTTCTTCCGCCACTTATGCCGATCGGGTCTATACGACCGGCTCTACCGGGTTCGAAGGATTCCCACATATCGCCGATCGTAAGCCCGGAGGCTCTAAGGATTTCTCTGCGTTAATCGAACACGCAAAGAAATGCGCCCCTCCAACGGAAATCGAACATGGGGAAATCATCGGTGGATTCGCTCATGAACAGGTATTCCAATTAGCCGACAAGGTTATCGATGCCGTAAAATCAGGAGCGATACGTAAATTCTTTGTCATGGCAGGTTGCGACGGAAGAATGAAGAGCCGTAGCTACTATACCGAATTCGCCGAGAAATTACCGAAAGATACCGTCATATTAACCGCCGGTTGTGCCAAATATCGTTACAACAAACTGCCTTTGGGGGAGATCAGAGGTATTCCACGGGTATTAGATGCCGGACAATGTAATGACAGTTACTCATTGGTGATGATCGCCCTCAA
Source organism: Parabacteroides sp. CT06 (assembly GCF_002257605.1). Taxonomy (GTDB): domain Bacteria; phylum Bacteroidota; class Bacteroidia; order Bacteroidales; family Tannerellaceae; genus Parabacteroides; species Parabacteroides distasonis. The sequence goes on along the minus strand of NZ_CP022754.1, from coordinate 1,320,295 downwards.
GTTAAAAGAGATCTTCGGGCTGGATGATGTCAATGAATTACCTATCGCATACAATATCGCATGGTACGAGCAAAAAGCGGTAATCGTATTACTCGCCCTACTCTACCTAGGCGTAAAAAACATTCACTTAGGACCGACATTGCCAGCGTTCTTGTCGCCGAATGTAGCCAAAGTATTGGTCGATAATTTCGGGATCGCCGGAATAGGTAGTGTAGACGAAGACATGGAACTATTTCTAGGAAAGTAAAATAAACCTTTACCGATCCGCTCTTGTTTTCCTATCACATTTTAATCGATTCAAGATGAATAAGGAACAACAAAAAAGAGTAGCCGCCATTCATGACCTATCGGGATTCGGCAAATGTTCATTGACAGTTGCCCTCCCGATCCTCTCGGCGGCAGGAATAGAGACAAGCGCCTTACCTACGGCCATACTTTCTACACACACAGGAGGTATTCTCGGCTATACATATAGAGACTTGACGGAAGATATGCGTCCGTTCATGAAGCATTGGAAAGAATTAGATATCCGTTTCGACGCCGTCTACAGCGGCTTTCTTGGATCTTTCGAGCAATTAGATATCGTAAAAGAGTTCTTCTCCCTTTTCAAGCGGGAAGATAACCTGATTCTAGTCGATCCTGTCATGGGCGATAACGGAGAACTGTACAAGATCTTCACCCCTAAATTTGCGAAAGGAATGAGATCCCTTTGTGAAAGAGCGGATATTATCGTGCCGAACCTGACGGAGGCCGCATTATTGTTGGGCGAACCCTACCAAGCAGGTCCCTATACCAAAGCTTATATCGATGGTATTTTACATAAGCTAAGTCAGCTAGGCCCTAAGCAAGTTGTCTTGACCGGTGTCTATTTCGACGAGAAAGAACTGGGAGCCGCCACTTTCGATATGGAACGAAATGCGACAGAGTATGTTTTAACAGAGAAAATACCCGGTTATTATCATGGTACGGGAGATGTTTTCGCAAGTGCTTTACTGTCCGGTTTGTTAAATAATTTCAACTTGGAGAGATCTGCGGAAATAGCCGTTCGCTTCACGGCAGAAAGTATTCTTCGAACATTCAAGGCGCAAACGGATTATCGCTTTGGCGTGAACTTCGAACAATCCATTCCGGATTTACTAAAAGAACTGAAACTGATATAAATGAGAGCCTTTTTTTTCTCATATTTGCAAATAAAAGGAATATAATAGTATGGCTAAATTAAGAATAGCGTTTTCTGGTATCGGTGCGGTGGGTGGTTATTACGGAGGTATGGTCGCCGCCCGCTATCAAGGAACAATAAAAGCAGATATCTTTTTTATCGCCCGTGGAGAAAATCTAAAGGCTATCCGTGAAAAAGGTTTACAAATGCAACTAGGCATCCGGACAATCCATACGGCTCCGGCACTAGCCACCGATAATCCCGCCGAGATAGGGCCGGTAGACTACCTTTTCTGTTGTACAAAAAGTTACGATCTAGAAGAAAACATCCAGCAGCTAAAGCCTGTTATCGGACCTAAGACCGTTATCATCCCCTTGCTAAACGGATTGGATATCGAAGAACGAATCCATAATATACTACCCGGACAAGAGGTCTGGAAAGGATGTGTTTATATCGGTTCCCGCTTGACAGAGCCGGGTGTTGTCGAGAAATTCTCCTTGAAGGAACGTATTTTCTTCGGCAACAAAGATGCAAACAAAGATAAGCAAACCGAGTTGCTTAAATTACTTATGTATGCCCGGTTAAACGCTTTTAATCCAGCGGATATAGACCTACGCATCTGGAAGAAATTCTTCATGATCTCTACGGCGGCTACGGCTACGAGTTTCTTCAACCAGCCCATTGATGAAGTACTAGCCCAACATATTGATCTATTCATCGCTTTGGGTACGGAATTAAAAAGCGTAGCGGAGGCTATGGGAGTCTGTTTACCCGATGACATCGTCTATACTTCCATCGAGACGCAAAAGATGATGCCGGCCGGCTCCACGACTTCCATGCATAGTGATTTTCTCGCCGGGAAAAAAACAGAGTTGGAAACATTGACCGGATATGTTATTCGTCAAGCGGAGAAGCTCGGCGTTGATGTCCCTACTTATCGATTTATGTATAACGGATTGTCTTTTTATCCCTATCCGAAAAATCAGTAATATCATACATTATGGAAGATCTAATAAACGGGCGTTGCGGTTGGTGCGGAACTGACGAGTTGTATATGGCGTACCACGATCAAGAGTGGGGAAAGTTGGTGACTGACGATAAAACACTGTTCGAGTTTCTTGTATTGGAAAGCTCTCAAGCCGGATTGAGTTGGATAACAATCCTTCGGAAGCGTGAGGGATATCGTAAGGCTTTTTGTGACTTCGACACCGAACGGGTAGCGCAAATGACCGATGAGGATGTTGAACGGTTGATGCGGTTTGAGGGTATCGTGAAAAACCGCCAGAAAATCAAATCCACAATCACAAACGCAAGGCTGTTCCTCGCCATACAAAAGGAGTTCGGCAGCTTTTACAATTACACCCTGTCATTCTTTCCCGACAGAAAACCGATTATCAACACATTCCGGTCATTGAGCGAGATCCCTGTCACGTCGCCTGAATCCGAAGCCATGAGCAAGGACATGAAGAAGAGGGGCTTCAAATTCTTCGGACCTACAATTTGTTACGCCCACCTACAGGCTTCGGGATTTATCAATGATCATCTGATAGACTGCGTTTGCAGGAAAGGATAATAAAAAGGGGATGTGTCAAAAGTCCGGTTTATTAGATTTGACACACCCCCTCATTATTATTTAGCGCATCGATCTTATTGACCGATATAAGTCTCCATGAACTTAGCGCCCGGAGCCGGAGAGATGGTTATTACCTCCGTGTCCGCAGGGATCAAGACAGTTTGACCTTGGTGTACAAAGATCTCGTTTCCTTTATTATCACGGATGGAAGCCTTGCCTGCCATACAGATATAAACGACAAAAGAATCCAGTTCCGAGAAATTACGAACCATAATCGTATCCAGATCCAAAAGGTTTGTCGTGAAATACTTACAGTCCGCCAACTCTACCGTGGCATTCGTATGACCTTTGTAGTGAGTACGGTAATCCGGATACAACGTATAATCGATAGCGTCTTTCGCCAATTCCGTATGCAGCTCACGGCCATTACCGTTCGCGTCTTTACGGTTGTAATCGTAAATACGATACGTGATATTACTGGTCTGCTGGATCTCGGCGATAAAACAACCCGCTCCGATCGCATGCACACGTCCCGCCGGCAAGAAAAATACATCACCTTCATTTACGTCGTACCGTTGAAGCACATCCATAATCGTATTGTTCTCCACCCGTTTCACATATTCCTCAGCGTCGATTTGCTCAGAGAAACCGGAATATAGGCCAGCGCCTTTCTCTGCCTTGATCACATACCACATCTCCGTCTTACCGAAAGAGTTGTGGCGCTTTTTCGCCAGCTCATCGTCCGGGTGAACTTGAATGGATAAATTATCACGGGCATCGATAAACTTGATTAGCAACGGGAAAGTCGTCCCGAATCTCTCCATCACCTTCTCTCCCAGCAACTCCTTGCCATAAGAGCGGATCAACTCATCCAAAGACTTGCCTTCCAACTCGCCATTATCGACAATAGAATAATTTCCCTCAACATGAGAAAGCTCCCAGCTCTCGCCTACACCATTCTCAACCGGAGTAATACCCTTAAACGGGCAGATATCTGAACCGCCCCAAATCACCTTCTTGAGGATCGGCTTAAATGTAAATGGATATAACATAACGTGTTTTGTGTATAGAGTTTTACTTTTTGACCTTCACTTTCCTTAATACGACGGCGCTACGTGCCGGGATATAAAGTTTCAGCCATTCTTTCTTTTCTTTCTTATATAACGGATCAAATTGCGTGAAATGCCTTATGGTATCATCAGCCAAGCCAAACCCCCCGAAACGGGTAGCGTCAGTGTTCAATACGACCTCATATTCTCCCTTCGGAACCAAGAAACCGTAATCCGTGAACGATTTCGTCGGGCTAAAGTTGAACACAAAAACCAAGTCTTTACGCATATAAGCCAATATCTGATCGCCATCATTATCCCAAACCTTCTGGATAGGGGTATCTTGGAAATTCTTCACATCCCCGATCAATTCCAACATCTCACGGTCGAAATCGCCCAAGAAATGGTACTTCAAATCCAGGTTGTCCACCAAATCCCATTGACGGCGAGCGTATTTATAAGACCATCCATTGCCCTCCCTTGGGAAGTCGATCCATTCCGGATGCCCAAACTCATTTCCCATGAAGTTCAGATAACCGCCATTAATGGTAGAAGCCGTAACCAAACGGATCATCTTATGCAAGGCGATACCTCTATCTACCATGAAATTATGGTCATCTTTTTGCATATGCCAATACATATCGGCGTCGATCAAGCGGAAGATGATCGTCTTATCACCCACCAAGGCTTGATCGTGGCTCTCGGCATAACTGATCGTCTTCTCATCGGCACGACGGTTCGTCGTCTCCCACCAGATCGAAGACGGATGCCAATCCTCATCCTTCTTTTCCTTGATCGTCTTGATCCAATAATCCGGGATGTTCATGGCCATGCGATAATCAAAGCCATAACCACCATCTTCGACCTTGGCTGCCAAACCCGGCATGCCACTCACCTCCTCGGCGATCGTTATAGCGCCCGGATTCACCTCATGGATCAATTTATTGGCCAAGGTTAGATAAGCGATAGCGTCGCCATCTTGGTGGCCATTAAAATAATCGCCGTAATTACAGAAAGCCTCGCCCAAGCCATGGCTGTAGTAAAGCATGGAGGTCACGCCGTCGAAACGGAAACCATCGAACTTATACTCCTCCAGCCAGAACTTACAATTCGACAATAAGAAATGAAGCACCTCGTTCTTTCCATAATTGAAGCACAGGGAATCCCATGCCGGATGCTCACGGCGTTCGCCACTCAGGAAATATTGGTCATACGAACCGTCAAAGCGGCCTAATCCCTCCACCTCGTTCTTTACGGCGTGGCTATGTACGATGTCCATGATCACGGCGAGACCCATCCCGTGCGCCTCATCGATCAGTTGTTTCAACTCGTCCGGCGTACCGAAACGGGAAGAGGCGGCGAAGAAGCTACTTACGTGATAGCCGAACGATCCATAATAGGGATGTTCTTGTATAGCCATGATCTGAATGGCGTTATAACCATCCTTCGCTACACGAGGCAATATATTTTGACGGAATTCATTATACGTCCCCACCTTCTCCTCGTTGGTGCTCATACCGATATGGCACTCGTAGATCAAAAGGGGAGACTTCTTAGGTTTGAATCGTTTATTCTTGAATTTATAAGGTTTCTCCGGGTTCCATACTTGAGCGCTGAATATCTTAGATTGCTCATCTTGCACCACCCGGCGAGTCCATGCGGGAATACGTTCTCCGCTACCGCCGTCCCACTCGACCAGCAACTTAAACAAGTCCTCATGATACATCTGCGCATCGGTCAAAGCGATCTCCCATACGCCATTCGCCTTACGTTTAAGCTTGTATTTATTATCTTTCTGCCATCCGTTGAATGTTCCAATCAAATAAATAGCGGTAGCATTCGGCGCCCATTCACGGAACACCCAGCCTTTCGTGGTTTTGTGTAACCCAAAATAAAGATATCCGGAAGCCATCTCGGATAAAGTTAGTTTACCATTATTCGTCAAGCTCTTTTCTTTATCAATCACGTATTGATACCGGCCTTCTATAGCCGCCTCATAAGGGGCCAGCCACGGGTCATTTTTTATCAGATTTAGAGACTCCATGATTTATTATAATTTGGTTCTCGGCAAAGATAAAAGAAAAAAACATACCCATTGATAATATTAGGATATTTCTTATATTCGCGGTAAACCGTATAAAGATGAGCAAAGGAACAAAAAGTATAGCCTTTTACCTAATGATGATCCTCATTTTCGGTTCGCTGATGTACTTTATCGCCAAAGAAGGGGAAAGTCAGCAACTGGAAAATTCGATTGCGTCCATTCAAAACGCACCTAGTAATTTAGAAGAGGGATTTACCATATTTACTCAATTATTAGTACATAATATCGAGTCTTCCATAGGAATTCTGCTTTTACAAATCATCACGATATTGCTTACGTGCCGTTTGTTCGGTTGGTTATTCCAGAAGATCGGGCAACCCACCGTCATCGGCGAGATCGTTGCCGGAATCGTGCTAGGGCCGTCCGTATTAGGCAATTTATTCCCGGAGGCTTCCGCCTTCCTTTTTCCTGTGGAATCGTTGGTGAATATAAATATGCTGAGTCAATTCGGACTTATACTCTTTATGTTCGCTATCGGGATGGAACTTAATATCTCCGAGGTAAGGAAAAAGCTGAAAGAGACGATCTTAATCAGTCATACCAGTACGATCGTCCCCTTCTTTTTCGGTATGCTGACCGCCTATTTCGTGTACGACAAATATGCGGATAAGAGTACGCCTTTCCTCTCTTTCGCCTTGTTTATAGGTATCGCCATGAGTATTACCGCCTTTCCCGTATTGGCACGTATTATCCAAGAGAAAGGACTTACCAAGACACATTTGGGTACCATCTCGTTGGCAAGCGCGGCGAATGGGGATATCACCGCATGGTGCTTGCTAGCGGTTGTCATAGCGATCGCACAAGCGGGTTCGATGCTAAGTGCCGTTTACAACATCTTATTCTCAGTCCTTTACATAGTGTTTATGTTTTTGGCGGTGCGGCCATTCCTGCGGATGATCGGACATATTTACCACAACAAGGAGGTAATCGACAAGGGGCTGGTCGCTTTCATCTTCTTGCTATTGATCACCTCGGCTTATCTGACTGAGATATTGGGATTGCATGCCTTGTTCGGCGCTTTTATCGCAGGGGTGGTGATGCCGGGGAATGTCAAATTCCGCAAGATCATGACCGAGAAAGTAGAGGATGTATCCCTTGCGCTATTTCTTCCCTTATTCTTCGTATCCACCGGATTACGTACGGAAATAGGTCTTCTAAACAAGCCTGAGTTATGGTGGCTATGCCTTATCTTCATAGTTGTGGCCATCGCGGGAAAGTTTGGGGGAGCGATGTTCTCCGCCCGATTCGTGGGTGAGAGCTGGAAGGATAGCCTATACATAGGGGCACTCATGAACACCCGCGGGTTGATGGAGCTGGTCGTATTGACGATCGGGTACGATATGGGGATATTGACACCTTCCGTATTCGTGATCTTAGTGCTAATGACGCTGGTCACCACCTTTATGACAACACCGTTGGTCTCATTCATCAAATTCTGTTACCGGACGCATGACAAGCTGATGGAGCAAAAAGAGAGAATGCCATTGGAGGGAATATTCAAGGTACTGTTGTCCTTCGGACGAGCCGGAAATGGACAGATCATGCTGGACGTAGCCTACCAGATGTTCGCCCAAGGCAAAAACAAGCTGGAGCTGACGGCGCTGCACTTAACGGTTGGCTCGGACGTAAACCCGTTACACACGGATAATTTCGAGGAAGTCAGCTTCGGCCCGATCCTTTACGGGGCCAAGAAGCTGGGCATTCAGATACAGACCCGCTACGAGGTATCGAACAACGCCGGAGTGGATATTTGTAGCATCGTAAACAATGAGGGGTATGATTTCCTTCTGGTCGGTTCCGGGATATCGATGAGCAACACACCGGATGATATAGCGGCAAGCCATTACCGGGCCTCTTTCTACAACCGTTATTTCAAACGCTTCAAGGCTCCGGAATCTTGGTTTTATCCGGGTGCCTTATTGAAAGACAAGACGAAGATGTTTATCGAGCAAAGCAATTGCCCGGTAGGTGTATTCGTGAACCGGAATTTCGTCAAGGCGTCGAACGTGATCGTGGTCATCGATTCCGAGGAGGATTTATTCCTGTTGGGATATGCCCAGACCTTATTGAAGTCTACACACGGCTCGGCCAGCGTACTTGATAAATCCAGCAGCACGACCCCGGGGAACGAGGTGATCAAGGAAGGAATCCTGCGATTCACGGAAGACGTGAAGCAGACCACGCTTCTACGAGAAAAAGACCTTACGCCCCAGTCTTTCAACGGCTTCAACTTCATGCTGATCAGTTATAAGACATGGAACGATGTCTCCGAGCACCGGAAAGAAGCCTTGCAGAAAATGCCTTCCACGTTGATATTAAGCAAATAATCCGTTATAAACCATATAAACCCGTCTTTATGAGAATCTGTCTTTTCTTCTTGATCACCGCTTTCCTCATGGGCTGCTCCTCTACGGGGAACCAGCGGCAGGAACCGGAAAACCAGACCTTGGAAACGATACTCAATCGCAAAAGCGTACGTAAGTATAAGGATCGCCCGGTAGAAAAGGAAAAGATAGACAAACTGATACGAGCCGGAATGGCCGCCCCTTCCTCCCGTGACAGGCGACCTTGGGAATTCATTATCGTAACCGACCGGAAAGCCTTGGATACGATGGCCGAAGGCCTTCCCTTCGCCCGGATGCTGAAAGAGACAAGGCAAGCGATCGTCGTTTGCGGCGATACGATCAAATCCTCCAACGCTTGGTTTCTGGATTGTTCCGCCGCCTCGCAAAACCTGCTACTTGCCGCCGAATCCATGGGATTGGGAGCCGTATGGACGGCTGTTTACCCCTATCCGGACCGGATCGAGATCGTCCGGAAAGAGCTTCAGCTACCAGATCATATCATACCGTTGAACGTCATACCTGTGGGATACCCCATGCAGAAAGAGACTCCCAAAAACAAATACAACGTCCAACAGATCCATCACAACGGCTGGTAAAGCTATATGACTTCCAGATAACTCCGTCCGTTTCCCGCCCGGTTCACCCGGATCTGCACGGGAATACGTTCCGTCATTTCCTGTACGTGCGAGATAACGCCGATCTTGCGCCCTTGCGTACGCAGGCTCTCCAAGGCATCCATAGCGACCCGCAACGTCTCCGCATCCAAAGAGCCGAAGCCCTCATCGATAAACAAGCTCTCAACCTTCATCCGGTTCGAGGAGAGCGAGGACAAGCCTAACGCCAAGGCCAGCGAGACCAAGAAAGATTCCCCTCCGGAAAGGCTATGCACGGTACGGATCTCGTCGCACATATCTTGGTCGATCACCTGCAAAGCCAAGGTATCCGGCACACGCTCCAACCGGTAACGCCGGGATAGTTGCCGCAATTGCACATTCGCGTAACTCAACAAGACATCCAAGGTGTAGCCTTGGGCGATCCTACGGAACTTGGCGCCATCCGCCGAGCCTGCCAACTCATTCAGCTTCGCCCAACGCTCGCTCATCGCCCTCCGCTCCGAGAGCTCTTGCTGGAAGCCGGCTATCTTCCGCTTATTCTCCTCGTGCGTACGCAGACGGAAACTACATTCAGACTTTTGGGCCGTCATTTCCGACAGGGATTCCTCCAGCGTCTTCCCCTCGGAGTTCTCTTGATAGGCGACCATCCAGTTATCCAGCTCCTGCCGGCGTGCGGAAAGGAGACCGGAAGTCTCCGCCAGATCCTTCTTGATCTGTTCCGTAATCCCCCGGTATTGCTCCACCTCGCCGGCGTGCCTTGTCGTGCTCTCTTGTAGCTGCTTCAAATGGCTCTTCAAGGCTTCCACCCGTTCGTGGAAGGTACGTTCCACCTGGTCGGCTGGCTGGCCTCCCAGCAGGAGATTCCGCTCCGAACGCAAGCGGGTATAGGATTGATTCTTCTCGTCGTAGGCTTTCGCGGCGTCCTCGTACTGCTTGCGCAAGGGAGGGAGGAAAGCCTCGTACGACTCCCGTTCCGCTTGATGGGCGCTCCGCTCCCGTTCCAGTTCCCGCAGGCGTTCCCCGTTGGCTTGCCACTGGCGGGCGAAATCCGTCAAGGTCTCCCGGAAGCTTTCCGGGTCCTTGTTCCAGCCCGTCTGCCATGCGTCGTTCCCGAACAGGGCGTTGGCCGCTGATAGGGATTGGGACAGCTTCTCCTGCTGTTCCCGCTTATCCAGTTCTTCCCGGTCGATTTGCTCGGACAAGGATTGTAACTGGTTCCTTAATTCCGTCCGTGCGTTCTCGTCCGCGGCGAGTTGTTTATGCAGCTCCAATTCTTTCTGTTGCAGGGCGGCGAGTTGTTTCCCGCAGGCCTCCTGCCGTTCTTTCCGGTCGAGAAGCCGCTTGAGGCGCAGGGTAGCTTCCGAGATGCGATCCGCCAAGGCCAACAGGCGCTCATGCGCCTCGTGAGAGGCGAAAGGATGCTCAAGGCTTCCGCAGACCGGGCAAGGCGTTCCGGCAGTCAGCTTGTCCCGCAGGCTTTTGATATCGCCAGTCGTCACGAACTGGGCTTGCTCCAGCAATAAACGCTCCCGTTCCGTACGGCAGGTCTCGATCGACCGGTCCAAAGCCTCCGGTTCCAATTCCTGGAGGGCAAGCGCTACGGACTTCCGCTCTTCCTCAATCTTTACCTGTTCCTTGGCGTGCGTCTCCGCCTCCCGCCGCAAGGATTGCCTCCGAACCTCCAACCGCTGGATTTTCTGTCGGATGGCTAGCAAGGCCTTGTCCGACCGCTCGACTGCCCGGCGAGCCGTAAGGCAGGTATCCAGATGAATCAACAAGGCCGACAGTTGCTCGGCGATCCCCTCCTTGCTCCGGTAACGTTCACGCCACGACGTCAGCTTGTCCCATTCCTCCGAGGCTTTCTTCTGCCGCTCTTCCACCTTCCTGAGTTTCTCTTCCGCCTCCTGCTTCCGCCGGGAGAAGTCTTTCATCCGTTCATCAGCCTCGGAGCGGGCTTTCAAGGCCGATTCCAGTTGCACGTCCAGTTTCCGGGCCTGTTGCAATTCCAGTCGCAAGCCCTTAGATTCCTCATCCGTCCTCGCCAATCGCACCTCTCCTTGCTCATACTCCTTCCTTGAGGTTTCCAGCGATGCCAACGCCCGTTCCAAGAAACGGGCGTTCTCCTCCCGCTGTTTTTCCTTCGAGGCGATCTGGACCTCAGCCGCTTTCACGGCCTCCCGCAGGCTTTGCCGCTCGGCCCTCGCCTTCTCCAGACGGGCCAGCTCCCCCTCCAAGGCCGAAAGGCGGATTTGGGAGGCTTCCACCTCCTCCTCCGACAGAAGCTCTATGTCTTGTACGCGGGCGTATAGCTGCTCGTAGGCCTCCTTCGCCTCGGCGTTCTTGGCGAAGATCCGGCGGGAGATCTCCGAGTATTGCTCCGTACCGGTCAGTTTCTCCAGCAAGGAGGCCTTCTCGCCCTGCTCCGCTTTCAGGAAGGTAGAGAAATCGTTCTGGGCCAAGAGCACCGAGCGGGTGAACTGATCGAAAGTCAGGCCGATCAGCTCGATGATACGGGCTTGCAGGTCCTTGTTGGTTCCCGGCTCCTCTTTCCCGGCATCTATATTATATAATGTAAGGCGGGCGGCCTGCAAACGTCCGCTCTCCTTCTCCCGGGCCCGGGATACGGACCAGCGGGCGCGATACCGACACCCGTTCAGCGCCACGAAATCCACCTCGGCATAGCCCGAGGCCGTCCCGCGGCGCAAGAGGAAGCGGGGGTCGCTTTGCGGCAACACATCCTCTTGCACGTCCCTCAGCCGCACGTTATTCTCCTTCGCCAGCTCCGTTCGCGGCGTACGGGAGAAGAGGGCGAGGCACATGGCATCCAGCAACGTGGATTTTCCCGCCCCCGTAGGCCCGGATATAGCGAAAATACCCGCCGAAGCCAAAGGCTCTTCCGTAAAATCAATGGAAAACTCTCCTTCCAGCGACGCCAGATTGCGTCCTCTGATCGCCAGCACTCTCATAAAGAAACCTCCCTCATCACCTCATTAAACAATGTCTCTATCTCCTCGGGCAACTCGCCTCCGTATTTCACGGCAAACGTATGCCTCAGCATATCCAACGGAGCTATCTTTTGCAAATCGTTATACGACAAGGCCCGCTCCTCTGCCTCCCCTTCCCGCCGGGGATACGAAGGAACGATGGAGGTGAGGCGGACCGCCTTCCCGACCAACGCCTCCTCTACCCGATGACGGAACGTAGGGTCCGGCTCCGTCAGCAGGACCCGTATCTCCACGTAAGGCCAGCGGCTCTCGTCCTCCCTGCCCTCCTCCGGCTCCGGAAGCCCGGCGAGGCATCGCAAGACCTCCTCCGGTGGTAACGGGCTGTCCGGTATACGCATCAAGTCCGCTACTCTTGGGATCTCGATCGCCTCGATACCAGCGACCTTCCCCTCCTCGACCGCTACGGCTATCACTTGATGCCGGTAATTCTTCTCCGAGAACGACATGGGAAGCGGGCTTCCGGCGTAACGTACCGCCTCGCGCCCGCCGATCCGTTGCGCCTTATGGATATGCCCCAGCGCCGTATAAGCGATCCCGGCGTCGAAGGTATCTGCGGATACGGACTCCAGACCTCCCATGATGGCGCGCTCGCTCCGGTCGTCGTCCGACAACTCGGCTCCGGTAGCGTGGAGGTGTCCCAAGGCTACGATCGCCTCGCCGGGATTCCTCTGGGCATCGGCATAGGCGTAGAGCCGCCGGTACATCCGGCCGATGCCCGCCACATACGAATCAAGCTCTCCCTCGGGCGCCGCCGGGTAATCCCCTTGGCGGAGGAAAGGCACCGCCAGGCAAAGCGCCTCCCGTTCTCCCGCCCGGTTCCTCAAGGGGACGACGAGCGAGGCGAGATCGATCTCCCCGGAATCCGTCCTCCCCACGATACCGACAATCGAAGTATTCAATTCCTCCAGCAAGGGATTCGGGGCTTCCAGACGGATCGCGGAGTCGTGGTTACCGGCGATGATCACGATCTGCAAGCCCGGGTTCAGGCGGTTCGCCTCCCGCAGGAAACGATAGAAACGGCGTTGCGCCCCGGCGGAAGGGTTCGTCACGTCGAACACGTCGCCGGCAATCAGCAGGACATCCGTCTCTCGCTCCACCAATAGATTTGTCAGAAAACCGAGGAAAGCCTCGTGCTCCGCCTCCCGGTCGTAGCCGAAAAAGGTCTGGCCCAGATGCCAGTCGGCGGTATGGATAAGTTTCAATGCCATATATTGTCATATTTATAAAAGCAAAGGTACAATTTTTTTCCAGGTTCTTTCTTTTGCCGTCAACATTGCCAAAGAGACATATCCGCGTCAAGGGAATAAGTTGTCGTTTCTTCTTTTTTAGGTCTATTTCAGCAATATACATCATAATATATGTATTTTAGTCCTAAGTTTATAAATTCTTTTGTTACATTTAGAGCGAAGAATGATCATCAACCGTTTTTCCCATAGCAACGGAATATCATAGATTTCCTAAAGGCAATGACATAGTTTACAATAAAAAAACTAAATAAAAATCATGTACCATCTGATACTAAACGTTCTAGTTTTCTTTCTCCCATTGCTTCACGGGGATAAATCGACCGCATCAAATCCGGATATCAAGGAGGGAAATGAGGCTTACACAGTCTCATTCTATCCGGAAGGGGGCCGATTGATATTGAATACCGCCTGCGTAGTCGCATTCAAGGCAGAAAGCAGAGATGGTAAAACATTAGATATCTCAGGAGAGATCGTGGATGACAGAGGTAATATTGTACAAAACGTAAAATCCTTATATAACGGATTAGGATATTTCAATATTTACCCAAATGAAGGAAGGACCTATTATCTGAACTGTAAAAGCACAGAAGGTATAGAAAAAAGCTTTATATTACCTGCCGCAACCCTATCAATAGGGATAAAAGTACATTTCAAGGAAGACCAAATATTAGTCTCGGTCTCAAAACCAGAGCATTTGCAATTTAAAGACACTTTATATATACTGTTACAATCCGAAGACTCCATCGTTTATAAAGACATTTGGGATTTCTCAAGGAGATGGATCGTATTCGAGAAAAAAGACATCAAGACCGGACTGTCTAGTTTTCTTTTAGTAGATAGTAATGACGATCTACTTTCCGGGCGACCGTTTTTCAAGCTGGAAAATATCTCATCACTCCAATCTTTGCCTCCGGACTTCAAGATAAGGCTACTTCCTATCATGAACGATCCGGGAACCGATTCCATACGGAAGAATCTCGTATTGGATACTTTGGCCAAGACTTTAACAATCGACCAGGAACAATCGGAACCTGATAAAAGGCCAGATGATGATATATGGAAGACCATCGAGTTGGAGAATGTAGAAATCAAGGCATTCAAGAAAGACAAACAGAATCAAGGACTCTATTCGCCCGTCCAAGCTTCCAGCCGTATTTATAGCTCCCAAGATATAGAACGGTGGCATATAAATGAGATGAAATCGTTATTATCTCGCTTTAGCGGGGTTAAATTTATCTTCGATGACGTTAAGCAAAAATATTATCCGGTACTCCGTGACGCGATAACTTCCTTTAGATCAAAAAATGAAGGGAAACCCCTAGTCGTGATTGATGACACGCCTTTTATCGATTTCGACATCCTAGATTACCCCGTTAACGACATAGAAGAGATGTTTTTACTAAAAGGATCAGACGCTGCCATATGGGGGCCTAAAGCTAGCAATGGAATTATCGTCATTATAACCCAAAGAGGTAAATCCACAAAAATCGAGCAAAAAGAGGAATAAAATGAGAATCCCGTCTAGGGTCGGCAAGACATCCGCTTCCCGCTCCACTATCCCCCCTTATATACCGGCAGCACAACCGAGAAGCGGCTTCCTTTTCCTAGCTTAGAACTCAGTTCTATCCGTCCCCCCAAGTTTTGTACGATTCCTTGGCAGATAGACAACCCCAGACCGGCCCCTTGGCTGAATTCATCTTGCTTGAAAAAACGGCTGAACACCTTCTCTTGTTGCTCCTCCGATAGACCGATCCCGGAATCCTCGACAAAAATCGCTACCTCATCCGTCCCCCTCAGATGCTTAAATCCCAACTTTATATATCCGCTATTCGTGAATTTACAAGCGTTTGTCAAGAAATTGGTTATAACTTGCGAAAGTCTCTTTTTATCCGTATAGATAAACAAATCCCCCTCCGCCTCTTTCGAGAATCGTAGGTGGGTGGGGACTAATAACTGATGGGCGAGGTAAAGGTCGTCTACCAACTCCTTGACGGAGCAGCTCTCTTTCTCGAATTTCATTTGTCCCGATTGAAGTCTCGAAACCTCCAGAATATCATTGATGAGCACCAACAACAGATCGCAGCTCTGATTGATCGTCTTGGCAAACAGCTGCTTGTCGGCCTCGTCTAAGTCCTTCTCCGAGGCCAGCAGGTTCGAGAAGCCTACGATAGAGTTCAGCGGCGTACGTATCTCATGGCTCATGTTCGCCAAGAACTTTTGCTCATACCCCCTCATGAGGATAAGCTCTTTTTCCCGTTTCTTCATGTCATTGATGTTGATAAGTATACCGCTCACGTCTTTACCTCCCTCCGCATTATCTACCGCAGGCATGGCGCTAAAGCGGAATTCCCACCATTCATAATCAGATCCGGCGAAGCGGGCACGGCATTGGAATACCTCCTTGTCCGCCTTCCATAAGGATTGCCAAAGTAATTTGAAAGCAGTGAGATCATCGGGATGTATCAGCCTCCACATCTCTTCCAACTCGATCCGTAATGACTGGTCACCGACAGGATACTCGAAAAAGAACTCCTCGTCCTTAAACTCCCAGATGTATATGCCTCCACACTGTATGGCCAAATCCAAGAAGAAATTCTTTTGAGACAGACGGGAGAAGATCATCTTGACTTGCCTCTTCTCCCGCCCATACAAGCATAAGACACCGATTAAAAATACGATAGTAGCTACCTCAAAAACAGGCCTCAGCCTATAATACTCAAATAAGGGAGTATGCTTAGGTAGCAAGTACAACCCCGTAAGCAAGGTTGCTAAAACTAAAAATATATAAAGTAGGTGTTTCATGGTTCTTTAAGTTTACGAGTACCTGCGGGACTCTGGTGGTAAATGGTTTTATTTCACTCCGCTCATTAACACTATTGTTTTTTTTCTTAAGACTATTATTGATTTTCACCAGCTATTTAATAAATATTATTATCTTTGATCTCATAATCAACCAGAGTCCCGCAGGGACAACGCCTACACCTCTTCCACGATTATTTATCTACCCGGCATCTTCCTTACTCGTATCCGTACGGCTACATTCTTGTATCTACGTATCTGCATCCGTGTATCCGTACGGATACACGGATGCAGATACGTAGATACAAGGACGCGGATACGTAAGTGCAAGAGCGTAACCGTACGGGTACCCGCTTGTATCCGGGCAACAAAAAGCCGGTATCTGGGCGGGTACACGTGAGTACCTGCCCGGATACCGGCCCGCGGCTATCATCCTAGCCTATATCTCGTCCGGAGATTCCGAGTCGGAGCCGCCGGAGCCACCCGGTCGTCCTTCCGCCAGCTTGTCCACCCAAGCGAAAGTAGCCTTCTGAAGATCCGTCTTGAAAGCCTCGTCAGGCTGGAAGTTAAGGTTCACACTTTTGATATTCTTGGCGTTGACCTCCTCCTTGGTAGGTACCCCCAAACTGGAAAGCGTAACGCTGAAACTACCCCAGTTACCCAGTTTCACGCTCTCGCCTCCCAGCAGCCTGCGAAGCAAGATCTTACGAAGCTGGCGGATGGCCATCATCGCCTCGGAAGGGTTCAACGTAGTCTCGTCGGCGAGTTCCATCGCTACCTCAGTCTCGTCCGCTTGGGCGGTAGTTACTTGAGTTACATACCATTTCTTAGGCGCTTCCTTGTCCAAAGGGTTTATTCGTTGCACGGGTTTTACTAGTATTGCCATGATAAATAGATTTATAGGTCTCTCTTGGATGGAGGCCCTGATTATTAAATCTTC
This sequence comes from Parabacteroides sp. CT06, assembly GCF_002257605.1. GTDB lineage: Bacteria > Bacteroidota > Bacteroidia > Bacteroidales > Tannerellaceae > Parabacteroides > Parabacteroides distasonis. The sequence goes on along the minus strand of NZ_CP022754.1, from coordinate 1,303,460 downwards.
AAATATAACAATAGAGTTCCACTCTCACAAGTTAAAACCGGATTACTATTCGCACTTTCTTGAAAAAACTATTTGTAAGCAAAACCTAGCCAACTCATAATAATTTGTTACTTTTGCGGTGGTTTTAAATAGGAACAACATAATTAATAAACATACCTATGGCAAAGATTACAAAAGAGGAGGCCCTTCGGTACCATGCCGAGGGCAAACCGGGTAAGATCGAGGTTATCCCGACAAAGCCTCATAGCACGCAAACGGATTTATCCCTGGCTTATTCGCCGGGCGTAGCCGAGCCGTGTCTGGAGATCGAGAAGAATCCGCACGACGCGTACGAATATACGGCGAAAGGTAATTTGGTAGCCGTAATCTCCAACGGTACCGCCGTACTCGGGCTGGGCGATATCGGTCCCTTGGCCGGTAAGCCGGTGATGGAAGGCAAGGGATTGCTATTCAAGATATTCGCGGGTATCGACGTATTCGATATCGAGGTGAACGAGAAAGATCCGGAGAAGTTTATCCAGACCGTGAAGGCGATCTCGCCCACGTTCGGAGGAATCAACTTGGAGGATATCAAGGCACCGGAGTGTTTCGAGATCGAGACTCGCCTGAAGAACGAGCTGGATATCCCCGTCATGCACGACGACCAGCATGGTACGGCAATCATCTCCGGCGCCGGGCTGATCAACGCCTTGGAGATCGCCGGCAAGAAGATCGAGGACGTGAAGATCGTGGTGAACGGCGCCGGAGCCGCCTCTATCTCATGTACGAGACTGTACGTGATGCTGGGAGCGCGCAAGGAGAATATCGTCATGTGCGACAGCAAGGGCGTCATCTCTACCAGTCGCCCGGACTTGAACGCCGCCAAGCGGGAGTTCGCTACCGACCGTCCGATCAAGACCTTGCAAGAGGCCGTGGTGGGAGCCGACGTATTCTTGGGCCTCTCCGTGGCGAACGTATTGACCAAGGAGATGGTACGTAGCATGAACGCCGACCCGATCGTATTCGCCTTGGCGAACCCGAACCCGGAGATCTCCTACGCCGACGCAATGGCCTCGCGGGACGATATCATCTTCGCTACCGGACGTTCCGACTATCCGAACCAGATCAACAACGTGCTGGGATTCCCTTATATCTTCCGCGGCGCCTTGGACACGCACGCCAAGGCGATCAACGAGGAGATGAAGCTGGCCGCCGTCTACGCTATCGCCGACCTTGCCAAGGAACCGATTCCCGACGTGGTGAACGCCGCCTATAAGCTGAAACGAACCACTTTCGGACGCGACTATATCCTTCCGAAAGCGCTCGATCCCCGTTTGCTGACCCGTGTATCTTGCGCCGTGGCGAAAGCCGCTATCGACTCGGGCGTGTCTCGCAAGACGATCACCGACTGGGAGGGCTACGCCAACCATTTGCGTGAGATGATGGGGTACGATAATAAACTCTTGCGCTCGTTCACCGATATGGCGAAAGCGAACCCGAAACGGGTGGTATTCGCCGAGGCGAACCACGTGAATATGCTGAAAGCCGCCGCCGAGGCGAAAGCGGAAGGTATCTGTTTCCCGATCTTGCTGGGTAACGAGGAGCGTCTGGCCAAGATCGCCGCCGAGGAGAATATCAGTCTGGACGGTATCGAGATCGTCAACCTCCGCCACGACCGCGAGACGGAACGCCGCCACCGCTACGCCCGTATCCTTACCGACAAGAAGGCGCGAGAGGGCGTGACTTACTCAGAGGCTTGCGAGAAAATGGTAGACCGTAACGCCTTTGGTATGATGATGGTGGCTACCGGCGACGCCGACGCTTTCGTGACGGGTGTATACAGCCGCTACTCGGAGGTTACCAAGATGGCGGAGCAGATCATCGGCATCCGCCCGAGTTACAAACATTTCGGCGCCTTGAACATCCTGACGTGCAAGAAGGGTACGTTCTTTATGGCCGATACGCTGATCAACCGCCACCCGTCGGCCGAGGTATTGATCGATATCGCCCGCCTGACGCACGACGCCGTGAAGTTCTTCGCTCACGAGCCGGTTATGGCGATGTTGTCTTACTCGAACTTCGGTTCCGACAAGCAGGGCAGTCCGCTGAAAGTACACGAGGCGATCGACTTCTTGCATAAGACATACCCAGACATGGTAGTAGACGGAGAGATGCAAGTAAACTTCGCCCTCGACAAGAAGCTGCGCGACGATATGTATCCGTTCAACAAGCTGAAAGGGCAAGACGTGAATACCTTGATCTTCCCGAACCTAAGCTCCGCCAACAGCGCGTACAAGCTATTGGATACGCTGGGTATCACCGAGACGATCGGCCCGATCCAGATGGGATTGAACAAACCGATCCACTTCACCGACGTAGAAAGCTCTACCCGTGATATCGTGAACCTGACTACCGTAGCTGTCGTAGACGCTATCGTTCAGGAGCAGATCGAGAAAGAGAACAGATAAGTTTTGATGCGGATGACGCGGATAACACGGATAAGAATAAAATAAATCCGTGTCATCCGCGTCATCTGCGTCTAAAAGATAGACCACCAAGAGTTTTGACACAGGGTCATGTCAATTTAGATAGCTTTCGATATTCGCTATTACCTTTTGCGACAATCGCTCCATACATTGCTCCGAGTGGCCGGAGACTTTCGGGGTATATATGACATTATCGAATTGCGTCAAGGTATCCGCATAATTCCCAATACCGACCTCATCGCATAAGAAGAAATTCCGCTTATGGGCGCTAAGCCAACGTTGTAAATCCGGGACACGGAAAGTAGGCCCTACCGACGTATTGATCAATATCTTCAGATTACCGAACAAACGAAACTCATCCGCCCCCAGAAGAATCGTATTACGAGGCAAGCAAGTACATAAAATATCCACCTCCGGCAGCAACTCCCGCAAAGGCAGGTAAGCGATACCGGCGGCCTCGGCATCCGGCTTACGGGTACGGCTGAAATAATAGACCTCAGCCCCCAAGAAACGAAGAGCGTCAGCGATCATTCTCCCGGTGCGGCCCAATCCCACGATGCCTACTTTTTGCCCGCCCAGCTCATACGCCTTATGTCTCCACTGTTTCCCGCCGAAACCATGCAACAAACGGACCAGCTCGCTAATGACATACTCCACGACTCCCTCATCGCCATAGTCGCGGATGCCCAAGACCGTTATCCCCCGCTCACGTGCGGCGGCTATATCCACATTCGCGCTAGACTCGCTATAGAGGGTACAGCACATCCCGATGTATTTGATATTCGGGCAAGCCTCGATCACGTTCCTCCGGATCTGTGTATTATAAGAGACGAGTACGCAATCTGCGTCCCCGATCCGGTTCACAATCTCCTCATCCGTTTCCGGAATGCCGGTATAAAAAACAACCTCTTTTCCAAGCTCCTTCAAACGCTCCACTCCCCATGTATTCAACCCGGTAGAATCTACCACTACTATTTTCTCAAACATATCTCACATTATTAATTACCATCTTCAATTAATTATCCCTCTCACAAAGCTATAAATAAAATAGCCGCAAAGGGTAACCTTCAGCACGACACTCAATAAAAAACCCGCAAACGCCCCGAAACTAGCCTTCAACGCATCTCCGGACGCCTTGCCTCCCAAAAGTTCCCCAACGAAAGCCCCCACGAAAGGACCCAGCAAGATTCCCCAAGGCGGAAACACGAATATGCCGACCACGGTTCCCACGGCACATCCCCAATTTCCCCACTTGGACCCTCCGCTATACTTAGTCCCCAGCATGGGCGTAACATAGTCCATCGCCTGTACCAACACGACCAGCAATCCCCACACGACCAACTCCGTAACCGTAAATTCCGCATAACCCGTAAAATGCAACAGCCACAAAGCCAAATACGCTACCGGCGGCCCCGGCAAGATCGGCAAAAAACACCCCGCCAATCCCACCAACAAACAGATAACGCCTAGTATAACCAATAAGATATCCATATATTTCAGTTTTTGGGATATATAAATAGACAAAGATACAAACATTTCCCACCCTTAACTGTTTTGCTAAAAGCTAAATCTAAACATATATATTTATGCACAAACATTTACGCCTGACATGTTATGCTTTGTTGTGCTTGCTGGTACCGATCGGGGTAATGGCGCAGACAGAGCATACGTATTTAGACCGTGCCCTACCCGGGTCATGGTCTGAGGAAGGGAGTGATTTCCAGCAGACACTTCCCGTAGAAGATAATTGGTGGAGAAATTTTAAGGACCCGTTACTGGACTCGCTGATAGAAGTAGCCGTGAAACAAAACTATTCCGTGCAAATGGCGATGGACAGGATCGCCATGGCAAAAGCCAACCTGCGGTCGGCACAAGGAAGCTACTCGCCCACCCTAGGGCTTTCCGCCGGATGGACACGGCAACAAAGTAGCGGCAATATCAATCAGGTACCCAAGGCGATCACCCAATATTCCAGCGCTACCGTAGATATGAACTGGGAGGTGGACGTATTCGGGAGTATCCGGAACCGGGTGAAAGCGGAGAAAGAGAATTTCGCCGCCTCGAAAGAGGAATACAACGCCGCCATGGTCTCCCTTTGCGCTCAAGTAGCCTCCTCATACATCAATATGAGGGAACTGCAACAAGAGGTAAAGGTAGCGCAACAGAACTGCCGCTCCCAACAGACGGTCGTACAGATCACCCAGAAACGGTATGAGACCGGGCTAGTCTCCAAACTGGATGTAGCGCAGGCGCAATCCGTATACTACAGCACGAAAGCCTCCCTACCGATGCTGGAGGCCGGTATCATCCAATACGCAAACTCCTTGGCGATCCTGTTAGGCCTGTACCCTTCCGATCTACAAAAGATCATGGAGACAGACGCTTCCTTGCCGGAATATATCGAGCCGGTCGGTGTAGGTTTGCCGGCAAACCTGTTGCTACGCCGTCCGGATGTACGTGCGGCAGAACGGCAGGTCAATGCGCTTGCCGCCTCGCTCGGGGCCTCTAAGTCCGATTGGTGGCCGAAAGTATTCGTGAAAGGCTCGATCGGTTTCGCCTCCCACGACTTCGACAAGCTGGCGAATCATAATAGCTTGACCTATGAGATCGCCCCTACCCTTACGTGGAACTTCTTCCAAGGCACCCAGAAGATACAGGCTACCCGGTTGGCGAAAGCCCAGTTGGACGAGTCGATCCGGCAATTCAACCAGACCGTGCTTACCTCCGTACAGGAAGTGGATAACGCCATGAGCTCGTACAAGAACTCGATCAAGCAGATCGTAGCCCTCCGGGAAGTGGTAAACCAAGGAAAACAGACCTTGGATCTTTCCCTTGACCTCTATAAGCAGGGCCTTACGCCTTTCCAAAACGTACTGGACGCGCAACGCTCCCTCCTCACCTACCAGAACCAATTGACACAGGCTCAAGGTAGCTCACTACTGAACTTGATACAGCTTTATCAGTCATTGGGCGGAGGATGGAATCCTATGTAGGCCGTTCGATCCGATCGAACAAAAGCCCACTCAAACAATTAATATAAATAATCATTAAAGACAAAAGATATGAAGACATTTGTTTACATAGGGATTATCGGAGCCTCCGCCTTATTACTGGCGTCTTGCAAGGGGAAAAGCAAGCCGATGGAAACGCCCGTGCCCTCCATAAGCGTATCCACGCCGATCGTGAGGGACATTACCTTGACTAAAGAATACCCCGGATACCTTAGTTCACAACTGAAAGTAGACTTGGTCGCACGTGTCAACGGATACTTGCGTACCTCTTACCTCAAGGCCGGAAGCCGGGTGAAGAAGGGCGATCTTATCTTCGTGATCGAACCGGACACCTATCAAGATAACGTCACCCAAGCCGAGGCTTCCGTAAAGACCTCCAAAGCCCAGCTGGAATATGCACGCAGTAACTACGAGCGTATGAAGGAGGCGGCTAAGAGCGGCGCCGTAAGCCAGATACAAGTGATCCAAGCGGAGGCTACCGTATCGGAGTCTGAGGCTGCCGTGAAGAATGCCGAGGCGGAGTTGAATACCGCACGGACCAACTTGAGCTATTGCTATATCCGTGCGCCTTTCGACGGTGCGGTTACCCGGGCCAGCTACGATATAGGTAATTACATCAACGGAGCCGTCCAGCCGGTTACCTTGGCCACCTTATACAAGGACGACTTGATGTTCGCCAATTTCAATATCGAGGATAACCAGTTCATGAAGATGATGCTGGAAGCCGCCCGCAACGATAGCACCGTGAAGCTTCCGACCGAGATCCTCGTCAGCATAGGCAAGGATGGCGGCAATGCGTATACGGGCCGGCTGGATTATCTATCCCCCAATATCGACCTATCGACCGGTACCCTGAACGTACGTGCCAATCTGGATAACCCGAAGCATGTATTGAAGAGTGGCTTATATGTCACCATCACCCTGCCGTATGCCGAGCAGCCGAATGCGGTCTTGGTTCGCGACGCCTCGATCGGTACCGACCAATTAGGGAAGTACCTTTATATCGTGAACGACTCCAATGTCGTACGATACCGTCCTATCGAGGTGGGCCAATTGGTAGACGATACGCTTCGCCAAGTGACCGCCGGTATCAGCCCCAAAGACTCCTATGTCACCTCCGCCCTGCTTAAGGTACGAGATGGCATGACTATCAAACCTATAAAATAAGCAAGCTATGGTAAAGTTCTTTATTAACAGACCGATATTCGCCACCGTACTTGCTCTGATCATCGTCGTGGCGGGTTTGGTCACCCTCAATATATTACCGATCGCCCAGTATCCGGAGATCACGCCGCCTACCGTACAGGTATCCGCCGTTTATCCCGGGGCGGACGCACAGACCGTAGCGCAGACCGTAGGTTTACCGATCGAGCAACAGGTAAACGGCGTGGACGGTATGCTTTACATGAGTTCAAACTCCTCCAGTTCGGGGGCTTACTCCCTAACGATCACCTTCGCCGTGGGAACGGATATCGACATGGCGACCGTCATGGTGCAAAACCGGGTGAGTATCGCCCAAAGTAGCTTACCGGAACCCGTGATCGTACAAGGTATCACCACCCGCAAGCAATCCTCCAATATCGTGATGATGCTTACCCTAAGTTCCAAGGATTCCATTTACGACGGGTTGTATTTAAGTAATTACGCCACCTTAAATATGATAGACCAGCTAACCCGGCTGCCGGGTGTAGGCTCGGTACAGGTGATGGGAGCCGGAAACTACAGCATGCGTATCTGGCTAGACCCGGAGGCGATGCGTATCCGTAACTTGACGCCGGACATGGTCTATCAAGCCATATCCACGCAAAACGCCCAAGTATCCGCCGGTTACGTAGGCCAACCGATTCTACGGGCGGATAACCCCTATCAATATACCTTGACCGTGAAAGGACGGTTGACGACACCGGATGAGTTCGGCAATATTGTCCTTAAGACCGGGCAAGGTGGTAAGATCCTGCGATTGAAGGATATCGCCCGCATAGAGTTGGGTAGCTCCTCTTACAACGTGGTCTCTAAATTAAGCGGACAGCCGACGGCGGCGATAGCGATCTACCAGTTGCCGGGCTCCAACTCCTTGGATGTATCGAAGGTGGTAAAGGCCAAGATGAAAGAATTAGGCAGTTCCTTACCCGAAGGCGTGGAATACAAAGTGACCTTGGATACGACCGAGGTGATCGACGCCTCCATCCATGAGGTGCTTATCACGTTCTTGGAGACAACCTTGCTGGTGGTCTTGGTCATCTTCTTATTCTTACAGAATTTCCGGGCGGTAGTCATCCCGTTCATTACGATTCCGGTCTCATTGATCGGTACACTGGCGGTCATGGCGGCTTTAGGCTTCTCCATTAATACGTTGACCTTATTCGGCTTGATTCTGGCGATAGCGGTGGTGGTAGACGACGCCATCGTGGTGGTAGAGAACTCCACCCGGCTCCTCGATACCGGGAAATATACGGCCCATGAGGCGGTATCGAAGGCCATGGATGAGATCGTAGGGCCTATCGTGGGCGTGGTATTGGTATTATTGGCGGTATTTATCCCGACAACGTTTATCAGCGGTATCTCCGGGCAGCTCTATAAGCAATTCGCCTTGACAATCGCCGCCGCTACCGTATTAAGCGGATTTAACTCGCTTACGCTTACGCCCTCGCTTTGCGCCCTTTTCTTGGAGAAGAATACGGAAGAACCGAAATTCTTCCTCTTCAAAGGATTCAATAAGGTATACGGAAAGACTCAGAAGATGTACGACTCGATCGTGGAGCGGATGCTGAAACGACCGGGAGCGGCGATGATCGTTTACGGTATCATCACGGCGGTAGCGGTTATCTTGTTTATGCGTTGGCCGACAACCTTTATACCCGAAGAGGATGACGGCTATTTCCTAGTCGTATCCCAATTACCCCCGGCGGCGAGCTTGAACCGGACGGAGGCGGTCACCAAGCAGATTGACGAGATCCTAAAGACGTACCCCGAGGTGAAATCATTCATCAGCGTTAGCGGATTCTCCGTAATGGGTGGAGGGGAGCAATCCAATACGGCCACCTTCTTCGTGATCCTAAAGAACTGGAACGAACGTAAAGGTAAGGAGCATACGGCAGAGGCCGTGACCAACCGTTTCAACCGGGAGGCATCGGCTATCCAAGAAGCGCAGGTATTCGGTATGGTACCGCCAGCTATCCCGGGGTTGGGCGCTTCGGGCGGCTTGCAACTGCAATTGGAGGATCGTAAGAACCTAGGTCCGACGGAGATGCAGCATGCCGTGGAGACATTGCTGGCCAGCTACCGCTCGAAACCGCAATTGCTGAACCTTTCTTGTATGTATCAGGCCAATACCCCGCAGTATCTACTGAAGATAGACCGGGATAAGGTGCAGATGCTCGGTCTTCAGTTGAATCAAGTATTCTCCACGCTCAGCTATTATATGGGAGCGGCGTACGTGAACGATTTCGTGGAGTTCGGACGTATTTACCAAGTTAAGATCGAGGCGAACGGAGAGGCGCAGAAAGTGATCGATGATGTACTCCGTTTGAGTCTGGCGAATAGTAAAGGAGAGATGGTACCCTTCTCCTCTTTTATCGAATTAGACGAGCAATTGGGATTAGACCAGATCAACCTATATAATATGTATTCATCGGCGGCTATTACTTGTATCGCCAACCCGAAATATAGCTCCGGAGAAGCGATCCTAGCGATGGAGGAGCTGATACAGGAGCAATTAGGTGATAATTTTGGATATGAATGGACCTCGGTCGCTTATCAAGAGACGAAAGCAGGATCTACGACGGTGATTATTTTCGCCATGGCGTTGCTAGTCGCTTTCTTGGTTCTCTCGGCTCAATATGAGAGCTGGACAAGTCCGTTGGCGGCTATCATGGGTTTGCCGATCGCCTTGTTGGGAGCTATTATCGGCTGCTGGGTGATGGGGGTTCCGGTAAGCGTATATACCCAGATCGGTATTATCTTATTGATCGCCTTGTCCGCCAAGAATGGTATCTTGATCGTAGAGTTCGCCCGGGATTTCCGAAAGGAAGGTAATCCGATACGGGATTCCGCCTTGGAAGCCGGACACGTTCGTTTACGTCCGATCCTGATGACCTCGTTCGCCTTTGTATTGGGTGTCATGCCTTTGCTTTTCGCTACCGGAGCGGGAGCGGCCAGCCGTATATCCTTAGGTGCGGCGGTAGTATTCGGTATGGCTATCAATACGATATTCGCCACGATGTTCATCCCTAACTTCTATGAACTGATGCAGACCATCCAAGAGAAATGGCTGGATAAAGGAAAGAAGACGGATGATACGCCTAAACAATAGAAAGTTTCCAATCCTCTAATGAGGCAAAAAGAGAATAGCCATGGCTAAACCCATGGTTATTCTTTTTTACTCCCTTCGGATACATTATTATATATTCTATGATTGGAATTAGGCGATTCCCAACAACTCTACCTCAAATATTAATGTGGAGAAAGCAGGGATCGGAGCCGAGGCACGATTACCATAACCAAAATTGTAAGGGATATAGATTATCCATCTATCCCCTACCCGCATTTCTTGAAGAGCCAATTGCCAGCCTTCAATCACTTGGTTCAAGCGAAAGGCTTCCGGGCAACCCCGTTTCCATGAGTTATCAAATTCCCTTCCGTTAATCAACGTTCCTTTATAATGTACGGAAACGACGCTTTCCCGATTAGGAGAGACTTTGCCTGTACCCGCTTGTATTACCTTATATAATATACCGCACGGTAATGTCCGGGTTCCCTCTTCCGAAGCGATCTCGTCCAAATACAATAGATTCTTCTCTTTGTACTCCTCTTTTCTACTCATATATATTACATTATCTTACATTTAGCTCCGCAAATGTAGCAAATAGAAATAGAAACTCAATGGCATGGTAACACAATAGACATGCCAAACGTTCAAATACTATCATTATATGAATCTGATTCCCGCTTTTTTTATCATAGATCAAGAAAACATAGGAATCCGCAAAAAACATGCTATAAAACATACCACGTATGGAATAACGCCGTATATTTGTGTCGTAAAACATAATTGTAAAGCAAATATGGTAAAGAGATTGTTTAAACGTTACATCGATTTGCTAGGGTTTCAACCTTGGACAATTTGGGTTTACCGCATGTGGTAAACCTCACGATGAAAAAGAGGAAGGTTTAGGTTAAGGTTATCAGAAGTCCGGGATTAGGTTAGTAATAGGTTAAAAGGTTAAAGGTTTAGGTTTTCAATTCATTCGTTACTCGGACTTCAAAAGTTATGTGAGATTTAGAACGTGTCGAAAGGCACAGATTTATTAATTAAAAAGAAAATGAGCTATGAAAAGTTTTATTAGACATTTTTTGGATAGCTGCTTGAGATCACTCGCTGCTATCGGTCAGTCGGAGTTAACAAAATGGGGTTACAATAAATAAGTAACACCCCATTTTACCGGGAAGGTGAACATTTGATTTTTTCAAACCATACCGCGGTTGCTTGGCATCTTGCCAGACAATCGCTTTTTTGTATCCATACCTTTTAAACAAGGTATCTTAGTTTCATCGAGAAAGTATCCTAAGTTCATTGGCGAAGTATCTTAGGTGTATGGGGCGATGAAACTAAGATACTTTTATAACTCATGCGCCTATCCCCACTGAGTTTCTACTACCCGTCTATATATTTATAGATATTAACTATTTGACAACTGTCTAACAACATCTTATTTTTGTCAAGAAGTTAAAAACAATTGTTGTTTCTAAACAGTTTTATTTAAAGATTACTTTATCTAAAATTCTTTATTGCGACATAAAAACTAAAGTTATGGAAGACAAAAAACTAACTGCCGCCAACGGGCGCCCTGTTGCGGACAATCAGAACGTACAAACAGTGGGGCCACGTGGCCCGATGGTATTACAAGACCCTTGGTTCATTGAGAAGCTAGCGCACTTCGACCGTGAAGTGATCCCAGAAAGACGCATGCACGCCAAAGGTTCCGGCGCATTCGGTACCTTTACCGTTACACATGATATCACAAAGTATACGAAAGCGGCTATTTTCAGCGAGGTAGGCAAGAAAACTGACTGCTTTGTCCGTTTCTCCACCGTAGCCGGAGAGCGTGGAGCAGCCGACGCAGAGCGTGATATCCGTGGATTCGCCATGAAATTCTACACAGAGGAGGGTAACTGGGACTTGGTAGGTAACAACACCCCCGTATTCTTCTTGCGTGATCCCCTAAAGTTCCCGGACTTGAATCATGCGGTCAAACGTGACCCGAAAACGAATCTACGAAGCGAGGATAACAACTGGGATTTCTGGACTTTGCTTCCCGAGGCCCTGCATCAAGTAACGATTACGATGAGTTCTCGCGGCATTCCTTACTCTTATCGACATATGCATGGTTTCGGTAGCCATACGTACAGTTTTATCAACAATAAGAACGAACGTATCTGGGTGAAGTTCCATCTCAGAACCCTGCAAGGTATCAAGAACTTGAGTGACGAGGAAGCGGCTGCGATCATCGCCAAGGATCGTGAATCCCATCAGCGTGATTTGTTCGAGAGTATCGAGCGTGGGGACTTCCCGAAATGGAAATTCCAGATCCAATTGATGACTGAGGAGCAGGCCGAGACCTATCCGATCAACCCGTTCGACCTCACGAAAGTATGGCCGCATAAGGACTTCCCGTTAATGGATGTCGGTATCCTCGAGTTGAACCGTAATCCGGAGAATTATTTCCAAGACGTGGAGCAAGCCGCATTCAACCCGATGAATACTGTCGAAGGCATCGGCTTCTCCCCAGACAAGATGTTACAAGGTCGTCTATTCTCTTATGGCGACGCCCAGCGTTACCGCCTTGGCGTGAACCTAGAGCAGATCCCGGTGAACAAGCCCCGTTGTCCGTTCCATGCCTATCACCGTGACGGAGCGATGCGTGTAGACGGAAACTATGGAGCCGCAAAGGGTTACGAACCTAACAGCTTCGGCGAATGGAAAGACTCTCCCGAGAAGAAGGAACCGCCTTTGAAAGTACACGGGGATGTTTATAATTACAACGAGCGTGAGTACGATGATGATTACTACAGCCAACCGGGTGCCTTATTCCGTTTGATGCCGCCGGAAGAGCAACAGTTGTTATTCGGAAATACCGCCCGTGCGATGGGTAACGCCCAACTGTTCATCAAGCAACGCCACGTACGCAATTGCTACAAGGCAGACCCTGCTTACGGTAAGGGAGTAGCTGAAGCTCTAGGAATCAGCTTAGAAGAGGCCTTGAAAGAAGACCGATAAAGTAGTAAGGCTACGATAGAAAGCGATAAAAGAGGGATAACCCCAGTAATCCTATGGATGAACAGGTTATCTCATTCTTTTTTAGTAGGATAAGAGAGGATATGCCATGAGACCCCGATACTGATAAGCCCTAACAAAGCTTTCACCCACCAATAGCCGACTAGCAAAAGGGAAGTAATGATCGTAGATAGCCACATGATAGCGATCGTGATAATCTTGGAACGCAAAGGAATAGCCTTATCTTCCACAAAGCCCTTAATATGCGGCCCGAAATAACGATTGCTCATCACCCGGTTATAAAGCTTCTCCGAGCTACGGACATAAAACCAACAAGTCAGTAACCAAAAAGGAGTGGTCGGGAGCAAAGGGACAAAGATACCGATCGCTCCCAATATGAGAAAAAACGTTCCTAACGTAATGTATATGATACGTCTCGTCCCGTTCATCAGCCAACCGTATATTCCGCGATTTGCTTGAAACCATTCAGGAAGTCCGTTATATTCATCCGTTTCTTTCCGGCAAGTTGCAAGGAACGCAAGCGAAGAAAACCGTCCTTCACGGCCACGTCGATATACGATTTATGATCCGTATGGATAGAGCCGACCGGGAAGTTATGCTCCGCCGGACGTTTCTCTGCCTGGTAAATCTTTAAAGCCAGACGTTTGCCATCCTCAGAGATCAATTCCGTCCAAGCAGCAGGATAAGGAGAAAGCCCACGGACGAAATCATAGATATTCTTCACCGGCTGGTTCCAGTCGATATGACAGGTATCCTTGAATATCTTCGGGGCCGGACGCAACTCGGCGGCATCCTTATAGAATTCCTCTTGGGGAATAGCGTCTGTTTTTCCATCCAACAGTAAGTCCACGGTCTCGGTAACCAACCCCGCCCCCATCACCATCAAGGCATCGTGAACGGTTTCTACATCGTCGGTATCAGCGATCGGCAGATGTCTCTGACGGATGATCTTACCCGTATCGATCTCATGCGTAAGAAAGAAAGTAGTCACGCCGGTCTCCGTATCACCATTGATAACCGCCCAGTTGATCGGAGCGGCACCCCGGTATTGCGGAAGCAAGGAGGCATGCAGATTAAAAGTTCCCAGACGGGGCATATTCCAGACCACCTCCGGCAGCATACGAAACGCCACCACGATCTGCAAATCCGCCCGCAAGGCACGCAGTTCCTCCAAAAACGCCTCATCCTTCAACTTCTCTGGCTGTAAGACCGGAAGACCCACCGATACGGCATATTGCTTCACGGCACTCGGTTGAAGCACGCTACCATGACGGCCCATCGGCTTATCCGGCATCGTAATGACACCTACCACATTATATCCACCTTCTACCAAGGCACGCAGGCTCTCCACGGCAAAATCGGGAGTGCCCATATATACGATTCGTAAATCCTCTTTCTTCATGTACAATAAATTGGATCTGTTTTTAACAAGTTAGTCCCCGGAAAAGTTATCGACCAATACCTCCCGATAGGAATTAAATATCTTCGATTTCGACATAAAGCCGATATAATGGCCATTCTCATCGACCACCGGAAGATTCCACGCTTTCGTATCGTCAAACGTCTGCATGATCTGATCCATCGGCGTGTTGATTACGATCTTGGCCGGGGCGGAAACCATGAACTTCGATACATGGAAACGATTATACAACTCCGGACGGAACATGATATTCCGGATATTATCCAGCAAGACGATACCCAGCAACACGCCCCGCTCGTCCACAACAGGGAAGGTGTTACGCCCGCTTCGGGAAATAACCTTTACCATATCGCCCAACGTCATCTCCGGAGACACCATCTGGAAATCTTTCTCGATCACGCTATCCGCCCGTAGCAAGGTAAGCACCGCCCTATCCTTATGGTGCGTCAGCAACTCGCCTTTCTGCGCCAAACGCATGGAGTAGATGCTATGAGGCTCGAACATAAGGATCGTGATATAGGAACTGATCGAGACGATCATCAAGGGGAGGAACAAATCATACCCACCCGTCAGCTCGGCAATCAAGAAAACCCCGGTCAAAGGAGCGTGCATCACCCCGGACATAATGCCCGCCATACCCAGCAAAGCGAAATTCTTCTCTGAGATATACATCGTGAACGGGAAATAATTAGACGTATGCGCAAAGATAAAACCGGCGATACAGCCCAGATACAAACTAGGAGCGAAGATACCACCGCAACCCCCTCCGGCATTCGTGGCGCTGGAAGCGAATACCTTCGTAAGCAAGATCAAGGTCAAGAAGATCAAGACCCCGAAATACGTATCGTTCAGATCGTAAAACAAACTCTTGTCCATGATATGCGAGAACTGCCCGTTCAGCAACGAGCCGATCGTATCATAGCCCTCACCATATAGTGGGGGGAACAGGAATATCAAGATACTCAGCATCACGCCGCCCAACATGAACTTCTTCCAATACGTACCCAACTTCCGGTACATCCCTTCCACCTTGTTCATCACACGGGTAAAATAAAGGGATACCAATCCGCAAAAAACACCCAGCAAGAGCACGTAAGGAATACGCTCGATCTCGAATGCCTCGGTCTGAGAGAACTTAAACATGGCCTCGGTGCCGGTAAAGATATAAGACATCGTAGCCGCCGTCACCGACGAGATCAGCAAAGGAAGCACGGAAGTCATCGTAAGGTCCAGCATCAATACCTCAATCACGAACACCAACCCGGCGATAGGCGCCTTGAAGATACCGGCGATCGCTCCGGCGGCACCACATCCCACGAGCAACATCAACGTCTTCTGCTCCATCCTGAACACCCGTCCCAGATTAGAACCGATAGCCGCCCCTGTCAATACGATAGGAGCCTCCGCCCCGACCGATCCACCAAAGCCGATCGTCACGGAACTGGCTACGATAGACGTCCATGTATTATGCGGCTTGATACGGCTCTTTCGTTGCGAGATGGCATACAAGATCTTCGTCACCCCATGGCCGATATCGTCACGCACGATATATTTCACGAACAAGCCGGCCAACAAGATACCGATCACCGGATAAAGCAAATAGAGATAGTTCACGCCGTCAGCACTGAAATTACCCGTCAATACATGTTGTATGAAATGGATCAATTGTTTCAATATGATAGCGGCCGCAGCTGTGCAAATTCCCACGATAAAGCTGATAATAAGGATAAAATGCTTCTCCTTGATGCGCTTTTCCCGCCATAACAACAATTTATAGAATAACCCTTCGTTAGCCATTTTAAATACCTTTACCTGTAAACACTGTTTTAACTGTATAAATGAGAATCGTTATGTCCAGAATCAAGGACATATTCTCATAGTATAATATATCATATTCCAAGCGCTCGATCATCTCATCCACGCTGCCGGCATATCCATATTTCACCATACCCAACGAGGTGATTCCCGGACGTACATTATGCAGCAGATAGTAGAAGGGGGCTTTCCTCACGATCCGCTCGATGAAATATTTACGTTCCGGACGGGGGCCAACTAGCGACATATCCCCTTTCAGCACGTTCCAGAACTGCGGTAACTCGTCCAAGCGGTATTTCCGCATCACCCGTCCGAAGGGAGTGATACGGGAATCGTCCTCGGAAGAGAGCAACGGGCCTTCCTCCTCGGCGTTCGTGTACATCGTACGGAACTTATAGATCATGAAAGGCTCGCCCATGTATCCGATCCGTTCCTGACTGAAAAACACCGGGCCGGGGGAATCCCGCTTCACCCGCCAAGCGATATACAGGAACAAGGGAGATAAGAGCACCAAGAAAATCAGAGATAACGTCTTATCCATAAAGAGCTTTACATTCTGCTCGATGGGCAAGAAGTTGTTATCCGTCACGTCCACCAGCGGAACGCCCTTTATCGCCTTGATCTTTACTTGCGATAATGAACTGGATTTATCCGCCAATATCTTGATCGGCCGTTTATAACAATATAACGAATACAGGATATCCATCAAACGGTTATTATCCACCGTCTCCAAGGCGACAACCAGCTCATCCACCTTTTTCTCCTCTACGATCACCGGCAAAGATTCTAGCCTACCGATCACACGATCTCCGGCGACCCCGCCCTTTTTCTCCGTACCATCGGAGACAAAACCGACGATATTATAACCCAAACCATACAGGTCGTCGGCAATACACGCCGCCTTCTTCCCCGCCCCAATCATCAATACATTCAACGCCCATTCCCTGCACTTTATCTTCCGTAACCCGGCCTGCGTAATCAATAACCGGGGAATATACGTCAAGACAAACTGCAATCCCCATAAAGAGAAAAACATATCATAATACACGTGATAAGAACGGGGCAAGTCATTCAGCACTAAGGCAAAAAACAAGATCACGACACCGATCGACACGCTCCCAAGGGTAGAGAACAACTCAGTAAGCCTCGACTTACCGAACGGTTTATTATAATAACCGGAAAACCAATATAATACGAACCAGAAAAACGGGATCAATAGCTGCCCCTTCAATGAGGGGATATGCAGCAAAAAGGCCCCGACGGTATCAAACCCTTCATACACCGCCACCTCCTCATAGCGTATCAGGTTAAATAATAACCAGACTACCGACGACGCTATAAAATCCGAGACAATATATTTTCCGGCTTGTACGCTTTTCTTCATCCTTATCTAATTACCTGCACAAGCCCACCGGCTCCTAACTTGATAATGCCGGACGGAGCGGCCTTGCTCATATCGTCCTGACGATAACTCACGATATAATCCACACCCTCCTTGATCACCTCCGATACCTCGCTGAAATTAGCGGGAGAAGGCTCGCCGCTTACGTTGGCGGAAGTAGAGACCAAAGGTTTACGGAAGCGCTCGCACAATTTCTTGGAGAACTCCTCGTTCGTGATACGGATACCCACGCTACCATCGGCTCCCAATAGATTTGTCGCCAAGTTCTTGGCACTTGAGTAAATGATGGTCAACGGCTTATCAGACACGCTAATCAAATCCCAAGCGATATCGGGAACATCCGACACGTACCTATCCAATTTAGCCTCGCTGTCCATCAAGACCAACATAGCCTTATTGTCTGTCCTTCGCTTTAGCTCGTACACTCTTTGTACGGCTTTTTCATTGGTAGCGTCGCAACCAATTCCCCAGATAGTGTCTGTAGGATAAAGTATTATGCCGCCTGCGGCCATTACTTCGCAAGCTTTTTTAATATCTTCCGTCATTGTATTTTATAATATTTAGGCAAATGTACGAATCATTCTCCTACTTCAAAAAAATAATAACAAAAAAACTATTTTCTTTAAGCCATACCGGATATACCATATTTAATTTCTAACTTTACGGGTTGAAATATATTGCGGAAATCTCGCCTTTGTCATACGGTAGATTAAGGATGACAAGGTATCCGTAGTATCAGGCAAGCAAAAAAGAAAAAAACAATATATAATGATTAACAAATGGAACTTTCAAACCCCATCAGAAGAAGAGTTACATAAGAGAGACCAATTGGTGGCTGAATTAGGATTCAGCCCGGTGATCTGTCTCTTGCTCGTTCAACGAGGTATCACTTCGATCGAAGAGGCGAAGAAATTCTTTAAACCCAGCTTGAACGATTTGCACGACCCGTTCCTTATGCCGGATATGGATAAGGCGGTGAGGCGCTTGAACAAAGCCTTGGGGAATAAAGAAAAGATTTTGATCTACGGCGATTACGACGTGGATGGAACGACAGCGGTATCGCTCGTCTTCAAGTATTTAAGACCTTACTCGTCTACCTTGGATTTCTATATCCCGGACCGGTACGACGAGGGGTACGGTATCTCTTACAAGGGTATCGATTATGCCGCCGAGAACGGCGTGTCGCTGGTTATCTCGCTGGATTGCGGTATCAAAGCGATCGAGAAGATCGAGTACGCCAAGGAGAAAGGCATCGACTTTATTATTTGCGACCACCATATGCCGGACGCCACTTTGCCGGACGCTGTCGCCGTATTGGATGCCAAGCGCTCGGATTCTATCTATCCGTATGAGCACTTATCGGGTTGCGGAGTAGGATTCAAGTTCATGCAGGCGTTCGCCAAGAGCAATAATTTCCCGTTCTCGGATCTGGAGAAGTTGTTGGAGCTGACGGCGGTCAGTATCGCCTCGGATATCGTCCCGATTACGGGAGAGAACCGCATCCTCGCCTATTACGGGCTGAAGCAATTGAACAGCAACCCCAGCCTCGGGCTGAAAGGGATTATCGATATCTGCGGATTGACCGGAAAGGAGATCACGATCAGTGATATCGTCTTCAAGATCGGTCCCCGTATCAACGCTTCCGGCCGTATGATGAACGGGAAGGAGGCGGTGGAACTGCTACTGTCCAAGGATAGCGCCAGTGCCCGGGAGAAGAGCGAGAGCATCAACCAATATAATGAGGAACGCCGGGAATTGGACAAGAAGATCACCGACGAGGCTAACGCTGTCATCGACGAAGTAGAGAACATGGATGACCGGAAGGCGATCGTGGTGTATAACCCGGGATGGCACAAAGGCGTGATCGGTATCGTAGCGTCCCGTTTGACCGAGAAGTATTACCGTCCGGCGGTCGTTCTTACCAAATCGTCCGAGTTGATCACCGGATCGGCACGTTCCGTAACAGGCTTCGATATTTACAAGGCGATAGAGAGTTGCCGGGATTTATTGGAGAATTTCGGGGGACATACCTACGCCGCCGGGCTTTCCCTTCGGGAGGAGAACCTAGAGGCATTCACCGAGCGTTTCTTGAAGATCGCATCCGAGGAGATCATACCGGAGCAGATGATCCCGCAGATCGATATCGACGCTATCTTGGATTTGAAAGAGATCAACCAGAAGTTCGTGAACGACCTAAAGAAGATGAGCCCGTTCGGGCCGGACAACCAAAAGCCCGTATTCTGTTCGCTTGGCGTAAAGGACTACGGCACCAGTAAGCTCGTGGGTAAGGAACTGGAGCATCTCAAGCTGGAATTGATCGACGGAAACTCAAGCACCCCCATGCACGCCATCGCTTTCGGCATGCACAGGTACAACGACCATATCAAGGGTATGAAGCCTTTCAACATCTGCTACACGGTGGAGGAGAACACCTACAACGGCAACACCTCTATCCAGCTGATGATCAAAGACATCAAACCCGACGATATATGAGGAGGACAGGTGGACGTTTACCATAAGATATTAGAGAAGTATTGGGGATACCCTGCTTTTCGCCCCTTGCAGGAGGATATTATCCATTCCGTCTGTGCCGGAAAAGATACGCTTGGGCTGATGCCTACGGGTGGTGGTAAATCCATCACCTTTCAGGTGCCGGCATTGGCGATGGAGGGGATTTGCATCGTCGTCACTCCCTTGATCGCATTGATGAAAGACCAAGTGGAGAACTTACGCCGGGTCGGCATCAAGGCTACGGCCGTTTATTCGGGCATGAGCCGGCAAGAGATCATCACGCAACTGGAGAATTGCATCTTCGGGGGGTATAAGTTCTTATATGTCTCCCCGGAGCGGCTTAGTACGGATATTTTCCGGGTCAAGATGGAGGCCATGCAGGTTTGTCTGCTGGTAATCGACGAGAGTCACTGTATCTCGCAATGGGGATATGATTTCCGTCCTTCTTATCTCAATATCGCTGAGATCCGGGACTTATTGCCGGGTGTTCCGGTATTAGCCTTGACCGCCACGGCTACCCCGGAAGTGGTGAATGACATACAAGAGCGTCTGCGGTTCAAGGAGAAGAACGTATTTCAAAAGAGCTTCGCCCGCAAAAATCTGGCTTATATTGTCCGGAAGACGGAGGATAAGTTAAATACACTCGTTTATATATTGGGAAAAGTTCCGGGTACGGCCATCGTATATGTCCGCAACCGGAAACGCACCAAGGAGATCGCCCTCATGCTGCAACAGGCGGGTATCTCCGCCGATTTCTTCCATGCCGGGTTAAACCGTGACGAGAAAGAACTGCGTCAGGCCCGTTGGAAAAACAACGAGTGCCGGGTAATCGTATCGACCAACGCTTTTGGTATGGGTATCGATAAGCCGGACGTGCGATTGGTCGTGCATATGGATATGCCGGGATCGTTGGAGGAATATTATCAAGAGGCCGGACGCGGGGGGCGTGATGAGAAGAAAGCCTTCGCCGTGGCTCTTTGTTCCTCCACGGATAGCGCCAAGCTAAAGAAACGGCTGGCGGATGAGTTTCCGGACAAGGAGTTTATCTATCGGGTCTATGAGGCGTTGGGTAATTATTACCAGATCGCCGTAGGGTACGGGCTAGATACGGTACACGATTTCTCATTGACGGATTTCTGTTCCGCTTATAAGTTCTCTTTATTGCAAGCGCATCATGCCTTGAAGATCCTTGGGCTATCGGGCTATATCGAATATACGGAGGAGGTAGACAACGCTTCCCGCCTGATGTTCACAGCTACCCGTGACGAGCTTTACAGGTATTTAAGTGAGAACAAGCGAACGGATGAGGTGATTCAGACAATCTTGCGTTCTTACACCGGGTTATTCGCAGATTATGTTTATATAGATGAGAGCGTAATCGCCACCCGTGCGAGAGTGACACCTCACGAGGTGTATGAGACCTTGGTAGGTTTATCCAGATACCGGATCGTAAACTACATCCCGCATAAGAAAACCCCGTTGATTATCTATACCCAGACCCGGGAGGAACAGCGGTACCTTTCCATACCCCGCTCGGCGTATGAGGAACGCAAGGAGCGTTTCGGGAAACGGATCGAGAAGGTGCTGGAATATATCAACGAGGAGCGGGTATGCCGTAGCCGCATGCTCCTATCCTATTTCGGCGAGGAAGATTCCGCCCCTTGTGGCTGTTGCGACGTATGCCTATCGAAGCATGAATCACAGCTTATGAATTGGGAATTCAACGCTATCCGGGAAAGTCTCATAAAGATATTGGCCGGGGAATCCCCTATCCCCGTGAAAGAACTTATTGAGAAATTACCTTTCCCTCAAGAGAAAATCCTCACGGCCATCCGCTTTCTGGCGGATCAAGATCCCCGATTCACATTAAGCGACGGCTATCTATCGCACGAGGATTCAGCAAAATAGCACGATGCCCATCGTAAGCTCCTTAGAATGCCCATTGTTAGCTTGCTAGAATGCCCATCATAAGGAGCTTACAATGGGCATTCTAATAAACCATGTATCACCGCTTATAATTACTCCGATTAGATACTTGTTTTTCCGTCGGGAAATCAGCGGGAACCTTTTGGGTTACCTTGCCGGTAGCGGCCCATTCCGCACCTCTTAACAAGGTAATCTGGAAGCCGGCGCATTGCATAGCCGGACAATTCTCTACCGTTTCCCCCGCGTGCCCTAACATCGTATGAAATATACGGGCATTCCCATAATCAACCGTAAAGATCAACGGCTCCTCACGGCCGGAACCTCCGGTCTCCTTATCCGAATAAGCCGTATACAAGCAATCCTTTATATTTCCCGGGCCACGCATACGATCATATAACTCATCCTGCGCATGTTTCCATTTATTCGGCAGCCCCTTCATGATCGGATGCTCATGGTTCCGGGCATTCAGCACATACTCATGCTGCTTGCCATGAGAGCCACCCACGCCCGCCGAGCTATCCTTTATCAACTTACCATCGCTCCAATATACATAGGGTCCCGCTTTCTCATCCCGGTTCTCCCAACCGCCCAAGGCACAAATCTTATTGTATTCCGGCCAGTTCACGAAGGCGTTATCAGCGGCATGATAGACCACGACACCTCCACCTCCTCGCACATATTCCAAGAAACGACGGTTTGTCTCCTCCGGCCAAGCATCCCCATTATAATCCAGCACCACCAGCTCGTAAGGACTGAAATCCAAGACAAAGCCGGACATATCCTTCCCTGCCTCCGGAGAGACCGCGAAATCCACGGAGAAGCGTCCCGAGTTCTCCAATATCTGTTTAAGCACCACATGGCTCACCTGCCAATTATGGTTATTCTGCCCCGTTATTAATAACGTCTTGATCGGCTTACGGGCCGACATGCCGCATACAACCAGTAAAGCGGCCAAAAGGAAAACGACCTTCCTACAAAATACATGTCTCATGGTATGAATCAGATTTAAGTAAACAATTGATTATCCGTCTTTATTTATCATAACAAAGGGAAGCGGCACCGAATAGCCCCGGATTCTCCAGCTTAGAGAAACGTATCTTCAAGTTCTTGATAGAGTTCGGATAAGCGAAATCCTTCAAGTCCTCATACATGCTCTCCTCAAACAACTCATGGGCGGCGGTCACCGAGCCTCCGAAGACGATCATCTCCGGATCTACCGTCAATACCACGATCTTGATAGCGGCGGCCACATGTACGCCCAACTGCCGGTAAGCCTCCAGCGCCTGCTCGTCCTTCCGCATCGCACGGGTGTACATCTCCTTCCCATCCACGCCCCATACGTTCATGAAATAGGAACCGCTACAGAAATATTCCAAGATCTGTCCTTGGTAGGGAATCATGCCAAATTCTCCCGAGCCACAATTAGCGTCGGCCAACAGCTTGCCATTCTGGATAATTCCACCCCCCAAGCCCGTACCCAAGGTGAGGCCCACGAAGTTATCAACCGTCTTTCCTTCGCCAAAGATACGCTCACCCAGAGCGAAGCAATTCGCGTCGTTATCCACATAAACCGGCACGGAGAAGCAAGCCTCCAAGATCTCCTTCAAATGTACCTCCTCCCAATGCGGGATATTCACCACGTTATATACGATCCCCTTCTCACGATCCACCACGCTCGGCACACCGATACCGATAGCTACCACACTCTCGTCCCACACGGAACGGATCACCTCTATCAAAGCCTCCAATGTCTCCTCGCAATCCGCGGCGTCCTTGGGAGTCGGGGCGCTCCCCTGAGCCACTAATCGATCCCCTACGATACGGCCGGCACGCATATTCGTCCCCCCTAAATCCACTCCGATATAAGCGTTTTTCTTCTCTACACTCATTCTTTCCACGATATTAATTAGATTATACTCCCACAAAGCTAACAAAAAAGGCAATGTTACGAATAACATCACCTTTTAAACTGATAAATTTAATACATCTATGCTTTTTATTTTCCCCGGCGTCAACTCCATCCAGCACGTATACCGACATCGCCTCACGCCTACGCTCGCATAGGCCAACGTCGATATACGTGTGAGGCAATGCCGATATACGTGTAAGACGGCACCATTATAACTACCGCATCAAGCGAAGAACAAGATCAATAATTGCGCCGTAAGTACCCTCAAGAACATGGTCAAGGGGTATACCGTAGCGTAACCTACGGAAGGAGCGTCGTTTCCAGCCGTAGCGTTCGAGTAAGCCAAAGCGGGCGGATCCGTCGTACTACCGGCGATCAAGCCCATTAAGGTGAAATAATTGATCTTATAGAAATAACGGCCTACACAACCGATGATCAGCAAAGGAATCGTTGTGATAATGAAACCGTAACCGATCCAAGCGAATCCACCATTGTTCACGATCGTATCCACAAAACCATCGCCGGCACTGATACCCACACAAGCGAGGAAGAGGGTGATACCGATCTCACGCAACATCAAGTTAGCGCTCTGGGTCGTATAGGTAACCAGCTTATAACGGTAACCAAAACGGCTAATCAAGATCGCCACGATCAACGGACCTCCCGCCAAACCTAACTTAACCGGTTGCGGAATGCCCGGGAACGTGATAGGAATACTCCCCAAGACAATACCGAGGGCAATGCCGATAAAGATCGTGATCAAGTTCGGCTCGTTCAAGCGTTTCAAGGAGTTACCCAATACCTTTTCTACATTCGAGACAGCCGTCTCGGTACCCACCACATTCACACGGTCGCCCACCTGCAACGTCAGACCCGGCGTAGCTACCAAGTCCACGCCCGCACGGTTGATACGGGTGATATTGATACCATATAATTTACGCAGTTTCAACTGTCCCAGCTTCTTGCCGTTCAACTCCGGTTTCGTGATCAAGATACGGCGGTTGATAAACTGGCTCTCCATACGAATCCATTGCTTGCGCTCCATATCGATCTCCTCGCCAATGAATGTCTTTACGGACTCGGCATCTTGATCGGTCGTGATCACGAAAATCTTATCATCCTCATTCAAGATCGTACCGGCGGAAGCGATCTCGATCTGCTTGTTATCATTACGCCATACACGGGAAATCACGAAATCCAGATGATCCATCAAACCGGATAACTCCCCTACCGTCTTACCGAAAACCGCCGGGTTCTTTACGACCAGCGAGATCGGTTTCGCCTCATTCGTATGCGAGGCATCCTCCTTATTCAAATCGTCATTCTCCTTATCGAAATTCACACGGAATACGTAACGTACGAAAATGATCGAAAGAATAATACCGATCACGCCCAGCGGATAAGCCACGGCGTAACCCAAGGCGATCGTATTATCTGAAACCCCGTACATATCGGAATAAGCCTGCTGAGCCGCACCTAATCCGGGGGTATTCGTCACCGCCCCCGATAAAATACCCACCATCGTAGGCATCGGAATACCTGTCACGAAATGCAATACCAAAGCCGTAGCCACGCCAAGGAAGACAATTCCACAGGCTAGCATATTCAACGTGATTCCCCCCTGCCTAAAAGACGAGAAGAAACCCGGCCCGACTTGCATACCTACCGAATAAACAAATAAGATCAATCCAAATTCCTTAAAGAAATGAATCACATTGTGGTTAACCGTAAACCCAAAATGCCCTAAAATAATACCTACAAACAACACCAAGGTAATCCCAAGCGAAATCCCAAACACCTTTATCTTTCCCAACTGAATGCCGGCGGCAATCACGAAAGATAGTAAAAGGATAGAATGCCCGATACCTTCTCCCCATAATAAGTCGTTTATCCAATCCATGCTAAAATCTTTAAAAATCTTATTACCTATTAATAAAGACGCGAAGTTAGGCATTTACTTTGTGTTTTACAACATAACACCTATATTTACCTTTTAAATTAAAATCTCATGAAAAAGATATATTACATTTTATCAGCATTGTTCCTTTGCGTGGTAGCCACCTCGGCGCAAGAAGCTGGAAAAACGGTAGTTATTAAAACCAATGTAGGTACTATGAAGGCCATCCTGTACGATGATGTGCCTAATCACACCCGTACTTTCATCGAACGGGCAAAACGGGGGGATTTCAACGGGACCTTATTCACCCGTGTCCTGCCGGAGTTTATGATCCAAGGAGGAGCCCCGGATTCCAAGAACGCTCCCGCCGGTGCTAAATGCGGCTTTGGCGATCCTTCCGCCGAGATACCGCCCGAGATCAACGAGAAATATTTCCATAAGAAAGGAGCCTTGGCCGCTCCCCGCCAACCGGACGATATCAACCCGCAAAAGAAATCGGATATGTCGCAATTCTTTATCGTGCAGGGGAAGGTCTATAGGGAAACCGAACTGGATACGTTAGAGCGTACCGCCAACTATCCGGCCCGGCAAAAGGCCCTGAAGGAGTTTTATGCGCCGGTACGTGCGGAGCTGAATATGATAAAGATGAGTAACAAACGGGAGTACCAGAAGCGATTGAGAGCGATCAACGCCCAGATAGACTCCGTTATTCAAGCAACTCCCGGGCATTTGCTATTTACGGACGAGCAACGGAAGGCTTATACCACCGTAGGCGGTTGCCATCATCTGGACGGCACCTATACGATCTTCGGGGAGCTGACGGAGGGATTCGACGTTTTGGATCAGATCGCCACCCAGCCGAAAGACCAGAATGACCGTCCGAAGAAAGACATCCGCATCCAAAGTATAACGATCGAATAATTCACCACTCCTATGTTAAAGAGAGATTTCATCATGGTACAGATCGAGGAACTGGGCAAAGTGATCGCCCAGATCATCTTCAATCGTAATTCCAACGATGGGGCACGCAAGAACCCCGAGTTAATCCAATCCGTCTACACATTCTTAAAACTGGATAACGATTTCTTGCTGAACACGCCTATCGACGGTATCCGCACTTATCTGGACGGTGATGATTCGTGCGGCCTCCAACGCATGGAGCTGGCGAGCAAGACCTTGCTGGAAGAAAGTTTCCTTTTGCCGGAGGCGCAAGGTAAAAAACTCCGGGCAAGAGCGAAAGAGCTATTGGAATATATCCAACGCAACGACACTACGTTCTCGTTGGAACGAGTGGCGTTGCTGGAAGAGATAAATAACTATTGAATAGATTGCGGATCGGTGGTAGGGCCTTCCACGACTAGAAGGCCATTCTCATTGATTCGCATTTTATCGATGAATACGACCCGCTCATCCCCTGTCTTCTGGGTACGCCCGTGGTAAACGCAATACATTTGTTTTCCGTCCTTCGACCAAGTAACGCTATTATGTCCGGTACCCGTGACGATACCGCCTTTTTCCACGTTCTTCTCCAGCACCGGATTATTAGATGCCTTCTCAAACGGTCCTAACGGATGTTCGGACACGGCATATCCCACCGCATAATTTGCCCCGCCAAAATAATTAGCGGAATACATCATATAATACAAGCCGTTGTGACGTAGCATGAAAGAGCCTTCCGTCCAACGACGTCCGACCTCCCCTTTGGTAACCGAGCGACTTTCCCACTCACTTTGCGCATCATCCAATTTTACGGGTGGACGCAGCAGAAGTACGGGTTCCCCAATTACGTGCGTAAGATCCGGAGCGACCTCCACCCCGTAAATCCAGCTTTCCTCAACGGAGTCGAACATGCCTTTCTTCTTTGCCTCATCGGCGATCTCGCTTTCTACCGGATGCTTATAGCAACAACGGGAATAATAGAGATAGGTACGGCCATCCTCATCCTCGATCAAGTTTCCGTCGATTACAGGATATCCCGGATCAAACAAAGGAGCATCGGCCAATTCCTTAAATGGTCCGGTCGGCTTATCCGACACAGCTACGCCGATACGGAAATTTTCCTCCTCGTTGGTCGGATTCTTCCGCCAATCCGCACTGAAGAACATATAGAACTTCCCGTCACGCTCGTACACTTCCGGCGCCCAGAAATTAGCGATTGCCCAAGAATCGGGCGTATTGCCCCGATAAACCTGCCCTTCCGACTTCCAATGGATCAAATCATCGGAAGAATAGGCGCAAAAACCGTCTACAGCCCCGGCACCGGTACCATACATATAATAACGTCCGTCCGAGGCCAACAATACGTATGGATCGCCAAACTGGACCGACAAAGGATTACTGTACGTTAATTCCGGCTCTTCCGCAGCAGACTTCTTTCCCGTACAACCCGCATTCAAACACATAAGAACTCCCAGACAAAGGGATATTCCTATTTTCATACCACTTTTCATTTTTCTTATTTATTGGATTCTAAATTATACACTCCTTCCGCACAACGTTCCCCGTCGATGGCAGCGGATACGATTCCTCCCGCATACCCCGCTCCCTCACCGCAAGGGAAAAGACCTTTTACCGTGACGTGTTGATAGGTATCCCGATCACGGACGATACGAACCGGAGCGGATGTACGGGTCTCTACGCCGATCATGGTTGCCTCGTTGGTCAAGAAGCCTCTAGAGACCTTACCGAAATAACGGAAACCTTCCCGCAGGCGACTGGTCACGAATTCCGGCATCCAAAAATGCAACGGAGAGGCCAGCAGACCCGGCGTATACGAGGAAACCGGTAAATCGAAAGAGTTCTTCTTCCGCATGAAATCATCCATGCGCTGGGCGGGAGCCGTTTGCTTCATGCCTCCATTCAACCAACAGACCTCTTCCAGACGTTCCTGAAAGGCCATCAACGCTAATGGGGAGTCCGCATCCACCTTCTCGCCATTCCGAAGATAAAGCTCCTCCTGCCCTACCAGTTCGGAATAATCTTCCGGACGGATCTCTACCACCATCCCTGAGTTAGACCAGCGGGAACCCCGGTTAGAAGGCGACATTCCATTTACCACGACCTGCTTAGGTCCGCTCGCCGCAGGAACTACGAAACCTCCCGGACACATACAGAAGGAATAGACGCCCCGGTTATTCGCTTGCGTCACAAAACTATACTCTGCCGCAGGAAGATATTTCCCACGACCTTCTTTCCGATGATACTGGATTTGGTCGATCAATTCCTGAGGATGTTCCAGACGAACACCGACTGCGATCCCTTTCGCCTCGATCTGGATCTGGCGTTCGTATAAATAGTTATAGACATCACGGGCGGAATGGCCGGTAGCTAAGATAACAGGCCCGTAAAAGCTCTTTCCCGTATTCGTCTCGATGCCGATCAC
The DNA here is from genome assembly GCF_002257605.1 of Parabacteroides sp. CT06. Lineage (GTDB taxonomy): Bacteria > Bacteroidota > Bacteroidia > Bacteroidales > Tannerellaceae > Parabacteroides > Parabacteroides distasonis. The sequence continues at coordinate 1,274,428 of NZ_CP022754.1, read as the reverse complement.
CTCGTTCTCTTTCATGATAAAAGCATCCATACGGGTCTCGAAATGTACCTCACCTCCGCATCGCTTGATTTGCTCCCGGATATTCTCGATCACACGGGGGAGCTTATCGGTTCCGATATGCGGATGGGCATCCGCCAAGATAGAGGGACTTGCCCCAAACTGGCAAAAGATATTCAGTATCTTATCTACCGAGCCTCTTTTCTTGCTACGGGTATACAGCTTTCCATCAGAATAAGCGCCGGCACCGCCCTCACCAAAACTATAATTTGATTCTCCGTTCACCTTATGCTCACGACTGATCAAGGCGATATCTTTCTTGCGTTCCCGCACGTCCTTACCTCGCTCGACGATGATGGGGCGCAAACCTAACTCTATCAAGCGCAAGGCGGCGAACAGACCTCCCGGACCGGCTCCTACGACGATCACAGGTTTCCCTGCCGAGACATCTTTATACTCTATCAATTGATATTCCGGCTCGCTAGGCATCTCGTTCATGAAAACACGCAGTTTCACGTTGACAAATATCGTTCGCTGGCGTGCGTCTATCGAACGTTTCAATACACGTACGGCCCGGATATTTTTCGGAGCCTCACCCGTCTCACGGGCTACTACTTGCCTTAGCGATTGCTCATTAACAGCCTCTTCCGGCAATATCCTGAGTTGTAATTCTTTTATCATTGTTTATTATATATTAACCGAATAGTTGCCGAAAGGCTTCCTCCACTTTCTTTACCTGTACGATTTGAATCTTGCTCTTCGCCGTATCGAAACCTTTTAGATTATTATGCGGAATGATAATCCGGGAGAAACCCAGCTTCTCCGCCTCCAAGATACGTTGCTCAATACGGTTGACCGGACGGATCTCTCCGGACAAGCCCACCTCGCCAGCCATACAAACACCCGGCTCGATGCTGATATCCAAGCTAGAAGAAAGGATAGAACTGATTACCGCCAAATCGATAGCCGGATCATTCACTTTCAAACCTCCGGCGATATTCAGGAAAACATCTTTCTGGATCAACTTAAAACCCGCCCTTTTCTCCAATACTGCCAATAACATATTCATTCGGCGTAAATCGAATCCGGTGGCGCTACGTTGCGGCGTACCGTAAACCGCCGAGCTGACCAAGGCTTGCGTCTCGATCAAGAAAGGACGTACCCCCTCGATAGCGGCGGCGATGGCGACACCGCTCAGTCCCTCATGATTCTGGGTTAATAATAACTCGGATGGATTGCTGACCTCACGAAGCCCGTTCTGGCGCATCTCGTAAATCCCTAGTTCCGCCGTACTGCCAAAACGGTTCTTGATGCTCCGCAGGATACGATACATATAATGCTGATCGCCCTCAAACTGCAACACCGTATCCACGATATGCTCCAATACCTTCGGACCGGCGATACTGCCTTCCTTATTGATATGGCCGATCAATAAGACCGGGACACCGCTTTCCTTGGCGTATTTCAAGATAGCGGCACTACACTCACGTACTTGGGAAACACTGCCGGGGGAAGATTCCACGACTTCCGTAAAGATGGTTTGTATGGAATCTATGATCATCAAGTCCGGCTGGATATTGGCCGCTTGCGTAAAAATCTGTTCCAGATGCGTCTCGCATAGGATGAAACAGTTCGGATTATCATGCGATAATCGGTCCGCCCGGAGTTTCAACTGGCGACTGCTCTCCTCGCCCGAGACATATAGGGTTTTCAAGCCTGTCAAGCCCAACACGGTTTGCAAGACCAAGGTAGATTTTCCGATTCCCGGCTCTCCACCGATCAAGACCAAAGAGCCCTTCACCAAGCCTCCGCCGAGGACCCTATTTAATTCATCATCTTTTAAATCGATACGGGCCTCCTCTTCCGTCGTTATATCACGCAATAACACCGGACGGATCTTATTGCCCTCCATAATACCGGGAACTGGCCGCTTCACGGCAGGCTCCTTTGTTACGATCTCCTCTACATAAGTGTTCCACTCCCCACAATTCGGGCATTTACCCAGCCATTTCGGGGAATCAGCGCCACAGTTAGAGCAGACATATACGGTTTTTGTTTTCGCCATTCTATCCTGAATTTGGCGTAAAGATACAAAAAACTACTTTTCCCCTACCACAACGATCTTCTTTCCGATACCGCAGCCCTTCTTAATTTCCGGGCTACCTTTCTCCTTATACAAGAATCCGCGGAACATACCGCCACTGTTATAAGGCATGGCGATATTTCCTAGTTTATCCACGGCGATCAAGCCGCCGTTGCCGGCGTTCGTATTCAATTCCGTATGGATGATATAATCCGCCGCTTTCTCTACGCTTTCCTTAAGGTATTTATAGCGGGCACACACATCGAACGCTACCGCATGACGGATAAAATACTCGCCATGCCCCGTACAGGAGACGGCGCAACTGTTATTATCCGCATACGTTCCCGCCCCGATCACGGGCGAATCACCGATACGCCCCCAACGTTTCTTGAACATACCGCCGGTACTGGTCCCGGCCGTTAAGTTTCCTTGCTTATCCAGAACGACACAGCCTACCGTACCGTTCTTCTTACTTTCTTGCTTTAACTTCTCGATCCACTCCATCGTCTTGGGCGTAGCGAAATACATATTGTCTTCTACCATTTCCAAGCCTTGTTCCTTGGCGAACTCCTCAGCACCGGCTCCGCTCAGCATGACATGCGGAGATTTTGTCTTTACGGCATAGGCGGCATTGATCGGATGCTTCACGTGTTTTAAGCCAGCTACAGCGCCTGCGCTTAAATCCTTGCCTTCCATGATGGAAGCGTCCAACTCAAAAGTTCCCTCCACCGTACAGGTAGCACCAATTCCGGCGTTAAACAACGGATTTCCCTCGAAGTAATTGATTACGGCCATCACCGCTTCCGGCCCCTCGCCTCCCGCAGAAAGGACCTTATCTCCAATCATTAAAGCGGAGTCCAATGCGGCGTAATATTGAGCCGACTTAACCGGATCTTCCTCCAATCCGGCCATCGCCCCCGCACCACCATGTACCACGATTACATACTCCCGGTCTTGCGCAAAAGCAATGGATGACACCATCAAAGCCGTCAAGGCTATCATTTGTTTTAACATGCTATTATATTTAATCATTTATACAATGCTCAAAAATAGAACAAATATCTGAATTATCTTAGAGACATAGACTTATTTCCCGATTTTTATCCGTACATTTACCTCGAACGGTAATCTCTTAAATAATAACATTATGGAAGAATACATCGATTCTATCATAAGAGTGGGAAAGATATTGATCGGAAGCATAATGGTCGTGTTCGTACTCTGGTACATCGTAAAGGATATTGTCAAGGCTTATGGGAAAGATTCGCATGAACCGGATTAAAAAAAGTGCCGTGGCGATATGACCACGGCACTTCTCTTCATTATATCATAGAGAGCTATTTCATTCGTTCGTATACCATACCGGTCCCGGCTGGCTGCCCATGACGAACTCCAATGTCGCCCCGCTCATGATTTGCTCGTGGGTGATATAACTCTTATCATAAGGTTGTCCGTTCAGCTTCACGGATTGGATATAAATATTCTCCGCAGAGACCTCGGGAGCCAAAACCGTAAAGATCTTGCCATTGCCTACATGCATCTTCACCTCCGGGAACAACGGGGAACCGATCTCATATTGGCCGCTGATCGGATCAACCGGATAGAATCCCATGGCGCTGAACACAAACCAAGCGGACATCTGCCCACAGTCCTCATTACCGCAAATACCGTCCGGAGCATTCAGATACAAGTCATGTAATACCTGAGCCACGTATTTCTGGGTCTTCCAAGGCTGGCCGACCTTATTATATAAGTAGATCACATGATGGCTCGGCTCATTTCCATGCGCATATTGACCAATCATGCCTGTACTAAAGATAGGCAATTCCTCATCCGATTTGGGGACATAGGTAAACATACTATCCAATTTCTCGGCGAAACGTTCCTTACTTCCTACCAATCCGATCAAACCGTCCAGATCTTGCGGCACGGACCAGAAATATTGCCAACCATTGCTCTCGCAAATATCTTCCGTATAATCATCGGGGCTGAAATTAGCGGCAAAGTTTCCTTTCTCATCACGAGGCTGCATAAAGGAAGTTGCCGGATTGTACACATTATGATAATTCTGTGAACGTTTAAAGAATTCGTCGGCGATCTCTTTCTTACCCATCTTCTCAGCCATCTTAGCGATGCAATAATCATCGTAGGCATACTCCAAGGTCTTCGATAAAGACCAGTTCTCCCATTTTTTCGGATCGCTATAAGCCGGTACGTAGCCCAACTTCTTATAATCGCCGATACCCCGATAGTCATCCCGGTTGGCTGTCGCTATACAAGCCTCCAGCGCTTTCTCGGCATTGAAATCACCGATACCTTTCAGATAAGCGTCTACGATAACGGGCACCGCATGATAACCGATCATCATATTCGTTTCCCAGCCATAAAGGTTCCATAAAGGCAAAGCCCCGTTCTGCTCATAGAACTTCAAGAAACCCTTGATCATATCATTCGCCCGTTCCGGCTCCGTATACGTAAACAACGGATGGGAGGCACGGTAGGTATCCCATAAAGAGAAAGTAGAGTAATTCGTCCATCCGTCCGCTTTATGGATTTGCTGATCCGGGCCGTAATAAGAACCATCCACGTCGCTATAGATCGTCGGGGCGATCATGGAATGATACAAGGCCGTATAGAATTTCACCATATCGTCTGTATTCCGGCTCTTCACCTCAATCTTGGAAAGCTGTCGGTTCCAATTCGCGCTAGCCTGCGCTTGATAGTAATCGAAATCATCCTTCGGGGCTTCCGCACGCAAATTCTTTCCCGCTCCCTCCATGCTGACGCCAGAGATTCCGGTCGTGACAAGGATTTCCTCATCCTTCTTCGTATTGAAATCGAAACGGGCCACATAGGCCGTACCGATCCAACCTTTTTCCTTGGTCACGATAGAAGTCGTATCCATATGACAAGCCACGAAAGGCTTAGAGAAACGGGTCTCGAAATAAACATGCTGCAAGGGAGACCAGCCTTGGGATAGGCGGTATCCACGAATCGTCGTAGAGTCTACCACCTCGATCTTGGAATCCAAGGTAAAGTCCCAATTCATCGCCTTCTTCAAGTTCAAGAATACCGAAGCCTCGGCCTCCGGGAAGGTATACCGCTGGATACCGCAACGCTCGGTAGCCGTAAGCTCCACGTTAATGTTATAATCCTTCAGCAATACCCGGTAATATCCTGCGGAAGCCGCCTCGTCATTATGCGAGAACGTGGAATAGATTCCTAACGGCGCCGGGGCCTCTTTATAAGGACGGGTCACGGGCATAAAAGAGATATCGTATAAATCGCCTGCCCCCGTACCGGAAAGGTGCGTATGGCTAAAGCCGGCGATCGTCGTATCCGGATAGAAATACCCCGAGATGCGATCCCAACCCGGCAAACCGTTATCCGGGCTCAATTGTACCATACCAAAAGGAACTTGGGCTCCCGGGTAGGTATTGCCGGTAAAATCCGTACCGATCATGGGGTTCACATACTGCGAGTAATCCGCCTCCTGTTTCTTTTCAGGCGTGCAGGCCACGAGTGCCAGCAAAGAGACCGCCAATATAGACATGTGCTTCATGTTATGCAATTCGTTTTGAGTTTGAGCAAACATACATAAATTATTTCGAAAGAGAAACAGTTTACGGGGAAAACTTTCTATTTTCATCGGGGTGAAAATCTTTTTTCATTATGATGAGAATCTATTTTCATCAAGGAGAAAATCTTTTTTCATCAAGACGAGAATTCGGTGGAATCCTTTAACTTTGTACAAAAACTACGATAACATGGAAGATAAAACATCGACACTTCGTTTGATCTATCCCCAATGGCAAGGTGGGATCGTGAATCATTGGATGCCCGACCTTCCTGCGGACGACGCTTCCAGAGGGTATTACCTAGGAGCTCAATTACTCAATATCCTCGCTCCCCCAAGTCCCCAGAAAACCGTGGAAGTACCCATCTCACTAGATATAAACGATAGAGAAACGGATCTAGGGATCAGCGCCCGCAAGGTTATTCTGAAACAAACAAAAGCAGCCCTCGAATTACTGCACGAAAACGCTCCAGAAAAGATTGTCACCTTAGGGGGCGAATGTTCGGTAAGTGTCGTACCCTTCACCTATCTGGCTGCTAAATATCCGGATGATATAGCCATTGTCTGGATAGACGCACATCCGGATATAAACTTGCCGTATGACGAGTATAAGGGATATCATGCGATGGCCCTTACGGCCTGTCTAGGGATGGGTGATGAAGAGATTCTTCAATTATTACCGGGAAAGTTCAAGGTCTCGAATACCTTAATCGTAGGTTTACGCTCGTGGGATGAGGGCATGAAAGAACGGCAGAAGAACTTAGGTATAAAAGGTTTATCACCAGAGGAGGTGGCGAAGGATAGTTCCTCCATCCTCAAGTGGTTAAAAGGGACGGGCGCATCCAAAGTTGTCGTTCACTTCGATATGGACGTAATCGATCCGGCGGATATGATAGCGGGAGTCGGCGTAGAGCCTAACGGGATGAAAATAGACGAGGTCGTACGTGTTATCAACAATATAGCATCCAAGTATGATCTGGTAGGTCTTACGGTAGCCGAGCCGATGCCTCGTATAGCCATCAAGCTAAGGAATATGCTGGACCGGTTACCTTTATTGAAATAATAAAAAAAGACGTAGCCCTTAAACAGAGTTACGTCTTTTTTATATTACATTATTATAACTTTCGGGATTTATTCCTCATTATTATCTTCCTCATTCTCCTCGTCTTCTTCCTTTGGGGCTTTTTTCACGAAGAACGCACTCAACTCATACAAACCGTAGAGCGGTAAGAATACGATACTTAACGTAAACGGATCACTACTTGGAGTGATGAACGCCGCACCAACTAACAAGCCGACAACAGCATGCCGTCTGTATTTATGAAAGAACGAGCGGTTTAGCAGCCCTATCTGAGATAATAGCCAAGATACCAATGGCATCTCAAATACGATTCCCATCACGAATATCAACATCAAGAAGTTATCCATGTAAGAATCAAGGGATACCTGTTCCGTAATGGCGGCACTCAACTCGTAAGTCGCCAAGAAACGTAGTGTCATCGGGAACACCAAGAAATAACCCACTGAGCATCCGATAAAGAACATTATCGTTCCGAACAAGAATACCCAACGTACATTTTTCTTCTCATTTTCGTAAAGAGCCGGACTTACGAACTTCCAGATCTCCCACATCAAATAGGGGAAAGTCAATAATAACGCCAACCAGAAAGAACTTGTCATATGCGTGAAGAACTGGGAAGCCAGCTTGATATTGACAATGTTCACATGGAAAGTATCATTACAAAAGTCCGGGAGAAAAGAAAAATGAGAACTAATCTTACACATTTCCCGATAGACGATGAAATCGGAGCTACACGGGGCCATCACGACATTATCGAACAGCCACGGCATTACCGAGAACCCGGCTATAGCAAAAACAAAGAGCGCTAAAATAGAACGAAATAAAGTCCAACGAAGTTCTTCTAGGTGATCCCAGAATGACATTTCTTCTTGTTGCATCTTCCTTTACTTCTTTTCCGTATCGTCTAATTTGATATCGTCTTCCAATCCTTTTACACCGTCCTTGAAATTCTTCACGCCCTTACCGATACCTTTCATCAGCTCAGGAATTTTCTTACCACCGAAAAGCAATAACACAACAATGGCGATGATCACGATCTCGCCTGTACCTAAGTTTCCTAAAAATAGTAATTCATTCATGATATTATAATATTAGTCATTAATATTCTCGTTTCTATGGGGGCAAAGATACAATTTGTAATGAATAGTAGCCTCATTATTCCAAATTTATTACCTTTGCACCGTCTTAAAAAACTGAAATTAGAAAAAAATTAGAAAGATGAAAGCGTACGTATTTCCCGGTCAGGGGGCACAGTTCGTAGGTATGGGCAAAGACCTCTACGATAATAATCCTCTTGCTAAAGAGATGTTTGAGAAGGCTAACGAGATCCTTGGTTTCCGTATCACGGATTTAATGTTTGCCGGAACAGACGAGGATCTGAGACAAACCAAAGTTACTCAACCAGCGATCTTCTTACACTCTGTCATTCTCGCGAAAACATTAGGTGATCAATTCCAACCGGATATGACCGCAGGTCACTCATTAGGAGAATTCTCTGCCTTGGTAGCTGCCGGAGCATTGTCTTTCGAGGACGGCTTGGTATTAGTTTCCAAACGTGCCATGGCTATGCAAAAGGCTTGCGAGGCAACTCCCTCTACAATGGCCGCCGTATTAGCCTTGCCGGATGCGACGGTTGAGGAAATTTGCGCGAGCATCAAGGACGAGGTAGTGGTTTGCGCTAACTATAATTGCCCGGGCCAATTGGTAATCTCCGGCTCTATCCCCGGTATCGATCAGGCTTGCGAGAAGTTATTGGCCGCAGGCGCTAAGCGTGCCTTGAAGTTGAAAGTAGGTGGAGCGTTCCATTCTCCATTGATGGAACCAGCTCGTACTGAGTTGGCTGCCGCTATCGAGGCTACGACGATCAATAAACCTTCTTGCCCGGTTTACCAGAACGTAAGCACGAAAGCCGAGACTTGCCCGGAAACAATTAAGACTAACTTGATCGCACAGTTAACCGCCCCGGTACGTTGGACCCAAAGCGTACAGAACATGATCGCCGACGGTGCCACTCATTTCATCGAGTTAGGCCCGGGTGCCGTTCTTCAGGGATTAGTTAAAAAGATCAATAAGGAAATGACTACGGAAGGTATGCAATAATTTATCTTTCAATGTAATAGGATAAAAGTCCGAAAAGGATGGAGGGTGATTTTCCTCGTCTTTTCCGGACTTTTTTATATACGATGATGATTCGAAAAGATCTTGAATGCTAAACTAATCAAAGGCCAACGTTGTTTTATACTATAAACACAATTCAGAATATAGAAAATGGAAACAATACAACAGAAAAATAGGATTATCCTACTTTGGCCGGATGGAGCGCCCACTAGTAATGGATTGGCCGGCGTAGAATTGGAAGATGCCCCGAATGCCATATCCAATATATCGAACCCTTCCCTATTGGTTTATCCGGCGACGAAGCCGAATGGCAAGGCGATCTTGATGTGTCCGGGTGGCGGACTTTCCAAGATTTCGATCGGACATGAGGGGCGTGATATGGCCGCATGGTTTAACGCGCAAGGTATTACTTATGCCGTATTGAAATACCGGATGCCGAACGGACATAGGGAAGTTCCTCTGGACGATGTTCGCCAAGGTCTCCGCATCCTCCATAATTACTCGGAAGAGTGGAAGATTACGAAGGTCGGTGTCATGGGTGCCTCCATTGGCGGTTATATCGCCGGGCATGCCGCAATATTCGGGGTAGACGACGCACGTCCAGATTTCCAAATACTCCTTTATCCGGTTATCAGTATGCTACCTCATTTAACGCACCTTAAATCGAGGGAACGGCTATTAGGAGCGAATCCCACGCATGAGGAAGAGGAAGCTTTCTCTCTGGAATTGCACGTAAACGCACTGACACCTCCCGCCTTTATAGCGTTGGCTTCGGATGACGAGGCGGTTAGCCCGGAGAATAGCGTGCTTTATTATCTCGCTTTGCTAAAAAACAAGGTGTCCGCCTCCTTACATATTTACCCAAAAGGCGGCCATAGTTTTGGGTTCCGGGACAACTTCGTATACAAACGTCAATGGACTGACGAACTGGAGAAATGGCTAAGCACGATTGAGTAAATCTCAAAAAAACGGTGCCACACAAATAAATGCGTGACACCGAAAAAGTATATATAAAACAGACCAAGCAGGTTCGCTATTTAGCGTTCCACCAAAGTGGAGTAGTCGTCAAGTCCGGGCCGCCCAAAAGCTGGAGAGCTTGCGCATAACCCGCTTGATTATTCGTTTGGATATTCGCCGGATAACGATAACGTTTCGGGTAGAAATCCCAACGGCATTCCTTAGAGGTAGCGACCGTCAAAGGAACTTGATTCAATGGGTTGTAATCCTTCTCTACCGCTTGGTTCTCGAAGAAAGGAAGACCTAAACGACGATGATCGCTCCAAGCCTCTTCCGGCAACCAAGGAACTTGCGCTATATATTTCTGGGTGATAATCTTCGTAAGGGCGTCATTATTATAAGCGCCATTCCGATAGATCGAGTTATGGGGATATTCATACGTACGGCTTTTTACCTCCTTCGTATAGGGGTCCGTATAACGGATCGTATATGATTTCGCCTCTGTCGTATGGTCGAAAGCGACGGAAGTACCTACACGGTTGTATTTCTGAGACGATAGGTAATCACCGACTTGGCTCAATAAGCCATGATACTCAAAACTAGCCGTAACACCAGACTCATAATTGGATTTAGCCGTTCCCGGAACTTTCCAGCCTTTCACCGCAGCCTCCGCCAATAAGAAGTAACTTTCCCACGGGCCGAAGAAGACACGCTTATTGGTGCTCATTCGATATTGTTTCGATATAGAGGGATAATTATAATTCTTACCTGTCAGCTCACTTACCAGACCGGCTTTCACGTCCCATTCTCCGGCGACCCAAGTGCCCCACGTATATTTCGGATCGATCGTCAACATATTCTGGGTATTATCCGCCGGATTCTTCAAGTGAACCGGCTTCACCTCGCTGGCCGCACCGATATAATCGGAATAAACCACACCATCATCCCAGCCCACTACACTAAACAACTTCGGGGCACGGGGATCTACATATTGAGGTATACCGTCGAAATAGAAACCGGCGCACGGATCATTCGTCGTCAGCGGGAAGTGCTGGTTCAAATATAAACCTTGATAATCGTATGGATTCTTCAAATGGCTTTTTAAGGAGTCCGGCAACGGAAATTCCTGTCCACCCAAACCAACTACCAAGTTCTTAAACGTCACGGACATCGCCTGCCCATTCCAAGGACGAGACATCACGCTCGTCAGCTCATCCCAACCCTCTTTCTCCTGCACGGAAGCGATATCGGTTGGCTCGGAAATAAATGTCTTAGAGGCGGCATCCTCAAATTCCGCTTTCGCTAAGGCAGGATCGACAGCCGAGATACGCATCGCCAAACGCATACGCAAGGAGTTGGCGTACTTCTTCCATTTCGCAACATTTCCCGCATAGAAAGCATCCTCGTTAGCCATAGCGGACATATCCAAGGAGGGGTCCAACGCAGACTCAGCTTCCCGTAACTCTTTCAATATAAATTGATAGATAGCCTCTACACTATCGTACTCAGCCGGTACACCGGAGAAAGCGGCTAACGCTGGGATCGGCCCGAAACCGTCAGCGACTTCCGAGTTCAAGTAAGCACGCCAGATACGGGACATCTGGATTACGTTCTTATAATAGGGATAGGTATCCGCCTCCCCATTGGCAACCATCCGCTCTCCCAGCTGGATCGCTTTGGTCACTTGATTCAGCCAACCTACGGCGTAATCATTACTCAAGTAGATCGTACTATAATCATTGTTATCCGTACCGATCGTAAAACCACTTCCCCTATTGAAACGGGAAGCACGGTCCCAGTACAAGATAAAGATACGCTCGGCTATCTCTGGGTTCATCTGGTCTCCCATGATAGAGGCATTCAGGAACCATTGGGGCTTCACCTTATCCTCTCCCACAAGATTCGGGTCCTCATTGATCTCCTGAAAGTCATTACAGGAAGAAAGAAGAGCAGCCACCGATACCAATCCGGTAAAAAGTATATTTCTTGTTTTCATCTTCATCATTTTTATCGTAATTCAAATTATCATGTATTCCATTAGAATCCCACGGTTACGTTAAACGTATAGGAACGACTGGTCGGCGCAGCTCCATTCTCGAATCCGGTAGCGTTGGTATTCGTGGCGGCAACAGACTCGGGGTCGATACCCGGCAAGTTATAATGGATCATCCAAACATTGTTACAAGTAGCGGATAGACGTACACGCTGAAAAGGCGTTTTCTTCAACATCTGTCGATTGAACTCGTAGCCAAAGGTGATATTACGCAAACGGACATTGGTGGCGCTATAGGTATAAACCTCTGGTAAACCATAATTTCCGGTAGACCCAATACGCTCCCAATAGTTCTGGGGAGTGACGGCGACCGTATTCTCCGCATAACCACTACCCTGTTGAACCACGGTATTCGGTACCACGAATTCGGCACGATCACCATTCACCACTGTTCCGGCGGCGTTACCCCGGGTATACAGGTTGGAGGCTGTCGCCGAATAGATGCTACCACCGATACGGAAGTCTATCAAGAAGCTCAGGTTAAAACCTTTATAAGAGAAATTATTGGTCCAACCCATCATCCAATCCGGACTCTGGTTTCCTACTTTCGACTTCTCGGTAGAGATCAAAGGCAAACCATCATCACCTACGACGATCTTTCCATAGTGAGGACTATTCTCATCGGTCACACGCATAAAGGTCTGCCCGTAGATCTCACCATAATAACCACCTACCGGAGCTACGATCTGGATAGCGTCGAACGTCTTTATATCATATAGATTCACGCCCTCGTATAATTCTTTGATCTTATTCCGGTTCAAGGAGAACTGCGCCGTAGAGCTCCAGCTCAATCCGGCGGGATTGTCTAGAATCGTACCGTTCAAGGAGATCTCCAAACCCTCGTTCTGAATGTTACCTGCGTTAATCTTACGGGAAGCATAGCCGGAGAACGGATCCATCGGTAAATCCAGTAACTGGCGGGTAGCGTTGGATTTATACCAAGCGGCATCCAAGCCCAATCGGTTATTGAAGAAACGGATATCGAAACCGGCCTCCCATGATTTAATCAACTCGCTACGTACGTCCGAGTCGTAAAGTACCTTACCCGGTTTCGCCGTCGTATTCCCGTTGGGGTCCTTGCCTACAGAGTAGAAGTTATATAATTGATACGGATCCAAGTCGTTACCTACCTCAGCGAAGGAGGCACGTACCTTAGCGAAAGAGAACCAATCCGGCATGCTTCCGCCAATCTTCGGCAACATATCTGAGATCACAAGCGATAAACTGACAGATGGATAGAAATAAGAGCGGTTGGCTTTCGACATCGTAGACGACCAATCGTTACGTGCCGTAACATCCAAGAACAGATAACCATCCCAGTTCAACTGCAACGACCCATACAAGGAATTCATACGACGGCGGATCAACTCGGAAGTGACTGTCGGCTTATTCACGCCATTATTCAGCGAGAACAAGTTCGGCACCAACAACTCTCCGGCAGAAGCGTTCATCTTATTACGCTGCTGGAGCATCAAGTTACCACCGAAAGTAACGAAGCCTCCCAGCCGATCGATCAAGTTATCCTTCCGGGCCGTAGCCAAGAAACTGAAGTTATTCTCATAGAAGGTCTCCGATCCCTCGGTATACAGACCTCTCGGACTGGTATTACCACCGGCATATACTTTCTCGCTCTTCGTCGTGGTATAATAATCCGTACCACCTCTCAACTCAATATCGAACCAATCGGTCGGGGCATATTTCAAGGAGATATTTCCTAACAAACGGTTACGGGTATCCTCGTTCTGGCGATAACGGGTCACCCAATAAGGGTTCTCCTGCGGATTCTTGGAGGCGTCATACCAAATCATATTGCCTTGCTCATCCACGTCATCCTCAAATTCGCGGATATTCAAGGAACGAGGCAGGTTATAGATCGTATTGAAAGCGTTCGAGGGATTCACGCCCTGAATCGGGCGGTTATGCGCGTTTTGATTGATATAATTCACCTTGGCATCTACTTTCCACTTTTCCGCCTCATCCAAGAAAGTGGTGGCACGCAAGGTAATATTCGTCTTGTTTAGTTTTGAGCGTGGGGTGATACTAGCATCGTCGGAACGGTTTACGGAGGCGAATACCGCCGTACCCTTTATGTTCTGCTGGAAGCTGACACCCTCGTTAAAGGAGGTTCCGGTGCGGAAAAAAGCGTCGATATTATCATAAGTATGCAGAGGGATTTGGTTGCCTCTCCAATCGGTTACCATTTGTCCCATGGCTTTCGGTCCCCAGCTAAGGCGGGATTGGTTATCGTAAACGCCCACGGAGCCTTGTCCGAAGTCGTTCTGTAAATCAGGTTTCAGGAAAATCGTCTCGGCGGTGATACCGGCGTTGATCGTAATACCGAGTCCCTCGTTCTTACGTCCGGACTTGGTAGTGATCAAGATCACGCCGTTACCGGCACGTGAGCCATAAAGGGCGGCGGCGGAAGCACCCTTCAATACCGTCATGGACTCGATATCTTCCGGGTTGATATCCGAAAGGCCGTTACCCATGTCCGCTCCGGAGTTACCCCATACATCATCCACGCCACCGGTGAAGTTATCCATCGGGGTACCGTCTACGACGATCAAGGGCTGGTTGCTACCCGTCAAGGAGTTGTTACCACGAAGTACGATCTTAGAAGACCCTCCTACGCCATTGCTTGAACGGACGATCTGCAAACCGGAAACCTTACCGGAAAGGGAGTTCGCCAAGTTCGGCTCACGGGAGGCCAAGAGGTCATCCCCTTTCAACTCCTGCATGGCATAACCCAAGGCTTTCTTATCCCGTTTCATACCCAAGGCGGTCACCACCACCTCATCGAGTTTCTGGGTATCTTCCACGAGTTTAACCGTAATCTCGGACTGGCCAGTATACGGGATGTCTTGCGAGGTATAACCGATAAACGATATCTGTATGATATCCCCTTTCTTCACGTTATCCAAGGTAAAATGTCCGTCCAAGTCGGTCATAGTACCATTGGTAGTTCCTTTCACGATTACGGACGCCCCGGTAACGGGTCCTAAGGCATCCTCAACTATTCCCGACACCTTTGCGTTTTGCTGTGAAATGTCAACCCTCGGAATCCCGGACATAGGCGTGGCGTATAAGTTTCCCGAGAACCCAAGCGCCCCTACCAACAGGATTAAGCTGACTGGTCTGAATCTTTTCAACATAACTACTGTTTTTTGTTTATTTTTCTAGACAATGTTTTAGTTTTTGCGTCAACAAATGTCATTTATCCTGTATAAACATAAAAAGGGCAGATATGTTTTGAGTTTAACATATACAAGAGGTAACTGGTGAGGATACCGCAACTACTCTCTCCTTACAGACAAAACGAATAAGAGTTATCCTTACTAACATCCATAAAAAATTGATTTACAGAAATTTTAACCAAAGGATAACCAAACCGTAAAAGAGGCAGGAAGCCGTTAGTTATTCACTTCAGAAGCCAATAAAAGTTCCAGTTTACCCATACAAATCATCACCACAAAAAAAAGAAGGCGTACCGACATTTACATCGATACGCCCTTTTCTCGTAAGAATATTATTCTCTATAATTTCCGAATCAGTTACAATACAAAGTTGTCAAAAGACAAGAAAAGACAAGAAGTAGATATCTTTATTTCCTATAAAGTCTAATAAGCATGAATAGTAATCGTCAGCACATCACCATTCTTGTCTGTGACACAAAAAACAGCCGAGTCCCCTTTACTTGCACTCTGTGTCCAAATTAACGCAAAACGTCCAGACCCACCGGGATTAAATTGAATATAGTCACTACCACTCATTTTTTGCCACAAGAAATCTCCAGTAGAAGGTTGAGTAAAACGAATTTCCACTGATTTCCCAGCTTCAATACCAATTGAATTACTAGTCCTAGGTTCTCCATCCGCAAAAAGCGCTAGATTACCACTGTCTTTTACATAATAACCATCTATTTGGGCATTGCAAAAAACACTAATTGTTCCAAATAAAAACAATACCATTAATAACTTTCTCATAACTGTAAAATTTAAAAGTTTAACATTAAAAACATAAATCCTCACGTTGAATGATGATACATCCCAACGTGAGGATTCCTATTATTTTGCAGTAAAAATACTATTCATATTATTTCATATTCCACCACAAAGAAGTTGTCGTCATGTTCGGACCACCAAGTCTTTCTAAAGCTTGGTTATACCCTTCCAAGTTATTGGTTTGAAGAACTGCCGGGTAACGAAGACGCTTCGGGTAGAACTCTACTTTACATTCCTTGCAAGTAGCAGGAGTTAACAACACTTGGTTAGTTGGATTGTAAGCAGCCTCTACAGCTTGATTCTCGAAGAACGGCAAACCTAAACGACGGTGATCAGACCACACTTCCAAAGGCAACCAAGGATTCTGAGCGATGAACTTCTGCGTAATGATCTTAGTCAATGCATCATTATTATACTGACCATTCTTATAGATCGTATTTTTAGGATACTCATAAGTCGTTGTCTTATTCTGTTTCGTATATGCATCGTAATAGTTGATCGTATAAGCCTTAGCCTCTACCGTATGATCGAAAGCTACAGATGTTCCTACACGGTTATAAGCCTTAGATTGCAAATATTCTAAGAGTTTATCGGAAACACCGTTATATTCAAAACTAGCGGCGATACCTTTCTCATAATTATCCTTTGCGCTACCCGGAACATTCCAACCATAAACCGCAGCTTCCGCTAACAAGAAATAACTTTCCCACGGGCCAAACCATACACGTTTGTTCGTGCTATGACGGAACTTATCAGCCAAAGAAGGGAAGTTGTAGTTATAACTTGTATAGTCACCAACTAAACCGGCCTTATCGTTCCAGTTTCCGGCAACAACGGTCGTCCAAGAATATTTCATGGGAAGTTTTACTTCCGGCGCGGAAACTTTTTGTCCGGTCAGCACATCCGTATAATCTCCCGCAATCAATGTTATCTCATCCTTTACCTCGGAAGCGGCACCTATATAAGAAGGATAAACCACTCCGTCATCATACCCCGGAATGCTATACAACTGAGGCGCACGAGGATCGATATATTGTGGGATACCATCGAAAAAATAGCCCGCACAAGGATCATTTGTGGTTGTTGGGAAATGCAGGCTGACATTCTGGCCTAAGTAAGTATAAGGATCTTTCAAATTGGATTTCAACTCATCAGGAACAGGAAATTCCACACCGCCTAGTCCCACTACGAGATTATTGAAAGTAGTAGACATCGCTTGGTTATTCCAAGTTCTTGTCATGACACCTGTATACGGATCCCATCCATCTTTCTCCGCAACCTGGGCGATATCATCCATAGAGGCGATAAACTCACCCTTGGCAGCATCCTCAAACTCAGCTTGCGCCAAAGAAGGATTGACCGCAGTCAAACGCATCGCTAGACGCATACGCAAAGAGTTTCCATACTTTTTCCATTTCTTTATGTCACCACCAAAAAACGGATCATATTTGGACATCGCACTCATATCAATGCTCTCATCCAAAGAAGCGACCGCCTCTTTCAACTCTTTCAATATATAGGTATAGATATCCTCCACCTTATTATATTCTCCAGGAACACCGGTAAAAGCAGATAACGCCGGTATCGGGCCAAAGTTATCAGACAATTCAGAGTTCAAATAAGCTCTCCAAATACGAGCCATATTCGGGATATTCCGATAATAAGGATAGGCATTATCCACATCTAATTTGATTTTCTCCTCTCCGACCTCTATCGCTTGATTCGCCTTATTCAACCAACCTACGCCATACGAGTTCGAAGTCAAGTATAATCTATTATAGTCATCATTATCCGTACCGATTGCGAAACCGCTACCCCGATCAAAACGAGCAGCCCGCTTCCAATACAAAATAAAAATACGTTCTGCTATTTCAGGGTTCATTTGAGCATCTCCAATGGAGCCATTCAAGAACCATTCCGGTTCCACTTGCTCCAAATCAGCCTTATTCGGGTCTTTGTTGATATCCTCAAAGTCATTACAACTTGTAACCGTTGTCAATGAAGCGACCGCCAAGGCTCCTAATATAATGATATTTTTCGTTTTCATATTATCTCCTTTCTATTAGAATCCTACAGTTAAATTAAATGTATAAGAACGATTTGTAGGCGCGCCACCATTCTCGAATCCTACCGCATTCGTATTTGTAGCTGCCACAGATTCAGGATCGATACCCGGCAAATGAGAAACAATCATCCATACGTTATTACAAGTCGCGGACAGACGCAACTTTTGGAACGGGGTTTTCTTCAACAAATTCTTATTGAACGTATATCCTAAAGTAATATTTCTCAAACGGATATTCGTAGCGTCATACGTAAACACCTCCGGCAAACCATAGTTTCCTGAAGAAGCGATACGCTCCCAATATCTTTGAGGCGTAACAGCGACATCATTCTTCACATACTCATCACCTTTTTTCATGATTGAGTTTGGAACCACGAAATCAGCACGATCACCATTCACGACCGTTCCGGCAGCGTTACCATTCTTATGCAAAGAAGAAGTCGTCGCCGAGTAAATCTCACCACCTATACGGAAGTCGATCAAGAAACTCAAATCAAAACCCTTATAAGAGAAATTATTCGTGAGACCAAGCATCCAATCCGGGTTCTGATTACCAATCAACTCTTTATCTGTCGTAATCAAAGGAAGACCATCTTCACCTACCACGACCTGCCCATTGTGGCGAACAAATTTCTGTCCATAAATATCACCATATTTACCACCTTCGGTAGCGGCAATCTGTAAGACATCCACAGTCTTGATATCATAGACAGTCACCCCTTCGGTTAATTCCAAGATCTTACTTCTATTCAAAGAGAAATGAGCTTGCGCATCCCAGTTAAACCCACTAGCAGTCTGCATAATAGCACCATTCAACGAAAGTTCGAAACCTTGGTTCTGGATATTACCCGCATTCACTTTTCGAGATTCATATCCGGAAAAAGCATCCATCGGAATATTCAGCAACTGATTGGTCGCATTTGTCTTATACCAAGCGGCATCAATACCAAAACGGTTATTGAAGAAACGTAAGTCGGCACCAACCTCCCAAGACTTGATCAACTCACTCTTAACCGAAGAGTCAAACAAGGTACTTCCGGCAGAAGCCATACTATTACCATTAGCATCCTTAGAAATTGTATATACATTATATAACTGATAAGGATCCAAATCATTACCTACCTCAGCGAAAGAAGCACGCACCTTCGCGAAACTAAACCAATCAGGCATACTTCCTCCGTTTTTCTGTACCATATCAGAGATTACAGCAGATAAGCTAACAGAAGGATAGAAATAAGAACGATTCTCTTTTGACATAGTGGATGACCAGTCATTACGTGCCGTAACATCCAAGAACAACCAACCATCCCAGTTCAACTGGAGAGATCCGTACAAAGAGTTCATTTTACGCTGGGTCAAAGAAGATGTAATAGAAGGTTTATCAACACCATTATTGACATCAAACAAATCAGGAACCAACAACGTTCCCGCACTTGCATTCATTTTGGTACGTTTCTGCTGCATGATGTTACCACCAAATGTAACAAAACCACCCAATTTGCTGATCAAATCATCCTTACGCACCGTAGCCAAGAAGCTAAAGTTATTCTCATAGAATGTCTCAGAACCTTCAGAATAGCTACCTTCCGGCTTCGTATTACCTCCTGAATATAACTTTTGAGTAGTCGTGGTAGTATAATAGTCAGTACCTCCTCTCAGCTCGATATCAAACCAATCCGTAGGAGCATATTTTAAAGAAGCATTTCCTAAAATACGATTACGCGTATCGTCGTTCTGACGGTATTGAGTTACCCAATAAGGGTTCTCCTGTGGACTATTACTTTTATCATACCAAACCATTTTCCCTTGATCATCCACACAGTTCTCAAAATCAAGAACATTCAAAGAGCGAGGCAAATTATAAACGGTTGAAAATGCGTTGGATGGGTTTATACCAATGATCGGACGATTATGGGCGTTTTGGTTTACATAGTTCACCTTCGCATCCACCTTCCATTTCTTAGCCTCATCCAAAAATGAGGTAGCACGTAACGTTAAATTCGTCTTATTCAGACTTTGCTCTGGGGTTACACCCGAGTCATCTTGGCGATTGAAAGAAAAGAACATAGAGGTTCCATTCACATCTTGCTGGAAACTTACGCCTTCATTGAAAGAGGTACCTGTACCAAAGAAAGCGCCAATATTGTCATAAGCGGCCATTGGCACTTGACGTCCGTCATACGTAGTAATAGTCTGTCCTTCAATCCTCGGACCCCAGCTCAGATTGGTTTGGTCATTGTAAGCACCAACAGAACCCTGTCCGAAAGAACTTTGCAGTTCCGGCAACATAAAAGGAGTATCCGCCGTAACTCCAAAGTTCACATTGATACCCAGACCATCATTCTTCTTTCCTGATTTCGTCGTAATCAAGATAACACCATTACCGGCACGAGAACCGTAAAGAGCGGCAGCGGAAGCACCTTTCAATACAGACATAGACTCGATGTCTTCTGGATTGATATCCGAAAGACCGTTACCCATATCCGTACCGGAGTTACCCCAAGCATCATCTACACCACCGGTGAAGTTATCCATCGGAGTACCATCTACAACTACCAACGGCTGATTAGAACCGGTCAAAGAGTTCGCACCACGAAGTACAATCTTCGAAGAACCGCCTACACTACCACTAGAACGAACGACCTGCAAACCGGAAACCTTACCGGACAACGCATTGGCGATATTGCTCTCGCGAGAATCCAGCAAAGCGTCTCCCTTCAACTCTTGCATCGCATAACCCAAGGACTTCTCAGATCGCTTCATGCCTAAGGCCGTAACCACGACCTCATCCAATTTCTGGGTGTCTTCCGCTAATTTGATAACGCCTACCGGTTGGCCGGTATACGTAATTTCCATGGTGGAGTAACCAATGAATGAGATTTGGATTACATCACCATTCTTGACACCTTCCAAGGTGAAATTACCGTCCATATCGGTAATCGTACCATTGGTCGTGCCTTTCACGACAACTGACGCTCCGGTCACTGGGCCGAAATCATCTTCCACTGTACCTGTTACTTTCCCGTTTTGCTGGGAGATAGAGGTACCTTGCTCAACAGGTGCGATGTTGGCATACATGCTTCCCGAGAAGCATAACGCACCCGCACATAGAATTAAGCTGACAGGTTTAAAGTTTTTCAACATAACTGATGGTTTTATTGATAAATAATTAGACAATGTCTTGGCGAAACATTTGTCTTTTAAAATTATTCACATACATACACTCACTCCTGAGTTCTAGCGTAATTAAGTTCAAATAAAAAATGGGCTAACTATCGGAGTCCTACATGAACTTTTCTTAAGTAGAAGTTGTTTTATTTAGTTGGCGCCAAAATACCTAGCACATTTTATATCGGAGGCAAAGATATGAAATATTCATTATATTGTGTTATTATAATTAAATAAATCTTTCCTTATTTTTATGTTTTACAATATAAAATTAGAAATATAAACGGTTTTAAGTTAAAATCGACTTGAGTTCATGTAGAACTAAGTATCTGCGGTAAGATATGAAATCACAGTAATTCAGGCGTTTTTTCAGAATATAAAAGCAAGCCAGCTTCATTAGCAAAGTAAGTTAATTAAAATGCCAAAGTAAGTTAACTTACTTCGCCGATGAAGTTAACTTACTTTTATTAGATATCTTCTATTGAAAAAGAAGTATAATCTCTAAAAATCTTTCTCATTCGCCATATACCACATATTAAGGAACGAGGCCTTCGTGATATTCACCACCTTGTCCCAATTAATCCGGTCGGCATGGTCGCTCGGTTGATGGTAATCCGGATGCCCGTCGGTATGATACCAGATAATAGGGATACCTATCTTTGCGAAGGAACCGTTATCACTCCCTCCTACCGGGTTATCCCACGGACGATAATCCGGTGCCAGATTCAAGTTGTATTTCTTGATATCGTTCTTCAGCCAATCGCCGAAAGCAGGGTGCGCCTCCGTATAGAAATAAACCACATGGGTAGGCTTCGCCTCGTTATTGTTACGGCCGATCATATCGAAATTCAAATATCCTTTCACGTTCTTTATCTCTGGAAAAGACTGAACGAAGGCTTTCGATCCGAGAAGCCCTTTCTCCTCACCGTCCCAGAAAGCGAATACAACGGTTCGCTCCGGTTGCTGGCCCGTGGCAAGGAAAGCCCTCGCTATCTGCAAAACGGCAGAGACTCCGGAGGCGTTATCGTCCGCCCCGTTATAGATCTGGTCGCCATCCAGCATCGGGTCGATACCCAGATGGTCATAGTGAGCGCCGACAATCACGATCTCGTTCGGGTTCTTCCCCTCTATCTTACCCAATATATTATTCAAGGATAGCTTCTGGAAAACACCGGTCTGCTTGATAGCGGCCACCGAGTCCGGGTGGACTTGCCAACGGGCTCCTCTTTTCTGGCGTTCCAGATGGTAAGCCTCGAACGGATGGTAATAGGAATCGCCCACGGGATCGATACCTAAGGACTTCAAGTTCGCCACGATATAATCTCCCGCTATACGGCCTCCACGGAAACCGGCCTCACGGCCCTCCAGATCATCATCGGCCAAGAAACCGATATGCGCCTCGGCGGTCGATCTATTTATCACGTCCAAACCTTTCTTCTCCGGACTTTCCGCCCAAAGAGCCGTACTTAATGCCAGCGACATTAAGAGTAATCCTGCTTTTTTCATCGCTTTTGTGTTCAAATGATTATTGTTTTAGCTTTTTCATTCACAAATATAAGTAATTTCCCTGATACGCGAAGGAGAAGGAAAGGAAAGGGCACAAAAAAAGGCTCACCCGGCCGTATTGCCAAAGGTAATCCTCATTTCCTATCTCTCACCATTCCGTTTTGAACGGAGGTAAGAGATGACATCTAATTTATTTCTTACTTTAATTCTTTACTTAAAAAAGACGCAGTCTTTTAGTTCTTATCCGCATCTACACTCATTTCGCTCATAAGGCGACGGATCTCAGCGTTTAATCGCTGACTCATGGCACCATTGCCAGCTGACTGGTAACGATCTGCTTGATAACGCAACATCGCTAAAGCACGAAGGCTTTTCTCATTTTCTCTCATCATCATAATCTTTTTGTTTTACGCTTCCCACGCTTGGAAAGCCAGTTAATAAATAATCCTAAAACGATCTTTCTTTCTTAATTCGTTACAAAGATAACCATTTTATCCGAAACAATGTTGTAGAACATAATAAAATATTTCATTTTTTCGATTATTTATGAATTGTGCAAATAAGTCTAAATACGCCGGGGATTACTCCACCGGCGTTAATTCACCTGTAACAGAGTCTATTACAAACCCTCTTACCGTTATATCCGACGGAATCAGCGGATGATTCCGAATTTGCTCCACGGTCTCGTGCACGGAAGCCTCGGAGGTCTCGAATCCCCGCAACCACGACTCGAAGTTTATACCGCAATATCGGATCATATCTATTCGTTCCTGCGGGATTCCCCGCTCTTTCATCTTTTCGATCATCTCGGAGCTATTCATGTGCTTGGCTCCACAATCGGTATGCCCGATTATCATTACCTCTACAACCCCAAGCTCGTAAATCGCCACCATCAAGCTCCGGATAACGCTTCCGAAGGGGTGGGATATGATCGCCCCTGCGTTCTTTATAATTTTCACGTCTCCATTCTTGATGCCCAAGGAGGCGGGTAGCAACTCGGTCAGCCGGGTATCCATGCAAGACACGATGGCGATCTTCTTATCGGGATATTTATTCGTGATATACTTCTCATACCCCTTGTTCTTTACGAACTCACGATTATAGCTTACCAATTCATCAATCATAGCGTTTGTGATTTAGCGTTATTAAACTGTTTATTTATATAACATCGAAATGTCTTAAAGCGTTCATGACACCATCGTCATCTACGGAGTCGGTCACGTAATCCGCCGCCTCTTTCACCTCGTCGCCGGCGTTACCCATGGCTACCCCGATCCCGGCGTGGCGAAGCATGGCCATATCGTTGCCTCCATCGCCAAAAGCCATCGTCTCGTGGAGCGAGATCCCGTAATACTCGATGATCTTATCGATCCCTACCGCCTTACTGCTCCCCCGCGGCACGACATCCGCAAATAGCGGGTTCCAGCGAGTAGCCTCGCAATGCGGCAAGACGGACATGATACGTTCTTCATGGCCGGGAGAGAAAAAGGCTATCAGCTGGTATACTTCCTTACCCCCGTTGCCACGCAAAGGACGCAAGGGAGGATGAGGGAAGTCTAGCATGTCGTAAAGCTGTCGCACAGAATCATCCACGTAGTTCTGGTAAATCCCATCTTCCTCCACCAAGGCGCACGGGAACGCCTCCTCATTCTCTTGATAGCGGATCAACGCCTCTATATCCCCCGACGGGATATTATGTTTATAGATAACCTTATCTTTTCCGGCCAAGCAATATCCTCCGTTCAAGGTAACATAGCCATCGAACTCTTGCGTCCCGAGGTTATTGATAGATTGCAACTGGCGGCCGGTAGCGATGAAAACCTTGATTCCCTTTTCTCGCAACAGGTCCAAGGCCCGGACCGTGGAGTCCGGTAGTTTATGCGTCTTGAAACTTACCAACGTACCGTCAATGTCAAAAAATACTGCCTTAATCATACTTATACCTATTATCTTCTTTTAATGACAAAGATACACTTTATTTGTTACATTTGTATTTTCATTTCCTTCATCAAATAATAGATATAGTTTTTTATGGAATACAGACAACTAGGAGGTTCCGGATTATACGTTCCGGCACTTTGTTTAGGTACGGCTACTTTTGGTGGCACGAATGGTTTTGAAGGTTGGGGACATACCAAGGTGGAAGAGGCTACCCGTATGGTCAATCTTTGCTTGGACGCCGGGGTGAATCTATTCGATACGGCGGATGTCTACTCCAACGGTCTTTCCGAGGAAATCTTGGGAAAGGCGATCCACGGATTGAGGAATCGCCTCTTGATCTCCACGAAGGCGACTTTCAACCTCAGCCCGGAGAGCCGTAACGCCATCGGTTCTTCCCGTTTCCATCTGATACAGGCGTGCGAGGCGAGCCTGAGACGATTGAACACGGATCATATCGACATTTACCATATGCACGGTTTCGATGCGAATACCCCGGTAGAGGAGACACTCCGAGCCTTGGACGACTTGGTGACGAGCGGGAAGGTCCGTTATATCGCTTGCTCGAACTTCTCCGGCTGGCACTTAATGAAGTCGCTTTCCGTATCGGAGCGGTATGGATGGAGCCGGTACGTGGCCCAACAGGTTTATTACTCCTTGCTGAACCGGGAGTTCGAGTGGGAACTGATGCCGCTAGGCATCGACCAGAAGGTGGGCGCCATTATCTGGAGCCCCTTATCCGCCGGACGTCTGGGCGGGAAGTACCGCCGGAATAACCCGATCCCGACGGACGGGCGTGTCGCTCGCGGAGGAAGCCCGATACCTGACGAGGCTACTTCTTACGAACGCCTGTACGACATCGTGGAGGTATTGGAACAGGTAGCCGAGGAGACCGGGCATAGCGTAGCCCAATGCGCCTTGAACTGGTTATTGCAACGGCCTACAGTAAGCAGCCTTATCATAGGTGCCCGCACGGAAGAGCAGCTAAGGCAGAACCTAGAGGCCGTAGGCTGGAGCCTCAGCCCGGAGCAGGTGAAGCGCCTCGATATGGCAAGCCAGACGACCCCGATCTACCCGTATTGGCATCAAGCGCAGTTCCCGGAATTGAATTCTCAATTGAGGTTCTAGACGGAGGCTAGAGAAAGCGTATACACCTCGGGATGCGGATAGCACGAAAGTCCGCATCCCCTAAACACCCATTTTCATCCCCTTAAACGTATCTTGGTTAAGACGTTTTTTATACTTTTGTAGGCTGTTACCAACTAAATCTATCGTATGAGGAAACATTTTCTACTTTTCTTGCTTTGTCTAGCCACGAACGCCAGCCTGACGGCCCAAGAGACCCTTCGGGAGAATAACGGGGAACCTACACTCGTGGAACGATTATCGAACGGAGAGATCAAGATCAATAGCGCCGAGATGAACTTCCAGCTTTTCACCTCGGCCAACGCTGAGTTTGTCGGAAAGGAGCTAGACGGTATGAACTTCAAGCTGAACCGTGTCCGGCTGGAGATCAAGGGGGATGTAGGCAAGTGGCTGGGGTATCATTACCGGCAGTCGTTCAACAAATACTCCGATCCCTATTCGCTCGACAACCTCTCCTCCTCGCTCGAGCTGGCTTACGTGAACCTAAAGGCACGGCATAATCTCAATTTCACGATCGGCAAGCAGTTCGTTAATTTCGGGGGATACGAGTATTACGTCAATTCCATCCGGGTACGAGAGTTTAGCGAGTTCAATAATTTACTGACCGCCTACCAAGCCGGTATCTCGGGCAACTGGCAAGTCAACCCGGACCACGAGCTTTGTTTCCAGATCGTGAATAACCGCAACGGTAACGACGAGGACATCTACCCTACCGGACTTCCCGAGGGTACCGCCAAGGCCAAGATACCCTTTATGTACACGGTCAACTGGAATAGCTATTATCTGGACAAAAGCTTGCAACTGCGTTACGCCACCGCCGTCGGGCAGCAGACCCGCAAGCGCTACTCCTACTATTTCACCTGTGGCAATACCTATGAGAAAGGCCCGTTACTAACGTACCTCGACGTTATGTACACCCGCCAAGGGATCGACCAGCATGGGGTCGTCAGCCGTCTGCCCGGAACGCCTCATACCGCCATGAACACCGAATACCTATCGATTATCGGCGACGTGGATTACCGTGTCCACCCCCAATGGAACGTTTACGTGAAAGGGGCGTACGAGACCGCCCGGGTGTACAAGGGCAACGGCGATTTCCGGAAAGGGATGTACCGCCGTTCGTGGAACGCGCAGAGTAGCGTGGAATTCTTCCCCTTCAAGCAACTCGACCTTTTCGTATTCGTCCTATACACCTACCGGGGCGTTATCCTAGAGAAAGCCGCCACGCGAATGGGAGCCATAGAGCCGGATACACACCGCATATCGCTGGGGCTGGTCTATTCGATCCCGGTCTTCTGACAAACCGCGCATACGGTAGCGCAGGCTTGCAGATATGGTAGTACAGACTTGTAGATACGTTCATGCAAACTTACAGATACGTTCGTGCAAACGTGTAGATACGTTAGTACGGACTTGCAGATACGTTAACGCGGGATGACACATAAGGAAGTACAGGCCGACACATACGGTAGTACAGGTCCGTATCGCCTTATGTGCAGCTTCCCCCATCCACCCCATAAAAAAAGCGGTGCCTTCCGTTTCCGGAGACACCGCCCTCATTCTATACTAAAAGACCTGTTATATTAAGCCTCTACATCCCAATTCTCGGCAGCCATACGTTTGTAGCTACGCAGACGCCATTTAGCGTTCTCCTCGGCGGCGGCAAACAACTCAGCGGCCTCAGCCGGATATTGTTTAGCTACGGAAGCGAAACGAACCTCACCCTTCAAGAAGTCTTGGAACTTGCTCCAATCCGGCTCCTTGCTATCCAAGGTGAACGGATTCTTGCCCTCTGCCTCCAAAGCCGGGTTGTAACGCCACAAGTGCCAGTAACCGCATGCTACGGCTTCTTTCTCCTCAGCTTGCGACTTACCCATACCCTTCTTCAAACCGTGGTTGATACAAGGAGCGTAAGCGATGATCAATGAAGGACCGTCGTAAGCCTCGGCCTCGCGGATCGCCTTCAATGTCTGGGCTTGGTCGGCACCCATAGCGATCTGAGCCACATATACGTAACCGTAAGTAGTAGCCATCAAGCCAAGGTCTTTCTTACGTACCCTCTTACCGGAAGCGGCGAACTTAGCGATAGCGCCCACCGGAGTAGCCTTCGAGGACTGACCACCCGTGTTAGAGTAAACCTCCGTATCCAATACCAAGATATTTACGTTCTTGCCGGAAGCGATCACGTGATCCAAACCACCGTAACCGATATCGTAAGAAGCGCCGTCACCACCGATAATCCATTGAGAACGTTTTACCAAGAAGTGAGACAATTCCTTGATCTGAGCGCAAACCGGACAACCCTCCTTGATGCCTTGCTCAACGAACGCCATTACCTGCGGAGCCAATTCCTTCGTCTTCTCGGCGTCGTTCTGGTTAGCGATCCAAGCGGCGGCTATCTCCTTGGCCTCAGCCGGTGCATGCTCGCCCACGGTGATCTGTTGCAACAAGCCTTCCAAACGTTTACGCATCTTCTCGTTCGCCAATTCCATACCCAAGCCGAACTCGCAGAAGTCCTCGAACAAAGAGTTTGCCCAAGCAGGACCTTGACCCTTCTCGTTCGTTGTATAAGGAGTGGAAGGAACAGAACCGGAGTAGATAGAAGAACATCCGGTAGCGTTAGCCACCATCTCGCGGTCGCCGAACAACTGGGTGATCAACTTCACGTACGGAGTCTCGCCACAACCGGAGCAAGCGCCTGAGAATTCAAACAACGGAGTAGCGAACTGTGAGTTCTTCACGTTAGACTTGATGTCTACCAAGTTTTGCTTAGAAGAAACGTTAGCCACGCAGTAGTTCCAGTTATCGGCCTCAGCCAACTGGCCTTCCAGCGGAACCATAGACAAAGCCTTGTTGCCCTTGAATCCCGGACAGATATCGGCGCAGTTACCGCAACCCAGACAGTCGAGAACGTCTACCTGCATACGGAACTTCATACCCTTCATAGCGGCCGGAGCCTTCACGTCCAACATAGCGAAGCTAGCGCCCTTCTGCTCCTCATCGTTCAATACGAACGGACGGATAGAAGCGTGAGGACAAACGTAAGCACATTGGTTACACTGGATACAGTTCGCCTCATTCCAAACCGGAACGAAAGCGGCCACGCCACGTTTCTCGTATTTAGCGGTTCCTTGCGCCCAAGTACCATCCTCGATGCCCTTGAATGCGGAAACCTTCAATAAGTCGCCATCCTGAGCGTTGATCGGACGAACTACCTCGTTGATGAAAGCGGGATCGTTGTTTACGACAGCCTCATCATCCGGAAGGTTGGCCCAAGCGGGATCAACCGTCAATTGGTTGTACTCGCCACCACGGTCTACAGCCGCGTAGTTCTTGTTAACCACGTCCTCGCCCTTCTTACCGTAAGACTTAACGATGAATTTCTTCATCTGCTCGATAGCCAAGTCTACAGGGATAACACCCGTGATACGGAAGAAAGCGGACTGGAGGATCGTATTGGTACGGTTACCTAAACCGATCTCCAAGGCGATCTGTGTAGCGTTGATATAATATACAGTGATATTCTTCTGGGCGAAGTAACGTTTTACCCTATTAGGCAAGTGCTTAGCCAACTCCTCAGCGCCCCAAACGGTATTCAACAAGAAGGTACCGTTCTCACGCAAACCGCGAGTCACGTCGTACATGCGCAAATAAGCCTGAACGTGGCAAGCCACGAAGTTCGGGGTATTCACCAAATAAGTAGAACGGATCGGATGATCACCGAAACGCAGGTGAGAACAAGTGAAACCACCGGATTTCTTAGAGTCGTAAGAGAAATAAGCCTGGCAATATTTATCCGTGTTATCACCGATAATCTTCACCGAGTTCTTGTTAGCGCCTACCGTACCGTCGGCACCCAAACCGTAGAACTTAGCCTCGAACATACCCTCACCGCCCAAGGCGATCTCTTCCTTCTGAGGCAGAGAAGTGAAAGTAACGTCATCCACGATACCGATCGTGAACTGGTTCTTCGGCATCGGCAACGCCAAGTTCTCGAATACGGACAGGATCTGAGCCGGAGTCGTATCCTTAGAACCCAGACCATAACGGCCACCTACGATCACCGGAGCATCCTCCTGACCATAGAAGCAGTCTTTTACGTCCAGATACAACGGCTCACCGTTAGCACCCGGCTCTTTCGTGCGATCCAATACGGCGATACGCTTAGCGGTCTTAGGCACGGCAGCCAAGAAATGCTTAGCGGAGAACGGACGATACAAGTGAACGGATACCAAACCTACCTTCCCGCCCTTAGCGATCAAGTGATCGATAGCCTCACGAGCGGCCTCCGTAACAGAGCCCATGGCGATGATCACACGCTCAGCGTCCTCAGCTCCGTAATAATCGAACAAACCGTATTTACGGCCTGTGATCTTGGAAACCTCGTTCATATATTCCTCTACGATAGCGGGAACTGCCTCGTAGTACGTGTTGGAAGATTCTCTGTGTTGGAAGAAATGATCCGGGTTCTCGGCCATACCGCGAGCGACCGGTCTCTCCGGGTTCAAGGCACGGGCACGGAACTCAGCCAAAGCTTTCTGGTCGATAAGCGGAGCCAAGTCCTCATTCTCCAAAGCCTCGATCTTCTGGATCTCGTGAGAGGTACGGAAACCGTCGAAGAAGTTCACGAACGGCACACGAGACTTGATCGTAGCCAAGTGAGCTACACCGGCCAAGTCCATAACCTCCTGTACGGAACCCTCGGCCAACATGGCGAAACCTGTCTGACGGGCAGACATCACGTCTTGATGGTCACCGAAGATACACAACGCATGAGAAGCCAATGTACGAGCGGATACGTGGAAAACGCAAGGAAGCAATTCACCGGCGATCTTGTACATATTAGGGATCATAAGCAACAAACCTTGAGAAGCAGTGTAGGTTGTTGTCAAGGCACCAGCTTGCAATGAACCGTGAACAGCACCTGCGGCACCACCCTCTGATTGCATTTCCTGTACCATTACAGTCTCGCCGAAAATATTCTTACGTCCGGCTGCAGCCCATTCATCTACATATTCAGCCATTGTAGACGACGGAGTGATGGGGTAAATCGCGGCTACCTCGCTGAACATATACGAGATATGAGCAGCGGCCTGATTACCATCACAGGTTAAAAATTTCTTCTGTTTTGTCATAGACCTATAAAACTATTAGTATTAAAAAAGATTCTTACTTAATATAGAAAACCGAACAACCAAAGCGGGATCATGTTCCCCTCCCCGATCTCGGTCTTATCGACAGCATAGTACATATCCGGATTGTTCTTCACTTTCATGTTTTCCTCGATCCGGAAATTATACATCGTATTCACCAGAAAGTGGGCGTTCTTGATTCCTTCATTCAGCTTATTGTCTTTCAATAGTTGGTTATAAAAGAACGACTCACGCACCGCCCCGGCATTTACCTCCATCGGACGGATGGGGTACATCAGGTTCGAGTTATACATATATACCTTGGAGGGTTTCTTCGGAAAGGATTCGCCCACCGGATACAGCATATTCATCAAACGAGCATCTGTCAAATACTTGATATAGTTCATCACGGTGGCCCGGGATGTCTCGATATCCTTGCTCAACTGACTCACGTTTGGGGTACAAGGAGCGCTCGTAGCCAATAAGTAGAGTAGTTTGCGTAGCTTTGGTAGGTAGCTTTGTTCGATTTGTTTTATGTATAACACGTCCACCTCTAGCATCATGTTCATGGTCTTCAGCAGATTCTCGGAGAAGTTGCGCTTTTCCAAGAAGAACGGATAGAAACCATGATGGAGATAATCTTGGAAATAAGCCATCGGCCTTACGACCGAGCAAATACGTTTGGCGATTTCCTGATGATTCTCTACTACCTCATCGAACGTGTACGCGGAAAACTGGTTCCCCGACATCAAGTTCAAGAACTCACGGAACGAGAACCCCCTGAGGTTATACGATACCACCTTGCCGGACAAGTCCGGGTTCTCCTCTTTCAGACGCATCACCGACGAGCCGGAGAAAACGATCTTCAAGTCCTCGAAATTATCATAGCAATACCGCAACTCTCTCGACCAGTTGGAATACTTAAACACTTGGTCTATCAACAACACCTTTCCGCCTTTAGCCCGAAACTCGGCGGCGAAATCAACGAGTGTGCGTTCCGTAAAATAGAAATGATTTAAATTAATGTATAAGCATTCCTTATTATCGGCACCAAAATATTCACGGGCATAGTCTAACAAGAAAGTGGTCTTTCCGACTCCTCGCGAACCTTTAATACCGATCAACCGATCCTCCCAATTGATCTCATCCATCAATCCCCTTCGTACCGGAGAATACAGATGCTCTACCAGATATTTATGTGTTTTAAAGAATGCTTCCACCTACATAATTGGTAATTGAAAATTTGGAATTACCGATGCAAAGATAAACATCTTTTCTCATTTGCAATGCGGAGATTGCAATTTTATTGCAAAAAGTAAAGTTCAAACTAACAATTGCCTATCAACGTATTCTGTCTCGTAAAGACGGAGCGCACTCCAGTCCTTACGAAACAAAAGATATTATTCAATGATCGAGATCCATCCGTAAGTATCCGGCTCGTCGCCATACTGGATGGCACGTAGCTTATGATATAGTTTCTCGCAAACAGGACCCGGTTTGCCATCTTTGGCGATAACAAAAGATTTGTTCTCGTCCAAATCGTCGATTTGCGAGATCGGGGCGATAACCGCGGCGGTACCACACTCGGCAGCCTCGTCGAATGTAGCGATCTCCTCGAAAGGAACCGGACGACGCTCTACCGTCAAGCCCATATCCTCGGCCAATTGCTGCAAGCTCTTGTTCGTGATCGAAGGCAAGATCGAGTGGGATTGCGGAGTGATATAGCTATTGCCACGGATTCCGAAGAAGTTAGCCGGACCGCACTCATCCAGATATTTCTTCTCTTTCGGATCCAGATACAATACGGCGGCGTATCCCTTGGAATGAGCGATCTCGCCGGCTACCAAGCTAGCGGCATAATTACCACCGACCTTGATCGTACCTGTCCCGTTAGGAGCCGCACGGTCGTACTCACGAAGTACGCATACCTTCGAGGGCTGGAATCCACCCTTGAAATACGGACCTACCGGAGTGACAAATATCATAAACATATATTCGGGAGCCGGCTTCACACCCACCTGAGCGCCCAAGCCGATCATCAGCGGACGAATATATAAAGCGGCACCGCTCTCATAAGGAGGAACGAAACGCTCGTTCAATTTCACGACCTTACGTACAGCTTCCTCGAACATCTCTACAGGCAACTCAGCCATCTTGATACCCCGGCTGGAAGATTGCATACGTTTAGCGTTCTCATCCATACGGAATACACGGATCTTACCGTCTTTCCCGCGGAAGGCCTTCAAGCCCTCGAAAGACTCTTGTCCGTAATGCAAGCAAGTAGCGGCCATGTGAATATTGATAATCTCGGATGAAGAAACTTCCAACTCACCCCATTTGCCGTCACGATAGTAGCATCTTACATTGTAGTCTGTCTTGATATAACCAAATCCCAGCTCAGACCAATTTAAATTTTCCATATCTATACAATTTGCTGTAATTAGTTTAAAATTAACAAATTACACTGTTAATAATATCGCTCAAAAGCAAAAACGCCCATAGCCGTCGCTATGGGAGATTTTGTGTACCGCAAATATACGCTAATTTATATATAGTTCGGCCTATAAACTAAAAAAAGCAAGCGGAAGGCTACATTTCGGCCTATAACGAATTATACCAATCTATCACTTGGTCGAACTCATTCTCCAACTCTTGCGCTGGGAAATCAAGGGCGACCGGATAGATCAAACACATCCATAAGGAAGGCGAATCGGACAACTTACGGTAAAAAGAAACCGGTAAATCCGGTAAAGTCTCCGTCGGATCGGTCATCAAGACCTCAAATATCAGTTGATAGGGATGCGAGTAAATCACCCGGTAACGGTGATGGTATTCCGGACCAGTCAAGAATGAGTATCTTGGAATGGGGCGTATATCTTGCTTTCTATCCTCCGGTTCCGTTGTTTCCGGATCGATCTCATCTTCTTCCAATAAATATTCTACTTGGCTATCCTCTGCTCCCGGGAATTCTAAGTCTGGAGTCTCTTCCATGGCCTCGATCTCCCCAAAATCCGGAAGTTCCGAGAAATGTATTCGTTGAAGCCCTGTATCCTCCTCGGAAAAACAGATAATCTCCGGGCTGAAATTCCGGTTCTGCCGAGACCACACCTCATAATCCCCGATAAAATACACCCGCTTCTTCGCCCGGGTAACCGCCACGTTCAGGATATTGCTATTTACCCAACCTATCGCACCAGTTGAAGAAGGTTGGCATCCCAACAGGAAGATAACCTCCTCGGCTTCTTTTCCTTGGAATTTATGGACCGTTCCGCAGTTGGCAGTCTCCCACCCCTTAAATTTACCTTTAAGCCCACTATACTCCTCCGTATTCAAGACGGCTTTAACCGCAGCCTTAATGCCTTTCACAACCGTGGTGAAGGGGGAGATCACATATAATTTCCGGGTATCCTCTTTCTCCCGGTGTTTTCCCATCCACGCCAATATCAAGCGCAAGCATACCTCGCCTTGCTCCGCCACGTAATGATCATTATTCCCTTTAGCGCTAGTACCTTTCTTACCGGGCACATCGATCCATAAGGAATGATCTAGCAACAATTGACTTTTCTCCTCGTCTTTCACCGCATCTTTCATTCCCAGAATCATCGTATCGTCGTACGACACCCGGTTGGAGATGCTAAACATAGGATTGATACAACGACGGTGCACGACCAACGGACAGCCTACCCACGTCTCTCCAATCCAAGACCCATAACGGTTTATCAAATCGGCGAAACCTTGCACGGAATGGGATTTCGAGAGGTAAGAAGACAAGGATACGATACCACATTTCTTTTGATAGAGAGTCATCAACGTCTCATCGGTGGTGACTACCGGTTCCACTTGTTTCGGGTCTCCCACGATGATCGCTTTCTTTGCCCGCCACAAAGCGCCTACCGCACATTGGGGAGCGGCTTGCCCGGCCTCGTCCACGATCAACAATCCCAATTGCTCCCTACCCATGTACTCCAGCATCTTCTGTACGGAAGCGAATGTGGTAGATACCACAGGCACCAAGAAAAACAAGCTATTCAACACATGTGAGAATATCAATTCTTTCTCCTCCGGCATATATTTATTATCCCAAAAGGCCAACAGCGAATAAAGGTTGCAACGCCATTTGTAGGAATTGATCACAAAAGAGCCATGCAGGACCAAAGCTTGATAAAATAGATCTTCCCTTGCTTTGTCGAATTCAGCGTTCTTCAAAGGATTCGAGGACTGCATCTTCTCGTCCGCCATCCTAAATACCTCTTCGTTACAAGAGACCGACCGCCGCAATCGCTCCACTATTCGATATTGCTTCAAGAACTCTTGTTGAGCGATATCGAAAGAAGGGAAACGGTTCTTAAACTCCCGCATAACCTTCTCATTGTCTCTTTTAGGACTCATCTTGGAAACAAACGGCCTTAATACCATTTCGCTGAAAGAACGGATATTATCCCCTTTTCCTAAACGGGCGGATATCAATCCCCAGGCCTGTTTCGTATGTTTTCCCGGATCGGTATTTCCATTGAGCATATTGGAAGCCAAATCTCCGAAAAATAAATCTTTACCCTCACTAAAGACTAGAGAGTGCCCGGCTTTTGACATGGCTTCAGCGGTAGGTAGTTTACTCGTCTCGGGTAACTCGAAGGTGATATTCTCTACAGCCGTATTATTACAGGATGTCACAAGAATTCCATAATCGGCCAATCCCCGTCCCGTCTGCAAACCAAATGTCTTCTGACTTTTACCTGCCTCCAAAGACTTCACTAAAAGCGGAGTCTCTGTAAAGGCATCATCCGGCTGATTCAAATCCGCTAATAACCGGGCACGCCGTACCACGTACTCGGCGATAATATCTTTCAGCAATGTTGTCTTACCCGTTCCCGGAGGGCCATTCACGGAGAAAATGCCACAGCCTCCCGCATTTTCTTCGGCCAACGCTATATTAATAGCCATCTGTTGCATCAACGCCGGGCTGAACTCAGAAGGCCAACGGCCCAGCGGATATCTTTCCGGACCTAACCATTTCCTATAATTCTCTATTGAGCATATACTTTGACGGTTCCCTCCACTCATCAAAGGAGCATTTATATAGTTCACCAGTAAACGATTGGGCCTTTTATCCAGCAGACTTTTACGAACCCTGCTTAAATCTTTCGCATAGAAGCTTATGCTTAAGTCCGTATCATCCGATTTTAGCGCACGGGCACAAACCCGCTCCAAATCATTCCTTCTAAATCCATCATTTACGGTAAATAGACTCCGGATCCGCAGTCGATCTAGCAACTCTACCGTCTTCTGCCGCAAAAGAGAGAAGAACTCTATCCCTTCCTCATCCTCAATTGTCATAAAGAAGTCGTTTCCATCCTCCAGTAGTTCCTCCAACCACTCCTCATCAACCTCCCGGTCATGAATTAAGCAGCTGATCGCCCAGATATAAGGCGAAAGTTGGAACGAGCCTTCTATGTACTCTCCGGACGGGGATAAATCAATCGTATAGAGCACGCTTACAGATTTATTCTTCTCCAACAGCTTACGAAAACGCTCATTATCCTTATCCGCCGGAATCAAACGATATAGCTCGGACAAAAGATCATATTTAGGAACACCTCCCACATACAGACGGAAGCTATCCGCATCCCTGTATGGAGCATATATGAAATACTTCAACTCATCCTCCGATCTCACATATCTTACCCGTACCTCATCCTCCGGTAAACCAGATTTAGAAGCCTGAGGGAATGACAGCTCTTGAAAATATTCCAACACTTCCCAGTAAGCCAGAATACTAGTTGTTGTATCATGGGTACGATTCGAGACAAAGCCCAATAGCGTTTTTAAGTAAGTTAAGTCCATGCTTTAAAAAACCTTAGTTTACACGAAAGCGCTCAGTTAGCCGCTTTGTTAGATTAATGATCGTAAATGTAAGCTATTTCGAAGTATATTTGCTACATTCGCGTCAAAAATAATTAAAATATGAAAGTCATTGATCTGATAAGGAATAGTAAGAGTACCGCTTTTTCTTTCGAGATATTACCGCCGCTGAAAGGTAACAGTATCCAGAAGGTATATAATGTGATTGACAAGTTGAAGGAATTCGACCCTAAATACATAAATATCACCTCCCATCATAGCGAGTTCGTCTATAAAACCTTACCAGACGGAAGTTTCCAGAAAGTAAACATCCGTAAACGTCCGGGCTCCGTAGCGATCGCTTCGGCTATCCAGAATAAATACGGTATTCCTGCCGTACCCCATATTATATGTAAAGGCTTTACGAAAGACGAGACGGAATACGCTTTGATCGATTTGAACTTCCTTGGCGTAAACAACCTCTTAATATTAAGGGGAGATATAAAGACCTTAGAGGCCTCCCAGCAAAAACCGGAGTTATATCACGACCACGCAACTGATTTACAACAGCAGGTAAATCATTTCAACGAAGGTATTGCGTTAGACGGTTCCAAGATAGACGGTATAGAGACTCCCTTCTCGTACGGCATGGCTTGCTATCCGGAGAAACACGAGGAAGCACCCAATATGGAATCCGATATCTATTACTTAAAGGAGAAAGTAAAAAATGGCGCTGAATATCTGGTAACCCAGATGTTTTTCGATAATGACAAGTACTATGCGTTCGTGGATCGTTGCCGTGCGGAAGGTATCACGGTTCCCATCATCCCCGGTATCAAACCGATCGTTTTCAAGAACCAATTAACGGTTCTTCCGAAGATATTCCGTGCGGATATCCCAGAGCCTTTCGCGACAGAATTACGTAAATGTAAAGATGATGCGGAAGCGAAAGAGGTGGGTGTGGAATGGTGTATACAGCAGTGCAAGGATCTGATCGCTCATGGCGTACCGAGCTTACATTTCTACACAATGATGGCCTCGGATAGCGTTTACAAAATAGCAAAAGAAATTTATTGAGATACAATAGGGGTTTTTCCACGCTGAGTTGTCTAATAGAAGTACACGATTGAACAATCATGTACTAAGTATGGTTATTTTTAAAATTCTAAGGTAATGAAATACATATTCTTTATTGGACTTGACTTGTTATTGTATCCGTTTTTAGTTTTACTCTATATATGTCAATTGATATTTACAAAACCCCGCACCTTTTGATATCTGAATACTTTTCCGTAACTTCGTTCCTTATTCTATAGAAAAGGAAATATCTCATGTATTTTAAAGATATCATCGGGCAAGAGGAAGTAAAGGAACGGTTGAGGCAATCGACTCGGACAGGGATCGTACCCCATGCGCAGTTATTCACGGAGCAAGGGGGGGCCGGGGCGTTTCCGCTGGCTTTGGCTTACGCCCGTTATCTGAATTGTACGAACCGGACGGAGACGGACGCTTGCGGACGTTGCCCGTCATGCCTTAAATATGACGAATTGGCACATCCCGATTTGCATTTCGTATTCCCGATCGTAGCCAAGAAAGAGAAAAAGAAAGAGGTCTGCGATGATTATCTCAGTGAATGGCGTGGGTTCCTCAAAGAACATCCCTATTTCAATATGGATGAATGGCTGGATTATATCGAGGCCGGAAACTCACAAGCGATCATCTATTCCAAGGAAAGCGATGAGATTATCCATAAACTGAGCCTAAAGATTTATGAGGCGGAATATCGTATCCTGATGGTTTGGTTGCCGGAGAAACTACATCCTACTTGCGCCAACAAGCTTTTGAAAATCATAGAGGAGCCTCCTATGAAAACGGTTATCCTTATGGTATCCGAGACACCGGACCTTATCCTCGGGACCATCCAATCCCGTGCGCAACGCATCCACATCCGTCCCATTGAGACCGATGCGATCATGAATGCCATGGTATCCCGTTTCGGGCTTTCGCCCGACGACGCTAAACACGTCGCTCACCTCTCCTCCGGAAGTTTTATCAAGGCGATGGAGGCGATTAGCTTGGGCGAGGAAAATAAATTCTTTCTGGAGCAATTCAAGGCCATGATGCGAAACTCATGGGCACGAAACGTAAAAGGCATGAAAGCGATGGCGGACGTCATGGCAGGGATCGGACGGGAACGACAAAAAAACTTCCTCTCCTATTGTCAGCATTTGATCCGGGAGAACTTCATGTACCGGTT
This sequence comes from Parabacteroides sp. CT06, assembly GCF_002257605.1. GTDB lineage: Bacteria > Bacteroidota > Bacteroidia > Bacteroidales > Tannerellaceae > Parabacteroides > Parabacteroides distasonis. The sequence continues at coordinate 1,235,511 of NZ_CP022754.1, read as the reverse complement.
CCAATCGCCGGAACTTAATTATATGAATCTGGACGAGGCTAGCTTCTCCGTTAAGTTCTCCCCTTTCGTCAACGAGCGAAACGTGATCGATTTGATGGAAGAATTGGCGAAAGCGGAACGCCATATCACACAGAACGTGAATGCCAAGATGGTCTTTTTTGATTTATCCTTACGAATTACCGTACTAATCAAAAGATAAGTCTTCAGATTTTCTTGTTACGCCAATTTCCTTTCCATAGATAGAAGAAAGAAGAAAGGATCATGATATTATATACATACTCCGTAGTCCAGCAAACCGCCACGTCCGCACGCAACCATACGGCGACATACAATATATATAATACGTACACGAATATGCTAGCCATATCGATTTCCAGCGCACGGCGGGTATTGCCTGTCCCCGATACGCTAAAGAAATAAATAAAACCGGGAACGGCGAAAAGATAAGAGGACAGCATCACCCACAGCGAGGGGATCGAGCTAGCGATCAGATCCGGGTTATCCGTATAAATACGCAATACGGTAGACGGGAACATAGCGATCAAGATACCGATCGGTAGCACGAACGCATAGCATAGCCCGATCATCCTCCGGCAAAGCGGAAGCACCCGGTCCGACTCCCCGGCGCCGATCAAGTTACTTACCAGCGAGCTGTTCGTGGAGGCGAAAGCATTCACGAACATAAACAGGAACGAGGAGATGCTACGTACCACATTCGTAATCGCCAACGGCCGCTCGCCCAGATGCTCCATAGCGATGAAGAAGATAAACCATCCCCCAAAAGCGATCCCATGCTGGATCATCACCCAGATAGAGACACTCAGTATTTGTCCCAGCATCCTAAAATCCACTCTCGTAAAACGGAACAGACCATATTTTTTATAATCTATCTTCTTCCAAGTATAAATCACGAAGAACAATACGGAAACAGCTTCCGAGATCGAGGAAGCGATAGCGGCACCCGCTATCCCCAAAGCGGGGAACCCGAACTTACCGAATATCAAGATATAGTTCAAGACCACGTTGGTAAGCACCATCACCACCGAATTGGCCGTCAAGATCTTCGTATTCGTCGTACTCACGTAAAACGCACGGAACATCACCGCTATAAAAGAGAAGAAGAACCCGTACACCCGCCAGTCCAGATAGCTCATCGTCGCCCGATACACCTCTTCTGAGCCGATCATCCGGTGGAGCAGATAGGGCGTAAGCAGATTAGAGGCCGTAAACAACACCGCCGCCAGCAGAAAAAGGAATAGCCCGCCTTGCGTGAAAACCTCGCCGATCCGCTTATACTCCCCCTCACCATTACGACGTGCCATCAGCACCTGAGCTCCTACACTGAAACCAAAGCCCAGCATATAAATCACGAGATAATAGACTCCTGCCAAGGCGGAGGCACCTAGCTCAACCTCGCCGACACGTCCCAGATAAGCGGTGTCCGTCAATCCGATCATATGCTCCATGAGCAAGCTGATTAATACCGGATACGTGATCTTTAGAATTTGTTTGTTCGTATATCGCATGATGAATCTTAAATAAAAGGGAGGCAAAGGTAGTAATAAGATGCCAGTCACACAATATTACCCCATGCGATCCGTTTCTTATCATATTACATTATTATACGAAGAGATATGGTTACAAAACTCATCATGGCCTGCATTTTGTCCGCTACGCTATTGAGCTGCAACGGGCAAAACACAAATACGATCAACTACGCTACCGTCGAACCCCTGCATATCAATCGTTTTGACAAGGATTTATTCCGGCTGATCGATACGGGAGATACCACCTTGCAACCCGAACTAATCAAACAATACCCGGAAATGCTGGATATCATCGGGAAAGGCATATTAAACCTGCAAACCATCGAGACTCCCGGCTTCTTCGAGAAAATGCGGAATTATTACTCGGAGCCTACCTTGAAAGGCTTGTATCGTGACGCTATCACCCAATATGATTCCGTGGAGGATATCGAGAAATCCTTGGGGTACGGATTCGCCTATCTAAAGGAGAATTTCCCCTCGATGCAGATCCCTGCTATCTATATGCATGTATCTGGTTTCAACCAGAACGTATTGGTAGGCGATAGCCTGCTTTCCCTTTCCATCGATAAGTATATGGGAAAGGACTATCCCTTGTATCAGGATTTCTTCTATGACTCCCAGAAATTGAAAATGCAACGTGGACTTGTAGTCCCGGATTATCTGGCGGGTTGGCTCATGTCCGAATATCCTTTCGCAGGAAAAGAGAACGTATTGCTGGACCGGATGATTTACGAGGGAAAAATCAAATACCTGCTCTCGCAAGCCTTAGGCGTTCCCGATGCCGCCGAGCTAATGGGATACACCGAACAGGCCTACAACTGGTGCAAGGACAACGAAGGAACAATCTGGAAAGCAATCATCGAGCGCAAGCATCTTTATACCCCGGATCAACTGACGACTTCCCAATATTTCGAGGATACCCCGACCATTTTCCCCGGGAACGACGCTCCCGGGAATATCGGGACTTGGATAGGCTGGCAGATCATCAACCAGTACATAAAGGAGACGGGATCTACCCCGGAGGCGTTGATGCAAAACAACGACGCCCAAGAAATCCTAACCGCCTCAAAGTACAAACCCCTATAAACAGGAAAACCGCCCTATTCTCACGAACAAGACGGATAACCTAATCTAACTTAATTCTAATACCATGAAAAACACTATATCTTAATAACAAGGCTTTTAAAAAAAGGTTCAATGGAATGAGATTTTAAACCTCTTATTTACCTTGGTTGTTGTAACAGGAAACGAAAACAAGGTGAGTCCGATGGATAATGATCTCTTAGATATAACAAAATTGAGGCGCTGGCGGATCTGGAAATTGAAACTTATTGACGCCAGGCTTTATTTTGTAAGCATTTTCGTGGGATTGCTGACCGGGTTGGTAGCGGTACCTTATCACTATCTGCTCCAGCAGTTATTCAATAGCCGGAAACTTTTTTTCGACGGTCATTACCCTTGGTATTTCCATGTCTTGTTCTTCTTCACGCTATGGGGTATATTGCTTTGTGTGAATTGGATGGTCAAGAAGATGCCGCTGATTACCGGTGGGGGCATTCCCCAGACACGGGCGGTTATCAATGGCAGGATCACTTATAAGAACCCGTTGACACAATTAATCGCCAAGTTCACGGGAGGGATATTAGCAATCAGCGCCGGCCTGTCCCTTGGTCGTGAGGGGCCGTGCGTACAGATCGGATCTTACGTGGGGAATATCATTTCCAAATGGGGACACGTATTGGCTGGAGAGCGCAAGCAACTTTTGGCCGCCGGCGCAGGTGCCGGATTGGCCGCCGCTTTCGCCGCTCCCCTCGCTTCCTCACTTTTGGTGATCGAGTCCATCGAACGGTTCGACGCTCCCAAGACCGCCATTACCACCTTGCTGGCAGGGGTCGTGGCGGGAGGCGTAGCGAGCTTGATTTTTCCCTTCAACCCCTACTCGCAGATTAGCGCTATTGCCCCGCAGGCTACTTTTATAGATCAACTGAAGTTGTTCTTATTTCTGGCCGTGGTTATTTCCGTCTTCGGGAAAATTTACTCGATGTTTACCCTTTGGTGCAAGGATTTCTTTACCAGACTGAAGCATCCTCCTTATATGAAGATGTTGTACCTGCTTATCATAGCGTATACGATCTCATTGACGGAGATCGACTTGACAGGAGGAGGCGAGCAATTCCTTATCATGCAAGCGATGCATGGATATCACCCCGTTTTATGGATAGCGGCGATGATGCTCATCCACTTGATATTCACGTCTCTCTCTTTCTCCTCCGGACTGCCGGGAGGGAATTTCATCCCTACACTAGTTACCGGGGGATTGTTCGGGCAGATCATCGCCTTATTATTGGTGAAGTATGGTTTCATTGAGACGGAGAGCATCAGCTATATCATGTTAATCAGCATGGTAGGTTTCTTGGTGGCGGTAGTCCGGACACCACTGACGGGTATCGTCTTGATTACGGAGATAACCGGGCATCTGGATGTATTCTACCCCTCTATCATTGTCGGCGGGCTTACGTATTACTTCACGGAAATGCTACAGATAAAGCCCTTTAACGTGGTTCTCTATGACGAGATGATCTCGACTCCAGCCTTCCGTGCCGAAGGGCGTTCCAGCCTGTTCGTCGAGATCATGACAGGTGCCTATTTCGACGGGAAGGAGGTAGATCACCTCACCCTCCCCCAACGTTGTATCATCAAGACTATTCACCGGGATCGCAAGGACTTGGCTCCTGCTGGACAGACCCTTATCCCCGGCGATCAGGTAGAGATCGAGATCGATTCGCAGGATATCGAGAAGCTGTATGAGCCGCTGGTTAGCATGGCGAACATCTATTAATCGCTGATCTGCCAATCGCCTCGAAAAGAAATGCCACACCAAGAATCCCCCGGTGTGGCACATTTACAAAACGCTACATTATCAGAAGTTATATTGAGCGGAAACATTAAGTCGATTGGCGTGGCGGGTCATATCGTTGAAATCGGTACGCCAACCTCTCAAGTACTCGGCGCCGACTTGCAGATTGGCGTTCACGTTCCAGAAAATGTTGGCTACCAAGTATTGACCGTAGCGGTATTGATCCGACGGAGTAACCGGGTAATCATTCTCGCTGTATAAACGAGTCTGGCTATAGGTACTGGAGACGAATACCTTCGGCGTGATATTATACTGCAAGCCAGCGTACCAACCCATCATCGGAAGCACTTGCATCTTGCCTTTGGCCTCGGGGTCCGGAACCAGATCCACGTCCAGATTACTGATATCATTCAAGAACTGGCTGATCCCCCGGCCGTAAGTAGCCTGACCGTAGAAGTTCAGCTTGCTCGTCACATTGAACGTAGAGGCGGCAAACACGCCCCATCCGGCCTTAGACTCGGCCCGTTGCGCCACCAAGTTCTCATACGTCATATTACGTACGATACCAGCTACACGGATATGGCTGCTCTTATTCCAAGCGTATTGGATATAGGCAGGGAAGTTCGGCATACGTTGGTTACTGATATTCACGCTTTGGTTCGTGATGCCATCCACCACTGGCATCTCGATACCTACACCCGCTTTCCATCCCTTACCGAAAGCACGCTCATAGCGTAACAGGGTGGCACGGCTGAAAACCTGTCCGGCAGGCCCCGCATAATCGATCGAGGGCGGAAGGGCGGCCAGATCCATGAAGGTACTATAATCGTAACCCATCGTGAAACCAAGGAAAGACACATAGGCGTTCTGGAGCTCGAAGACCTTGCTGCCTCCCCGGAAGTTACCCGCCGTATACACGACGAAATCCCCGAGGTGTTTGGTACGACCCACTAATTTCAAGAATATCGTACTGGTAGTAGCGTCCATCTGGAACTGGTTACGGACGTAGTTCTGCCCACCATTCGGGATCATGGACGGATAGAAATCGACATCATCCGAGATCCCGCCGAAATCATACTCCGCCGTAGCCTTCACGTAACCGCCGATACCCAAGGCGAAACGTCCCTTACGATCGGTCAATACGAAGCGGGGGGCTTTCGGGTCGTGGAAACGAGGGCTCTGCGTCTCATTCATTATCCTCACGATTTCATCACCTGCCTTGTCTTGGCTGACAAGGACTATCGAATTTGGTGCGTCATCCTCGATGACCACCTTTTGAGCCTTAGCGGGAGCCGATAAGAATCCCATACCTAGCAGTAATACTGCTCCTTGTACAAATAGTCTCATAAATGTGTTTTGTTTAGATTAATTACCTACCTTGAACAAGGCTATAAAGAAAAGGTTCTGATTTTAACAACCCTACGAGCACTTTTTCCACCCTATTGCCCGTTCAAAAAATATTCATATATTTGCGGAATATATTACTTGGGATGAGAAGATTTTTATTGTTCATACTCGCTGTTCTTTACCTCGGGGTTTCCTCCGGGTTTGCGCTGAATTACCATTATTGTATGGGTAAGTTGGCGGAGGTGAGCTTGCAGTATCTTGACACTTGCCCCAGTTGCGGTGAGGCGGGCACGTCCCATAAGTGCTGCTCTACCGAGACGGAATATGTTAAGTTATCCGTCGATCAGGATGTGGCGAATACGCTCGTGCAATTGTCCGCTCCTGTCGCTGTAGTTTTGTTGTTCGATCTACTCGACTCCTATAAGATCGCCGGGCGAGACGAGACAACACGTTCCAATCCCTTTATTAATCCACCCAAGGAGAATAGCGCTATCCCGTTATTCGTCCATCATTGTACTTTTTTGATTTAGCGTATAGGCTTCCTTTTTAAAAGGCGATTTACGTCTGTTTACGCACGAGTACCGGCGTAATCTATTGCGAGTACTGGAGTAATCCACCGCAAGTACTGGAGTAATCCATTGCAAATACTGGAGTAATCCATTGCGAGTACTGGCGTAAAGCATCACGAGTACTCATGTGATCGCTTGCCTTCAAAGACGAACAAATAAGCGTTCTCATATGTTTTCAAATCATAAAAGCTCATTCAAATGTTAAACAGAATCATTCGTTACTTCCTTGAGAACAGGGTGGTAACCTTACTTTTACTAGTGCTGATTATCGTATGGGGCATCTCCACGTCCCCCTTCAATTGGCACGGGGGGATCATTCCCCGGAATCCGATTCCGGTAGACGCCATCCCCGATATCGGCGATAACCAGCAGATCGTGGCCACGGAATGGATGGGCCGCTCGCCGAAGGATATACAGGACCAGATCACTTATCCGCTGACCACCTCTCTTTTAGGTATCCCGGGAGTGAAGACGATCCGTAGTTCCTCCATGTTCGGGATGTCCTTCATATACATTATCTTCGATGACGATATAGAGTTCTACTGGAGCCGTTCCCGTATATTGGAGAAGCTGAACTCCCTGCCTCCGGGAACCTTGCCGGAAGGCGTACAGCCTACCTTGGGACCGGACGCTACCGCCCTCGGGCAGATCTATTGGTATACGCTGGAAGGACGGGACCCCAAGACCGGTAAACCTACCGGAGGCTGGAACGCCGAGGAGTTGCGTACGATACAGGATTTCTACGTCAAGTACACCTTATCCTCCGCCGAGGGGGTATCCGAGGTTGCCTCGGCGGGCGGTTTCGTGAAGGAGTACCAGATCGAGTTGAACCCGGATGCCATGTACGCCTTCAACGTCTCCGTGATGGATATCATGAGCGCCATCAAGAAGAGCAACCTCGATATCGGCGCCGAGACGATGGAGATCAACAAGGTGGAGTACCTGATCCGGGGCTTGGGGTATATCAAGAATGTAAAAGATATAGAGAATGCCGTCATCACCGTTCGGGAAGGCGTACCGGTTCGCATATCGGACGTGGCGTTCGTGAATATCGGTCCCGGAACCCGACGGGGAGGGCTGGACAAGGAGGGTGTGGAGGCCGTGGGCGGAGTGGTAGTAGCCCGCTATGGCTCCAACCCCTTGGAGGTTATCAATAACGTAAAGGCGAAGATCAAGGAGATGGAGCCGGGATTGCCCCAAAAGGTACTGGCGGACGGGACGGTCTCCAAGGTAACCGTCGTGCCGTTCTACGACCGTACGGGGCTTATCAAGGAGACGATCGGGACGTTGGAGACCGCCCTCTCCCACGAAATATTGATCTGCGTGATCGTCATCATCGTGCTGGTGCTCAACCTAAGGGCCTCTATCGTTATCGCCAGTATGCTACCGATAGCGGTGCTCGCCACGTTCATCATCATGCGTTATACGGGGATAGCGGCGAATATCGTGGCTTTATCGGGTATAGCGATCGCCATTGGCGTGATGGTGGATGTAGGGGTCGTCTTCGTGGAAAGTATCATCCGTTACCGGGAGATGCCCGAGAACAGGCATATACAGGGGGGAAAGGCGTTTGTCAACCTTATTTATAAGGCGGTAAGCGAGGTGTCCGGGGCGATCAGTACGGCGATGATCACGACGATCGTCAGCTTCCTCCCCGTCTTCACCATGGAGGCGCAGGAAGGGAAGATGTTCTCGCCCTTGGCCTACACCAAGACGTATGCTTTGGCTTCCGCCTTCGTGCTGGGATTGATCTTGCTTCCTTCCCTATCGTATTGGTTGTTCTCGATAAAGATCCATTCAAGGCAGATACGGAAAATACTGAATTACCTGTTGATCGTGGCCGGAATCGCCTTACTTATTATCTATGGCAGTATTCCCGCTATCGGGCTAACGGCAGTCGGGTTGAATAATCTATTGTCCGGGTATTGGAAGAAGCCTCAGATGAGCACTTATATCAATATCGGTATCACCCTCTTTGTCTCGATCTATTACCTGTCCGAGGAATGGTTGCCGATGGGGCCGCAAAAAGGGATGCTCGCCAATATCCTGTTCGTGGCGGGTTGCGTAGCCATCATCCTAAGCATCCTGTGGCTGCTCGTTATTTATTATGAGAGGATATTGCGCTGGTGCTTGGATAACCGCTGGAAATTCATGTTGATTCCGGGAGCTACCATCGTATTCGGTTTCTGGATATGGAGAGGCATCGGACAGGAGTTTATGCCTAGCCTGAACGAAGGTTCTTTCCTACTGATGCCGACTAGCATGCCGCATTCCGGTATCGAGCAAAACCTTGATTATATAGAGGCGCTCGACAAACGGCTGGCCTCTATCCCCGAGGTGGAGACCGCCATCGGTAAATGGGGCCGTGTAAACTCCGCCCTCGATCCAGCACCGGTACAGATGTTCGAGAATACAATCAACTACCGTCCGGAATATATCCTGAATGAGGACGGGAAAAGGGAACGTTTCAAGGTAAACCGGCAAGGGGAGTATCTCCTAAAAGATGGAGGCGTATATAACCCCAAAGACGGTTTCCGGCTGATTCCCTCAGACAGCCTGATTCCAGACGCTAAAGGCGATTACTTCCGCCAATGGCGACCGGAGATCAAGAACACGAACGATATCTGGCAACAGATCGTGAACGTCACCCATCTTCCGGGATTGACTTCCGCCCCGAAGCTGCAGCCTATCGAGGCCCGTCTCGTCATGTTATCCACCGGTATGCGTGCCCCGATGGGTATCAAGGTGTATGGCCCGGATCTAGAGACGATCGAGAAAGCCGGAAAGGCGATCGAGAAGGCATTGAAAGAGGTACCCTCCGTTATCCCCTCTTCCGTATTTTACGACCGTGCGGTAGGCGCCCCTTATCTGGAGATCGAGCTGAACCGTGAGAATATGGCCCGTTACGGCGTAAACGTGGAGGACTTGCAAGAGATATTAAGTGCCGCTGTCGGTGGCATGGTACTGACCCGCACCGTGGAAGGCAGGGAACGTTTCCCGGTGCGCCTACGCTACGCTCGTGAGCTTCGAGATAATCCAGAGGCGCTAGGTATGATCCTCGTACCGACCGCCACTGGGGCGCAAGTCCCGCTTAAAGAGCTTGCCGATATCAACTATACCCGTGGAGCGCAGATGATCCAAAGCGAGAACACTTTCTTGGTAGGCTACGTCATCTTCGACAAACTGGCGGGGAAGGCGGAAGTGGATGTCGTGAAAGAGGCTTCCCGCATCCTTGAGCAACAGATAAAGGAGGGAGGGTTGAACCTTGATCCCGGCGTATCCTATAAGTTCGCCGGCAATTACGAGCAGCAGGAGCGTGCCACCAGCCGGCTGATGATCGTCGTTCCCCTCGCCTTGTTGATCGTCTTGCTGGTTCTATACTTTCAATTCAAGACGGTCACTGCCTCACTGATCCATTTCTCCGGGGTGTTCGTGGCCTTCGCCGGAGGTTTTATCTTGCTATGGCTTTACGGACAGGATTGGTTCATGAACTTCTCCATCGCCGGAGAGAATATGCGGGATCTTTTCCAGATGCACACGATCAATCTGAGCGTGGCAGTCTGGGTCGGTTTTATCGCCTTGTTCGGTGTGGCTACGGATGATGGGGTATTGATGGGAACCTACATCCATCATGTATTCCTCGAGCGAGACCCCCGCACCAAGCACGATATCCGGGAAGCGGTAGTAGCCGCCGGACTGAAACGGGTACGCCCAGCGGCCATGACTACAGCCACTACCCTGATCGCTTTACTCCCCGTACTTACCTCCACCGGTAAGGGGGCGGATATCATGGTACCGATGGCTATCCCTACGTTCGGAGGAATGCTGATCCAGAGTATGACCATGTTTGTCGTTCCCGTCCTGCAATGCTGGTGGCGGGAGAACGCTATAAAGAAAGAACAAAAGAATAAAATTCAAGAGGAGGTAACGACTTATGAGATATAAAAGAATCAGATCAATCATCATGGCAGGTGTACTGGGGATGCTAAACGTCCTTTTCGCTTACTCCCAGCCGGCCGATAGTTTAGGCTATTATCTGGAACTGGCAGCACGTAACAATCCGCAGATCAACGCCGACTTCTCCCTGTATAAGGCATCTTTGGAGAAAGTCCCGCAAGCCGGAGCCTATCCGGACCCGGAACTGGAGATCGGTTTCTTCCTGAAACCGATGGAGATCTTGTCCGGAAAGCAAATAGCGGATTTCACCTTGATGCAAATGTTCCCTTGGTTCGGTACCCGGAAGGCGGCCCGCAACGAGGCGACCGAGATGGCCCGGATGGCTTACGAACAATTCCGTAACAGTCGCAACAACCTGTATTACGAGGTGAAGAGTCAATGGTACCAGCTTTGCAATATCAGCGAGCAATATAAAAATACGCAGGCGAACCTTCGTCTGCTAGACCAGTTGGAACAGTTGGCATTGAACCGCTTCTCCGCTCCGTCGGCGAAGGCGGGCGGTTCCTCCGTCCTACCCTCCCCCGTATCTTCTGCTCCATCGACTCCTCCCGCCGTATCCGGTGGAGGTATGTCGGGTATGGGAGGTAGTAGCATGGGAAGCCCTACGGTACAAAGCACGGGAGCATCCGGTAGTACGATGTCCGGAATGTCCGGCGATAGCCCTATGGGTGGAGGCTCTATGGGAAGTGGCAACTCTATGGGCGGAATGTCGGACGTACTGCGAATCCAGATGGAGAAGGTAGAACTGGAGAATACGCTAGCCTCCTTGTTATCGCAACGGAAAACGGCCGAGGCTGCTTTTAATACGTTGCTCAATCAGTCGCTAGCTACCCCGATTTCCGTTCCCGACTCGTTGGAACGGCTTCCTCTCTCATGGAGTGAGTCGATGGCTCTCGACAGCGTCATCTCCAACAACCCCATGCTTACCATGCTGGAGGCGGAAGGAAACGCTTACCGGGCCAAGGCGGAGATGGACAAGAAAATGAGTTACCCCATGCTAGGTATCGGCCTCCAGTATTCCTTGATCGGGAAGAAACCGGAGGATATGTCTATGGGCTCTATGTCCGGTATGAACGGAAAGGATATGTTCATGCCCATGCTAAAGATCAGCCTTCCTATCTTCCGTAAGAAATATAACGCACAGCAACAGGAAAGCAAGCATTATTGGAAATCCAGCGAGTTGAAGTACGAGAACACGATGAACCAACTGCAAGCCGAGTATATCCGTATTACCCAGCAATTGGAAGATGCCGCACGGAAAATCGATTTGTACCAGAAACAATACGATCTATCGTTGGCCACCTACCAACTGATCGTCCGGGAATTCTCGACAGGAAGAACGACCTTGACCGACGTGATCCAAGTGGAGCGACAAATGTTGGACTATCACTTGAAGAAAAGCGAAGCGATAGCGGAATATAATACCCAAATCGCCGGAATCGAGAAATTAATATCCACCTCTGTAAACGAATAAGAAAATGAAAAATATAAATGAAACCGTAAAATCCAAGTACCTGATATATATCCTGTTCCTAGCGGGCGGCCTCTTGTTGGGCTGGCTTCTGTTCCATAACTCCGATACCGACAGCCATACGTCACAAGCGAGCGAGACCGGCACGGAAGTTCACGACCCTACGCATGGCCACGACCTCCAACAGAACGAGGCCGGCGAGTGGACTTGTTCCATGCATCCCCAAATTCGCCAAGACAAGCCGGGTAAATGCCCTATCTGCGCCATGGATTTGATCCCTGTACGTAAGAGCTCCTTCTCCGACAAGGCCATCGATCCCAACGCCATTCAGCTTTCGGAAGAAGCAGCAGCCTTAGCGGACGTACAAACCTCCAAGGTATCCCGCCAGAATCCGGTCAAGCAAGTCCGTTTATACGGCAAGATCGTACCGGACGAGCGTAGCCTGCAATCTCAAACAGCCCATGTAAGCGGACGCATCGAGAGCTTGAACGTTGATTTCACGGGTGAGACGGTGCGTGCCGGACAGACCCTCGCTACCCTCTACTCCCCAGAGCTTTTCACCGCCCAGCAAGAATTGTTGGAAGCGATCCGCATGGGACAATCTCAATTGATACAGGCCGCCCGTGAAAAACTATATTTATGGAAGATGACAGATGCCCAGATCGCCGCTATCGAGAAGTCCGGCTCTATCTCCCCGGTTGTAGAGATCAAGTCGAACACGAGCGGTATCGTCCTGTCCAAGCGGGTAAGCCAAGGTGATTATGTATCCCAAGGAGCTATCCTTTTCGACGTGGCGAACCTCACGAAGGTATGGGCCTTGTTCGACGCTTTCGAGGTGGATCTCCCTTTCCTTAGCAAAGGTGATCCGGTGGAATTTACCCTGCAAGCGCTACCCGGCAAGAAGTTCTCGTGTAAGATCTCTTTCATCGACCCGATCTTGAACACGACGACCCGTACCGCCAAGGTCCGTGTAGAGGTACCGAACGCCTCTTTGGAGCTCAAGCCCGAGATGTACGCCACGGCAAACGTAAGCGCCCCGCTCCGCAACTATAAGAACGAGATCGTCGTACCGCAAACCGCTGTGCTCTGGACGGGTAAACGTGCTATCGTGTACGTAAAGCAACCGGATACGAATACCCCCGCTTTCTTGATGCGTGAGGTGGAGCTAGGCCCTTCCCTTGGTAACTCTTATGTTATCTTGAATGGCTTGCGAGAAGGTGAGGAAATCGTAACCAACGGAGTCTTCGCCATAGACGCCAGCGCACAGCTGGAGGGAAAAACTTCCATGATGAATAACGGCGACGAGCCCGCCAAGCCTATGACTGGGCATGAGGGGCATATGATGCATGCGCAAAGCGCCACGGGGGTAGCCTCCGAGCATGCCATGTTCGGTGTCAAAGGCTCTTGCGATATGTGCAAGGAACGTATCGAGAAAGCGGCAAAAGGGGTAAAAGGTGTGTTATCCGCTCATTGGGACAAAGATACCCAGATGATCCATCTCCAGTACGATCCGAAAAAGACCTCCCCAAAAGCGATCAGCAAGGCGATCGCTAAAGTAGGCCATGACACGGATATGGATAAGGCGGATAAAGCCGTATATGATAAGCTACCGGCTTGTTGCCACTATAGATAAAGTTATTGGACATTCGGGGGTGTGTCAAAAGTGTGAACATGGCACGCAGATAATGCTGATTGAGCAGATGACCGCAGATTTATGATATGAAAATCAATATATTATCTGCGTAAATCTGCTAAATCTGCGTGCCATAATACCAACTTTTAACACACCCTCCTTATTAGTAAAGATTCCAACGGAAAGAAGCGACTGCTTTAGCGGGAACCTCATAGGTAAATGAACGTTCACCGCTGTTTACCGTTATATTTTTAGCCTCGTCCGTATTATTTAGTAAAACAAGTGCTTCTGTTCCATCTAAATTCTCGAAGGCGGAATACATAATCCCATCAGCCGTATACCCTTTAGAGCCGATCCGTACTGCCCCCGGCTTCACCACAGAGGATAAATGACCGATAATATAATAATGAGAATTCCGGGTAATCGTCTTATAATCCGAGCGATCGATATCCACGGCACCATAACAAGTCTGGCAACCACCCTCTCGGTTCGGTCCCCGCTCGTTATCCAGCATCAAGTTCCATACGATAACTGCCTTACACCAGTTATTCACCGTACCCAAGGCCGTCTCCTCCATATCTTCCATCAAGCGTTTCTCTAAGTTACGTCCATCATTCCACATGCCGATAGAAGTTTCCGTAAATATTAATTCTTTATCGGGGAACTTGCCGTTTACGTTATTCAACTCCTCCCGGTCGCCCCCGTAATTATGGTAAGCGGCACCTGTCAGGAAAGAAGCGGCATTCTCATCCTCGTAGATTTTCATCGGATAGCCTTGCTGCTCCAACATATTATCGTAATTGTAATTATGGTCGAAAGCGTAGATCTTCGTCTTGAGGCCAGTCTCTTTCAGTTTAGGGCCTAGAGCGTCACGCACGAAAGAGAGTTGCTCCTCCCATCCCATAAATAAGGAAGCGGAATTTCCTCGGTTCAAAGGTTCGTTTTGGGGAGTTATCGCCTCGATAGGAATCCCCTCGGCCTCCATCGCCTGTATCCATTTCACGAAATAGGTAGCGTAATCTTGATAATAAGCGGGATTCAACTGTCCGCTAGTCCACGACTCGAACGGGCGCAAATCCTTTAAGTTATCCACCTTCATCCATCTTGGACAAGTCCAAGGCGATCCCAAGATTTTTATAGAAGGGCTGATCGCCAAGATCTCCTTCAAGATCGGTATCACATACTCCTTCTCCTCGCTCTGCAAGGCGAAATTCTCGACACCCTTCGTGTCACAACAAGTATACTCACTTAAAGAAAAGTCCGAGCAGCCAATCGAGATACGGATATAGCTATACCCCATCCCCTCCGTATCAGAGAAAGTCTCTTTCAGGAAAGCTGTCCGATCCTCGGGAGCCATCCGCATCAAGTTATAGCAGGTAGAGCCTGTCACGGCGGCACCAAAGCCATCCATCGTCTGATAGCGCACCGAAGGGTCTATCGTTATCACGCAAGGCGAGGCGGCTTGTTTGTCCCCCAAGGCGATCTCACTTCTCACGAAATCTTTCGCACGATCGTTTGTCGTGACATACACCGTTACATTGTCCGAGATCTTCGCTCCAGAACATGCGTTCAAGCAAATCAAGACCATTAATAAAGAAAAGAGAACCATACGTATTAAATTAATAGTTAATCAAATTACCGGGTTTCTGAACCCTTCAAGATCATCCTCACGTGATTCTTTAAGATGTGAAAGGCGGGAGCGGCCATCGATCCATGATCATATCCGTCCAACTCATAGATATAAGTATTCTTATGTCCGGCCACTTTCATCATACGCCAAAAATAGGCGTTCTCCTCATAGCGGCCCAGCATCTCCATCTCCCGGTCGCCCGAGACGATAATCAATGGAGGAGCGTCAGGACGTACGTAAAACAAAGGGGCGAACTCGTCGATACTCGGTTGGGTATCTTTCATTCCCTTCGCCTGCCGATAAGCGAAATGGCTGATCGCATGACCGCTGAAAGGGATTAATGCGGCGATGGCATCAGCATCTATCCGATACTTAGTCAACCACTTCTTATCCAGTCCGACCATATTCGTTAAATAACCTCCGGCGGAATGACCTGAGACAAAGATTTTACGCCTATCCCCACCATACTTCTCAATCTCGTTGAATGTCCAAGCGACAGC